>NZ_DASZAW010000091.1:0-81172 GCF_035944845.1 Devosia sp. | reverse complement strand
CAGAAGAAAGATCCCCCTTTTTCGAGGCGCGAATCCCCGAAATGGCCCAGTCCCAACTCCATCCCGCCCTCCTATGCAAAGGCCAGGGAATCAGACCGAAACCCTCTCTTCAACAACGATGTGTGCATGTCGTAGCCCTTGGGGGAGAGGGTTGGGGTGAGGGGGCCTTGCCGCAAACACCGAGCGTGGGAAAGGCCCCCTCACCCGACGCTTCGCGTCGACCTCTCCCCCAAGGGAGAGGTGATCCGGTGCTCGACCTCAACAGGAGGCGAATGCCGCCAGTGCCGCGCCGATCAAACACGCCGTCGGCCCGAACTTCGCCGGCACGATCTCGACCGCCTTCGACAGCCCCAATGCCTCGCGCCGCGCCGCAACTCGGGCGGGCGCAAGCAGCCGGTCGCCCAGCGCCAGCACGCCGCCGGCCACCACGATGATCTCGGCATCGACCACATTGTTGGCGCTGCCGAGCACCGCGCCGAGTGCCTCGGCTGCTTCGGCAATCACCGACTGCGCCTCGGCATCGTCCGCCTCGGCCAGGGCCGCGATCTCGCGCAGGATCCGCTGCTGCCCGGTACGCCGCGCGTACTCGATCTCCATCGCCGTACCGCTGGCATAGGCCTCGAGATGGTCGGTGCCGCCGCAGGGGCATGGTCGGCCCTGCCGCAATGGCGACAGGTGATGGCCGACACTGCCGGCAATACCATAGGCGCCACGCTCAACCTGGCCGTTCCGCACCAGCGAACCGCCGACCCCGGTGCCGAGCGCCACGATCAGCGCCGAGCGCTTGCCGCGGGCGGCGCCGAGCACGCCCTCGCAGAGCCCCGATGCTTGCACGTCGTTGAGCACCGTCACCGGCATGCCCAGTTCTTCGCTGAGCCGCTGCTGCAACTGCGTTCCCGCCCAGCCGCTGAGATGATCGGTGGCCGAGGTGATTTCGCCCTGCTCGCCGACGACACCGGCGGTGCCGACGCCGCAGCGGCTGACTGACGACGGTGCGTCCGCCAGGACTTCCTTCGCCAATGTGGCGACAGCAGCGATGATCGCTTCTGCCCCCTGGCGCGCCGGGGTCGAAACCTGCCGGCTCGTAACGATGGTGCCTTGGGCATCGACCAGCCCGACAAGGATCTTGGTGCCGCCGATATCGACGGCGAGGACCACCTCGCTCACTTCAGCGCACCGGTGGCGATGCCGCCGATGAAGTAGCGCTGGAACACCAGGAAGATCAGGAAGGCCGGCAGCGTGAACAGCACGCATGACGCCATCAGCGGTCCCCATTGCACGCCATGCTGGCCAAGGAATGAGTAGAGCCCGATCGACAGCGTGTAGCTCTCCTCCTCGTTGAGATAGATCAGCGGATAGAGGAAATCCGTCCAGGCCCAGACGAACTGGAACACCGCCGAGGTGATCAGCGCCGGCCGCGCGATGGGCAGCACGATCGACCAGTAGATGCGGAACTCCGACGCGCCATCGACCTTGGCCGCCTCGATCAGCTCGTCCGGCACGCTCAAGAGGAACTGCCGGATCAGGAAGATGAAGAACGGCGTTCCGAGAAAGGCCGGGATCACCAGCGGCAGGATGGTCCCGGTAAGGCCGACCTTGTTCCACATCATGTAGATCGGAATGAGCGTCACCTGCGGCGGCAACATCATGGTGGCGAGCACCATGATGAAGAGCAGGTTCCGCCCCTTCCAGCGCAGCTTCGACAACGAGTAGGCGACGAGCGGCGATACCAGCACCGTGCCGAGCACGCTGAGGCCGGCGATCACCACGGTATTGAGGAGGAACCGGAAGAACGGGATCTGCGTCAGCGCCCCGACGAAATGCTCGAGCGTCCAGCTGCGCGGCAACAGCTCCGGCGGCGCCATGAAGATTTCGTCCGAGACCTTGAACGCCGTGGTCAGCATGACGACGAACGGAAAGACGAACACCCCGGCGAGGAGCAGCACCAGCGCATAGCGGTAGATGGTCATCAGCCAGCCGAAGCGGCCGCCGACCGGCACGCGCTCGCCCAGCGCGGCGCCCTGATACTCAGCGGTTGTCATAGAACACCCACTTCTTGGCCGACCACAGGATCAGCAGGGTAATGCCCAGCGTCACGAACAGCAGCACCCAGGCCATCGCCGAGGCGTAGCCCATCTTCAAAAAGGTGAAGCCGTTCTGGAACAGGTAGATCGAGTAGCTCAGCATCGAGTCGCCCGGCCCGGTCGCGGTCTGCGTGCCGAGCCCCGGATCCTTCGACAGGACGAACGGCTGGGTGAACACCTGCAGGAAGGCGATGATCAGGACGATCACCTGGAACAGCGTCACCGGCGAGATCATCGGCCAGGTGATGTGCCAGAACCGGCGCAGCGGCCCTGCCCCATCCAGTTCGGCGGCCTCGTAGAGCTCCTGCGGCACATTCTTCAATGCCGCGAGGTAGATCAGCATGGTGCCGCCCACCGTCCACAGCATCAGGACGATCACCGAGATGCCGCCCCAGCTGGCATCGAGCAGCCAGTTGGGCTGCGGGATACGGAACCAGCGCAGGATCTCGTTGACGAAACCATACTGCGCGTTGAGCAGCCAGCGCCAGAGAAAGCCTGCGGCCACGGCCGGGACGATCGACGGCAGGTAAACCAGCGCCCGCCACAGCGGCTGGCCCTTGAGCTTCTGGTTGAGGATGTGGGCTCCGGCGATCGAGATGGCGATATCCACCGGCACGCCGACAAAGGTGAAGAACAGCGTGTTGTAGAGGCTCTTCCAGAACTTGGCGTCCGAGATCATCCGCTCGTAATTGGCGAGCCCCACCCATTTGGGCGCCTTGAACAGGCTGAAATCGGTGAGGCTGTAATAGCCCGAGGCAAGGATCGGCCACAGGTAGAGCACCAGGAAGCCGATGATGAATGGCGAGGCGAAGGCCAGGCCCTTGAGAAGGGCCCGGCCGGTCGGTTCGCTCTGTCTCGAACGCGCTACTGACAACGGTCTTACTGCGAGTAGGAGCCGGTACGGTCGGCAACGGCCTGGAGCGCCGCTTCCGGAGTCTGTGCGCCCTGCAGCACCGAGTCGAATGCGGACGCGAGGTCGGCATTGTATTCGGCCATGTAGAGCGCCGGCGGCAGGCCATGCGTATTGGGGTTCTTCAGCGCGTCGAGCCACACCTTGAAGTTCGGCAGGTCGTCATAGGTGGCGCTGTCGACCAGCGACAGGCGGCCCGGCAGGTTCGCCAGCACGTGGCTGAACTTTTCCATCGCCGGCGGGCTGATCAGGTACTTGAGGAACTCGCCCGCCGCTTCCTTGTTCGGCGTATTGGTCGGAATGAACAGCGTCGAGACGTCCGCCCAGGTCGAGCCGTTGAGCTCCGGCGTCTTGCCCGGCACCGGCACCACGCCCCAGTCCATCCCGGCTTCGGTATTGAACTTCGACCGCCACTCGCCTTCGAACACCATGGCAATCTTGCCCTGCTTGAACGAGTCCTGGTCCGACATGTAGGGGCCGAAGCCAGCGACGAACTTGTTGTAGGCCGCGGGGGTCACCGGCGCCACCACGTTGTCGAAGTAGAACTTCACGCCTTCGACGAACCCCGGATCGGTCGGCGTCGGCTTGCCGTCGCGGTTCCAGTCGCCGCCATGTGCATAGCCGAGCGTCTTCAGGCCGGCCGAAATGTCGGTGAGCCCGAGGCCGAGCTGGGTGACATTGCCCTCGGCATCCACCTTGGTCAGCTTCTTGATGGCGTCGGCGAGCTCGGCCATCGAAGTCGGCGGGGTGACGCCGGCTTCATCGAGCAGCTTCTTGTTGTAGACCAGCTGGAAATTGTGCGTGGCGATCGGCACCGAGTAGAGCGTCCCGTCGACCACCAGCTGCTTCATGATGCTCTCGGGGAAATCCGAGGTATCGAGGCCGAATTCGTCCAGCGGCAACAGGATGCCCTGGTTCGACCACGAGGCGATGTTCGAGGCGAAATTGTCGGAGATGTCGAAGGCGCCCTTGGCGCTCGACATCGAGGCCAGCTGCTTGGTCATGTCGGGGCTCGACACGCCCTTGACCACGATCTTGTCCTGGCTGGCGTTGAAATCGGTGATGATCTGTTCGAGCGCCGCGCCCTCGGCGCCGCCCCACAGATACGAGAAGGTGATCTCGGTCTTGTCCTGCGCATAGGCGCCGGCGACCGCGCCGAACATCATGACCGCGCCGAGCGCCGTCGACATCGCGGCATGCGCCGCACGAGCTTGAGCTTTCCGCTCCATCCTGAATTCTCCCTTGGCTACATGCCGTCAAATGGTGTAGCCCAATTTTTGAAAGCTCGTCAACACGGCGTCACATTCGAGTTGAAATGCACGCATTCAGGCACAATTGGAGTATACCACTCACTTGCCGACCGATTGGAAGCTGTGCTTTGATGCGCGCTAGAGCGAGATCAGGAAAGGTTGCGGACCTTTCCGGTTCGATCTCGTGACGACAAACAAGGACTTGGAGTGCGATTCAACGAAACGCACTCCTGCTCCAAGTGGGAGGAAATCCGATTCATGGCTGAGACCACCGGAAACGGTCGCGTGGGCACCAAGGGCGCCCAGTTGCGGAGCTATCTGCTCGGCCTGATCGAGGGCGAGCTGCAGCCGCACGAAAAGCTGCCCACCGAGCGCGACCTGGCCGAGACCTTCGGCGTCACCCGCCTGACGGTGCGGCGCGCCCTCGACCAGCTCGGTTACGAAGGCCGGGTCTACCGCACCCAGGGCGCTGGCACCTTCGTCTCCGAGCCGCGCATCGCCAAGTCGGTGGAGCTGACCTCGTTCACCCAGGACATGCGGGCGCGCGGCCTCGTTCCCGGTTCGCTCGATACGGTCGTCGAGGAAATCCCAGCCGGTGCCGAGATCGGGGCGCGGCTGGCGCTGAGCCCGCGCGATCTCGTCGCCCATATCTCGCGCGTCCGCACCGCCGACGGCGAGCCGATGTGTATCGAGAACACCTATGTGCCGGCCAAGCTCGCGCCCGGCCTCGCAGCGCGCGGCATCACCGGTTCGCTCTACCAGATGCTGACCGAGACCTATCACCTGAAGATCGAAAAGGCCGAGCAGTCGATCCACGCCACCGTGCTCGATCCGCCGCTCGCCAAGCTCCTCGGTGTTCCCGAGTTCTCGCCCGCCTTCAAGGTGCTGCGCGTCGCCTATGATATCAAGAACCAGCGCATCGAGTATGCCGAAAGCGTCTATCGCGCCGACCGCTACTCCTACGATTTCGTCATCTTCCGCAGTACCAGAGACACCAATTGACGACCGACCAGCGCGCCCTCTCCCTCGCGTTCCTTCCCCTCGACGAGCGTCCGGTCAATATCGGCCTCGTCGCCGGGATCGCCGCCATTGCCGGCGCCACCCTGGTGCTGCCGCCCGCCGAACTGCTGCCCCAGCTGCGCCAGCCCGGCAATGCCGAGCGCCTCGGCCGCTGGCTCGAAAGCACCGCGCCCAGCACCGATGCGGTGATCGCATCGCTCGATATGCTCTGCTATGGCGGCCTGATCGCTGCCCGCACCACTACCGACAGCACACTCGATGCCCTCACCCGGCTCGAGGTGCTGCGCCGCCTCCACGCCAGCCACCCGGACTTGCCGCTCTGCGCCGTGTCGCTGGTGATGCGCGCCTCCAACTCCTACAACCCGCAGGAAGAACCCGATTACTGGGCCCGGCACGGCATGGAGTTGCATAAGCTGGGCGCGCTGCACCACCGCGACCTGCTCGAAACCCTTGGCGCCCGCCATGCCGGAAATGCCGAGGCGCTTGCTGTCCTTCGCGCTGCGCTCCCCGGCGAAATCGTCGCCGATTTCGAACGCCGGCGGCTGAGCAACCATCACGTCAACCTCGAAGCCATCGCACTCGCCTCCGAAGGAGTCATCGACCCGCTGCTGATCACCGCCGACGACACCGCCGAACATTCGGCCGGCTCGGCCGAGCAGGTGTGGCTGAAGCAGTGGTCCAAGGTCCTGCCGATAGCGGGCGAGGTGCTGATGTACCCGGGCGCCGACGAAGTGGCGGCCGTGCTGGTGGCGCGCCAGCTCGGCGCCCGCCTCGGCATCACCCCGCGCTTCACTGTCGAATGCGCCGATCCGCCGGGCATGCAGCGCATCGCCAAATACGAGAACAGCCCGATGCATGAGGCGGTCGATCGCCAGCTCCGCGCCTCGGGCTCGGTGACGGTCACCGACCCCGGGGCCATGGCGCTCGTCGTCCACGCACCCGATCCCAGGCGTCGCGACCATTGCGGCATGGTGGTCGAAAAGTCCGGTAACGGACACGACGGCGCCCAGTCTATCTTCGATGCCGAGGATGCCGCCGAGGCCAGCAAGACCGCCGACCTCATCGCCAACCTGCTGGCCGCCGGCCGCGAGGTAGCGCTTGCAGACCTCCGCTACTCGAACGGCGCCGATCCGCTGCTGATCGAACAACTGCATCGCCGCGGCATCCTGCTCCGGCTCGTCGCCTATGGCGGCTGGAACACCGCCGGCAATGCGCTCGGCTCGGTCGTCGCCGCGGCAGCGGCGATCCAGATCGGCCGCGCCGCCGGTACGCTCGATCCTGCTGCCGCCCGCCGCGTGCTGCTGCACCGGCTGATCGAGGATTTTGCCTATATGACCGATGCTCGCCGGCCGCTGAACGCCGGGGTCTACACCTTCCCGAACCGAACTGAGGAGGCAGCGGCCGAAACCAGCATCGGCGCCGCCCTCGACACCACCCTGAAGCGCCTCACCGGGCGGGACGACCTCGGCATCACCCAGGTCCGCTTCCCCTGGCACCGCAGCTTCGAAGTCGACTTCACCATCGCCGGGGATCTCTCGTGACTAGCCCTACCCTGCTCCAGCGCCTCGAGCGCCGGCTGATCGTTTCCTCGCAGGCGATGAACCCGAAAAGCCCGCTGCGCCGGCGGCCGGATATCCTGGCGCTGCTCGCCGAAACGGCCGAACTCGGCGGCGCCGGCGGCTTCCGCCTCAACGGCGCCGATGTCGTCGGCCTGCTGCGGCCGCGCACCAGCCTGCCGATCATCGGCATCGTCAAGGACACCCGCGAAGGCTTCGACAACTATATCACCACCTCCAGCGCCGACGCCGAGGCGCTGTGTGCAGCGGGCGCCGACATCGTCGCCATCCAGGCCACGTCGGGCACCCGGCCGGGCGAGAGTTTTGCCCAGATCGCCGCCACCGCCCACCGCCTCGGGAAGCTGGTGATGGCCGATATCGCGACCCTCGACGAAGCGCGCCAGGCCGCCGCCGAGGGCGCCGACCTCATCGCCACCACCATGGTCGGCCATACCGCGCTTTCCGAGGGCGTGGCCCGCCCGCCCTTCGATCTGGTGTCCGAGATCGTCGCGGCGCTCGACGTGCCGCTGGTGGTCGAAGGCGGCATCTGGACCCCCGAGCACGTCGCCGCCTCGTTCCAGCGTGGCGCCTTCGCCGTGGTCTGCGGCTCGGCCATCACGGCGCCCGATATCATCACCGAGCGGCTGGTGGCGGCGATCCCGGATCGATAGTTCAGAGTGCTTGGCGCCCCTCGCCCTAACCCTCTCCCCAGAGGGGCGAGGGGACGCACTTTGCACCGGCGGTGCCCCTATCGCCCCCTCGCCCCTCTGGGGAGAGGGCGGGGGGTGAGGGGCGCCAAGCACACCGTTTGGGGACAAGTCGAAACTACACTGCAAACAGCGTTGCCCCGATGAAGCGATCCGTGTCCGCCCCGTAATTGTAATAGTACGCCGTCAGCAGCTTCCCATCGGGACGCACCACGGTGCGCGGGTAGCCGAGATCGGCCACCCCGCCATCGTCGCGCAAGACGATATCGTCACTCCAGGTCTCGCCCTCGTCGCTGCTGACCCTGGCGCGCATGCCATAGGGCGCGTCGCGATAGCCATAGACCAGCACCAGTCGGCCATCGGTCAGGCGATTGATGGTGGGCGGGTTGCTGTTATGGCCGACGCGCGGCACGGGGGTGCCGACATGCCGCCAGCTCTTGCCCGCGTCGCTCGAGCGATAGAGGTCGATCCACGCCCGGCGCTCAGGCCCGCGCGGCGCCGCACAGCGGACGAAAGTGAGGATGTCACCACCGGGCAGCCGCAGCGACGCCGGCATGATGGCAAAGCCCTCCGGCTCGTCGCCGACAAAGCTCTCGAACGCAAAGCTCTTGCCGCCATCGCGGGTGCGCGCCGCAAAGACCTGGCCCTCGTCGCCATTAGCCTTCACCGCCGTGAGCAGGAACAGCGCGTCATGCTGGCCGAGCGGCACGATATCGGTGCGCGCCGACACTCCCGGCAGGCCGAAATCCCCCAGCCGATACGGACCCTGCCAGCTTCTGGCGCGGTCACGGCTGACATAGAACCAGCTGATCGACCCGCGATCGAGCCCGGTGCGGGCGCACATCACGATGGTCTCGGGGTCGGTGAAATCGATCGGCTGGTCGAGCGCCGGAATATCGCGCTCGACCACGATATTGGGTTGGCTCTGCAGCGCCTCGATCACGTGCTCGTCGCCCGACAGCGACGTGCCACCCGGGATCGTGCCGGTGAACGGCTCGTCAACCCAGGTCAGCCCGCCATCGAAGCTGCGCGCCTGCCGGCCGATGAACGGCCGTGTCTTGTCGCGCGCATGGAGGCTCTCCTGTTCCCCTCGAAACCCCTGCGAGAAGACCACCACCACTTCGTCGCCCCAGATCCACATGCCGTAATTGGCCGGCCAGGCGACGAACTCGCCCGCCTTGCGGTAGATTTCGAGGTGCTGGGTCATGGTCAAATCTCCGTCGGGCCCCAAGGGTCATAGTGAGCGAGCCGGCTCGCAAATGGGTGGGGGAAGCGTCAGCCCTTGACGCCGCTGGTGACTGCGCCGTCGATGACGTAGCGCTGCGCGAACAGGAAGACGATGATCACCGGCAGGGTGATGAGCGTCGCCATCGCCATCACCACGTTCCAGCGCGCATCGGGGCCGCTCTGCAACAACTGCAACCCGATCTGCAGTGTCGCCATCTCGCGCTGCGAGGTGAGGATCAGCGGCCAGATGAAGTCGTTCCAGGCGCTCTGAAAGCTCAGCACCCCCAGCACTGCCATGGCCGGCCGCGCCAGCGGCAACAGGATGCGCCAGAAGATGGTGAAGGTCTTGGCGCCATCGAGCCGCGCCGATTCCTCGTACTCGACGGGGATGCGCGAGAAGAACTGCCGCATCATGAAGATGCCGAACGGCGTCGCCGCGGTGGGGAGGATCATCCCCCAATAGGTGTTCAGCAGCCCGGTGCCGCCATTGCCCAGCCAGTCATTGCCGCCGGCAAAGGGGATGCGCTGCACGATCAGGAATACCGGCACGATCTGGCTCTGCGCCGGCACCATCAAGAGGCCGACCACCAGCGCGAAGATCAGGTTCTTGCCCTTGAACTGCATGCGCGCCAGGGCGTAGCCGGCAAGCGCGCAGAACACCATGTTGGAGGCGGTCGAGCCGAGCGCGAACACCAGGCTGTTGATCAGCTGCCGCCCGGTATCCGGCCCGGCAATGGCGTCGATATAGTTCTGCCAGACGAGGCTGTTGGGGATGAAGTTGGGCGGAAACTGGAAGGTCTCGGCATCGGTCTTGAACGAGGTCGACACCATCCACAGGAACGGCGTGATCGTCGCAAGCGCCGCAAAGATCAGGAGGCCATAGCCGATCGCCCGCTCGGCCAGCGGCCACCAGCGTTGCTGGAAGGACATGGCGGGAACGGCCGGTGCCGTGGTCTGCGCGATCTCGCTCATGACTCACCCCGCCGTATGATCTTGGTGCCGATGATCGAGAACAAGAGGATCGCGAGGAACAGCACGGTCGACATCGCCGCCGCATAGCCGAACTCGGTGTAGCCGAAGGCGGTCTGGTACATCTGGAACACGATGGTTTCGGTGGAGCCGAGCGGCCCGCCATTGGTCATCACATAGATCGCGCCGAACACCTGGAAGGTCTGCACGATCAGGATGATCATCAGGTAGAAGGTGACGTTGCTGAGCATCGGCACGGTGATGCGAAAGAAGATGTCCTTGGTCTTGGCCCCATCGAGCCGCGCCGCCTCGTAGATGTCCCTGGGGATATCCTGCAAGCCGGCGAGATAAATGATCATCGCGGTGCCGAAGTCGCGCCAGATCGCCATGACGATCAGCGAGGTCATCGCGAGGTTCGGGCTCTGCAGCCATGGCTGTGGCGGCAGCCCGAGCTGGGTCAGCGTCCCGTTGATCGGGCCCGAATAGGGTTCATAGACATACATCCACACCACCGCCGCGGCGATCAGCGAGGTGAGCACCGGCAGGTAGAAAATGGTGCGAAAGACGATGCGACCGCGCAACTTGCCGTTGAGCGCCACCGCCGCGAGCAGTCCCAGCGCCATGGTTGGCAGCGTCACCCCCACGGTATAGTAGGCGGTGTTGCCCACCGCCTGGCGGAAGCGGCCGTCCGACACCAGTTTGACGTAGTTGTCGAACCAGACGAAGTTGGTCGGCCTCAGGAACGAGATGTCGGTGAGGCTCATCACCACTGTCGCTGCCGCGGGGAGCAGCAGCGACAGAAACAGGATGATCAGGGCCGGCGTCAGGAAGGCATAGGCGCTCCAGTTCTGCGTGAAGCTTTGTGGCCGTCGGGCCAGAGCCGTGCTCGATTGCAGCGCCATAATCCCTCCTTAGCGGCCGAGAACCGCGATCACCTCGGCCTCGGCGGCCTTCAGCGCTTCCTCGGCGGTGACGCGCTTGAACAGCGTCTCCTGCACGGCGCGGGCGATGATCGTCACCATGCGCGAGAAGGCCGGGATGGCGGCCGCCTTGGGTGGTGCAAAGCTCGCAGTCTTGACGAACTTGGCGAGGAAGGGATCGGCCTGCACCGCCGGATCCTGCTGCGCCGCCTTCAGCACCGGCACGTTCTTGGAAGCCAATGCGAACGCCACCTGCTGCTCGTGCGTCAGTGCGAACTCGACGAAGCTCAGCGCCGCTTCCTGGTTCGGCGAGGCCTTGGTGACGGCGAAGCTGAACGGATCCACCAGCGAGGTGAAGCCACCATCCTTCATCGGGATCGGCAGCACGTCGAACTCGATGCCGGCCTTCAGCGCATTGTTGGTCGAGTAGTTGCCGGCAATGATCATCGCCGCGCGGCCCTGGTTCATCGGGCTCGCCGAGCCGCCTGGCCCGAGGCCGAAGCCGAGATCGGTGACCTTGTCGGTGTGCAGCAGCTCGAACATGAAGTTGACCGCCGCGAGGCCCTCGGGGCCACCGAAGGCCGGGGCCGTCAGGTCGTCATTGAACAGCGTGCCGCCGGCGCCCTGCAGCAGCAGGGTGAAGATTTCCCAGGTCTCGAGATCGTTGTGGAACATGCTGAGACCGGCGACTTCGAGCAGGCCGCTCTCCTGCCGCTTGGTGAGCGCTTTGGCCCACTCGCGCAGCTCGGCCCAGTTCTGCGGCCCCTTTTCGGCATCGAGCCCGGCTTCCGTCACATATTTGCGGTTGACGCCGAGGCCGCGCGACGTGCCGTAAAGCGGCACCGACACCTGTTGGCCGCCGATATTGCCATAGGCGAGGAGCGAGCCGTCGAGATCGTCGAAGTTCACGTTGGCGAGGCCCGCCTTGAGGTCGGCCAGCTTGTCGCCGGTCGAATAGGTGAGCGTGTAGTCCCAGTGCTGGATGAACAGGTCCGGCGCCGTATTGCCGTTGATGGCGGTGAGGATCTTCTCGTTGAGCTGGCTCGGCTCGGCGAACAGGCTCGAATTGAGTGCGATTTCCGGATGCGCCGTCTTGAACGCCGCTTCCAGTGCTTCGCCCGCTGCCTTCTTGCTGCCGGCAAGCTGCGACCAGAACACCAGTTGCTGATCCTGCGCGAAGGCGCGGCCGACGCCGCCGGCGGCGGTGATGGCCAGCGTGCTGGCGGCGGCGCCGAACAGGAACTGCCGGCGGTTGGATTTGAAGGTCATCTCGTTACTCCCTTGTGAGCGCGCCAGCGGAGGCATGGTCCTCCTCCTCCGGGGCGAGCGGTGAAATCAGTCGCGGTGTCCGCGGGCTTCGCCCGCGGCGTCGAACAGGTGGATCTGCTTCAGCGGCACATGGATGCCGAGCGGCGCATCGGCAGCGATTGCCGGGTCGCCATTGAACAGGGCGGTGATCATCCGGCCGCCCAACTCGCCATAGACGATGGTGTGGAGTCCCAACCGCTCGACGGTGCGCGGGGTGATGCTGAGCGTCAGCGCCGGTTCTGTCGGCGCAACAGTCGTGATTGCTTCGGGCCGGATGCCGATCGTTGCGTCGCCACCGATCGCGAAGCCGGAGGCGACGCCCGCCAGCGCCAGCTGCCCGACCCCGGGCACCTCGAGCAGCACGTTTTCGCCTTCGTGTCCCGTCACCTTCGCGGCCAGAAAGTTCATCGGCGGGCTGCCGATAAAGCCGGCAACGAACAGGTTGGCCGGCCGGTGATAGAGCTCCATCGGCTTGCCGACCTGCTCGACCTTGCCGGCATTGAGCACCACGATGCGGTCGGCCATGGTCATGGCTTCGAGCTGGTCGTGCGTGACATAGACCATGGTGGAGCCGAGCCGCTTGTGCAGTTGCGTCAGCTCCGAGCGCATCTCCATGCGCAGCGCCGCGTCGAGGTTCGACAGCGGCTCGTCCATCAGGAAGATTTCGGGCTTGCGGACGATGGCGCGAGCGATCGCCACGCGCTGCCGCTGACCGCCAGAGAGTTTCGCCGGCTTGTCCTGCAGCCGCGTCGTCAGTTGCACGGTCGCCGCGGCCTTGGCCACCTCGTCTCGAATCTCGGCCTTCGAGCGCCTCTCCATCTGCAGCGGAAAGGCGATGTTTTCGAACACGCTCATATGCGGGTAGAGTGCATAGGACTGGAACACCATGGCCACCGGCCGCTCGCCGGCCTGCCGTGCCGTCATGTCCTTGTCGCCGATGGCGACGGTACCGCCGCTGACCGGATCGAGCCCGGCGATCAGGCGCAAGAGGGTCGACTTACCGCAGCCGGACGGGCCGACAAAGACGGCGAACTCGCCATCCTCGATGGCGAGCGACACATCCTTTACCGCCTCGAACGTCCCGTAGGTCTTCGAGACATTCTGAAGTTGCAGTTCGGCCAACGGCGCCCTCCCAGCATGCACGTCCTACCGGCTAGCGTGGTGGCGTTACGCCGCCGTCATCCCTCGCCGATGGATTGACCTTGCAACAGAATCCGGCTCGTGTAAACACATAGATTGAACAACTACTCCATCTGGTGATTGTATCAGTGACACAAGAACTCATAGCCGCCTCTAAAGCCAGCAATTCCGGGGCTCTCGGCGGCATCGTCGCCGCCTCGCTGACGCCTGTCACTGACACCGGAAGTATCGATATCTCGCGACTTAAGTCGCATTTCGACTGGCTGTTCGCCGCCGGCTGCAGCTACATTTCGCCCTTCGGTTCGACCGGCGAGGGGGCCTCGTTTTCGGTACGCGAGAAGCGGGCGGCGCTGGCCGCACTGCAGCAGGCCGGCGTGCCGATGGACCGGCTGATCCCGGCCTCGATGAGCGCTGCGCTCGATGATGCGGTGGCGACCATCGCCGCAGCCGCCGATCTCGGCTGTCGCGCCGTGCTGATCGCTCCGCCGTTCTATTACGGCGCCACCAGCCAGGACGGCATCGCCGCCTTCTTCGAGGCCGCCGCCAACCGTTTCGGCGGCACCTTTCCGCTCGACGTCGTGCTCTATCACATCCCGGCGATGACCAAGGTTGGCTACGGCGTCGAGCTGGTGCAGCGGCTCGTTGCCCGGCACGGCAAGCGCATCGTCGGCATCAAGGATTCGACCGGCGACCGCGCCCACACGCTGATGCTGGCCAAGACCTTCCCCAATCTCCGCATCTTCACCGGCGATGACCGGGTGCTGCCCGACCTGCTCGCTGCCGGCGGCGCCGGCATGATCGGCGGCCTGCCCAACGTCAACGCCATCGAGCTCTGCCAGTTCTTTGCCGACCCCGCCGGCCCGGCGGCCCAGGGTCTGCGCGACCGGGCCGCAAAACGCATCGTCGCCGTCGACGACCATGGCGGCATCATCGCGTTGAAAGCGGTGAAGGCACGGATCAGCGGCGACGCCGCCTGGATGCGGCCGCTCGAGCCGTTGCTGCCGCTGCCGGACGCTGACGTCACCGCCCTCATTGGCGAGTTCCGGCAGAGCCAATTCCAATTCCCAGGCGAGACGGATTGAGTTAACGCTCAAAAGAAGCGCGAAGGAGGAAACGCGTATGTCGACCAAGGTCCTGACCGCCCCGGCGCGGCGCACGGTGCGTCGGCAACGGACCACGGCCGGCGCCGACAACACGCTCAACCGTCAGACCGCCTACCAGCGCTTCCAGCGCCTGCTGCTTGCCGGCCAGATCCAGCCTGGCCAGAACCTGTCGCAACGCGATCTGGTATCAAAGCTCGGCATTTCGCTGGGCGCCCTGCGCGAGCTGCTGCCACGGCTCGAGGCGGAAAACCTGCTTGCCGTGCTGCCGCAGCGCGGCATCCAGATCACCACCGTCGATCTCCGCATGATCCGCGAATCCTACCAGATGCGCCTCGCCTACGAGCGCGAGGCGACCATTTACGCTATCGAACATGTCAGCGACGAAGCCCTGCAGCAGCAACGCGCGCTGCACGCCTCGATTCTCGAGCGCGCCAGCAGCGGCGGCATCAGCGGCGCCCTGCTCGACGAAGCCCAGAAGATCGACTCCGACTTCCACGATTTCCTCATTGGCGCCACCGGCAACGAGATCCTGATCCAGGCCTATTCGATCAATGCCATCCGCGTCCGCATGATCCAGCTTGACCGCATCCGGCTGAACCCGGTGGTGCTCGCCCCGGCGCTGGCCGACCACCTCGACATCATCGACGCACTGCTGAAACGCGACCGCGCCAAGGCAGAACTGGCCATGGAAACCCATATCCACAACGCCCGGCTGCGCGCGGTGACGTTCTAGTTCCGGCCTCGCAGTCGCCGCTTCCCTTGAGGGGAGGGATTGAGGGGGTGGTTCGGTGACCGCCGATGGACCCCCGCCCCCATCCCCCCATCAAGAGGAGGGGGGTGCGAACGGGCCCGTTCCCGCGCCCACCTTGTTATCGGCGCAATTCATCCCTATATAGCCGCCATACGTTACGGCCATCTTTGGCTTCTGATCTTCCGGCTTGCCGGTTGTTTGGTTCCCCTGAATTGCGAACGTCTAGACCGCCGCCGCGTGTTGCGCCGGAGGAACGAGTGCGTTCGCCACTGGGCGTCCCCTCACAATCGAAAGTATCCGTCATGATCAACGGCACAGTAAAATTCTATAACTCCACCAAAGGCTTCGGCTTCATTGCTCCGAGCGATGGCACCAAGGACGCGTTCGTCCACGCCACTGCGCTGGAAGCAGCCGGCATCTCCGGCCTCGCCGAAGGCCAGCAGGTTACCTATGACCTGCAGAGCGGCCGCGACGGCAAGCTGTCGGCGACCAACCTGCAACTCGCCTGATCGATCCGCCGGGCCCGCCGATCGGGCAGGCCCGGCATACGCCTCCCGCTTCGTGGTCGAGGCGTTTCAACGAGAGGCCCCGCATCTGCTGATGACGGGCCCACAAGAGAACACATGACACATCTGAACTACCAGGCTCGCGCCGAGCTCTATCTCGGTCGCGACTGGCAAACTGCCACGGCCCATGGCCCTCGGGCTTTCCGGGTCGCGGCACACGCCTTGCGCTTCGCCTTCGAGGAAGTTGCGCCCGTCAGCCTGCGCGGCGCCCGCCTCCGGGTCGGTGACCGCGTCTATGCCGGCAGCGCCCTCGAACGCCTCTACCGGAGCGGCGATTACCCGCTGCAACGCAAACCCATTGGCCGCGCCCGCGGCCCCAGCGCCCGAAAGGACACAACGTGGAGACCTTCAACTACACCGCCTCCGCCGAGCTCTATCCCAGCCGCCGCTACGCCAAATCGGCCCGCGAGCAGTACCGCCGCTTCAAGACGGCCGCCGAGGCCATCCAGTACATCGTCGAGGACCGCCCCGCTGCCTGGCTGATCGGCACCTTCCTCGAGGCCGATGGACGCCGTTTCGATGGCGCCGCCATCCGCGCCCTCTACGAGGCCGACGGCTACCCGCTGCAGCGCCAGCAGGCCGCCGCGGCCTAGTACTCAAGCCTCCTTCCCTAATTTCGTTCATGCAGACATCCTCAGGATTATGCTGCATGAATCGGCGCCGCTTCGATGCGGCGCCAGGGGAGAGAGGCCATGAAGAAACTCATTAACGACATTCCGTCGCTGGTTCGCCAGTCGCTCGAAGGCCTCGCCATGCTCCATCCGGGGCTGGCGCTGCTCGGCAGCGAGAACACTCTGGTGCGTTCCGACCTCGCCGAGTTCCTCGAGAGCGGCAAGGTGGCGATCGTCACCGGCGGTGGCGCCGGCCATGAGCCGGCCCATGCCGGCTATATTGGCAAGGGCATGCTCACCGCCGCGGTCAGCGGCGACGTCTTCGCCTCCCCCAGCACCGATGCGGTCTATGCGGCGCTCCGCGCCGTCGCCAGTCCGGCCGGCATCCTCATCATCGTCAAGAACTACACCGGCGACCGGCTGAACTTCGGCCTCGCCGCCGAGATGGCCCGCGCCGACGGTATCCCGGTCGAACTGGTGATCGTCGATGACGACTCGGCCCTGGGCAAAGCCGAACGCACCGCCGGTCGCCGCGGCATTGCCGGCACGGTGTTCGTCCACAAGGTCGCCGGCGCCGCCGCGGAAGCCGGCTTGTCGCTGGGCGAGGTCAAAGCCCGGGCGCTGGCGGCGATCGGTGCCGTCGCCTCGATGGGCGTGGCGCTCTCCCCCTGCACCGTTCCCGCGGCGGGCAAGCCCAACTTCTCGCTCGGCGACGACGAGATGGAACTGGGTCTCGGTATCCATGGCGAAGCCGGTGTGCAGCGCGTCGTCATGCAGCCGGCCCGCCAGGTGGTCGAAACCCTGATCGACACGATCCTCGCCGATCGCAACGTGAGGCGTGGCGACCACGTCGCCCTGCTGGTCAACAATCTCGGCGGCACCGCCCAGATGGAAATGAGCATCGTCGCCCGCGACGCGCTCGAGGTGCTGAAGGCCCGCGGCATCATCGTCGATCGCGGCTATTGCGGCACTTTCCTCACCGCCATCGAGATGACCGGCATTTCGCTGAGCCTCCTCCGCACAGACGCCGGCGTGCTCACGGCGCTCGACGCCCCCACCGCCGCCCCCGTCTGGCCCGGCACGCACGGCCGGCTGCCGCTCGATCCACTCACCACCGTGCCGGCGCCCGAGTTCAGCGCCGACACCACCGCCGGCTCCGGCGCCGCCGCCCCGGCCGAGTTCGTCGCCGCGCTTACCACCGCCTGTCGCGCCGTCATTGAAGCCGAAACCGAGCTGACCGAAATGGACCGCATCGTCGGTGACGGCGATATCGGCCATTCCCTAGCCAGCGGCGCCAACGCATTGCTTGCGCTGTCGCCCGGCTGGACCGGCCGGCCGCTGGATGCGGTGCTGCGCGAGATCGGTCTTGCCCTGCGCAAGAGCATCGGCGGCACCTCAGGCCCGCTCTACGCCGCCTTCGCCATCGCCGCCTCTCAGGCCGTCGCTGACGGCGGACACGACAGCGCCGCTCTCGCCCGCGCCTTCGCGGCCGGAGCGGACGCCATCAAGCGGCTGGGCGGCGCCGACGCTGGCGACCGCACCATGCTCGACGCCCTCATTCCGGCTGCGGCCGCGATGACCCACGGCACCACCAGCGCGCAGCTCACCGCCGCAGCCACGGCCGCCCGTTCCGGCGCCGATCGCACCGCGGCGATGCACCCACGCCGCGGCCGCTCCAGCTATATCGGCGAGCGTGCCCTCGGCCACCCGGATCCGGGCGCCGTCGCCGTTGCGCTGTGGCTGGAGGCTGCCGCGAAAGCTGCCCGCTGACGCCCAGCCGCATTCCCCTGCGACCAGCGATCCCGGTCGCGGGGAAACCATTTCCACTGCTCCACGTTTCGTCGCCAGGCCCGGCACGCCTCAACGAAAACAATAGTGGAGATAAATCATGATGATCCGCAGCCTCGTTTCCGCCGCCGCCCTCTCGCTGGCCATGCTTGCATCGGGCGCTCTGGCGCAGACCTCGATCAACGGCACCGAGATTTCTGCCGAGGACCTGCCCAAGGTCCAGGCCCAGTGCGATTCTCTGGCGGCAGAAGCTGCCATGGCCGATGGCGCCAGCAACACTGACGACGACGGCGCCGCTCCGTCGACCGATGGGACCGCCGAGACCAGCGACGAACCCGATACCCCGGCCGAAACCGCCGAGGGCACCACCAAGATCGACCTGGCGACGCTGACGCTCGACGCCTGCAAGACCGCTGGTCTCGTGAAGTAAGCGACGCGACCACGGGCCGGAGAGACCCTCCGCCCTGCAACGGGCCCCGCCACCTGAAGGTCGTGCGGGGCTTCGTGCTTTGAGGGGGGAACCACCGTCAAGCCAAACAGTTAGTTGTTCAGAGAGCGGCGGCCGACGAACGTTCACCTTCAACCTTGGACACGTCGGCTGCCGCTCTCGTGCACAGATTCACGGCGCAAAACGAAAAGCCCCGCTTTCGCGGGGCTCTTGTTCAATCTCGGATTGGTTGCGGGGACGCGCAACCAGCGCGAGTTGCTTCACGTAGCGAAGGATATTGGACCGCCGAGCCCGTGAGGTAAGGCGGTGTATCCTTATGTGGAGAGCCGGTGGAGAAGCCCCAAGGGGACGAGAACGTCGTCCTTTCTGTTCGTATTTCCAAGGAAGAGCGCGACGTCCTACGCCGAGAAGCCGGTGATCGGGGCGTCAGTGCGCACGTCCGGAGCCGCCTATTTCCAACATCCACCAAGACTTCCTCGCGACGCGTACCGTCAGGACAATCAGAAGACTACGCGCGTGTGCTTGCCCAACTGGGCTCGTCTGAGTTGGCACCGCGTCTGCGAGAGTTTGTGCACCTCGCTCGGAGCGGCAGCCTCGAACTGTCCGCCGAAACAGTGCATGCGCTCATGAGCGCCTGCGGGTCTATCGAGGAAATGAGGGATTTGCTCATCAGTGCTCTGAAGCTTCGAGGCCGCGGCCAATGATGCTCAAGGGCAGCCAGCGAGCAGGTGGCAAAGATCTCGCGCTCCACCTGATGCGCAGGGACCAGAACGAACACGTGGAGGTTCACTCCCTACGTGGCTTCGTCTCGTCGAACTTGGTCGGGGCGTTTCGCGAGGCCTTCGCCATCAGCCGGGGCACGCGTTGTAAGCAGTACCTTTTCTCCTTGAGTTTCAATCCACCACCAGAAGCTAGTGTTTCGAAGGAGAGCTTCATCGGGGCAATCGAACGCGCTGAGGCGAGATTGGGACTAATCGGGCATCCGAGGGCAATCGTGTTTCACGAGAAGTTTGGTCGCCGTCATGCTCACTGTGTCTGGTCTCGGATAAACCCGGCGACGATGAAGGCGACGCCTCTCAGTCACTTCAAGCTTCGCCTGCAGGATATGTCCCGTGAACTCTTTCTCGAAAACAATTGGACATTGCCGCGTGGGTTCGTGCGCAGATCGGAGCGGAACCCCTTCAATTTTACCAGAGATGAATGGCAGCAGACGCTCCGATCAGGTCAGGATGCTGCCGAGGTAAAGCGGATCTTCCAAGACTGCTGGGCGATATCAGATTCCTTGCCCGCGTTTCGGAGCGCAATGGAAGCGCGTGGGTACTATCTAGCGGCTGGTGAGCGCCCGGTCGCTGTCGATTGGCTGGGAAAGGTTTATTCGCTGTCGCGATGGTGTGGCGTACACACGGTCGCCCTGACGGCCAAGCTGGGAGACTGTTCCTCTTTGCCGCTTCTTGCGGAGGTCGTTACCGCACTGAATGAGAAACACGCCGCCAAGATTGAGAACTTCAAGTCTGACATCCGCCAGGAATTCGCGTTCGCTCGTGATGGTCTGCGCGCCCGCCGCGACCATATGGTCCACACGCACCGTCAGGCACGCGCCAGGTTGGATGAGCGACAAGACGCCAGAAGGCAGCGGGAGCTTCAAGCAAGAGCAAAACGCTTCCGTCGAGGGCTTCTTGGCCTATGGGATCGCATCACGGGAAGGGCCGCGCGAACTCGGGCGCTCAATGAGCGAGAGCTGGCGGAGTCCTTACTGCGCGATACCATCGAGCGCGAGACGCTTGTAGCAGCGCAGCTATCGGAACGCCGAGGTCTGCAAAACGAGATGCGTCTGATTGCTGCAAACAAGCGCCTCGAGCAACGGACGCTTTTGGCACCTACGCTTGAAGTGCCTCAGGCGCGGACAGAGAGAGGGCGCCGTCGTTCGAATCGTCGTCAGAGCCGCTCGCCCTAGGAATTGTGAGCAGACATGCACCGGCATGTAGCGTTGCCGCATCCTCAAAGTCGCAGCACACTCGAGAAGAGGAGAACGATATGTCGCAGGAGAATGAACGGCCCAGCCACGATGTGTATGTTGTAACTGGCGAAGATGCGAGCCACTGGATTCGGATTGGGTCGGCCTACCCCGAAAAAGACGGCAGTGGGTTTCGGTTGAGCTTTGATGCTGCGCCGGCTCGTAATGGACGGTTGGTGCTTCGGAACTATCCGTCGCACGGTACTTTGGGCGTGCAGGGCGATGCTGAAGCTCCGTCCCCGAGGCCTGCTGATCCTATGCCTTGGTAGAAGGCTATGAGGTCTCGATAGCCTCAAGAGCGGCCCGGATGGGGCTTCCTGGGGCACTTTGTAGAGCGATGATCCGGTACACTCACGCTTGACATAACTCGTATCTGATAAAGCAAGCCTTTGCCGTAGCTTTGAGTTCATGCTATGATGTCAAGCATGAGTGGACAAAAGGAAGACAAGCTAAAGAGACTAATCGAGACCGTCCCCCCCGGGTTTCTCGTGGATACGCGCACGCTCACGCGTTGGGACATATCGCGCCAGTTGTCCTCCACCTACGTCCGCTCGGGCTGGCTCGAGCACCCGCTGCATGGCCTCTACCGGCGCCCCTTCACCCGTGGGCATCGTCCGAACGCCGAACGCGAGTGGAAGATACCCGTCCTCTCTGCGCAGTGGATAATGCACTACAGCTTCCATGTGGCAGCCACCACTGCGCTGGAGCTGCACGGATACAGCCACTACCTGCGGCTATCGGGACCCGGAAAGCTCTACGTCCACGGCACTGTCCCCACCTGGCTGTCCAGGTTGGCGCTCGAAGCAGAGCTAGTGCACAGGCAAGGCTCGCTGTTCGGCAACGAGGGGCTGGGTGTCGAAAACACAGACTTCTCGATCGAGGATGCAAACTCACCAGAACTCGGCGAAAGCCCATGGCTTTGGCCAATGCGTCAGTCATCGCCGGAGCGGGCGCTTCTCGAGACGCTAGATGAGGTGCCTCGGCATGAGACGTTCCATCTTGTCGACGTGATGTTTCAGTCGATGGCGAACATGCGCCCAAAGCTGATGATGCAACTGCTACGGGCATGTCGCAGCATTAAGACCAAGCGCCTCTTCTTCGCCTTCGCGGATCGCCACGCACATGCCTGGCGAAAGTACCTCGATCACCACGAAGTCGATCTGGGCACCGGCGACCGCATGTTGGTGGAGGGTGGCAAGCTTCACCCAACCTACAGGATAACGATGCCAGCGGAGTTCGTTGGCAGTGAGGCCAGCAATGGCCCGTGAAGCTTACGAAGATCAGGTGCGGCTGCTCGTGCGCTCCCTTCCCTCCGTCGCCAAACAAGATGTCTTTGCCTTGAAGGGCGGCACTGCGATCAACCTCTTTCATCGGGACATGCCACGCCTGTCTGTCGATATCGATCTTACTTATCTGCCCATACAGGACCGTGCGACCTCGCTTGCCGGGATCGATTCCAATCTTGAAACGATCCTAGCCGATCTCTCGAGGGTGATCCCGGATGCACAGATCCAACGCATCGCCGGCGGCGGCGACAACGATACCCGCATCCTCGTCCGCCAGAAGAACGCAACTATCAAGATCGAGACATCGCCTGTGGCGCGGGGCGCTGTCCAAAAGCCCATCCTGATGCCGGTCAGCGATGTCGTGGCCGAGGCCTTCGGCTTCGCAGAAATGCAGGTTCTTGACTTCGAGGACCTCTATGGCGGTAAGCTTCATGCGGCCACCGATCGTCAACACCCGCGTGACCTCTTCGACGTCAAACTGCTCTACGAGAACGAAGGCCTCACCACAGCGCTCTTTCGGACGTTCCTGATCTATGTCGCAAGCTCTGGGCGGCCGACCCATGAGCTGCTGCGACCGACACCACAGCCGCTAGATGAGCGGTTCGTCGCAGAGTTCGAAGGTATGACGGCAAAGTCTGTCAAAGTTGCAGACCTCGCGGCGGCACGGGACCAGCTCTTCAGGGATTTGCTCGCTTCACTCGATAATCCGGCGATGAAGTTCCTTCTGAGCCTCCATGACGGCGAGCCGGACTTCGACGCGATCGGGTTGCCGCAGGCAGCGGACCTTCCGGCCGTCAAATGGAAGCTGCAGAACCTGGGGAAGTTGAAAACCGGCAATCCCGACAAGCATGCTGAGCTGCGTGGGTTGATTGAGTCACTTGTTAACTGAGTCAGCGAAGACGTAACTTCCCCATGAAATCCTCGAACGTGCTAGTGCCCCTCTCCTCCGCGTCCAGCCATGGTTGCAGCAGGGATCGACGATGTTACAGATAAGTACCGGCAAGTTCTTTGGACCGTCGGAGGTGGAAGAGACCCTACATCGCGGGACATTTTTCACGAACTACCGGATCTATGACCGGAAGAGTTATGAGACGGCGTGCGGAAGGCTTATGCCGTCTGCTCCCTGGTCAAAGCTCATAACGCTAACCTGTGAGACGACTGAGCGGCTCGCAAAAACCAACCCCGATGGTTCGCAATCCATATTAATCTCGATCGGCAGTAACCACATGCTGAGCGACTTTGCCGCGATTACATCTTTCGCCCTCAACATCACCTGCACGCTCGATCCCGATCTCACTCGGCGCCTAGTTTCACCAAACTCAATTGGACCTAGCGGCGCAAACGCCCCCCAGAGCTACCTTAAGCGAATGTTCGATACCGAGGTGCCCGCCAAAGCCAGCGACGACGCGGTTCTGGGCGACCTTGTCAGCAAGCTGATGGCGCTCGACCGCAAGAGCTATGAAGGTGCTATTCGTGCTATTCGTCGCTTCGTGAGCGGGGCCCATCGCATTTCCGACGACATCGATCTCGCGTACGCATTGTTCGTCGCGTCGATCGAGTCTCTCGCCCAGGATTTCGATGGCTTTATCCCCACTTGGGGAGGCGTTGCAAAGGACCGCCGCGAGCCGATCGATGCAGCTCTGCTTGGTGTTGACGAAGTCGTAGCCGATCGAGTTCGCGGAGCGGTGATGGATCGTGAAAGCCGATCTCTAGCCAGACGCTACCGCGAGTTCGCACTCTCGAATGTCCAGAGCTCGTACTTTCGAGAGGATGCGCGAGAGGCACTGAACCCCGTCCGCCGTTCCGACATCGGCCGGCTCCTCGATCGTGCCTACGCCATCAGGTCGAGATATGTACACCGCCTTTCCGAGATCCCACGCAACGTTCTGCTGGTGCACGACCACAGCGAAACCGCGTACGACGATGGCGAGCGAGCGCTGACTTTTCAGGGAATCGCCCGCCTTTCTCGTCACATCATCATGAACTTCATTGAGGGCGCACGCCGCGCCGAAAGTGAGATGTTCGACTGGCGGCGCGCCCTTCCCAACATTACTACGATGCCCGTTGCGTCTCAGCATTGGGTTTGGGACGAGAGAGGCTACAGCGCAAAATCTGCCAACCGCTATCTGGCAGGCTTCCTCGATCAGGTCGCATCCGTATTGCAAGCGAATGGCACGCCCTCACTGAGCGATATGCGCAACGTCTTGCGAAAGATGGAGGAGCTTGTTCCAGGCACGGCAGGGGCCGCTCAGCGACGGCCCATGGTACTACTCCACTACCTTTATTACCGTCTTATGGCTGACCAGTTCAGATCGGACGATCACACCGAGTTTTTTAGCCGGTTCGCGGCCGATTTCGACGAGCCGTGCCTTGAAACCGCCATTGCCTACATAGTGTTCCGCCGCCCGCTCGATTGGCAGCTGGCCGACGCGGAGGCCGTATATGCCCAGTACTATAAGCAGCGTCACCACAGAGACGGCATACACCTGAATCCCTTCTTTGAGGGCGCGCTCACCTTGGCAGTTGCCGCGTTGGCCGCGGAGGCTGGCAACCAAGAGGTGGCGCTTGTCTACGTGGTCCACGCAGTCGAGAATAACCCCGGTGACGTCCGCCTCGTTGCGCTGGAAACTGACCTTATGAATGGATCGCGGACCTCATTTGCATGGCAGGAAATCTGGCTACCAGCGGAACCCAAGGACCCCGCGTAAGCGCTCCATGGCATCACTTGACCGTCCACGTCCACTTTGAGGCGTAGATCGTGTCGCCGCCATGGGCATTCCAGGTTCGCTCGGTCCATATGCTCCTCCCGTCCGAGAACTTCTGAGCATCGTTGAGCTTGTTGTATACGGCCTTCGTGATGCGCGTCGGCCAATCGGCGCTCAGGCTGGTAAGCTTTGCGGCAAGATTGGCGGCATTTCCAACCCAGACAATGTCGTTGTCACCACGGACGCCTGTCCGTGCGGCCCGAATGTCCGAGACGTCGATACCGACAACATGATTGATCTGGTAGCCGCCAGCGCGATCACCATAGTGCCGGTCCAACTCGACCTGCACGATCTTCTTGACCGCGTAGTTGATTTTCAGGGCGCATCTGGCGGCGTCGTTGCAGGGCGCTCTTCCGATGAAAACTCCCATGATCCTGTCGCCGTCGTAGGAGACAATCGTTCCGCCCTCGCTGTTTATCAGGCGAGCGGTGGCATAGAGGAACGACTTGTAGACCTCCGCAGCGAACCACCACTTCTTATCCTTGACGAGAGCCGTTGACTGGTCGAGATCCGCATACAGCACTGCCGCTGTCTCAAGATGAACGGCATCATTGGAGAGTGTCAGATCCTCCGGCGCGGGAACAACAGCGCCCTTCCTGACGGTCCAATCCGCTTTGAAGGTGGCTTTCGACTTTGTCCGGATGTCGTCAGCAACGCTCATCCTAAACATACCCAAGAGCGCGCAGCACACCCAAGATCAGAGCCGGCACCACCAACGACAGAAGGGTGATACCGGCGCCGGCAGCGAAGAACCGAAACTTCTTGTGTGCATTGTTGGAGTTTGTGCCGATCTGGTTGGCCAGATGAAGGTGGGCAGCCAGCGGCTGCCCCGTCTTCAGACCCAAGCCTGCGTATACGAGGTTCAAATACTGCGTCTCACTGTGCGCCCGAATGTGGCCGAAGAAGAAGATGTTGCTCGGATCCACGAGAACCTTCGCCGGTCGCTTGCGAGGATGTAGCTCGGGCAGAAACGACACGAGCGAGACAATGGCAGCAACGCCACACCCGCTGGCGGCTGCAATCATGGCCACTTCGACCGGATTGCTCATTACCGACGCGTAGTCGCCCATCAGGGAGGCGATTCCGAACACGACGGCCAGATTGAGCGTGAGCAGTGCGCCGTTCTTTGCTTCGGCAAATCTCAACTGCTCGTTGATGTTGCCGAAAATGTCGTTGAGAACGGCGTAGGCCGACTGAGAGTCCTCAGCAGTGAGCCGCGTTTCCTGTGGTTCGTTCGGAGTTTTGTCTGTCATGCCTCGAATTGTAGTTCACAGCAAACGGCACGCGTAGCTGATCAAACGCTATATCCACACCCCTCCGACATGTTGGCGATCCCTGCCACCCGCCTAGTTTCCATATGCATTCTGCGCTCGCATGTGCATGCGCTGGGGTAGGCAACGCTACTTTTCAAGGGCCAGATTCGCATAAAAAAAGATAGAACCTTTCGCGAACATCGGGCACAATTCCGAGTCTATACAAGTACAACGATTTTGCAGGAATGGCAGGAACACTGTCATTGCCAAAGGAGAATTGTCTGATGGCTGGAAGAAGCTGGAGTGAGAGTCGCGCCAAGAAGCGAATTGAGACTCGGTTGAAGGAAGTGCCGTTCAACGACCTCGAAATCCGCGATTATGTACGTGACACAAATCTTGCCGACATCCCGAGAACCGTCGCCTATCGCGTCGACGGTGTTCACCTCTATGCCGACATCCTCAACCTGCGTGACATGCTTGAGGTTACGAATGTTGAGGGAGAGACCTGTCATCGCCGGACGCTGCGCTTTCTGAACCTGCACTACCGTGCTGTTCACCGCATTCTGCAGCGCGTCGATGCACTGTTTGTGGACTTCCACAATCAGCGCCTGCACACCGTCGTCACCAAGCCATACGACAGCGCGACCAACAGGACCCATCGTGCCGTGGCCATCGCACAGCTCATCATTGATGTGCTCGCCGAGACGGGCGAGGATGCCGACCATCCAGCGGCGAAGGTTCGCGTGGGCATCGACAGCGGTGAAGCCCTTGCCGTCAGCAATGGTAGGCGTGGGCACCGTGAGCCGCTGTTTCTCGGAGAGCCAGCCAATCATGCAGCCAAACGTGCTGCTGGCGGGAAGGCCGCCGGCATTTACCTGACCAACGGCGCGCGTCTTGAGATTGGCCTGACCGAAGCTGCAAATCCGGACACGACACCGCTCACCACTTCCGAGATTCAAACGTCGCAGGAGAAGGCGAAGCTGGGTGTCAGCGCTGACGACATCGTCAAGGAGTGGAAAGACGATCTCGACAAGAATCCCATTGGTTCTTTCGACTTCAGCGGCCACACACCGCCTTTCAGCACGCTCGATATCGAAACCTTGAGTGTAAAGAACTCCAGACGCCAGGACGCTGCGACCGTCTACGCGGACATCGACGGGTTTACCTCCTATGTCGGCGCGAACATTCAGAGCGACGATGGCGCAAAGCATGTTCTGCGCGCGCTTCACGTCCTCCGCAGCGAACTCGACGCGGTGCTGAACATCGACTTCGCCGGCCGGAAGGTTCGCTTTATCGGCGACTGCATCCACGGATTGCTCGTCGAAGGCACCGCCCAGACAACCGATGCTCAAGAGACCATCAGCAATATGGTTTTGTGCGCCGGCGGAATGCGCAGCAGCTTCAAGCTTGCGAAGAACATGCTGAACGAAGACGGCACCGATGCCGATGAACTCGGCGTCGCGATCGGCTTTGATTATGGGCCGATGACCGTCACTAGGCTCGGCATTCGGGGCCAGTTGGTGCGCTGCTCGGTCAGCCGCGGAGTGCTCGCCGCTGAAGGCGAACAGCACCGCTGCAAAGGCAACGAAAGCGCCATCGGTGCGAAGGCCTATGGCGAAGCTTCCGAAGCCGTGCAGACAGTCTTTGGCAGCACACGGAAGCGAGCGGATCTCGACTACCAGACAGCGCTTGATGAGCTCACCGCTAAAAACGACCGGGCCGCAAAGGTTTCGAAAGCCCTCGCAACCGCGGGTGCGCTCAAGCCGGTTACCGCAGCAGCAGCGGCACCGACGTTCCCGGCGCGTCCCGTTGCACCCACCAGGCTCGATGGCTTTTCATGATCTGGTATCTTGAAGACAGAGCTAGGCTTCAGCTTGAACGACGGGCGATCGAAAGTCTCGCGCTGGCCTCGGAATGGCTGACGCTCTCAGAGTGGAGAGTCGATGAGTCCGCCCGGCTGAACCTCGATCTCACAATCGATGCAGCCGGGCGCCAGTTCGTGGCAACACTGCGCTATCCCAATCACTTTCCGCACTCCCCTGCGATGGTCCTCCCAACGGATGAAACACGCCGCTGGTCCAGCCATCAGTGGGGCGCTGGCGGGGAGCTGTGCCTGGAATATGGACCCGATAACTGGCAGCCAGCGATCACCGGCGCAATGATGCTCGAAAGCGCGTTCCGCCTCCTGCAAAGCGAAGCGCCGGATGGCGAGACACGAGGTGTTGTCGCGAGCCGGCACCGGATGTCACTGGGTCAAAACCTTCGAAGCGAAATCCTTCGCTTCTTGGTGCCGGCGAAGTTCGAACGTGCGCTCGAGACACGCGCCAGCGGCGTCTATTGTGGCAAGCTCGCAATGACATGGCGAAGCGGCCGCTATGTGTATCACCCCATCGAATTGGAGGACGGCGATCACCCCATCCTCTTCCCTTGCCCCACCGCAATCGTCGAAGACTATGTGGTCAAGGAGTTCGCTGTCGTGCGACTGCAGGAGCACGACGCGAAACCCGTTGACGGCACCCGCACCGCATTCATGGCTGCTCTAGCCGCATCCGGCTACACCCTCCCTGAGGGCACATCGTATTGCCTGATCAGCCGCGGCTCGGAGTTGGCCGGCTATTTGCTGGCAACGGATAGCGACAGGGCATTCGACATCGGCATCGTCCCGTCGGACGAGGGCAAGCGCAGACTGCCTGAAGACCTTGCTGTGTTGAGGAACCGCAAGATTGCGATCGTTGGATGCGGATCACTTGGAAGCAAGGTAGCGGTTTCGCTAGCCAGGTCGGGGGTCGGCACCTTCCTGTTGATCGATGACGATATCCTCCAGCCTGGCAACCTTGTTCGGCATGAGCTGGACTACGTCGATCTTGCTCACCACAAGGTCGATGGAGTGGCGCGGCGCATCTCTCTCGTCTCCGATGCAACCGTTCAGGTCCGCCGCCATCTCCTTGGAGGGCAGGAGTCGAGCGGGAGCGTCGAGTCGCTGATCGAGTCCATTGCGGAATGCGATCTCATTATTGACTGCACGTCGGACGGGAAGGCGTTCAACTATCTCTGTGCGGCTGTATCCGTCGGCAGAAAGCCGTTGATCTCGGGAGAGATTTTCGCAGGTGGCGTCGGAGGCCGAATGATGCGCTGCCGACCTGGCTTAGACCCCGATCCTGCCTCATGTCGCTCTGCCGTTGATGAGTTCTGCCGAGAACGCGGTCGGGTCGTTGAACGAGGCAATGTCGACTATGAGAACAGGCGCGCAGACGCAGCGCCGCTTATTGCGACCGACGCCGACGTTGTCATCATGGCGGGTCATATCGCACGCTTTTCAATCGACCTGCTGGTCCGGGGCGAACAATCGCTATACCCGGTCTCGGCGTACATTATCGGCTTCCAGGAGGGGTGGCTGTTCGATCTCCCATTCGAGACGTGGCCCATTGATCTGGGCAGACCGGCAGAGAGCGCCGATTCAACGCCGCTAGCCCCATCGGAGGAAGAGGATGCAAGCACCATGATCCGCGGCTTGTTCGAAAGGCTCGCGATCAATGCGTCTAGCGGTTCCCAGTAACATCTTGCAGCGGCTTGCTTCCGATCTGCGTAGCGCCAGGCGACGTGAGATCGGTGGCCTTCTTTTCGGCGAACATGTCGAGAGCGATCTTTTTCGTGTGCTCGAAGCAACCGTGCAGACCAGCGGTGGCACCAAGGCTGACTTCAAACGAGATCCCAAGGTCCACAAAGCGGCCCTAGAAGCTTTCTTCGCAAAAACCGGACATAACTACGTCAAGTACAACTACCTCGGAGAGTGGCACTCGCACCCCAGCTTCTCCACGGATCCAAGCACCGACGATCTCGACACCATGCACCAGATCGTTGCTGACCCATCCGTGGGGGCAAACTTCGCTGTGCTGATAATCGTGAAGCTGACTAGTGCACGGTCTCTAGAGCTGTCGGCGACTGCATTCTTTGCGGGCGGTGCCTGCGAAGCCATCGACGTTGTTATCGAGCAGTCGCCACCCAATCTCGTTGGCAAGGCCCTAAAGGCAATCGTTCAGGCATTCACCCGTAAATCTTCCGGACGCCGAGTGATTTGATTGATTTGCGAATTTCGTTGCAGGCCGGTCCGAGCCGCGTGGCCAGCTCCTTTGGGTCTTTGGTGGGCTCGTATCCCAACCGGGTCAGGCCGGAAAGATCGGAGGGGAGCTTCAGATTTGCAATTCTTGGATGCAACAAGAACGATCTTGTTCTGGTGAGCTTGCCCATGAAGAGCCCGAGCTCGAAAATGACATTGTCCCGAATGGTCGGCGCGCGCGAGCCGCGTGATTCAATGATGTCATCCGGTTCACACACTGCGACTGCGAAATCGCATTCATCCACCTCGCGCTCCAGATCGTCCAAAACATAGCCGCCGGCGAAAAATACGCCAGCCTCCCACACCTTGGCGTACACATCCCGTTCCAGCAGCGCGGCCACTTCCCGAGCCACATCGAGTGCCTCGGCGGACGAAATGATGAAGATCTTTGGCGACGTGTGGGGCGCCGGAATGTGGTCGTTTCGCTGGTGCAATCGGCGAGCAAGGACCCGCGCGATCGCCGGCCAGACATTTGGGAATTTCTCACCCAGCTTCAGGATGGTCGCGCTAGATACCTTGAGGGCAACAACGGTCTCGTGGGCCACGACGGTGGCGGCCCGGCGCAAACTGGGCTCTATTGCAGATATGTCGCCCACATGCTGGCCCGCTCCGCGGTCGGACATGTGGTTGCCTTTTATGATAACGGCGGTGTTTCCCGCGATGAGGAAGTACATGTCGGTATCCTCTCCGCCTTCATCGATAAGAATGTCGCCCTTCTGAAACTCAACCAACGAACCTGCGTCGGCCAGCTCACTCGCCAGTTCCTGACTGCCGAAGCAGAATTCTTGCCTTACAAGTGCGGCGATCAGTTGCGGCCGGTTGTCCCCCTCAAAACGTTCTTTCATTGGCCCTCTGCAATATGCACGTCGACCCCCGGTTCATTCCGGGGAGTTGATCTTTCAAGAACTGACATAATAGCTGACCGGGGCCTGCTAAGTCACGACTTCCATTCACCAAGCTGCACTTAGTGTCCGCAGCGCTCGGCCCGGGGGATGCAACGGGGGTGCGCAGCGACCCCCTTGCCGGGTCACCGCAGGTGCACCCGCTCTGCCGCGCTGTATGACAGCGCACAACTTGCGGAACGTAACCCTTACCCGACTTTCCCTAACTGGCTTATTTTCTGTGTTATTCCGACTTTGCGAGTCGCTTCACCCCAGACTATTCAAATTCCGTTCCACCTTGAACATGCCAGATTTAGATACACATTGTGTACCTGATGTGCTATGATGAGCTAGAGGTGAAACATGACCCACAAGCCAAATACCGACGCACCAGCCACTCGTCAGCCTGTCCATATCCGGCTGCCCGAGGAAGCTCGTGCACTCATCGACCGCGCCGCTCGCGTGCGCGGAAAGAACCGCACTGACTTCATGATCGAGGCTTCGGTCGCTGCAGCGGAAGACACGCTGCTCGATCAGACGCTCATCAAGGTGGATGCGCAGACCTACCGTCATTTCCTTGACGTGCTGGATCAGCCGCCGAGTTCGGAGGCTTTCGCGCGCCTCATGAACGCGCCCAAGCCCTGGGCACCGTAGCGTGAATGCTCCAGAACTCTTGAGCGACAAGCACGAGATCGAACTGTTCTCGTGCGGCAAGCCTGCGCTCGATCAATGGCTGAAGAAACGAGCGCGCGCGAACCAGGTAAGTGGCGCAAGCCGCACCTACGTTGTCGCCGAAGGCGCCCGGGTGATTGGCTACTATTGCCTCGCGTCTGGTGCGATTGCCACCACCGACGCTCCCGGATCGATCGCCCGGAACATGCCAGACCCAATCCCAATGGCTGTGCTCGGACGTCTGGCAAGCGACAGCAATTTTCAGGGTAAGGGCGTTGGCACGGCGATGTTGCAAGATGCGGTTCTACGAACTCAGCAGGCTGCGAGCATCATGGGCATTCGTGGCATTCTCGTTCATGCGCTCGATGATGCGGCCCGGATCTTCTACGAGGAGCGCGGCTTCGTCGGATCGAAGGCGAGTCCGATGACGCTCATCCTCTCGCTCAAGGGATTGTCAGCCTAACCCGTGCCTAGATCAGAGTGACTACGCGGCGGTCGGTGCCCGCAATCGCCAGCTCGTTGGTCCCCGTTTCCCGCCGCAGGTAGTTGGCGAACGACCGGGAAATGGTGAAGTGGGGCCTTCCGGTTTTCTCGTTGAGCGTCAGCCGAAACTCATGCTCGGACTCCATCCCTAGGACAATCCTTGTCGTGTCGGGCCCTTTGATTGCGTGCACGTAGAGACTTGGCTTCGTTGCGGTTACATTCCGCGCGGAAAATTCGGGAATCGAGGCAAGAACTTTGAACTCGGTATCGCGGTTCAGTTCCGTGTCGGCGAGGTGCGCCCGCCGGATGACAAACGCGCCCTCACTGTCGTAGTTCGCGACGATTGCGGGACCTCTCAAGGTGAGCTTTTGTCCTTCAAGCACCCACCAGACCAAGCAATACGGTACTTTCTCGAGCCGCCCTTCGTCGCCAAGCAACACGAGCTCGAACGCCCCGCCATAGAAGAAATTCAGGGACGTCTCATCGAAGGCCTCGCGAAGGACCACGGCAGCGAAACGGTTGGCAAAATAGCCGACGTCAGCCTCGAGCGGGGTCGGCAAAAAGCCGGGTTCGCCCTCACGGCTGAACGTTGTCGGGCCCGCATTGAGGTAATTCATGAAGTGGTATGCGCCGCTTCCGCCAGTAAAAACCTTTGGTGCGTCCGGCGTCTGCGGCAGCCACTCTTCCGCGTTCCAGCCGCCGACCATGCTGCGCGCCTGCTTCTGCATCGGATCGCGGTCGAAAATGCCCAGAAAGACGATTGAAACCTCCCCAAATGTGCGGCGCATCTCAGCGTCGGCTTGAAGGGCGGCCATTGCGTCAGGAGAAAATGGATAAGTCATCCGCCTGTCGAGCTCACGGATGGCCTCAGTGGCTTCGATCAGCCCACCCGACCAGCCGACAGCGAACGTCTGGTCGAGGATCATGACTTTTTGCATCAGGTCGGCGATGCCCCTCGCGCCGATTTCGGAACCCGGCAGGAACTGGGATGGCAGCTCGATGCGGCTGGAGATGGTGTTGTTGTTGTAGGTCAACAGGGTATCGCCCATCAGGAACGCGGCCCCGAGCCTACTGCTTGAAAAAATCAGCGTCATCTGAGCTTCCTTGACGTCTGGGGTGTCGGCGCCCTACTCAATAACCGCGGCCTGGTTGAAGTCTGTCTCAGAGAGATCACCGAAATACTGCTCGAGATTCTGCCACGACAGATCGGCCATTTCCGGTGCCGCTAGCCGCTTGACGTGCTCCCGCCGGTACAAGGCCCAGACTGAGCGAAGGGAGACCTGCTCAGCGCTGGAGCTCTTAGCAAATGCTGCCAAGGCTTGCGCAATTTCGTCGATCGAACGTAACATTCCAGTATGCATAAGGCGGCTCCTATGTGAAAATCGGCGCCGTAATGCCTCATGACCGACAATATTTGAATAGAACAAAAATCTAGATCTTCTAGTTGTCTGCTGTATGTTGCAATCAACATACACCGACATACACGATCTACAATTGGTTCTGACGCAAAGAGATGTCTATATATCTAAAGACTTTCTTGTCAGAAGTTTGATTATGCGTGCGACAACCTTACAGTGCCGATCAGTGGCTGTCTGATATGGGCAGCAGGTTTCACCGAAAAACTGCCCCTGTTTTTGGTAGATCGTCGCTCGTAGCTTGCACTCATCAGAACGAGTGAGAGCAATGAGGATCTCTGAGCTGTTCGTACCTCGCCCGACCGAGGCCGCCCCCATGCCATTGCCCGCAAAAAAGCAGGAGCTGGCTGATTTGCTCGAACGTCTGCTGGTCGCCCAAGGGCCGCGAATGTCTGCCTGGGCATTGAGGCCAGAGGAATGGCCAATGCCCTACAAGACATATGAAGACGCGATCGGCCTGGAACAGGTAGGCTTTCACCCCCTGCAGGGTGCAGCTGTCGTAAGGATGGTGCCAAAGACCGTGGATCCGGTCAAAATGGTTGGAACACCTGCGAACGGCAAATGACTTTCGTCCGGGCTATTTGATCCGGGGGTCATCGAGTTTCGCAAAGGCGCTGCCAATCCTTTTGGCCGCCACCTCGTCGGGCGGCCCCGCGCTGGCAACAATCTGCTGCAGCTTGTGGCGCGGCACGCCGGACGCCTTTGCCAACTGACTGAGCGTAAGGCCACGCCTTACCAACTCGTCGAATATCTGCTTTCCGGAAGTCATTGGCTCACCCATCGCTCTTTCCTGTCACCTGCCGCGCCGTCCCGGGCGATACCGCGGTACCTAGCTCCGCTATCGCTCGCTTCGTCAAACGGGCGAGTGTCGATCGGGAGCACCCGGTCGCCTTAATGATCGTGCTCCAGGACTGCCCCGCTCGCAGCATCGAGGTGATGGCGGCGTTGCGCTGTCGATCCTCTGGGCGTCCCGCGTACTTACCTGCTGTCTTCGCCTTGATTATCCCCTGCGCCTGTCTTCTGCGGCGGTCCTCGTAGTCCTTCCGAGCCACAGCGGCCAGCACATCGAGCATCATCCCGTTGATGGCGGAAAACATGCGGCTGGTGAACTCGTCCGCCGGCGCAGCCAGTGTCCAGGACGTCGGTAGGTCAAGCGCCACCACCCGCACCTGGCGTGCCTGTATCTCGGCACGAAGGCGGTCCCAGTCTGAGGCGTTGAGCCTGCTCAGCCGGTCCACCTGCTCAAGAAGAAGGATGTCGCCGGGCTTGCTATCGGCCAGAAGCCGGAACAACTCGGGGCGCTTCAAGGAGGCTCCGCTCTCGTTCTCTGTGTAGGTCGCTGCAATGACGAGACCGCGCTCATGGGCGAAAGTCTCCAGCTCACCCTTGGCACGGTTGGCGTCCTGCTCCTGGGTCGAGGCGCGAAGGTAGGCACGAACAAACATGAAAACGCCGCACGGTTCGTTTTGGGTAGTACGGCAATAATTGGTCTGTTTAGACTAGTCAATAGCACTTATCGTACTGGGCTCAGGTGTAGTTCTGTATAGGTACACCCAATAAGTACCGGGATCGCACGTACTATTCGAATCTACACTTGGACCCTGCCCCTGGCCTCCCGAAACTACCCCCGGGGGATGGTCGGAACCGCGGGACAGGAACGGCACCGCATGGCGCAACAAATTTGTGCCGACGTGGAAGTCGGGCCTTTCCTCCGATCGACCAAAAACGTCCCCCTGTTTTCGGCACGCTGCCGCTTCTAGCCTTCGAGCATTCATCAGGAGGCGAACTGTCATGTGGCTTGAAACGAAGGTCGGTGTCTCTGACGCCATCTCTGGCGAGGCCCCATTCGTGGCAGACCTGCTGAGGCAGGCGGGACGGGGTGACGGCTGCGCCTGGTGTCTGAGCGAGGCGATGGTTACCCTAGACAGATTGGTCTTCGGGGCCCCCGACGCCCAAATCTCGAAGGACACGCTCTCGGACCTAGAAGCAAGTTTGTTGCCGGCGATGGGCGCCTGTTGGGACGCGGGTTGCTCCACCGATGTGTTGATCGATGGATTCCATTCTCTGAGACTGACCTTCTGCCGCTGGGCAACACCGGCGACCGCGCGACCTCGCGTACCGGACCTTCGGGACCGTCTTAGGATATTTCGTAATCACATGCACAACCTCTCCTTGGAAGAAGTGATCTCACAGCGCAGGCTCGATCGCTCCTTGTCGCGCCCTCGGATTTCCATCGAGGAATGGAGCAGAATGGTGTCTTCGGGGTCGGTGCAATGAGCGCCGCCCGCTCCTCCCTGATGATTGTTCTCTCAACGACGCGGTGATGAACTGGTGGCCCCATCCGACACCGTTCACACCAGCTATGACTTCTCCAACTTCGCAGCACAAACCCCGCGTCGCCCCTCCCGGCGATCAGGTCGATATCCAGTTTTCAGCTCTGAAGCTGGACTGCGGAGGAACTGACTAGCAGTCTCAGCAAATGTGAGGCGATCCAATGGCAACGCCGCCGGGGGCAGATGGAGCGACGGGTTCGAGTACGGCGCCGGACGAGGACAATCAGAGCGGAGTGATGGCGAGGGGAATACCCGCATTAGGGCCGTCTGTATGTGTGTGCCCGTCTTGTCCTGAGCATGCTGCCTGGGGGCGCGCCGCGTCCGCCTCCTCTGCCGTCGCCCGCTCGCGCGCCGCATGGAGGATCGGCTCGGTGTAGCCTGATGGCTGAACGGCGCCTTCGAGCGCCAGGTCGAGCGCCGCCTGATAGGCAATCGACGTGTCGAAATGCCCGGCCATCGGCAGGTACAGCGGATCGCCGGCGTTCTGGCCATCCACCACCGCAGCCATCTTCTCGAACGACGCCCTGACCTCGGCCGCGCTGACCAGCCCGTGTTTCAGCCAGTTGGCCACCGCCTGCGATGAGATGCGGCAGGTGGCGCGATCTTCCATCAGCCCGACATTGTTGATGTCTGGCACCTTGGAGCAGCCGACACCCTGGTCGACCCAGCGTACGACATAGCCGAGGATGCCCTGCGCATTGTTGTCGAGCTCGCGGACGATCTCCGCCTTGGTCAGTGTCGATCCATCCAGCACCGGCATCGAGAACAGCTCGTTGAGCCCCGGCGTTGCCTGGTTGTGGCGCCGTTTCTGCGCCTCGAACACGTTGATCTGGTGGTAGTGCAGCGCATGTAGCGTCGCGGCGGTCGGCGACGGCACCCAGGCGGTATTGGCGCCGGCGTTCGGATGCGCGGCCTTGCTCGCCAGCATTGCCGCCATGTCGTCCGGCCGGGCCCACATGCCCTTGCCGATCTGCGCCCTGCCGGAGAACCCGGCGGCGAGGCCGATCAGCACGTTCCGGTCCTCGTAGGACTGGATCCACTTTTCAGCTTTCACGTCGTCCTTGCGCAGCACCGGGCCGGCCTGCATCGAGGTGTGGATCTCGTCGCCGGTGCGATCGAGGAAGCCTGTATTGATGAAGAACACCCGCTTACGCGCCGCATGGATCGCCGCCTTGAGGTTGGCCGAGGTGCGCCGTTCCTCGTCCATGATGCCGATCTTGATGCTCTCGTGCTTCAGCCCCAGCATCTTCTCGACCGCGCCGAAGATATCGCAGGCGAACTGCACCTCATCGGGCCCGTGCATCTTGGGCTTCACGACATAGAAGGCGCCGGTCGTCGAGTTGACCTTGTCGCTGAGCGCGCAGAGCGCGGTCACCGCGGCATCCATCAGCCCTTCGCCGATCGGCTGTCCGGCCGGGTCGAGCACCGCCTTGGTCGTCATCAGGTGCCCAACGTTGCGCACCAGCAGCAGCGCCCGGCCCTTCAACACCAGCGGCTGGCCAATGACATCCTTGTACTGCCGGTCGGCATTCAGCTTGCGGGTGAGCGGCTTACCGCCCTTCTCGAACGTCTCGCTCAGCGTGCCGTTCATCAGCCCGAGCCAGTTGCGATAGACTCCGACCTTGTCCTCGGCATCCACCGCCGCGACTGAATCCTCGCAGTCCTGGATCGTGGTCAGTGCCGACTCGATCACCAGATCGGCGAGGCCAGCCTTGTGCGACGCGCCGATGGTGTTCGACGGATCGATGACCAGCACCACGTGCAGCCCATTGTGGCGCAGCACCAGTTCGCCGCGCTCCTGCGTGCCGCCATAGCCGACGAACTGCGCCGGGTCCTTCAGTGAAGTCCGGCCGGCCGCCGTATCCACCACGAAGCTGCGCCGCTCGCCGTCCTTTACCACGTGATAGCCGGTAACATCGCGATGGCTGCCCCATGCCAGCGGGAAGGACTCGTCGAGGAACTGCGCGGCACGCGAGACCACCGCGGCTGCACGGGCGGCGTTGAAGCCCTTGCCAGGCGCCAGGTCGCCGTCGCGCGAGATCGCGTCGGTGCCGTAGAGCGCGTCGTAGAGGCTGCCCCAGCGGGCGTTGGCAGCGTTGAGGGCGTAGCGCGCGTTCGATACCGGAACGACAAGCTGCGGCCCGCAGATCGAGGAGATTTCGGGATCGAGGCCCTTGGTTTCAATGGTGAAATCCGCAGGTTCGGCAACGAGATAGCCGATATCCTTGAGGAACGACTGGTACTTGGCTGGATCGGCGCCGACGGGCCCGTTCGCCTTGTGCCAGTCGTCGATCTGGGTCTGGATCCGGTCGCGGATCGCCAGCAGTTCGCGGTTCTTCGGCGCGAAATCCCGCACCAGCCCGGCAAGGCCGCTCCAGAATTGCTCTGCCGATACGGCGGTGCCCGGAATTGCTTCCTTCTCGACGAAATCGACCAGCAGCCGATCGACCTTGAGGCCTGATTTCTCGACGTATGACATTTTGACCTAGACGTTGGGAGTGGCGAGGCTGCCGACGCTTTCGAGGCGAAGTCGAGCTCGTCAGCTTTTTGAAGCGGAGGGGTTTGAGCAAGCCAGAGGAGTTAGCTACGCCCAAGAATTTCGGTGAGCCTACGATGCGATATCTCGCGCTCGGAGATGTCGATGCCAGAAAGTAGGTCGTCCAAGTGGTCGGTCATCAGCTTGAAGGCGTCGATTTCGCTGTGGCTGGCGATTGCGTCGACCAGCGCACGATGCGCGCGGCTGTCGCACAACGTGTCCGATCGCCTTGAATATAGCGAGATGATCAGTGCGGATCGCGAGCAGAGCAATCGCACGAAGTCGATCAGGATGGACTGGTCGGCGATCTCTGCGATTGCTTCGTGGAAACGGGCTGAAAGCAGGACGGCGTCGCCCTGCCGACCCTCGTGCACAGCCTTGTGTTCCTCATCTAGATGGCGACGCAGCGCCCTGACGTCGACCGGCTTGGCAAGTGCAGCGGCCATGGCAGCGACCTTGGGCTCTATGAGTGCGCGGGCCTCGAAGACTTCCCGGGCCTCGCGCTTAGTGGGCTTGGCGACGAACGCCCCCCGGTTGGGCTCGAGCTGAACCAGGTGGTCATGCGACAACGCCTGCAATGCCGCACGAACCAGCGTGCGGCTAACAGAATAGACTTCGCACAGTTCGTCTTCCGGAAGCTTGGTGCCGGGCGCTATGTTGTGCGCGAGAATGGCGGCCTTGATATCGTCATAGATCGCTGTCCAACGCGCGTTGGTTCCGGAACTGCGGGCGTCATCAACATTCAGCATCGTGCAATTCCTTTGTGCGCGCCGGGACCAACACAGAATGGGTACACTTGCCCTGTCGTTCGCATACAACATAGAAGATGAAGGCGCTCTGGCTTTGCACCAGCGCACCAAGGGGGACTCATCGTCTACGCCGGCCGGGCGGCCTAGCCTCGATGCATTCTAGCCCAGATTGGTTGGTAACCAACCTACCGGCCTTGTATTCGTTGTGTCAATTGATCCGGTACAAAACTTCGCCTATTTTTTCAGACCGCTTTCGAAAAAGCTGCATTGATTGGATGGCGTTAGCTGCACTTAGAGCGATCTCCTGAGGCCCGCTCTTGGGATCGAGTGAGGCACGGCATCCTAGGAAGCAACTGCATACTGCACTTTTTTGCATGCTATATGGTGCAACATTGTATACAAGAATGCTAGTCGCGCTTTAGGAGAAACGCATTGATCGGTGTATTCGACAGCAGCCTACCCGGCTACCAATCCCTCACCCCCACCCAAATCATGGACAATGCTGTTCAGCTCGGGACGGACGGCGTGCTGTTTGGAAATATCCTGTCGGTCGTCCCGACGCTCGATGCGACGATACTAGGCCGCTATCGTCAGGCAGCGGCGTCTCGCGGACTGATGCTCAACGTCGGCGTTGGGAGTTTCAATCCTGCGCGTCCGGCGCGCTGCAAGTCACTGATCGAAGCTGGCGACGGCAACATGGTGAAGGGCCTTGAGAAGGTGCTGCGCTCTATGCCGATGCTCGGCGCCCGCACTGTGTTCTTTGCCCTCGGCATGATCGAGGATCGGACTGATCCCGACGTGCCGTGGCAGTCACAATTGCAGGGCCTCATCGACGCGATAGTGGAGTTAGCGCCGGCCATTCGGGAGAGTGGTACGCGACTACTGATCAAGACGCACGAAGAAATCACGAGTTTCGAAATCCTCCGGATCATCAACGCGGTAGGCTCTGATTTGCTTGGCGTTGCCCACGACCCGGTCAACGTGGCGTGCCGAATGGAGGATCCGGTGGAATGTACGCGCCGCATAGCACAGCACGTCGAACAGGTGCATATCGACGATTGCTACCTCACGTTCGACGGAGACCTCATGCGCCGCTACCTGACACCGCTCGGCACCGGCGATATTGACTGGAAAGAGCTCCTGGCACTGGTCCCCAATGCCACTCGCTGGATTGAGTTCCACCGTGGCCAGTTCGCCATGCCGGTGTTCGACAAGGCGTGGCTGGCGGCGCAGTCCGAGGCGACGCTTGACGAATACCGATCACTGCTGTCTGCCACGGTGCGCCGCTCGCGTGCCAATGCGCCCGTTCCCGACCAGAACGACGTTTACGCACGGCTCGCCCCCAGTATCGCCTGGCTAAAGGCCAGTCCCTGAGGCTAGCGAAGCAGCCTGCCCCAGTTCGATGACAGGCTGCTTCCAAGCCCCAGGCCGACCAGCGCCCCCCAGACTCCGGCCGAAACCGAGTCTAGGACCGGAACCCCGAGTTCTGCCTCGAGCTCCGCGCAGAGGCCAGCTGCCGGCAGATTCGTGCAATAGAATAGGACCGCGTCGGGCTTGGCGCCAGCTACCTTCCTCGCCATTGCCCGCAGCGTGTCCGGCGCCATGGTCGAGTAGCTGAAATTGTCGGAAAGTCCGGCTCCCACGTTGGCGACGCACTCGTAGCCCGCCTCTGTCCATCCCCGAATGATCTTGTCGTTCACCAACTGCTGGAAAGGCGTAACAAAAGCTATGCGCCTGAGCGCATTGTTGCTGAGTAGGCTGTCGAGGCTAAGCACCGACGTGACCGCAGGTATCCCGACTTCGCTCTGGATCCGCCGACACAGCTCGCGGTCGCGATCGAAACCCAATTCGCCGCCCTTGCTGCCATTCCAACAGATGAGGTCGACGCGCGCGTCGCCCAACAGCTGCGCCGCCCCCAACATCGACGGCCAATGGTAGTCATCAACCACGCTGTCTTTCGACCCAGCGAATCCAAATCGCGCGAAGTGCGGCGACACATCGGGCATATCGCGAGTCATAGCCAACGTCACTCGTTCTACGGTGACATTCGACGAGGGCGTGATCGTACCGAACGATCTCATAGCGCCAGCTGCCGTTTAGCGCGGCGAGCCTGCCCTACTGCCGGATCGGGGATGGGAACGGCCGCAAGTAGCGACCGGGTATAGGGGTGCTGGGGGTTGTCGAAGATGTCCCCTCGCGTTCCGCGTTCAACGATCTTGCCGCGCTCGAGCACTGCAATGGTGGAACAAAGGTGCCGCACAACCGCGAGATCGTGTGCGACAAAGAGAATCCCTAGGTTCAGTTCGCGTTGCATGTCTTGCAGCAGGTTTATCACCTGCGCTTGGACGGATACGTCGAGTGCCGAGACCGGCTCATCACAAATTAACAACTGCGGTCGGATGACAAGGGCACGGGCGATGGCGATGCGCTGTCGCTGACCACCGGAAAACGAGCGCGGATAGCGCCCGAGTGCCTCTTCGCCGAGCCCAACCATTTCGAGCATCTCGACAACGCGACGACGTCGACCGGATGCCGATCCATCCAGTTTGTGAACCAGAAGCCCCTCCCCCACCAGTTCCTCCACGGTCATGCGCGGATTGAGGCTGGCGTACGGATCCTGGAACACGAGTTGTACCTCGCGCCGAAAAGCAAGCATGTCGGCCCGCCCGGAGCGATGAACATCGATTCCGCCATAGCGAACGTTGCCGGTATCCGGCTTCATCAAACCAAGGGCGCACCGGATGATCGTCGACTTGCCCGAACCGGACTCGCCGACCAGGCCGATAGACTGGCCGGCGTGGATTTCCAGCGCGATGTCGTCGAGCACGACCGTTCGTTTGTCACGTCCCGTGGAAAACGACTTGGAGATGTGGTCGATCTGCAGCATCAGCCGGCCCCATAGAGATGACAACGCACGCGCCCACCGAGAGGGGTGAATGTCTCGCCTGGCGTTTCAGCTGAGCAGACGCCCGTCGCTCGGTCGCAGCGTGGGTGGAAGTGGCAGCCCTTGGGCCGGGAGGAGGGGAGTGGCGGCGCACCGTTGATCGAGGGTAGGCGATCAACCGTGCGATCGGCCCGCGGCACCGCCTCGAGCAGCCCTCGTGTATAGGGATGCTGCGGCTCACGAAACAGCTGCGCGGCCTCGTTTTCTTCAACGATCCGGCCCGAGTACATTACCATCACGCGGTCGGCAAAGCCGGCAACGATCCCCATGTCGTGGGTGATCAGAAGTACAGCCAGACCGCGCCGGCGCGAGATTTCGTCGAGCAAGTCGAGCACGCGCTCCTGCACGCGCACATCAAGCGCCGTGGTGGGCTCGTCGGCAATCAGAAGGTCTGGCTCGCCCACCAGCGCCATGGCAAGCACGACGCGCTGGCGCATGCCGCCGGAGAACTCGTGCGGGTAGGACTCGAGCCGCTCTACCGCTCGCTCCACCTTCAATTCATCCAGCACCTCCAGCGCCCGCCGCCGTGCCTCTTGCCTGCCAATTCCACGGATCCGTAGCGTCTCGGCCACCTGGTCGCCGATGGTCATTAGTGGATCGAGCGAACTCATTGGATCCTGAAACACCATGCCTATGCGGCTGCCGCGCAGGGCGGCCATCTGGCCAGCGCTGAGTTGCAGCAAGTCAGCACCGTCGAAGTCGACCCGGCCAGAAAGCCTTACTCGCGGATTGAGCCGCATTAGCGCTTGGGCTGTCACGGACTTGCCCGAACCGGACTCGCCAACAAGAGCCACTCGCTCACCCTTGCCGAGGGTGAAACTGACCTTGTCTACGATCCGGACTGATGCGTTCCTCGCCCCGATGTCGATACACAACTGGTCGACGTTCAGAAGCGGCACCGGTCGGTGCACTTGGTCGGCGACGTCTTCGCCGCGTTTGAGAACCATCGTCATGGTCAACTCCGCAAAGACGGGTCGCGGTGTACCTGCAAGATGTCGGCAAGCAGGGCGAAGGCGACGGCGTTGATGACGATGGCGGCACCCGGCGCCGCCACTGCCCACCAAGCGATCGATGTGTAAGATCGGGCGCCCGAGATCATGGCGCCCCATTCCGGGCTCGGCGGCTGCGCCCCCACCCCGATGAACGAAAGGCCTGCGAGGATCAGCATGGTGTAGCTGAGATCCCCTGCCCACTTTACGATCAACACGTCCAGGGAGTTGGGCAGCACGTGTTTCAGCATCAGCCTGGTGCGCGAGACTCCCAGCACAGTGGCGCCCTCGACAAAGGACTGCTCCATAGTTTGGCGCATAGTGGTCCTCAGGATGCGTGCGGTCATCGGCCAGCCGGTAAGCGCGAGGGCGATGATGCCCGATTGGAGACTCGGCCCCAGTACCGTGGCAATGCCAAGCGCCACAACTAGCCCCGGCAGCGACAAGCCAATATCCGAGATGCGCATCAGCAACTCGTCGGCCCAGCGCGGCCCCACGGTGGCCAAGGTCGCCACCAGCATTCCGATTGCCGAATAGAGGATTACCACCAGCATTGTAGCCAGCAGCGAGAGCTGCGCCCCAGCAACCAGTCGCCAGGCGATGTCGCGGCCCTGATCGTCGGTGCCAAGCCAGTGGTCTGCGCTCGGCGGCATCAAGGTTTCGAGCATGTTCGAGGTGTAGATGCTGGGCGGTGCAAGCAGCGGTCCGACCAATGCCACAAGGAACAACGCGACGACCACCGCGAACACCGTCAGCTCGTATGCAGAGAAACGGGCTATTCGCCTAATCGCTGTTTGCAACCCTGCAGTCATTTGGCACCTGAACGGAACTGCGTGCCACGCACGCGCGGGTCGAGCATCAGCGTAGCGATGTCGGCAACCAAGTTGACGACGCACACTGTGACCCCGACAAACATTACTGCCCCTAGAACGGCATAAGTGTCCTTCAGCGCCACCGAGTTAGCGAGGTAACCGCCGACCCCCCGCCGCGCAAACACCGTTTCAATAAGGATCGCCCCGCCCACCATGCCCCCCACCAAAGTGCCAATAAGGCTAACAGTCGGCGCCAGCGAATTTGGAAGGGCATGCCGCAGCACGATGCGCCGTGTCGATGCGCCTTTGGCCAGTACTGGCAGCACCAAGTCGGATGCCAGCACCCCCAGCAGGGTTGCCCGCAATATTCGGTAGACTTGGGATGCGAACGGCACGGCGAAGACGAACGCTGGAAGGATCAGATAGGCCAATGCATCGAAGAATGCCGACAGGTTTCCGGCAAGCAGCGCGTCGACCGTCGGCATGCCAGTGATCGACGGCGCCGAAACGCCGAACGAGTGCTGGCCGGTGATCGGCGTGATGCGCAGCACGCTGCCGAGGAAGTACTGAAGCATCAGCGCAAGCCAAAAGGTCGGCATGGCGCCGCCCATTACCGCGACAAGTCGGCTGACGCCGTCGACAACCTTGCCTCGGAACGTGGCCGCGACCAGCGCAGCGGGAAACGCCAAGAGAACCCCTAGGATGCTAGCAAACACCATAAGTTCGAGCGTGCTGGGCAACACCGCGGCGAGCTCAGTCAGCACCGGCTTGGACGACACCACCGAGGTCCCCAGGTCGCCACGCAACAGGCGGCCGAGGAAGTTGAGGTATTGAAGGGGGATCGGCTGGTCGAGCCCAAGACGCTTGGTCACTTGCGCCACCTGCTCGGCAGTGGCGCCGGCACCAGCCGCCACCTGCGCCTCGTCGCCCGGTATCAGCTTGATCATGATGAATACCAAGGTCGCCAAACCCCATAGGGTCAGCACCATCATTACGAGCCTTTGGCCGACGAGACGCAGGTAGGACATTTCCGATCAGCCCTTGGTCAGCAGCGGGACCTCGATCGGCTTGAAGTGGCCGTTCACCACACCTGCAAGCGGATCGGCCAGTCGGTCGGAACGATAGGCAGCGTAGGAGACACCCCAATAGAGCGGCATGAATGGGGAGTCTTTCTCGATGATCAACTGCGCCTGCTTGTAGATCTCGCAGCGCTCGTTCGCATCGCCGCTCACCAGCGCCTTGTTCAGCAGAGTGTCGATCTCGGGATTGTTGTAGCCTGCGCGGTTCGAACTACCCGCGTCCGAAATGTACGTCTTGGCTAGGAATACGCCAGGATCGGGGAACCAAGCGTTCTCCGACATAAGCATCATCTGGGGGATGGTGACGGGATCCTGCAGCAACTGCAGGTAGTTCGGGAAGGCGATCGGCTCGAGGTTGAGCGTTACGCCGATGTCCTTGAGGTTCGACTGCAGCAGAGTGGCTTCCTGCACCTGATCTTCGAACGCCGGCTGGAAGCGCAGCGTAAGAGTCAGAGCCGACTGACCGGCCTCCGCGAGCAAGGCTTTCGCCCGCTCGACATCCCGCTTGACCACCGAGAAATCGGGCCGGCAAGCCAGCGTTCCAGGCAACGGCCCCGCAGGAAGGCTGCCCTTTCCACGATGGATGCCCTGAAGGCCACCCTCGTAGTCATATACAAGGCGGATCGCCTCGCGCACCTTCGGGTCAGCGGTGGGGCCGGCGGCCGTGTTGAAGTAGATGCCGTTGACCGATGGCGCGGGACCATAGGCCACCGTCACGCCTGGTTCGTTGGCAAGAACGTCAAGGTCGCGCTGCACGATATTCCGGCCGATATCGATATTGCCGACCTTGAGCTCGTCGCGCTTGGGCGCGCTCTCGTCGATCCGCCGGAACACGAAGGATGCCGGACGGGCGCCCTGCTCACCCCAGTATGTGTCGGCCCAATCGACTGTAATATCGTTGCCAACCACCGAAATAAGCTTGTAGGGGCCGCTCCCCGCGTCATTTGCAGCGAGCCAGGCCTGGGCGTCATCGCTGCCGGCATTTGCCTGCGCGAGAGACGAGTTGATGATGTAAATCCGGCTCAGCGACGTGAGGAATAGCGAGGACGGCTTAGTCAGCTTGATTGTCAGGTGCGTGTCGTCGGTTATCTCGGTGCTGCCGTAGACATCGACATAGCTGGCAACGCCAGTGGCCAAGCGCTTGATACGGTCGAGAGTGTAGGCGACGTCCGCGGACGTGACAGGCTTCCCGTCGTGGAATTTCGCACCGTCGCGCAGGGTGATGGCGATCGACTGCGCGTCCGGCGCAACCGCATACTCACTAGCCAACTCACCAACCACGTTGAGGTCGATGTCGTAGGTAACCAACGGGCTGTACATCCGGCTGGTCAGGTCGTTGGTCTGGTAATAGTCCGAGGCAATCGGGTCGAGCGTGTTTACTGACCCGGCGTCGGCATAGATCACCGTATTGGCACGATCGGCGGCCTCGACGGCGCCAGCTGCGAGTAGCGCACAAAGCGCTACGGCACCTGCAGTTCCGGTGAATCGAAGTTTTGAGAATGGGCGATAGGCGTAGTGCATTTCCGTGCTCCTCCAATGCGCAGTGTTTCCGTTCTCCGCGGCAGGCCCACGGACATCCGTCCGGCCGCAGCATCTGAACTCACGGTACGCAACGGTGTTTCGTATACATACCTTAGTTCAATCGAACACATATATAGGTGTCCGTCAATGCCATGCACCCCGTTTGCATCGCCTTACGGTTCCCTTGTGTAGTCCTCTACCTGACGTGCCTTGGCAATAAATACACAGTTTCAGACTGTTAGCCTGTCCCTCGGGTTGCTCTTGTTTACGCGCCCGCCCACACATTTTGCATGCAACGCACAAAAATCTTGTATGCAATCCGTTGCCATGCATCATAAGACGTGGTCATCAAGCGGCCGCAAAACGGAATCTCGACCATGGCAAAGCCGCACCTCCTCCTTATCAATCCCAACACCTCGGATGACATTACCGAGACGATCCGGAGACTTGCCGTCGCAGAGATCGGCAGTCACGCCGCGATAACCGCGGTCACGGCGACCTTCGGCGCTCGCTACATCTCATCGCGCGCTGCGGTAGCCATCGCAGCACATGGGGTCCTCGACGCCTTTGCATCGGCGCTCGCGTCGGGACTACGGCCTGACGCGGTGATTGTCGCGTGTTTTGGCGACCCCGGGCTGGATGCACTTAAGGAAATGACTTCGACGCCTGTGTTCGGCTTTGCGGACGGCGGACTGATTGCGGCCGCTGCCGAACCCGGCACCTTTGCCATCGCAACGATCGGCGACGCTTGGCGCGACATGCTCGCCGAACTCGCCCTGCGCCGCGGTCTGGCCCACCGGCTGGCGGGGATCATCGTCCTCGATGCGTCAACTCGCGCTCCAGAAGTCAGCGGCCCGCTCATTGAGAAAGCTGCAAGGAACCTCGGCGCCTCGCGAGTAGTCGTTGGTGGCACCGGGCTGATTCCGATGCTCGACGAGTTGGCTCAACGCATCAATCTACCGGTGATAGATGCTCACCGCGTGACGCTGCACGACGCGGCGCGGATAACCGGAGCGGCCAGGGTTGCAGCGACACCCCCGATGGCTGGCCCACCGGTGGTGGGGCTTTCACCTGCTTTGACCAGACTGCTTCAGAACGGTGCTGCCAATTGAGCGGCCGGATAGGGAGACTTTTCGACATGACCACAACGAACTCACCGCGCCCCCTTGGGGATTGGGGCCGAGGCCAGGCATTCGCCGAGGGACGACACTTCGTCAGCGAGTTCAATTTCGTGCCGGAGGTGACGTCCGGTTACGAAATTCCTACTCCGCTAGGGCTGATCGACAGCACCATTCGCAAGGTCATCTACACTGTTGGCGTTCGCCCCAGCGAGGCTGAACTGCTGGAGATTTGCCATATCCTAGAGGAACTTGGCATCGAAGAAGAGAGCCTGAACGTTTGGTGGCGCGATGGCGAGCCCGACCCGCAGGAATTGGCGGCTGCGATGACCATCGCGAGGGCCAAGGTGAAGTTCAAGGTCAACGTCTTCACCGATACGCTGTTAGGCAATGGTGAGACGCCGATGCCGCTTATGAAGCAAACGGTCGACATGTTCGCCGAGGCGGGCATCAAGCTGCTCAACCCCGGTCTGCTGCAGGCGCCGAACGACGACGCCCGCAAGCGCCAGGCCGACGAAATGGCCGTCATGAACGAGTATATCAAGGCCGCTGGCATGGAGTGGAATGCTACAATCGCCAATTGTGGGCGGCGCAACTTTGATGAGTTCATGGCGCTCTGCAACACCGCGGTCGATAATGGCGTTCGTCGCTTCGACCTGATGGACTCGACTAGCGCGCTATCGCCGCAGGCAATGACCCACTATGTCAGGACGTTCCGCAGCCGGCTTAACCGACCAACGCCGCTAACCATGCATACCCACGACGATTTTGGCATGGACACGGCCGGAACCATCGCCGCGGTGCTGGCGGGCGCTTCGCCCGATGTCGCGCTCAACGGCGTCTCCTATCGCTCGGGCTTTGCGGCGCTCGAGGAGGTCGTGGTGGCACTCGACGTACTATACGGCGTCGACACCGGCATTCGGCTCGACCGCTTGAAATGGGCCTCCGACGAATTGGCGCGAGTCATGCGCTTCCCGGTGCCCCCGTTGAAGCCCGTGGTTGGAAGTCACCAGTTTCTACGCGAGGGGCCGCCCGACATCGACAAGATACTCGACGGCCGCGCTCCCGCCGACTTCGCCAACATGGGGGGCAGCTACAGCCCCGAACTCATCGGCGCCGAGTTCCACTGGGTCTTTTCGCAGCAGGGCAATAGCCAGGTGGTGGCCTCGGTCGCCCGGTCGCTTGGCCTGACCTTGACGGACAAGCAGGTCGCCGAGGCCGTGACCATCCTCGAGGCCAAGCTGGCGGCCCATCCTGCCTATCCGCGCTGGGCTACGCCCGACGAAGTCTTTGCCGTAGTGAAGCGCGTTGCTGGCTAGCTTTCAGATGCGGGCAACGCATCAAGCCGGTCCCACAGTGGGACCCAGATCGACTTAGTGAAGGGACCACATGACACAGAACGAATTGGTGCCGGCCATCGACGCCTTTCGGCTGCCACTGGACCACACGAGTGATGTGGCAGGCTTGAAACGGCTCATGGCGGAAGGTCGACTGCACGCTGACGATGTGATCGCTGTGACCGGCAAGACCGAGGGTTGGCGGGCCGGCGAGACGAGCCGCCTCGACGCCGATCAGGCGATCCGCCGCTTCCTGCTCGACTACGGCTCTCGCCCCGCGGGCATCATCGACCAGCTTCCCATGGTGTTCACGACAGGCGGCATCGGCATTTTGACGCCGCACATTGTGGTGTACGCACGTGCCCTCGCGGCCCCATCGTCCGATAGCGCCTCCCGGCTGGCGATGGGCGTGGCGCGGTCCGACCTGATCCGTCCAGAATGGATGACGACCACCAGGATTGTCGAAGTCAACGCCGATGCTGTCCGCAGGGCGGCGGCCAACGCTGGGATTGACCCGCGAGCGGTCGAGTACGTCGTCGGCAAGGCCTACTATCCCTCGAAGCAGGATTTCGCGGACGCTCGCGCCGCCGGCCACCGAATCCCCGACCTCGATGATGGGGCACTGTTCCGCAAGGCGAGCGGGGCTGCCGGCCTGGGGGTGGCGGTCGCCGCCGATGGAATGCAGATGCCGCTGGCCGAAGAGGTGAGTAAGCGGCTCGACTTGTGGTCTGCCAAGGTCGCGGTGTCGGCTAACGAATGGGAGCCGGTCGGGGGGGCCGGGCCGCAAACCCAGTTGATGGCCTTTGGCAATCGGGCGGGCGCCAGTGGGCGGTTGAGGGTGGGGCATGCCGCCATGGTCGACACGCTCGATGTGGAGGCACTCCATCGGGCGCTGCGGCGGGCGGGACTGGATGTTGGACCGGGTCCACTATCACCGGAGCACCGAGTTCGGGTTGTCGCGGTCTATGTGAAATTCAGCATGCCTGTTGAAGACCGCCTGCGAGGGCGTCGCCAGATCGCGGAAAACCCGGAATACGGGAACCAGGTGAAAGCAGCACTCGGGGGCATGTTCTCCGCGATCCTGCAAGACAACCTGGTGTGGATTTCCGGCTCTGCGACCCATCAGGGGCCCGCCGGCGGTGGCACCGTGGCAGCAATCGTGGACGTCAGCTGACCTCCACTCACGACGGCTGTAGCCAATTGCATCAAAAACGGAAATGACTGTGTCGTCGAAACCCGAGCCGCGGGTCATGATCGTGGCGTTGATCGTGGCAGGCGCCCTGTTCATGCAGATGCTCGACGCCACTATCATCGTCACCGCCATTCCCGCTATGGCGCTGTCCTTCGGCGTCACCCCGCTCACCATGGGCGCGGGAATCACCGCCTATATGCTAACCGTCGCGATCCTGATCCCCGCCGCCGGCTGGTTAGCCGACCGGATCGGGGCGCGCAGCGTCTTCCTCGTCGCTATTGTCGTTTTTACAATCGGCTCGCTGCTCTGCGGCCTATCGGTGGACCTGCCCCAATTCGTCGCCGCGCGGATCGTTCAGGGGGCTGGTGGGGCCTTCATGGTCCCGGTGGGACAAGTCATCGTACTGCGACTCGCAAAGCGAAGCGAACTGGTGCGCGCGCTGTCGCTGCTCAGCTGGCCGGCACTGTTCGCGCCGGTACTTGGGCCAACGATTGGCGGCCTCATCACCACCTATATCTCGTGGCGCTGGACGTTCCTCATCAACATCCCAGTGGGCCTCCTCTGCTTTGCGCTCACCGCCTATCTGATCCCCGATGACGGCTACCGCATCAAAATACCTTTGGACTGGCGCAGCCTGCTACTGTCGTCGCTGGGTCTAGGCGTCCTCTTGGCTGGACTCGACGGGCTGGTGCACCATGGTGCCAACTTTGTTTTCTCCATTATCCACATCGCGGCGGGCGCTTCCCTGTGCGCTCTCGCCACGTTTTGCATCCGACGCGCCAAGCACCCGCTGCTGGATTTGTCGATCCTCAGTGTCCGCACCTTTGCGCTCTCTAATTTGTTGGCAGGCAGCTACTACCGGATCGCGCTCAACACAACGCCGTTCCTGCTGCCGCTGCTCTTTCAGCTTGGATTCGGACTCAATGCCTTCCAGGCCGGTAGCCTGATGGTCGCTTATTTCGGCGGCAATCTCGGTGTCCGGGTGATCACGACGCCCGTGCTTGAACGGCTCGGCTTTCGCCACGTCATGGTCGCGAACGGTATCCTGAGCGCCATCGCCATCGGCCTGTGCATCCTGCTGAGCGCAGATACGCCGGTCCCCCTCGTAATAACTCTCATGGTGCTTGGTGGCGCAACGCGATCGATGCAATATACCGCACTAAACGTGCTCGCGTTCATCGATATCAAGCCCGATCAACGCAGCGCAGCGTCGACACTGTCGACGATGCTAATGCAGATCACCATCCTCTTGGGCGTCGTGTTCGGTAGCATAAGCCTCAGCGCGTTTCAGTCGATCCGGGGCGACCCAAACCTGGATCTTATCGACTTCCAGCTGAGCTTTGGCCTGCTTGCAATTGTGACACTGGTCTCTGCCATTCAGATGAGGGGGATACCTCCCTCAGTAAAGAGCCGCTAGCGCAGGAGACCGTGGTCAAGCCTGCGCCTGTCGCGAACGGCCACGGCATCCAGACGCTGGCTTCCAGTTGGGGACCGTGTTTAGTCACGCGCGCCATGGGAGGGCGTGACGCGTTCGAACGCGTCACCGACGTGCGGGCTCAACCGAGCCAAGGCACTCGAGGCGCTTGGGATCGAGCCCGTGCAACGGCGGCCCATTTTGTACCTAGCACAAGCGCGCGGCGGCAAGGCCTAACCGCGCGCGTGTGTGGGTTACAGAGCGAACAATTTCAGCACCTCTTCGGCACTGGTCCTGCGCCCGTAGTCGGCGAGTTCGAAACTCTCGGCGAATTCGAAGCCGCCGCTCATCGCCGGCAACGAGTACATGAATTCCGGCCAATACTTCAGGATGAAGGCACGCTCAGCCGGCCAGTCGCCCGTCTGCGGCGCCTCGCTGATGACGCCGCGCTCGTGCGGGGTGAACTCGAAGAACTGCGTTGCGTGGGCGGCGCAGGCCCTGAGCTTTGCTTCGATCGACGTGCCGACATCAATGACGATGTCGTGCTTGTGGACGTTCAGTGCGCCGTAGTCGATCATCTTCAGGCAGATCGGAGCCTGAGCCAGCGGCGGTACCTCAGGACATATGTTGCCGTTGGTGCAAAAGTCCGAAGCGTCGCGCACGGCGCGGCCGGCTGCGCGGTTGTCGAGGTGACCTGGGCAATCGTCATGGAAGGTGATGACGATGTCGGCCTGCCAGCGACGGATTGAGGAGATCACCGCTGTACGGACCGCAAGGTCCGGCATCAGTTCGCCATCGTGGATGTCGAGGATTTCATAGTCAACCACGCCAAGATGCCGCGCGGCAGCGTAGGCTTCGCGAGCACGGCGGCGCTTCAACGGCTCACGTTCCATTTTGTAGTGACCGGCATCGCCATTGGTGAGTGAGAGGTACTTTACGGCAACGCCGCGGTCGGCGAGCCGGCGTGTCGTACCACCCGCATACATTTCCGCTTCGTCGGGATGCGCTTTCACGACCAGCACTTTGAGTGGGTAGGACATGTAGACATTACTCCTTTGCAGTATGGGCCGCACGCAGGGCATCGGCGGCGGCCGTAAGAGTCGCAGCACTGCGCGACACGAATCCTTCGAGCTGGTCGAGGGTGGGATTGGGGGAGAAGTAGTCGTCGGGCGCGATCATGGCGCCAGCGACAACGCCGTCCTCGAACACCCGCGACAGGCGGATCAGCTCCAGCACCTCGCTCATGTCCGCATCCGGCTGGCGGGCCTGCCAGTCGGGATCGAACAATGGGATCTGGTTCTTGTCGGAACCCCAGACGTTCTCGATGGTGAAGTTGGGGAAGCTGCCGGCCGCGAACAGCGCACCGAGCACCGCCAGCCAGTCGATCACCCCATCGCCGCAGGCGCGCGTTTGCCGCTCCAGCCCGAGCGGGCGGGCGAATAGCACAATGTCACGCATGTGGGTCTTCTTCACATATGGCGCGACGCGGCGGGTCGCGGCGACCGGATTCTCGCCACGAACCACCACGTTGGCGAGATCGAGCGTAACGCCTAGCGCGTCGTCGCCGACCTGCTCGACCAGCCGGACGATCTCCGCTGTGGTGATCTCTTCGTGCGTCTCGACCGCAATGACCGCGCCGCGATCCCTGAGCACCGGCTTCAGCTTCAAGAGGAACTTGCGCGTCGCGTCGAGCTGGTCTTCCCACTCGACATCGGTGCGATAGCGGTCGATGGCGTGCAGGCCCCAGCCGTGTCGCTGGTAGTTCGCAGTATCGCCCCACAGCGCCGTACAGCCGATGGCGGTGGTCGCCTCGATCATTCGGGTCATGCCGAGCAGGTAGTCGCCGTTGCCGACCTCGCGGACTTCCGGCGCCTCAGGGGTGTTGTACGGGTTGATCTTTCCCAGCCCCATTTCAAGGTAAAGCCCAAGCTCATCTGCCCGCCGCTTCACCGCGGCAAGAAAGCCCGTGTCGAGAGTCGGCGATACGTCGAGCACGGTCCGGAAGAACACACCGGCATGGCCGAGCTCGGCGCAGCGCTCTATCAGCTTGATCGGGCCGAGTTCGGCGGCACGCGGGAACTTCCGCCCGTCGATGCCGACGCGGATTTCGGGGACTTGCGTGATGGTCATGATATCGGTGCCTGTCGAGCCCTGTGGGCGGGATCGAGCCCAAGGCCGCCGGGAACGGCGGCGATAAGTTCGCGCGTGTATTCGTGCTGCGGGTTGGCGAGGACGGCTTTGGCCAGCCCCTCCTCAACTATTTGGCCGCGATGCATCACGGCGATACGGTCGGCGATGTAGCCAGCGCTGACCACGTCGTGGGTAATGTAGAGTACCGCGACGCCCTGCTCGTCGCGCAGCCGGGCGATCAAGTTGAGGATGTCGCGGCGGATCGACACGTCGAGCATCGATACCGGCTCATCAGCCACCAGAAGCTTCGGCGAAGCCGCGAGCGCACGGGCGAGACCTACGCGCTGCCGCTGGCCTCCGGACAACTCGTGCGGCCGGCGATCGAGATAACTGGCGGCGGGCGTGAGGCCAACCTCCCTTAGCAATGCCGCCACCCGCCCTTCGACGTCTGACCTATAGCCGCCAGGGGCAGAGATCACGGCGCGACGAAGGTGATGGCCAATGGTGTGGAGTGGGTTGAGCGAACCATAGACGTCCTGGAATACCATCTGCGCGGCGCGGGGCTGGTTGCGGCGGCGGCGCGAGACTGGCACCGGCGTGCGGCCATCGACGAGCACATCACCGGAACTGGCGCGCGTCAGTCCGGTGACAATTCGGCCGAACGTTGACTTGCCGCTTCCCGATGCGCCGACCAGTGCCACGATCTCGCGCGGCGCGAGGCGGAACGACACGTCGTTTACGGCGACCAGCGCCGATCGGCCAGTGAGTGGGTTGGTTCCGTAAGCCTTGGTGAGGTGCGCTGTCTCCAGCACGGGGTGCGCGACGGACTTCGGCCGTGCCACAGCAGGCACAGAGAAGTCGACCTTCGGCGTCGCAGTGAGCAGCGTGCGCGAATAGGGATGCGATTGGTAGCGCTGGAATTCTGCCACCGGCGCGGTTTCGACGATCTTACCGTCCTTCATCACTGCGATGCGGTCTGCCACTTCGAACAGCAACGGTAGATCGTGGGTGATCAGCAGCACGGCAAAGCCCATCTTCCGCTGCAGTGCTTTTACCGTGACGAAGATTTCCTGCTGCACGATCACGTCGAGGGCCGTCGTCGGCTCGTCGAGGATGATCAACTTGGGCTCGAGCGCCAGCGCCATTGCAATCACCACGCGCTGCCGCTGTCCGCCCGAGAGTTCATGCGGAAATGCCGAGAGCCGCCTTGGGTCGATATCGACCATCTGCAGCAGTTCGGCCGGGGTGCGACGAATGGAGGCGCCACCGCGGTTGATCACCTCGCGTAGCTGCCAGTCGATCCGCTTCACCGGATTGAGCGAGGTAAGCGAGTTCTGCAACACGATCGATGCGGTTCGCCAGCGCAGCGCCCGCACCGCACCCTCGTCAGACGACAGCATGTCGTTACCCGCGATGCGGATTTCACCGCCGGTTATGATGCCAGGCGCGCGCAGCAGCCTGAGGATCGACTGTGCGATCGTCGATTTGCCGCAGCCGGATTCGCCGGCGAGCCCCATGAACTCGCCATGCGCGATACCGAGGGACACGCCGTCGACGGCCGAGATAATACCGTTCTCGCCAGCGTAACCAACCGAGAGGTTGACGATATCGAGCGCTGGGAGATCAAGCATCCCGCTTCACCGGGGTCATCAGCGAGGCGCTCGGCTTCTTGAAACCAGCGCGGCGCAGCAGGCGGTCGGCGCGCAGCCTAGGGTTGCCGATCTCGTCGACGGCGTTGTTGATCAGCGCCAGCGAGAAGGCTGTGAGGGCGATGGCCATGCCAGGGACGACGAAGGTCCACCAAGCGCCTCGTATCAGCGCCGAACTGTTCTGGGCCCAGTACAACATCGAGCCCCAGGTGATCTGGCCTCCATCACCGAGCCCAAGAAACTCGAGCGACGCCTGCGCCGTGATGGCGAAGATGACCTGGTTGACGAAGTAGGCGGCGACTACCGAGCCCATATTGGGGAGGAGTTCGATCGCGACGATGCGCCAGCGACTCTCGCCGACATCCTCGGCGGCAGCGATGAACTCGCGCTCCCGAAGGCTGAGCGCCTGCGAGCGGAACAATCGCGCTCCGAAGGCCCAGCCGGTGACGGTGAGCACCATGATCATGGTTAGCGGCCCTGGCGGCAGGAACGCAGCGAGCACCACGACGAGCGGTAGGCCGGGAATGACGAGAAAGACGTTGGTGATCAGCGTCAGCACGTCATCTACCCAGCCGCGGAAGTAGGCGGCGGTGAGTGCAACGATCAGTGCCAGCAGTGTCGTCAGCACTGCGATGGTGAAGGCCACCCACAGCGTGTTCTGTCCACCAAAGAGGAACTGGCTGAACACATCCTGCCCCTGGCCCGTGGTGCCGAAAATATGGGCCAGCGAGGGGAACTCGTTGATGCCGCCCGTCGCCCGTTTCGGGTTGTACGGGGCGATCCACTGCGCCAGCGCAGAGAGCACGACAAGTGTGCCCAGAGTGAAGAGCCCTACCGCTACCGGGATCGAGCCGAAAAGCTGGCGGCGCGCCTTGGCGCCGAAGGTTTCGCCAAGGGACATCTATGCCTCCCCACCGGTCCGCACGCGCGGATCAAGCAGCACGTAGAGCGTGTCGACGAGGAAGTTCGCCGCCAGCACGGACAGGGTGATGATGAGGAACAGCGCCTGCATCAACGGATAATCGACGGCACTCACGGCCCGCATTAGCGAGTAGCCGAGCCCGGGATAGGTGAAGACAATCTCGGTCAGCAGTTGGCCAGAAAACACTCCTCCCACCGCGGCGCCGAGCGCCGTGACGTTGGGGAGCAGCGCCGTACGCACGGCGTGCGACATGAGCACCCGGCGCGGCGTCAGCCCCTTGGCTTCGGCGAGTGTCAGGTAGTCCTCGCTCAGCACTCCGATCATGGCGTTGCGCATGTTGAGGGTCCACGGCCCGAGCGAGACCAGGACGATGGTGAAAACCGGCGCGATCAGGTGGAACAGGATGTCGCCGATGCCCGATAGATTCAACGCTGGTGGGTTGACGCTCGAATAGGCGTTGCCCATCGGGAACCAGCCGAGCTTGAAGCAGAAAATGTAGAACAGCAGCAGCGCGAGGAAGAAGTATGGGAATGAGCCGAGGAAGAGCAGCACCGGTGGCGCCAGCCGGTCGAACAGCCCGCCACGGCGCCAGGCGGCAATGGCGCCGAGGGTGCAGCCGAGCACGAAACTGAGCAGCACCGAGGTGAGGCCAAGCAGGATCGACCAACCGAATCCGGCTCCGATCACCGCCATCACCGGCGCAGGGAAATTGGAGAGGGAGCGGCCGAAATCGCCGCGCAGCACATTGCCAAGATAGGCGACGTATTGCTGCAGCAACGGCTCGTCGGTGAGCCCATAGGCGGCCTTCAGCGCAGCCAGGGACTCGGCGTTGAGTGACGTCGAATAGGTAGCGACAATGGTCGACGCGGGGTCGCCCGGGGTCAGCCGCGGCAGGAAGAAGTTGACAGTGATGGCGACGAATGCTGCCAGCACATAGAACGCCAGTCGCTTTGCAATGTAGTACATCGACGAGCCTCCGGGGGAAGGATGCCCCCGCCGCGCACGGCGGGAGCTCCGGGTGTCTTGCGCGTTACTCGGCGCGACGCGACAAGTGCGGCCAGACCAGAAGCGGACCATTGGTCATCTGCAGGCTGAGCGGCGCGTACGGGTCCTGCTCGTTGGGGAAGCCCGTAAACCGGCGGGTGTTGTAGAGACCCCAATCCGGCTGCTCGTAGAGCGGGATGGCTGGCGCGGCAGCCGAGAACATACCCTCGAGTTCGGCGATGATCGCCTTCTGCTCGGCCCCGTCGGTGGAGGCGGCAAACTTCGCCAGCAGTTCATCGACCTTTGGGTCGCCATAGCGCTGCTGGTTGTTGGGCGACGCCTCGCCAACCGACTTCACCGAAGTGGTTGCCATGTTGTTGCGGTAAAACTCGAACGGCGTAGCGGTCCGCTGCGCAGTACCGAGCGAGAGCTGGAACTGGCCGGTGAAGGTCGAGTTGGTCCAGCTGTCCGCAGTCGTCGTGCGGAGCGTCACGTCGATGCCGATATCCTTGAGGTTCTCAGCGACGATCTGGCAGGCTGACACCCAGTCATTCCAGCCCGACGGCACGATGATGTCGTACTTCAGCGGCTTGCCGTCCTTACCCACTCGGATGCCGTCGGAGCCCTTGGTGTAGCCGGCCTCGTCGAGCATCTTGTTTGCCGCTTCGGGGTCAATGCTCACCCACGACGCGCCTTCCTCGATCACCTTGGGATCAAGCCAGTCCTTGAACGGCGCTTCCGGCAGGCCGGTCGCGTTGGCGGCGACAGACTTGCCCCAGACGCCGGTGTTGATCATCCGCTGACGGTCAAGCGCCATACTCATGGCCTTGCGCACCACCGGATCGCCTAGCGCCCCGTCGGTCGTATTGGCGAGGAGCAGCACTACCGACGTGCGCGGCCACCAGTAACCGAAATGCTCGGGATCGAGCGGCACGAACGTCACGTCCGGGTCAGGCACTAGCCCACCCCAGTCGAGGTTGCCCGAAAGGGTCGCGGCGCTGACCTGGTCGTTGCCGTTGAAACCCTGAACGAACACGCCCTCGATATTGAGCGGCTGCCAGTAGTTCGGGTTCTTGGTCACCTGGTAACGATCGGTGCCAAAGGCATCTATGGTGGTGAAAGGGCCCGTGCCGACCGGATCGGGGTTCTCGAAGGTCACCGGATCAGCGACGTCCTTCCAAACGTGCTGCGGGACGATGAACTGGTCGACGATCGAATAGAGGCCCGGCGTGTAGGTCGACGAGAAGGTGAACTTCACCGTCTTGGCGTCCACCGCCTCAACCGACGACAGGTACTGGTCGAAAGCGCCGGCCGCTGGCCCGATCAGGCCGGGGTTGGCCTTCATAAGCTCGAAGGTGAATGCCACGTCATTGGCCGTGAATGGCTGGCCGTCCGACCACTTGACGTCGTCGCGAAGGGTGAGCGTCAAGCTCAGCGCGTCGGAGGACCATTCGTATGCGGTGGCTAGCCACGGATCGAGCTTGCCGGTCGCGTAGTTCTGGATCATCAGCGGTTCGTACATGGTACGCGTGCTGACCCAGCGAGCGGTAGGCGAGAACGGATTGAAGGTCCGCGTGAAGCTGTTGCCGCCCTCGGCAACGATGCGGACCAACTGGTCAAGTGGCGCCTCGGCGAGCGCCGGGGCAGTGACAGCGAAGGCAGAGACGCTCGCGAGGGCACCCAGCGCTAGGGCGCGAAGGCTTGTGTGCAAACGTCCGATCAAGCCCGCTGAGGGCTTCTTAGGCATTGAGTTGGTATGCATAGTCGTCTCCGGGGAAAGGGTGCTTCTCATCAAGTGGTCCAATCTCCTCACGGGAGGCCGCGTGCAGCGCTGCCTCCCGTGAACACACGTTCTCGAGCATGCTCGAGCGCGAGTTCTACGGCCCCCGCCCGCACGGCATTGCTGCTCACAGCGGTCGGGACAATTTGTGGAATGGCGATGGGTAGGGTCTTGAGGATATCAGAAACGCTGTCTGCCAGCGCCCGCCCCCCGGCGCGACCGATGGCGCCGCCCAATACCACCATTTCAGGATCGAGAATACCGATGGCCCCGGTCAACGCCGCGGCGAAGCGATAGCCTAGTTCGGCGAAGAACTGGGGGTGCTTGTCGCTCAGGGCGGCCTGGCGGATCGCCTCGATGGCATCTTTGCCAGCCAGCCTGTGCGCGTCCACCAGCGCTTCGATCGCTGCAACATCGAGCAGGCCATCGACCAGCGCCATTTTCACCGGCTCGCCCGGCTTCGCGATGCGATCAGGAACCATAACCCCGCCGAGTTCGCCCGCTGTGCCGGTCGAGCCATGCATCAGCCGCCCGCCAATCACTACACCAGCGCCGACACCGTCGCCGACCCACAGCAGAATAAAGGACTGCACGCCATTGGCGGCGCCGCATGCCATCTCCTCAATGGCGACGAGGTTCACGTCGTTCTCGATTAGTACGTGGCGGTGGCCCAGCACCCCCTCGAGCGCCTCGGGGATATGGTAGCCCTCCCAGTTCGGGAGCTGCTGGCCTTTGCGCAGATTGCCGGCCCGGATGTCGACGATGCCGGGGAGGCCAACCGCCAGTTGGTCGATATCCTTGACCGCGATCCCGGCGGTCTTCGTGACGCTGTCGAGGACCGAGGTCAGACGCTCATGAGCGTCGTAGCGTTCCCCTGGTTCGCCGGCATGGCGGAAGGTGGCGATGGTGTTTCCAGCGATGTCCGAGATGGCCGCGTCGATACCGTGCGTACCCACATCGACGCCGGCGACGAACACCGAACCCGGCTCGAGGGTCCACAGCCCGGCCTTCGGACCATAGGTCCCCGCCTTTTCACCATCGCGGCGGATCAGGTTGGCGGACTCGAGCCGGCGCAGTAGATCCGACATTGCAGGCTTCGAAAGTCCGGTGAAGGCTTCAAGCTCCATGCGGGTCAGCGATCCCTCCGAGAGCAGGCGCTGCAGCACTGCTTTCTCGTTGAGATTGCGGAGCAACCGCGGGCTGCCAGCAAGGATCTGCATGTTCATTCGATACCGTCTGGTAACTTTCCTTACAGTATGATATCGAACCATTGGAAGCCGGTTGTCAAGCGGCTTCGATGCGGCCCAATACCTGTGGATCAACGATGACGGGAACTCTTCCCAACTCCCTTCTGCGCCAACGGCTTAGCGTCGGCCGGGAGTTACTGCGGCGTCATGGCCTGGACGCCCTAGTCGCCTTCTCGGCCCCGCGCGGACTCGCAGCCGCTACCCAGACCAGCGGTAACGTTGGTTGGTTCACCGGCTTCACTCCGATGTGGGCACCTTCGATGTTGGTCCTGACCGCTATCGACGCGGTGATCGTCGCTCCTGGCAAGAACGAGGCCCGTCTGTTCACCACCCGCGTCGGCGATCTCTACGAGATCAATACCGCCGGACCGCAGGGTCTGGTGGAACGCGCAGCGAGGATAGCCAATCGATCGAACCGATCTCGGGTCGGCGTAGTGGGGACCGACGAGATGACGGCGAAGCTTTCCGCCGCATTCGTGGAGGGCTTTCCGCGCGTGGTAAGGATCGACAGCGTCTTGCAGTCCATGCGCCTCGAGCGCGATCCCGCAGAGACCGACCTGCACCGTCGGGCCGCCGAGATATCCGATGCGATGCTTGCCCGCGCGTTCGCCTATGCCGCGACGCCTGATGCGACGCCGGCGCGACTGATGGCCGAGGTCGAGCATGAGGGGCGAGCCTGGGGAGCCGACGTCTCCCGGCTGTGGTTGTCGACAGGTCCCGAGCCGCCAGTGACGTTCTTCGAGATGTTCGAACTCCCGCAGACGATTATACCGGGGGATCGGGTGCAGCTCGGCACTATGGTGTCTTACGAGGGCTACTTCGCCCAGGGCTTGCGTATTGGCAGCCGCGGCAAGCCGGCGGTCCAACTTGCGGATGCCGCTACACGCCTGATCGACATCCAAGACGCTGCTCTTGCGACGCTCGTTCCGGGACGACCTGTGCATGAACTCGTCGACCTGATAGAGGCGCGCATCGATGCAATGTGCCCCTACCCCCGCGACAGCGATCCTTTCCGTTTTCAGTCTTGCCACGGTCTCGGTCTCGATTACAGCGAACCGGGCCTCGCAGAGGCCCTGTCCCCGCGACGCGATCGCAGCCGCGATATCTATGGCCCGCGCTTGTGTGCGGGCATGGTGTTCGAGATCCACCCCAATTTCACCTTGCCCGGCCTCGGCCATGTCTGCGCCGGAGACGTCGCGTTAGTGACCGAAACCGGCGCCGAGTGGCTGACCAAGTTCCCCCGCGGCATCTTTGCCATAGACTGACGGCGCCATGGGCTGAGGCGAAGTTGCCTGCAGCGGCCGTTGGCGCCCGGCGTACTGGCGGTGGTCAGTTGGGCCTAAGGAAGACGCGCTCGCGCCGATTAGGGAGCCGTTGCTGTTCTAGCTGAAATCGTACGGATTGCGCGCCCGGCGCCGAGCCTTGCGCTCGCGTATCTTTGCCAGTTCGATCTGAAGCTGCTCGTGGCGAGCCTTCTCAAGCGGGTTTGTTTCCCGCGCGACACGACGGAGCTCCAGCGCATGCTGCACCGCTTCATCGAAGGGTGTCATGCCATCCATCCCGTTCGGACCAACCCCACGATCTGGTTTGCCTAATACAAGGTGATCTGTCTCACCGACGCCGATTTTTGGGCGGTGGCTGTAGTGGTCGCCTGGGCACTTCAACGTGTCCTCGAGCCGAGTGCCGAGAATGTCGAAGTCGACGCCCCGGTCTTGGACCAACCGCTCGAGATCCAGCAGCACCAGTACCGACCGATTGTCTGGACAGCCTGCATAGAGGAGTGCCGCTGCCGCCTGATATCGCCCAGGGTCAATCGAGCACTCATGTGACGGGCTCTGCAAATCGCGCTCCACACTGTCGTTCTTGAGCATCCGTCGCCGAGGGCCAGGGCGGGAACACGGCCCGCACGCACTTGCGCTTCTCGGCAACAAGGAGTGGCAAGCCGACGATGGCGATGTCACCGAACTCCTTGAGCAACGTGGTTCGTCGATAGGAGCCATGCCGGCCGCAGGTCTCGCATGCGAACGCGACGCGCTCGACCGATAGCTCAGAGAGCGGCTTTCCACCCTCTGGTGGAACCGTAGCGGGGCGATAGTTCCGGCCCATCGCTACACCCCGGACTTCGGTTTCTTTCGCAGTTCGCCCTTGCCGAGGGCGGCCTTGACGTTGGAAAGGCGCAGACCGGTGATGGCCGACCGGTTCACTGGGGCGGCGACTGAGAGGGTCATCGAGCACTCCTTAGCGTGTGGAGTGGCGACTCATACACCAGTGAACAAAAAAAGAACACGACACGAGGGATTGGGTGCCGTCGCGCGCATCCCTACTAGCCGAACCGGGGAAGCACCAGTCGTTCAGCCGGTGCATCGCACGGAGCCGCGCCTTTACCGGCGCCGGCAGGTCGAGCTTCGCCATCAACCCCCTCACCACCTGTTGCCGAGATGACGGTCGCTCGTCTTTCGGCACGTATCCTCTGCGTTCGAGGGCGTTGCCGATGGTCTCTCGGACACTAGGAGCTGACGGCCTGCGAGGGAACGTGGCCATCAGTGCCACCGGTCGACATCGCGTGGGTGTCGCCGTTCCATCTCGCGCTCGTAGATTTCGAGCGCCAGTGGTGTCTCAATAATTGCGAGCAACCGCCCGATCGCTTCCCTTGAGGAGACACCGCTGTCCGGCGACAGGTAGTCGCACAGCACGTCGGAAATCATTACGACGATGTCGTCGGCAGATGTCGGTTCCCGGCCTAGACGCTGCACGGACTCGGCGACATGTAGGTGGACCAAGTCAACCATTTGGGCTCTCCTCGAGATGGACCTCGAGGGCGGCAGGCTTGTCCTCGCGAAGTCCCTTGAACGACGGATGCCGGATCAGGCCGTCCGGCGTGATTTCGGTGTATTCGACCTCCGCCAGAAGGCGTGGTGCCACCCAGCGAGCGGCTCGCGCTTCCACCCGCGGCATCCCCACGATGCTTGGAGGCTCATCGGTCCGGATCAGTTGCAGGACTTCCCAAACCTCTCGCCGCATCCTGTCGGTGAAGCCGGTGCCGACGCCACCGCGGTAGACCAGCTTGCCGTCCTCGTAGGTAGCAAGGAACAGGCCGCGCACATTGTCCACGCCATACTCGGGCGGCCGCCAACCGATCACCACGAATTCCTGTCGCTTGACGCACTTGACCTTCAGCCAGGCTTTCGACCGCTCTCCGCCGTAGTAGCGAGCAGTTGGAGACTTCGCGATGACACCCTCATAGCCGCCGTCGCACATCGCCTGGAACACCTCGGCTCCGCCGCCCACGATATGATCGGAATAGGCGATCGGCGCGTCGGTTGGCACGGAGGCGAGAAGGGTCTCGAGCCGTTGCTTCCGCTCCAGTTGCGGCAGCGCGGCGATGTCCTCGCCGTCCAACTCAAGCAGGTCGAAGGCGTAGAACACCACGGGTGCTTGGCCATCGAGGCTGTTTTTCAGCAGCGTGAAATTGGTGTGGCCGTGCTCATCGATGGCACAAAGCTCCCCGTCAATCAGCGCGGTGCCGGGGGTGAGCTTTGAAAGGGCCGGAGCGACGTAGCCGAACTGCCGGGTCCAGTCGTGGCCGTTGCGGGTGTAGAGCCGCACCTGGTCGCCTGCGATGGCGGCTTGCATGCGGTAGCCGTCGAACTTCATCTCGAACAACCAGCTGTTGCCGGAGGGCACCTGGCGTTCAAGCGATGCCAGTTGTGGCGGCCGAAATGCGGGAAGGATGAGCTGGGTAGAGTCCGAGTCCCTGCGGCCTGACCGCTTTTTGGGGGATACGGCCGTTACGGCCGGCATGAGGAACTCGAGTACATCGGCGGACTCAATGCAGTCGCGGCAGTTCGGTTGCTACAAGTGACCGGTGATGAAACCAACCTATGCGCCCGGCGTTCGCCTGTCATCAATCGACAAGGAGACCGAAGATGGCAACGACAACAACCCGTGGACGCTCCCAGGATCGCGCCAAGGTCGCAGGCGGCCAGGATCACGAGGTTCGCTACGAGAGCGGCAAGACCGGCGCGACCAAGGACGAGGTTAAGGCCGCGGTTAAGTCGGCAGGCAACAGCCGCAAGAAAGTCGAAGCGAAGCTCGGAAACTAGGAGGCAGGCATGATCAAGCGCGACGGCCTGCCGACAGGCAGCGGCACCTCAGCCAATCACGACGTCAGTGATCCGCACCCGGCAAACGAAGAAAAGTACGACCGGCAGAAGCACCCGGGCGGGGCACGGCCCCCGAAACGGGATCTCGGTCCTAACGACGCGATCCATGATGGAAATTCTCGGCCTCGCCCCCGCAATGCCGAGAAGTGAGCAGGGAGGAGGTGGAAATGAGCAAGGTGCAGGCGACCGTCGATCGACAGCGCAAGATTCAGAAACAGGTAGCATCGGCGGACCAGACCACGAGCAAGAGTCCGGCCAAGGAATGCAAGCCGGTGCCCGGCGCTACTGTTCGTCATCGGCTCGTTTGGGGGCCTGAACCTCCAACTGAGGCGGACGCGCGAAGAGCTGTGGTCTCTTCGCAACGAGTTGGGGACACTGCGAGCAGATGAGGTCCGCCGCTTGGTTGAAGGGACGGACTACCTGGCAACTGCCGTTGAACAACTTCCGGCCAATCTCGATGTAACTGACGTCCGACAAACCGATGAAGCTGATGCAAAGCTGACTTGCGTGGTCGCCAAGCTCGACGATCTGACCGCGAATGTAGCGGCCATCGCGGTATCTGCTCAGGTGTTGGAGGATGGGGTTCAGCGGATTGAGGCCACGACCGATACTCTCGGGCACCACCTGCTCCCGTCAGACCCGAGGTTCGAGGAGTAAAGCCTGACATGGACCATCAGCCCACGTCAATAGAGTGAGCCTCAGCGCGGCGGCTCCAGCCAGAACTGATAGCCGAGCTATAGGGCGACCAGTTCTGCCAGCTTGGCCGCCACCTCAGTCATAGTATTTTCGGCAGTGCTTAGGCCGCTGCGCGATCCTAGCAGAGGGCTGACATCGCGGAGAGCCTCGTAGGTCGTGCCGTGGACAATGGGAACGAGTTGGTCGCGCGCCAGAAGCGCGGAAAGTTCCTTGTCGGCGATGCCCTCGCCTCGTAGCCTGCTCAGTAACGCAGGGGTCACAAGCACGATGCCGACTCTGGATTTCGCGAGCCCTCTGTCGATTTCGCGGAGCAGTGGGGTGCCAAGTGCAACGTCTTTCTCGCTGAACCAGACGGAGACGCCTAGCCCTTCGAGTAGATCGTGCAGCTGCTTGGCGGAGCCCGCTCGGTCATCCCAGGCGTGGCAAAGGAATACATCCCGGAGGTCCGGTACCGTTGCTCGCCGTTCGACATTCTCGCGAACGGGCGTAAGCGACCGCACCTCGGCAGGAGTATAGAACACGGTCGACCCGGCCCTCGACCACCTTGGCTTGCTCGAACCTCCACCGCTGCTACGGCCCCCACCGCCCCCGCCACTAGAGGAGTAGGATGGCGGCGAGTAGGACGGTGATGAATATGAGTACGAACTGCGTCCGCCGTAGCTGCTGTAACGACCGCGACCACCGCAGACAGGGCAGTCAGCTGCAGCGGCAGCTGAACGATGACCCCTTACTGGTGCTGTGCATCTCGCCATGTTGCGCCCATCCACTAATAGCGAATCTAGACGTCGTGAGGGGCGCAGCTAAACTGATTCACTATTCGGAGTCATCAAGTATCCGGCCGACATACGACTCTAGTTACGGCAACGGCTTGTCGGCGGGCCAATATCCCGCATCGCTCTTGGCGACCGTCTCGCGCTCACGCCACAGCATCGTCGCCAGCACCTCGACTGGGCGTGCTCCCTCGATAGTAAGCCCCGCGTCCGTGACCGCCTCCATCGCCTCCTGACGACTAATCGGACGCCCGGCCTTGAGCGCTGCATCTATCACGATGGCTACTATCCGCTCGCGCGGGGGATTGGCAGGGCGCTTCCGTGTCGGTTCACTGGCCGGCCGCAGCTCCTCCAACGCCAGTGCCTGGTCCAGCAGATCGAGCTGCTTCCGCAGCACCGCCGCTTCGGCCTCGATTGCCTCCAGACGCTTGATAATGCGCGCCCGTGCATCACTCAGTCCCGCCACTCTTTATCTCCGTACTGCGTACAGCCGTCAGCACTCTAAGCGCTGAGTGTTAACCAGTCACTAGCATTCCTGTTTACGTACCAAATGGCACTCAGTATCCATTCCGTCGTTCGGAATTGGAGATTGGAATGGACCGGATCATCTCACACATCCAGCATGTGCTCGCACCGGCTCAGGGCTGGAGCATGGCCCGCAGTGCCCGTTGGGTACGCGTATGGGGCTGGCGTCGACGCAAGCTTGGCCTTGACCTGACGGCCGGACAGATACGCGCTCGCGCGGCGAATATCAGGATGGGGCGACACGTTGTGGACTCTGAGTCCGCAACGTTCACTCAGGTTGTCGAGCAGGAGGCCGGAGTGCCGTACAAGACGGCGCAGCGATGGGTTCGCTGGGGAAGTCTGGGCGCGATCCGGCTTAAGGGCCTGGAAGGAACGCCCGAGGATGACCTTCGGCATCTTGATACCCTCTGCTCGAACTTGGCAGCGGCGGGTCGACAGTCGGGTGCGCCTGCTATTGTCGGGACGTGGCGTCGCGTGGAGGATCGTTTCTACGTTCCCGAGTTCGAGCTGGACATCCGGCTTGGCGACTGTCAGGCACAACTCCGATCATTCGAGCCGGAGAGCATCGACAGCATCATCACCGACCAGCCTTATGGTGTTGCCTATCGAGACCGGGCGGGGCGGGGTATCGAGGGGGATGCGGACCCGGAGGGCGTAGCGTCCTGGTTCGCCCCGGCCGCCGCTAGAGTGCTTCGGCGGGACGCTTGGTGCGTACTTCACGGTCCATCCTTCAAGCGGCTCCCGAATGGCCAGCGGGTCGACTTCGTCTGGGACGGCCACATGACCAACGCGGGGGTACCCATCGTGGGCGTCGCTGCGTGGGACAAGTGTAGTCCTGGTCTCGGAACGCCTCTCATGCATCAGCACGAGCAGGTCTGGGTGTGTCGCAAGGGCAACCCCCTTATCTGGCGCGGGGGAGAGAGCGACGTGTGGCGGGTGCCGCGCAGCGCTGATGCCGAGCACCCGACCCCCAAACCTCCCGAGCTTCACATTCCCCAGTTCCAGGTCTTCTCCGCACCTGAGGGCTTGGTCCTCGATCCGTTCTGCGGGACGGGCGCAACTGCAGTAGCTGCGATTCGGACGGGGCGACGTTACATCGGCATCGAGATTGACGAAGGATGGTACCGCGAGGCGGTTGAGCGCGTCCGGCTGGAGCTTGAGCGCCCTATGCTGCTGGCGGCCTAACCAAACACCGGCCGATGTGTTGCCGTGCCCCCTACTTGAAGCGAAGCTCCGCCCATGCTGACCGTACCCGCCGCTATTGCCGCCCTTGAGCCCGCTACGGCCGTGCTGCCCGCCGACTTGACGGTCTGTTCGCTGGCAGATGACCTGGACGTCGCGGCGGAGGCAATGCTGCTCAGACACGCCCCACCTACCACCGGGTTCGATAAGTACCGCGCGAAGGTCTGGCGGCTTTTCCTGACCTTGCACCGACGCGGTCATGCGATCCCCAGAGCCTTTGTCATCGATACGTTGATTGCGGCGGTAGGGCTCGACACCACCTTGCGGCGCGCAAAGGTGATGCTTCGGGTTGCCCATGCTGCAGGCACGCAGCGCCGCACCGGCGAGGGGCTGCTGAAGGCTGCACTGACCAGCGTTCCGAAGGCCGCACCGACGCCCGACAAGCCGCGAGCGTTTCTCAGCGAGCGGCAGGGGCACAACTACCTCGCCGATCCCGAAGTCGCGGCCCTGGCTCGAGCCGTCGAGGCCGACGAGGACGCGCTGCACCACATCGCGCACCCGGTTTCCGACCCCGAGCGGCTGGCCGGCCAGATCGTCGCTCATGTCCGGGCGTGGGGGTATGTCTCGGATGATGACCGCTTCGCGTGCTTCCTGCTGACGGACAGCGTGATGCTGAGCCGCGCGCCTGTCGCTGAGGCGACAGTGGTGGCGCTGGCGTTGGTGCTGGGTGTCCTCGACCCGGCCATCGGTCAGCCCGCTCGCAGCGCCCTCGAAGTCCTGCTCTGCACCCGGCAGACCAACATGTTCATTAGCTACGCCCGCGAGGACGCCACCACTAAGAGGATGACCGGCCGCTGGCCGGAGCGGTTCGATGGACAGGGCCGTCGCACCGACCGGAGCGCGGACCGCTGGCGGAAGTTAGCGCCTTACATTCGATTGGGCGGCTAACCCCGAACTGCAATTTTGGTCGATTCCTGTGTGGTCGCAGATTATCCGCCGACCACGGTACCACCACCCCACTTGGACGACCCAAGTGGAGTGCCCAATGCCAACCCGCCTGCTGCGCCGAACCGAAGTTGAAGCGCTGACCACGTTGTCGCGGTCCGCGATCTTCGACGGTGTTCGGCGCGGCAAGTTCCCGGCCCCGATCCGCATAAGCCCACGCCGAGTGGCATGGGACGAGGCAGACATCGATGCCTGGCTAGCCGAGCGGCGCTCCAGTTCAACAACCGGAGGCCTAAATGGCTAACATCACTATCGCAGGCGGCGGTGGCTTCTCGCCCGACCCTATGACCGCGGAATTCGGCCGGAAGTATCCGGTCATCCGCGAACGCATCTATGCAATCGACCGATTTGCCACTGCTAGTCGCGTCAGCGCCAATGCGCTGTTCGAACTCAGCTTGGAGGCCAATCAGGACTTCGCTTCGGCCAGTCGCCGGCTGGCCGAGTTTGAGTCCAAGATTGGGACTCCGGCGCAGCAGCCCGCCCGGGTCATCGAGGCGCAGCGCGATGAAGTCGAGAGACAGAAGGTTGCCCGCCAGGACATCGCGGTGCGCCTCAACAAAGCGCAGCGCCGAGCCAACATTGATCAGTTCGCCATTGACGCAACCTCTCGGCTCTTTGCTCGCCTCGCGGCGTCAGGCGTTCCGCCCCACTTGGTCAGCACCCCACTGCCCAAGGGTGACCGGCTGGAGAAACTCGACGAAATCCGCAAGGCCGTCGCCGAGACCGAAGGCACTCTCAAGAAGGTCCGCCGTGCGGCAATCCCCGAAGAGGAGGCGGTTGCGCGGGGCATCAAACGGATTGATGAACTCATCGGCACCGGGCTCCCTCGGTTCGACTTCTCGGATGTGCGCGGTCCCTCGCCGTTCTTCAGCTTCGATGCACTTGATGACGACGAAGCTCGCAAGGCCACGCCGAACCTTCTCGGTGCGGTGCTGGCCATTGGGCGTGACAAGTTCATCGACCACCTCAAGGCCGAGGCACGGCGGCACTACGCCACCCGCGTGGAGTTGGCGCTCGATGACGTGACGAAGCGAGACCGCATCACCAAGCTCGAAGCTGAACTGCTCGCCCTCGAACGCATCGATGTCGAGCTGGTTCTCGCGCTGCGCGCGGACAACCGCGACGTGACGTTCCGCCCGAATACCGATGCCCGCGCGCTGCTCGGCGTCGAGGGGGTCGCTGCCCCGAAGGCCGACATCCGCATGATGGAGCCTGGCGACCTCTAACCCCATAGCGCGCCGGTGTCGGGGAACATGCATCGGCTCGCAACCCCTCGGCGGCGGAAGGTCATCTCCGCTGCTCGCATCCGTCGCCGAGGGCACCCACCAACATCACCGAAGGAGGCCCCCGATGGCCCGAAACTACCCGTCCGGACAGGACGAACTGTTTATCTATGGCGCGATCCCCCAGGACGTCACTGCCAAGGCCATTGCCGACGCGCTCCGCGCCCTCGGCCAGGTCCGCACGCTCCACCTTCGGGTCCACTCGCCCGGGGGCTCAACCAGCGAAGCCGCCGCCATCATCACTCTGCTCAACCAGGTGAGGGCGCGCGGTACGCGCATCATCGTCCACATCGACGGCGCGGCGTTCAGCGCGGCCGCATGGATCATCGCCGCGACGGCCGATGAGGTCGTCGTCGCCGAAGACGCCCTCGTGATGATCCACGACGCCTCGCTCGATGTGTCAGGCAGGGCCGAAGAGCTTCGGCGTGGTGCTGCGGTACTCGACAAGGTGTCGACCGAGATGCGGCGGGATATCGCGCTGAGGATGCACCGCCGCGAGGACGAGGTCGCAGCGATGATGCTCGCAGAGACGTGGTGGACTGCTGATGAAGCCGTCGAGCAGGGCTTCGCCGACCGGATCGAGGGCGCGCTCAAGCTTGCCGCCGCGTACCAGCCGCAGAATCGCGACCGCTCCATCAGCGCAATGGCCGAGCGGTACTGGGCGAACCGGGGAGGCGCGAAATGAGCCATTCGCCTGGTTACCCACGGGTGCCGACCGTAGTTTTCAAAGATGCGATTGGCACAGCGCTGCAATTCCTCAGGGCCCACCAAAATCTCGGGTACGTCGACGGTGAGTTCCGGGAGTTCGGAAAGGTGGTGAGCCGCCGTCGAGTCCTCGGGATGATTGAGTCCGAGCACCGGATGCCCACTGATCTCGCGCGGGTTGTGCTGGCCGAGGCAGAGCCCCTGGCTGCGGCTCGTGCGGCGAAGTGGGGGAGTGCGTGATGGGTACTGGTGAGGCCCTGAAGGCAGCGGGCATGAATCGCGCCGCCGAGGCGCAAGAAGCGGACGAGGAGGGCTGGGGCGACCGGGCGCTGGCTGTCGTCCGCCGCGTGGCCGAGGACAACGAGTTCGTCTGGTCCGACCTGGTTCGCGAGCGCTTCACCGAAGAGCCGAAGCACCCGAACGCCTGGGGCGCTGTGTGGCGGAAGGCACGCAAGCTCGGTTGGCTCACTGAGGAGCTTGGCCTTCGGCGTCCCAACTCATCTCGGCCGCCGGCACATGCAGCCAAACAGACGGTCTATCGCTCGACAATCTGGCATGGCTGGTGATGAGCACGACCGACGTTGATGTTAGCGTCAAGTGGCTGCGCCGCTGGGCTCCGTCCGGCCCTTGGGTCATCACTGCGATTGACCCAACAGAGGGTTACATCCGCACTCGCGGCTTCTGCCAGGACGACGTGATGAAGCTACGACAGTTCCTTGCCGAGTGGCGGCCTCGGCGCGGCCTGTATTTTCAGGTCAATCCGGACCTCCGCCCGGTAGCCGAAATCACCAAGAAGGGCCGCAAGGAGCACATCGCGTCCGCAGTGGCGCTGCATGTCGACCTCGACACGTACAAGGAGGGTGAGGACCGCGAGGCCGGGCAGTCCCGCGCACTCGAGATGCTGACCAGCGACCTGCCGTCCGGTATCCCCGGCCCACCGTCCATCATCAACAATTCCGGCAACGGCGCCCACGCTTTTTGGCTGCTGGACGAGCCCGTGGTGGTTGATGGGGACCTCCTTCGCGCCGAGAAGGTAGAGCGCTACAACAGAGGCCTCGCAGCGGCCCTCGGTGGGGACTCCACCACAGATGTGTCGCGTATCCTGCGCCTGCCCGGCAGCATCAACTGGCCCAACGCCAAGAAGCGCGCCCTTGGGCTGGCACCGGTGGCCGTCCGGCCGCTGAAGTTCGATGCCGGCCTCCGTTACCGCATCGACCAGTTCCCTGCCGCTGACGGCCCCGTGTCGCGCCCCACGACCCTCAACGCTGAGCGCGCGGCCTCCAGGCTACAGATAGGGCCCGCCGTTTCGGTGGAAGACTTGGACGACCTGAAGGTCCCCGACCGGGTCAAGATGCTCATCGCTCTCGGGGCGCTCCCCGATACTCCTCGGGTGGGACGGTCGGAGCACCTGTTCAGCGCCATCTGCGCGATGTTGCGCTGCGGTGAGTCCGACGAGGTCGTGCTAGGCGTCATCACTGATGGCCGGTTCCACATCAGCGACAGCGTGCTCGACAAGCCCGACCCCGAGGCCCACGCCCGCCACCAGATCCGCCGCGCTCATGCGTGGCTCTCCAGCCAGGACGAGTTCGATGACGCCCCCTGACGATGATATCGCCGAAGCCGCCAAGCGCTTCGAGGAGGAGCTGCGCTCCAAGCGCGAGCAGCAGCAGCGCGATACCTTAGATGCATGGATTTGGGCCTCCGAGCCTACCGCGTTCGTCCGCCGCTCCGACCACAAGATCTGGAACGAAAAGCAGTGGGGGAGCCACTACGCTCACCTCAATCCAAAGGGGTCCATCTCATCGTTGGCGCTGCGCAAGGGACTGGTCGAGAAGTTCGAGACCCTGGTCTATGAGCCGGGCGGCGAGCAGGTCATCGGCACCGGCTTCAACCTCTGGAAACCCGCTGGACTTACTCCGGTCGAGGGCGACGTGCAGTGGTTCATCGACCACGTCCACTACCTGTTCCCCGGCGACGATCAGGCGGCCGAGTTGGTGCTCGACTACATGGCGCTGCTTGTCACGCCGCCATGGCCCAAGATTCTGTTCGCGCTGCTCATCCACAGCCTCGTGCACGGCACGGGCAAGAGCCTGCTGGCCTGGATGCTGACCCGCATGTTGGGCGACTCCAACGTGGTGAACCCCTCCAACGACGAGATGTCGACCAGCCAGTTCACGCAATGGCAGGAGGGAAAGCAGCTGGCAGTGGTCAACGAGCTGATGATGCAGGATCGCCTCGCCGCCGCGAACCGTCTCAAGACGCTCATCACCGAGCCGACGCTGCGCATCCGAGCGCTCTATCGCTCGCCATATGAGGTGCCCAACCGCCTCAACGTCTTCACCACTTCAAACCACCCGGACGCGGCCAAGCTCGAGAATGAGGACCGACGGTGGCTCGTGGTGGAGAGCAAGGTGACCGCGAGCGATAAGCGACCGCCCGAGTACTACGTCGACATTGTGCGCCGCATTCGCGACGACGCCGAGATGGGGGCAGTGCTCTGGTACCTGCAGCACCGGGAGGTCAAGCTGAACCCCTATGGGGCGGCTCCGGTCACCCAGGCCAAGGTGGCAATGCAGGAGCGGGCCATTCCGGATGAAGAGGCCTACCTGCTGCAGTTGCACGAGGAGGGCGCGTGGCCCTTCGACTTCGACCTGGTTCGCAAGGACGACCTGGTCACCGCCGTGCTGCACCGTTTTCCTGGCCACCCCAAGGGCATCATCGGGCGCATCGACGTGTTGCTCAGGGACAGGCTGGGCGCGGTCAAGCAGGAGCGCACCACCAACCTCGGCAAGGGCCGTAAGAGCTGGCAACTCTGGTCGGTGCGAAAGCACGATGAATGGGCCAAGGCCGGGCAGACGCGCCGCATGGACGCCTATATGCAGCATCAGGAGCGGCGCGCCCGAAGCGTAGCGATGGAGCTGGACTACCGCGAGGAGCCTGCCTGACTTACCTCGCGTGGGCGCATCATTGACCCTGTGGGTGCCTCAAGCGCCCGGTGCTCTAGGCGATGAGGCCTTCCCACCGTTCCCACTCTACCCTTCTCCTTCTTTGAGAGAGAGAGAGAGAGTAGTAGTATAAGGGAATGGGGCTCTAGGCTGATGTTGCGACGGTGCCATTGAGGTCGCCCGGGCCCTGCACGGGGGTTGAGCCTGAGGGCGGAATCCGGCCTTAGGTTACTTTAGGTCACGCCGAGTGCCTTCTTCTCAAGGTCGATGGCCACCACGCGGTCGCCATACTCGAAAACCATGTGGGTGCCCCAAACGATGATGGTCGTGAGGTTCTGCGATGGCAGAAAGAACGGCCCCAGCGGTTCGGGTGCTATCGCTACGCAACCGGCGAACGGCTCGTCGACGTATTGGAGGTCCAAGCCACCCATCTCATGCCATGCGTTTTCGAGGACAGCTGCGGCAACCCGCCAGCCCAAAGCTAGGTCGTCCGATGTTCTTGGGGTGCCTGACGCGCGGAAGTCGTATCGCCCGAAGGTCGATGCGGTCTCGCCCATGCGGTCGCGAGCGCGGGCGTCGGAGACGTGCCTCTGATAGACCGCATGGCAAAGTTGGCGCTCGATGTCCCGCTTCCTGCGTTCCCATGCGGCTCGGGACCCAGGATCCCCGGGCACCACCAGGATGCGATAGAATCTCACGTCGTCGGTCGAGAGTACCTCGTCACGTAGCGCGACGAAGTCATCGGTGCTGAATGCGAAATGGTTGGGCCCGATACCTAGAAGAGTCACCCCGCTGAACTGCCCGACAAGCGTTCGGGACTGACGTTCCGCCCTCTCACTGGGCTTGAGGAGACGCCTGATACCCTGCGGAATGAATGGCATGCCTGTAACCGAGCAGTTTCCGACTTCGCATCACTAGCATATCGCCGGGGCGATGCACGGGTCCTCCCTGCCTTGGGTGCTATGAGGGGCGGCGAGAGCGCGATGCGGGAGCAGCTGATGACGTTTTGGCTGACTTACTCCTCGCCTGAGCTCGGCATGATCACATTGTTGCGAATCGTTCGCAACAACCTCCGAGCGGCATGCTGACGCTCGACGGCTGGTCGGCTTTGACCGGCAGGCCGTTCCCGGCCGCGTTCCGGGCATCCCGACGTAAAGGCCGAACCTACTCGCCAAGGCGGACCCCGAAATATTGATTATCGGCGTTGAACAGCGCGGTTACTTTGACTGGCCGCGAGGCCTGGGCCCAGGTGAGGGGCGAATAGTCGGGGGCACCGACCCAACACCTTCACTCCTACCCCCTGCGCTTCTTGACAACGCCGATATGGGGGATGCTGCCAGAACCTTGGCCATATGAGTTGATGTCCAGTCGATTGGAGGTAGTCCATCTGATTGAACCGTCGTTCTGACCAAGAGAGTCAAATCCGAGGTCTCGAAGGCGAAGGAGGCGCTGCTTGAGGGAGCGAAGGTACCTCGGGACGACGACCTTCGCAGGCATCTCGGCTGACGCCAGCTCTTCGATAAGTTGCTGACGCTCGAGGCGGGAGATTGGTTTCCTTGCTGGGCCCTTGTTCAGGCCCCTGCGCTTCTTTCTTCCCTTCATTATGCGTTGCCTCCCAATGGCGGTGCGGGCGATTTTGCTCACAGTCAGCGATTAGACGGCTGAATGTCTAGATTCCTTTGGTGACTTGTCCCGGCCCCCTCCCACACAAGGCCAACCATGAGCAGATTCCGACGCAACGTCGCCGAGTCCAACCGCATCGTCGTCCTCGGATGTGGGAGATGCCACCTAACGCCTTCGGGCACGACCGATGACCGCAGGGTTGGGGGGTCAGTGCCTGCAATTGGGCGAGGGCTGCATCGAGCGATGAGTTTCGCGGAGTTTGACCCGCACACGGGCCAACACGCGGGCAAACTCAGGCTGCATCGAGTCATCCTGCCAAACCGACCTGAAGGCCGCGTGTGGTCCCGCGTAAGCCTTTGTGCGCGCGTCGGGCCCCAGACACCCCCGTTGGGCGACCCGAAAGCGATGGGGCTCGCAACATCCGGCGAGCCCCGACGTCATAGGTTGGGGAATAGCTACATCGCGTAGCGCGTCACTCCGTCCCCCCTCCCGGTCACGATCCGCGCGCCGTCCTTGTTGGCGTGGCTGACGAAGCCCCGCAGGGTATGCGGTACCCATCCCGTCAGTTCGAGCAGCTCAGCGGTCGTCGCGCCTCCAGCGCGCCTCATCGCTGCGAACACGCGGTGGGACTTAGTACCCTCCTTGGGGTTGAGGTTCACCGGCTGTCGGTTGCGCTTGGGCTTCTCGGACGCGTTGTTGAGCTTCGACGTCGGCTCAAGGGGCCAGACGAAGTCACTATCCCTGAGCTTATATTTGGCGACCATCTCCCTCGCCTTCGCGACGGCCGCACTCTGCTCGCCCGCCGTGCAACCGTTGGCAACGGTTTTCCCAAGTAGCGCATCAACCTTTTGCTTAGTGCTCAGACCCATCCACCATCTCCATTGCGCCGGACTGGCGCGATGGGTGGTGTTGATGCTTGGAAGGCCGCAAAGTCTTAGCCGCTTGGGGATTGATCGTTACCACGTCGATAGGCGCGAATCGGAGAACTAGGTGTCTCGACGACGTTTGACGGCTTCCTTCAGGCGATCACGTTGCATCGCCATCAGGCGATACGGAAGTGGGATAGACCACAAGAATCCCAGCACTGTTGTGAAGGCAATAGCCCGCCCGAGCCATTCATGGACCGGCGGTACGATTGTGGGATAGCCGATCGACTTGCGAACGACTATCAGTCCGATGACTACAAGGTAGAGTGCGAACACATGCGTGTAGCGCTGAAGCTGTCTTTGGATGTCATTAGCGTGTTCGAAGCCTACGCGCCAATTTCCAGGCAGAAGCATGGCTGGGTCGCCAATGATTGAGATGATGGCCAACAGCACAGCAGCTAGCATTGCATACAGTTCAACGATGGCCGCATCCGCGTCGGCATTTCCACCGATTGTGCCGGGCCAGAACGTGGCTACGATCGCCGCTCCCACCACACTGCCGACCAGCAAGGCAATCCTGAGCCAACTCATGTCTCGAATACTCCAGACGCTTCCCAGTACTCAAGAGATTGAACCAGCGCAGCGAACGAGCTGGCCCAAACCAAGGCGTCAAACTGGCTCACCACGTTGACCTCGCGTTTGACCAGCATCTTGTCTCTCGTGATAACTTCATCGTTCATGGTCACGATACGGAACTGGTCGTCTTCCTCATCATATACGCTTTCGGCAATCTCACCGAGAAGCTGTCCGGTTAGAAGCCCCGCCGTGCGCCCGTCGAACCACATATGCACGGACGCCTGAATCTTGCTGGCCGCATCAATCTCCTCCAGGCTTCGGTCGGCGCCGAGTATTGGCTCTGCGAAGTTAGCCAAGAACCGCCGGACGTGCTGTGTGGGAGTTTGGGGAGGCTGTGCCGCCACCTCTGCGGCAACTGTTGTAGCGTAGGTGGTCATGCCCAAATCCAGTGACTTCACGCCATCGCGAATAATCTGCCGCACCGCCTCCAGGTCTGGCTGTGCCGCAAGAGTGAACTGGATGCCCGCCCCTTGCATCCCTGCCTTCAGGAACAGGTGGTAGAGGAGGTTGCTTATCTGGCTGTCATTGGTTCGGCCGCTCGCCAAGTACGCAACATGGTCTCCCCTAATTGCTAGATGGATGCCGGTCTTAAGATACTCCTCGCCGTGCGGCGCATTTCGGTTCTGTACTGCCTCGCCGCCATTCTCTACCGTGGTGGCCGGACGGCCTTCCGAGTATAGAGAAATATGGCACCCAACTGCGTAAGCTACGTCGGCAGTTCGTTCTGTCACCTGTGCGGCCACATCGTCGCGGTAACCAAACTTCGTATCCGCAGGCGTCGGACATTGCGCCAATGAGTCTCTGACGCGTTGCTCCAAGGTAGGCCCGCCTTGCAACCAGACCGCTCTGCGGTAGTGGGCAATCTTCGACATAACTTCCCCCAAACTTCTTCCCCAAGTACTTATGATTAGGGTTGATGGGGGTTGATTGTCTAGATGCGGCACAAGGGCAGACTAAGAGAACAGTACCTCAGGCCGTCTTCCGGCCTAAGCCTGTCAAGTGCATCGCCCAGTCGCCCATTAGCTCGCGCCGTTCGTCTAGCAGGTCTGAGCGCCAGTAGGCCGCTTCGGCTCCACCTGCGATGACATGGGCGAGGCTCAGCTCAGCAGCCTCGCGTGAGCGTTTCGTGTCCGCTGCCCAATCGCGGAATGACGACCGCAGGCCGTGCACATCGGCGTCGGTGATGCCACTGAACTTGCGGAGGAGCTTGCGAAGCGTGGGGTCCGACACCGGCCTGCGGGGCGATCGCCCCCGGAACACGAGCCCGAGCCGCTCCCGGTTGCCCGCTTCGCGCAGCAAGATGTCCACCGCTGCGGGCGACAGGGGCACGCGGTGCTCGCGTCGGGACTTCAGGGCGTCGGCAGGCACGGTCCATACGCCCGCGTCGAGGTCGACATCGTCCCACATCATGTTCGCGGCCTCTCCGTAGCGCGCCGCAGTAAGCATGATGAACTGGAGTAGCCCGGATGGCGTGGTCTCAAACGCAGTCAGCCGCGCGAAGACCTTGGGCACGTCACGCCACGGGACCGCCACACGATGCTCGACGTCCAGCACGCGCGCCAGCGGCGGCAGGCGGTGCTCGAGGTTTCCTTTCCACTCTGCAGGGTTGGGGCCGTCCGGCCGGTGCCCTTCGACCCGGCACCAGTCCAGCACCCGCTCTATGCGTCCGCGCACCTTGCCCGCAGTGGTGGGCTTGGTGCTCCAGATCGGCTCCAGAATCTTGATGATGTGGCTCAGTTCGATTTGGTCCACCGCCAGCTTGCCGATGACGGGAAACGCATGGAGTTTCAGGCTCCCCTCCCAAGTGTCGCCGTGCTTGGCGTTCGACCAGCTGGCCTTGTGCGACTTGATGTACGCAGCCGTTGCCTGCTCGAATGTCAGGACCGGTTTGGCCGGCCGCTCGCCGCGCCGCGCGTTGATGGGGTCTACCCTGTCGAGGAGCTGCACACGCGCCTTGGTGGCCCGCCGCTTCGCCTCTGTGAGGCCAATGAGTGGGTAGGGCCCCAGCCCCATGAAGCGGCGCTGCCCGTTGAGGCGGTACCGCATCGTCCATGACTTCCTGACCAGCGGCGCGGGCTCGCGGGGCAGCACCCGCACCTGGAGCTGCAGGCCCGCAACGCCCGCGACGGGGTGGTTGCCCTGCGCCTGGCAGGACTCGACATCGGTTGTGGTGGACAGTCGCATTGGAGTGCGCCCAGGAACGGGATCGGGCGCGTGTGTTCGCTCTGTTGCGGGGACTAGTCCAATGGCTTGTGACCCGCCCTTTGACCCACCCTGCTGGGTCGGACCAACCCGGCTGCTGGTGGAGCAACACGGACCAAAAGCATGGCGGTTGTCGGAAGCGGAGACGGCCGGAATCTGGGGCCTGAAACGCCGAGAGGCCCGCTTTAGCGGGCCCCTCAAGGTAGTCATCAATCCAAGGATTGGTTGCGGGGACAGGATTTGAACCTGTGACCTTCAGGTTATGAGCCTGACGAGCTACCGGGCTGCTCCACCCCGCGCCAGATTCAATCCTGAGATTGATTGCGTCTTTCGCTGCGGCAATCGCCGCCGACGCAGGGGGTATATAGGGGGTGATCCCGGCGACCTCAAGGCAAAAAGCGCATCGCGTGACAGTTTTTTGAACTGCCGCTGAAAAGCCTTACTGCACGGCCGGCGGCGCACCTTCTGTCGGCGCCTCGGCTTCGGCCGGCGGCTGGGCGCGACAGCCCACGCCGAGCTCGCGATAGAGCTTGTTGCCGGCATTGATCAGTTGCCCCCGCGCCACCTCCAGCCCACGCCGGCTGGCCCGCGGCCCCAATGCCTCCGGGCGCTTGGCCACATCCTTGGAGAGCTTTTCGAGGTAAGGCACGAACAGCTGGATCGACTGGATCGCCGAGATCACTTCGGGGCACTTCTTGCCGATCCCGGCCGCCACGGCGAGTGCCAGGTTCGTCTCCGCCGCCTGCCGTGCCTCGATCATCGCCTGGGTGAATTCGGCGGTCTGCAGCTTTTCCGATTTCGCATAACGCGGCTCACCCGCCTTGTCGGCCGGCGGCTGGTAGCTGACACAGAGCCGGCTCAGCCATTCCTCGGCCCGCACCCGCGCTGCAAAGGTGATCACGCGCGACTGCACGATATGGGTCTGCAGCGCCGCGACCTCCTTGAGCGGCTTGCCCTCGAGCGTCACTCGCGCTTCGGCGAGCAGCCGATAGCCGAGCGCGAATGAGTTTGAGGCGCGCGTCAGCTCGACACAGTCACTGCGCTGCGCCGCGGGCTGCAGCTTCAACGTGTCTCGTCCGACCGATTGGGTGACGGCGCCGACGAGCGTCGCCAATTCCTTGAGGTTCATCTTGCCGATCCGCCCCACGTCAGCTTCCTCCTGCGCCACCGGGGCCCCGGCCAGCAGCGTGACGATGGCCAGGGTGAAAGCAGCGAACGGCAATAACGATTTGCGCAAGGCGATATCCTTGAAATGGCGCGCACAATCTCTCCGATCCCACGGCCCGGCGCAACCTCGCCCGACCTTCGGGGGATTGTCTCTCATTGTCTCGCCCCATACGGTGCGCGCCGAACTGAAGGGGCATTTCCATGAAGATGAAGAAGCTTGGCCGCACCGATATCTCGGTGTCAGAGATCTGCCTGGGCACCATGACCTGGGGCAAGCAGAACACCGAGGCCGAAGGCCATCAGCAGATGGATTATGCCGTAACGCAGGGCATCAACTTCTTTGACACCGCCGAAATGTATGCGGTGCCGCCCGACGCCTCGACCTACGGCAAGACCGAAGAAATCATCGGCACCTGGTTCAAACGGACCGGCCGTCGTAACGACATTGTGTTGGCATCGAAAGTCGCCGGCGGCGGCCGCCCCTGGGTGCGCGGCGGCCGCGGCATCGACGGGCCGAGCGTCCGCGAAGCGGTGGAAGGCAGCCTGCGCCGGCTGCAGACCGACCGCATCGACCTCTACCAGATTCACTGGCCGCGCCGCGGCCACTACCACTTCGAAGGCTCCTGGGATTACAACCCCTACCTGCAGGACAAGCAAAGCGTCCTGCCCAACATGCTCGAAGTGCTGCAGGTGATGGGCGAACTGGTGCGAGAGGGCAAGATCCTCCACTTCGGCCTTTCCAACGAGAGCGCCTGGGGCACCATGCAATACCTGAAGCTCTCCATGGAGCTTGGCCTGCCGCGTGTGCAGACCATCCAGAACGAATACAATTTCCTCCGCCGCTACTACGACATGGACCTCGCCGAACTGGCCTTCCATGAGGATGTCGGGCTCCTGGCCTACTCGCCGCTGGCGGCCGGCGCCATCTCCGGCAAGTATCTCGGCGGCGTATTGCCGCCGGGGACGCGCGGCGCCGTGGCGGGCTCCGCCTACCGCAACAACCAGTACACCGAGCCGGCGATCCGCGCCTATATCGAGCTCGCCGAAAAGCACGGGCTCGACGTCAACCAGATGGCCATCGCCTTCTGCCTGACCAAGCCGTTCATGACCTCGGTGATCATCGGCGCGACGACGATGGAACAGCTCAAGACCAACATCGCCGCAGCCGATGTAGAGCTGTCGGAGGCTGTGCTGGCCGAGATCCAGCAGATCTTCATGCGCTACGCGCGGACGCTTTAGGGGACAACTGAAGCAGATGCCCCCCTCCCGGCCTCCCCCATAAAGGGCAGGGCTATCGCATATGGCTTTCGCACAGGACTCTCGGTGGTCCTCCACCGTGAAACGGGGGAGGGGGACCGCCGAAGGCGGTGGAGGGGGCGGCAGGATACGCCGGTTTTTGGGGCCGCCCCCTCCACCAGCTTCGC
>NZ_DASZAW010000090.1:0-11347 GCF_035944845.1 Devosia sp. | reverse complement strand
CAAGGCGGTCGCCTCGCTGGGCGCCTGGGCCGAAAAACGTCTGCGGGCGCACAGCGCCTTCCGGGGCCTCTGAAGCATGCTGAAAGTCGAAAACGTCAAGAAGGCCTTTGGCCCGGTCACCGTCCTCGACGGGGTGAACCTGACGGTGAACCCCGGTGAGGTGGTATCGATCCTGGGGTCGTCCGGCTCGGGCAAATCGACGCTGATCCGCTGCATCAACGGGCTCGAACAGCTCAATGCCGGCAAGATCACCGTCGACGATTTCGATGTGAGCAAGCCCAAGGAGCTGGCCGAGGCGCGCAAGCGCTCCGGCACGGTGTTCCAGCTGTTCAACCTCTACCCGCACATGACGGCGCTGCAGAATATCACGCTGGCGCCGATCGAGGTGCTGAAGCGCCCCAAGGCGGAAGCCGAGACAGAAGGCCGCGCGCTCCTCGCGCAGGTGGGCCTGGGCGATCGCGCCGATGCCTATCCGGCGCAGCTCTCGGGCGGGCAGCGGCAGCGCGTCGGCATCTGCCGGGCGCTGGCGATGAAGCCGCGCTATCTGCTGCTCGACGAAGTGACCAGCGCGCTCGACCCGGAAATGACTTCGGAAGTGCTCGATATCCTCGCCAAGCTCGCCAGGGACGGCACTACCATGGTGTTCGTGACGCACGAGATCGAGTTCGCGCGGCAGATCTCCAACCGCATCGTCTTTCTCGAGAAGGGCGTGCTGCTGGTCGACCTGCCCACCGACAAGTTCTTTGCAGCCGATGGCGGCCTCGCACAGCCGCGCGTCGCGCAGTTTCTCTCCAAGATGCGGAAAGACTGACCACCATGTTGTTCATCGCCAATGCGGAAGGCTGGCCCGGCATCCCGACGACCGTCGACATGCTGCGTTCGGGCAGCGACAGCCTGACGGCGATGGTCGCCGGGATCTCGAAGGTCGAGGCCGAGACCAAGGTGCGCAGCGTCGGCCATGGCGGCTGGCCCAATATGCTGGGCGTGATGGAATGCGATGCCGCGGTGATGGACGGCACCACCCGGGCGGTCGGCTCGGTGGGCGCCGTACCCGACACCATCCCGGTGGCGCGCCTCGCCCATGAGGTGATGAAGCAGTTGCCGCACGTGATGCTGACCGGCGACGGGGCCCGCCGCTTCGCCACTGAAACCGGTTTCTCGGTCGACGACGTGCTGCTCGAGGATAGCAAACGCGTCTGGTGGGAGCGGCTCGAGAAGGAAATGACTGCGGAGCAGAAGGCGGCCTTCCCGAATACGCCACTGGCGCCGCTCCTCAAGACCATCACCGACCCGGAGCGGGTGCGCGATACCACGGTCTATCTCAGCGCCGACCCCTCGCGCGGCATCCATGCCGCGACCTCGACCTCGGGCTGGGCCTGGAAATATCCGGGCCGGCTGGGCGACAGCCCGATCCCCGGCGCCGGCTTTTATGCCGACAGCCGCTATGGCGCGGCCGCCTGCACCCATACCGGCGAGATGACGATGCGCTGCGCCACCAGCCGCACCATCGTTCTCGCCATGAAGCTCGGCTACTCGCTCAGCGATGCGGTGAAGCTCGCGGTCGACGAACTCAACGAACTCACCGAGGGGTTCCTTGGCGGGGTGGTGATCCACGCCGTCGACGCCAAGGGCAACCATGAGGTGTTCAATTTCAGGTGCCAGGGCGAGATCCGCTACTGGCTCTGGGACGACTCGATGCCGGAAGCAGAACTCCGCGCAGCGAAGACTATCTGATCAAGGAGAGGAACAACCCATGAAGCGTATCCTGACTGCAATTGCCGCGCTGGCGCTCGTCGCCACCACGGCCGTCCCGGCCTTTGCCGGCATGCTCGACGACATCCGCGGCCGCAACGTGGTGCGCATCGGCGTGTCGCTCGGCGGCGAGCCGATCGGCTTCCGCGACGACCAGAACAACCCGGTCGGCTATGACGTCGACGTCGCCAACATGATCGCCGCCAAGCTCGGCGTGCCGGTGGAATTCACCGACGTGTCGGGTGACGCCCGCATCTCGATGCTGGTCTCGGGCCAGCTCGATATCGTCGTCGCCAACACCTCGGCGACGCTCGAGCGCGCCAAGTCGGTGAACTTCACGATTCCCTACAACCGTGCCGGCCTCCGCGTCATCGTCCAGGCCGACTCCGGCATCACCGATCTCGCCGGCCTTGCCGGCAAGAAGATCGTCGTCGGTCGCGGCACCACCGGCGAGACGTTCATCAAGAACGCCGTGCCGACCGCCGAGCTGGTCTATGTCGATCAGTTTGCGCCCGATGGCGTGCTGCAGCTGCAGCAGAAGCGCGTCGACGCGGCGATCGAAGACTCGTCGCTGCTCGACTACCTCGCCACCAAGAACCCGAGCCTCGTGACCCTGGCGGGTCTCTACTCGAACGATCCGATCGGCATTGCCGTCGCCAAGGGCGATCCGGAGTTCGTGCGCTGGCTCGACATGTTCGTGTCCGATTACATCCAGTCGGGCGCCTACGCGGCGAACTACAAGAAGTGGTGGGGCGAGACCGCCAACCCGCCTGAGCTGATCGCGCTCTGGTAAGAACCGGCAAGGGCGGCGTCCTTCTCCCTTTGCCGCCGCCTCCAGCCGACTGCCGGGCCGTCCCCCAAGACGGCCCGGACCCGTTTGTGGGGGTGGTGGTGGCAGCCGCCGCCTCCACTACCTTCATCGGTATCTAGGTGTGACGGTTGGGCAACCGATGTTTCCCCAGCACCGATGTCATCCCAGCGAAAGCTGGGACCCAACTCACAGCCCGCGCAGGTGGAAGCTTGGATCCCTGCTTCGCAGGGATGACATCGAGTATGAGGCGAGGATGGAGGTCTACTGCAAGCCTAACTCGTCTTCCGCGGCACGAACCGCGTCGGGATCAGCACCGGCGGCTGGCCGGGGGTGAATGCCGTGGGGTCGGCGAGGAAGCGCACCATGTGGCGCACGTAATCAGCCTTGTCGTAGCCGATGGACGAGATCGGGTAGGCATCGAAATCGGTCAGAGACAGGTTGTCGAAGCCATAGAGCCGGAAACGGGTCGGGCGGTTGCCCGGAAAATCCTCGCGGCAGACGTCGAGGATGCCCATGGCCATAGCGTCGGACGTGCAGAACACCGCATCGGGGCAATCGAAGCCGACCACCGCGGGCGCCGCGGCGTGCCCACTCTGATAGGAATAATCGCCCTGGACGGTCTGGACGAGTTCGATGCCATGTTGGTTGAACGCGCTGAGATAGGACGCGATACGCGCCTGTTCGACCAGCGAGGAGGCACGGCCGGTGACCAGAGCGGCGGTCTTGACGCCGTGCTGCGCCGCATCGGCGACGGCCTGATGGATGCCCATCGCCTCGTCGGGGATCACCGTCGGCGACAGCCGGTCGTGGCGGCCGTTGAGCATCACCACCAGATCGGAGCGGAACATCTTGCGCACCGTCTCGGCATCGGCGAAATCGGAGAATACCAGCGCCGCATCGACATGGTAGGCGACGCCCTGGCGCAGGAACTCCTCGACCTTGTCGACCGAGCCGACGCGGATGAGGATCACCTGCTTGCCGATGGCCTGGGTTTCAGCCAGCAGCCGATCGAACAGGTCGAGATCGGAAAGGTCGTGGATGTGGTTGACCACCACGGCGATCAGGTTGACGGTCTTGGTGGTGAGGCTCTGCGCCAAAAGGTTGACGCGATAACCGAGCTCGGCTGCCGCCTGCAGCACCCGCTCGCGCTTTTCGGCCGAGACCGGACGCTTTTCGGACGAGAGCGCACGGGAGGCGACGGCGCGGGAAACACCGGCGAGGGCCGCGACATCGTCGATCGTAGGGGTCGCCTGCTGCCGGGCCTGTTCAACCATTATCCGCCATCGCACCTTTCGCGCGGCCCGAGTCGGCCGCGTTCGACGAAGGTAGATGCCTGCTCGTTAGAAAGCACTCAACAGTGATGATTATCTGCTTCGATATTGGCGGTTCCGGGATCAAGGCGGCGCTGGCCAGAAGCCCCTCCGAGCTGACGCCACTGGGCCGGGTGCCGACGCCACTCGACGACTTTGCGGCTTTTGTCGGTGCGATCCGCGGCGTCGCCGACGCCGCCGGTGCGCCGGCAGGCACGCCAATCGCCATCTCGATCACCGGGGTGGTCGATCCGGCTACCGACAGCATCACCGTCGCCAACATCCCCTGCGCCGATGGCCGACGCCTCGGCCCCGAACTCGCAGCGGCGCTCGGCCGGCCGGTGTTCGTCGCCAACGACGCCGACTGCTTCGCGCTGGCCGAAGCGGTCGAAGGCGCCGGACGCGGGCACCGCATCGTCTTCGGGGCCATTCTCGGCACCGGGGTGGGCGGCGGTATCGTCGTCGACGGGCATATCGTCAACGGTGCCGGCGGCTTTGCCGGCGAGTGGGGGCACGGCCCGGTCGCCGCGACGTCGGCCGGCAACCCACCCATCGCCATTCCGCGCTTCCCCTGCGGCTGCGGCCAGGCCGGCTGCGTCGACACGGTCGGCGCGGCGCGCGGCATGGAACGGCTGCACAAGCACCTCTTCGGCATCGAACTCCCCAGCACCGCCATTGTCGAGGCGTGGCAGGCCGGGGACGCCGAGGCGGCGCGCACCATAGACGTGCAGATCGACCTGCTCGCCGGGCCGCTGGCATTGGTGCTCAATGTGGTCGGCGCCAGCATCGTCCCGGTCGGCGGCGGGCTCGGCAAGGTGGCGGAGTTCGTTGCGCTGCTCGATGCTGAAGTGCGCAAGCGCATCCTGCGGCGGCTCAGCCTGCCGCTGGTGGTGCCCTCGCGACTCACGCTAGAGCCCGGCCTCGTCGGGGCCGCCATCCTCGGCTTTACGGAGAACGCCGCGTGACCAACCGCCTGCTCGAAGTCTGTGTCGCCGATCCGCAAAGCCTCAAGGCCGCCATTGCCGGCGGCGGCGACCGGATCGAGCTTTGCTCGGGGCTCGAGCTGGGCGGGCTCACCCCATCGGCCGGGCTGATGCAACTTGCCGCGGCCGCGCCGATTCCGGTTTACGCCATGGTCCGGCCGCGCAGCGGCGACTTCGTCGCTGACGATGCCGACCTCGATGCCATGCTCGGCGATATCGACGCCATCCGAGGCGCGGGCCTGGCCGGGGTGGTGCTGGGGGCGTCGCGGCCCAATGGCGAGCTCGATCTCAAAGTGCTGGGTCGGCTTATGCAGCAGGCCGAAGGACTCGGCGCGACGCTGCACCGCGCCATCGACCTGGTGCCGGATTTCGCCGAGGCGACCGAAGCGGCGATCTCGCTGAAGTTCGAGCGCATCCTTACCTCGGGTGGCGTACATGTGGCGCTCGATGGGGTCGACAATATCGCGACGGCGCTCGCCACCGCCCGCGGCCGCATCAAGATCATGGCGGGGTCAGGGCTGACGCCCGCCAATGTCGGCGCGCTGCTAGCGGCCGTGCCGGTCGACGAAGTGCACAGTTCCTGCGCCTCGGCAGGGCCGGCGAGCAGCGCTCCGGCAGTGCGGCTGGGTTTTGCGGCGGAGACCCGGCGGCGCACCGACCCGGCCGTGGTCCGGGCGTTCAAGGCGGCGATGGCGGGGTAGGGATTACTGGAGGGCTTGATCCCACCTCCCCACCGGTTGTCATCCCAGCGAAAGCTGGGACCCATCTATCAGTCGGCGCAAGTGGCGGGTTGGGTCCCAGCTTTCGCTGGGATGACACCGAGTTTGGGGTGGCAGCAGTGGCCCTTGTGTCCCCCCTCACCCGAACAGCAATATCCCCCACAGCCCGATGGCGCCGACGAAGATGCGCCAGTAGGCGAAGATCGCGAAGCCGTGGCGCGAGATGTAGTCGAGCAGGTACCGCACCACGAAGAAGGCGGTGACGAAGGCGGCGGCGAAGCCGATGATCACGGCGGCGCCGAGCTCGGCGGTGATGAAATCGCGGCTCTTGTAGAGATCGTAGAGGAACGCCCCGCCCATGATCGGCATGGCGATGAAGAAGGTGAACTCGGCGGCCGAGCGCTTGTCGGTGCCGAGCAGCAGCGCCCCGACGATGGTCGAACCGGAGCGCGACACGCCAGGGATCAGCGCCAGCACCTGGAACAGCCCGATATAGAGGCAGAGCAGCGGCGGGTAGTTGTAGATATCTGTGTACTTCGGCGTGAGCTTCAGCTGGTCGACATAGAGCAGGATGATGCCGCCGACGATCAGCGAGACGCAGAACACCACCGGCGTCTCGTAGATCACCGTCTTGATGAAATCGTGCAGCAGCACGCCGGCGATGGCCGCCGGGAACGAGGCGAGGATAACCCCCAGGATGAAGCGCAGAGCCCCGGGTTTCCGCGCGATTGCATCCTTGGCGATGCCGAGCAGGCGCTGGAAATACACCACGAGAATAGCGAGGATGGCGCCGAGCTGGATCAGCACCTCGAACACCCGGCCCGGACTGTTGAAGCCGAGGAAGTGTCCCGCAAGCAGGATATGGGCGGTCGAGGAGACCGGTAGGAATTCGGTAAGGCCCTCGATAATCCCTAGGATCAGCGGCACAAAAAGACCTTGATCGGCGTTCATCTGATCCCCTAACTCATCCCACCGGAAGGGCGGCAAGCGTGGCATCTAGCGCGATTTGCCCGGGCCCGCCAAGGATCGGCAAGGATCGTTTCACCGCATGCCACGGTTGCTCCAGCACAGGCTCGACCCCTCCTCCCGCCTCGCCCGGCTGATGTTCGCCGAATATGGCGTCGGCATCGACCTCGAAGACATCAAGCCCTGGCGGCGCGAGCCCGCGCTGCTCGAGGTCAACCCGGCAGCGACGGTGCCGATCCTCGCCGAAGACGGCGAGCCACCGGTGGTGGGAACGCTGGCGGTGATCCACGCGATCGAGGACCGCTATGTACCGGCGGCGGTCGCCGGGCTGTTCCCTTCGCATACGGTGCTGCGCAACGAGATGTGGCGGCTGCTCGAATGGGTGCTGGTCAAACTCAATGACGAAGTGACCCGCTATGTGCTCGAGGAAAAGATCGTCAAGCGCGACCAGCGCGGCATGACGCCGGAGCCAGGTGTGCTGCGTGTCGCCAAGGCCAACCTTGCCGAGCACCTGCACTATTTCAACTGGCTGTTTGCCACCCGGCACTGGATTGCCGGCGATACCATGACGCTCGCCGACTTTGCGCTCGCCGCGCACCTCTCGAGCCTCGACTACCTGGGCGACGTGCAGTGGGATACTTCGCCCGAAACCCGCCAATGGTACGCCCGCATCAAATCGCGGCCGGCCTTTCGCACGTTGCTGAACGACCGGGTGGCCGGGATGCCAGCAGCAGCGGGTTATGCGGACTTGGACTTCTAGTCCGTTCCCTGTGCTAGCCTTGTGGCACGGTGTCAGTCCCGCGAAGGCGGGAACCTCGGTATTCCTTAGGGCACCGCAAACGGAGATCCCCAATTTGGCGGGGATGACCCTGTGACAGCAGCGCGAGACCAGATCGCCCTCATCGCTGAACTCAGGCACCGCGCCAAAGCCCTCGGCTTCGATGCGTTCGGCGTGGCAAGGGCCGATGCGCGGCCGGACCTGCCGCAAAAACTCGACACGGCGCTGGCCCGTGACTGGCACGGCGAGATGGCATGGATAGCCGAAACCGCCGAGCGGCGCGGGGCGCCCGAGGCGCTGTGGCCCGAAGCGCGCTCGGTGCTGATGCTGGGGATGAATTACGGCCCCGACAGTGACCCGATGGCCGACCTCGAGCAGCGTTCGCTCGGCAATATTTCGGTCTACGCCCGCAACCGCGACTACCACGACATCATCAAGGGCAAGCTCAAGGAGCTGGCGGGGCTGCTGAGCCGCCGCACTGGTGCCGAAGTGAAGGTGTTCGTCGATACCGCCCCGGTGATGGAAAAGCCGCTCGGCGAGGCCGCCGGCATCGGCTGGCAGGGCAAGCACACCGTGCTGGTCAGCCGCACACATGGCTCCTGGCTGTTCCTCGGCGCCATCTTCACCTCGGCCGAACTGCCGGCCGGTGAACCGCATGCCGAGAGCTGCGGCAATTGCCGGCGCTGCCTCGATATCTGCCCCACCAACGCCTTCCCGGCGCCGTTCCAGCTCGATGCGCGACGCTGCCTCAGCTATCTCAATATCGAGCATCCCGGGCCGATCCCGCTGGAGTTCCGCGCTCCGATGGGCAACCGCGTCTATGGCTGCGACGATTGCCTCGCCGTCTGCCCGTGGAACAAGTTCGCCTCGGAGACGCACGAGATGAAGCTCAAGGCGCGGGACGAGCTGAAGGCGCCGGCGCTGCGTGAGTTGCTGCAACTCGACGATCGGGGCTTCCGGGCACTGTTCGCCGGCTCGCCGATCAAGCGGATCGGCCATGCGCGGTTTCTGCGGAACGTGCTGATCGCTGCCGGCAATTCGGGCGACGCGGCGCTGGTGCCATTGGCCGAAGCGCGGCTTGCCGACCCTGAGCCACTGATCCGCGGTGCGGCGGTGTGGGCGGTCCGGCGGCTTGTGACGAAAGCGCGCGCGGATGCACTGGCGCTTGCGTTTTTGCCCGATGAAGGCGACATCAGCGTCCAGGCAGAGTGGAGCGCGGCCGTCCAGCCGGCGCGTGCGAACTAGAGTTCTATTGGAAATGCGCCTGTTCTTCTTCGGCATGGGTTACTCATCGCGCGCCACTGCCCGCGCCCTGCACCTGCTGGCCGACCCCCAGATACCCGTCGCCGGCACGACCCGCAGCGCCGAAGCCGCGGAATCGGAGGCCGATTCGGCGTACCGGATCCACGTGTTCGATGGCGAAGTGGCGGGCACGACGCTCAGCGAAGACCTCAGGGCAGCGACGCATGTCATCCTCTCGATCCCGCCCGACGAGCGCGGCGATCCGGCGCTGAACCTGCATCGTGCCGATCTCGATGCGGCGCCGAACCTCGAGTGGATCGGCTATTTCTCCACCGTCGGGGTGTATGGCGATTTCGGCGGTGAATGGATCGACGAGGAGGCGCCGACCCGGCCGCTGAACATCCGCTCCAAGCAGCGGGTCGAGGCCGAAGAGGCGTGGCGCGACTACGCCAGGGAGCGCGGCGTGCCGCTGTTCATCGTGCGGCTGGCCGGCATTTACGGCCCCGGCCGCTCGGCCTTCGACAAGCTGCGCGAGGGTACGGCGCGCCGCATCGTCAAGCCGAACCAGGTGTTCAACCGCATCCATGTCGCCGATATCGGCCGGATCACGGCGCGCGCTGCGCTGAGCGATCTCGAGGGCACCTACAACCTCGCCGATACCGAACCGGCGCCGCCGCAGGATCTCGTCACCTACGCCGCCCATGTCATGGGGATCGCGCCGCCGGCCGAGGTGCCGTTCGAGACCGCTGAGATGACGCCGATGGCGCGGAGCTTCTACTCGGACAACAAGCGCGTTTCGTCGAAGAAGGTGCTGGCGACGCTGGGCGTCGGCCTGCTCTATCCGACCTATCGCGAAGGTCTCGACGCCATCTGGAAAGGCCGGCAATGAGCAGTCCAAAACCCGCCACCCCGCCGCAGCGCGTGGTGCTTGAGGGTCGCTATGTGCGGCTCGAGCCACTGAGCCTGGCGCACGCACCGGACCTGTTCGAAGCCTCGAACGTGCCTGATGGCGACGTTCGTTTTGCCTATCTCGGCGACTATGCGCCCAGGACTGAGGCCGACACCGAGGCGTTCATCCAAAGCGTCCTCGGCAAGGCCGACCCGATGCTCTTCGCCGTGATCGACAAATCGACGGGCAAGGCCGGTGGCCGGCAGGCGCTGATGCGCATCGTGCCTGAGCACGGCGTTATCGAGATCGGCTCGATCTACTGGGGTCCGGCCATTGCCCGCACGCCGCGCGCCACCGAGGCGCTCTACCTGTTCGCCCGGCACATCTTCGAAGACCTCGGCTATCGCCGCTTTGAGTGGAAGTGCAACGATCGGAACGAGCCGAGCAAACGCGCCGCGAAGCGCTTCGGCTTCACTTACGAGGGGCTGTTCCGCCAGCACATGATCGCGAAAGGCGAGAACCGCGACACCGCCTGGTTTTCGATGCTCGACAGCGAATGGCCGGTGAGGAAGGCCGGGTTCGAGCGCTGGCTCGAGCCGGGCAACTTTGACGCGGGTGGGCAGCAGAAGACGGCGCTGCGGTTTGGGTGAACCAGGTTAGCCGGAGGCTGTGGACCCCCACCCTTGATCCCTCCCCGCAAGGGGGAGGGAGACGCAGGCTGTGATGCCAGTGATTTGGTCGCCCTCCCTGGCGGGGAGGGGACAGGGGTGGGGGGGCAGCCCGCGCCGGCTCAGCCGTTCAGCACCTAAAGCGCCAGTGTCAGCTGCTCGGGCGGCGCGGTGATCTCGCGGGCCACCGCAGCCTTCAGCAGTTCGAGGTCCTCGGGGCGGCTCAGCCGATGGTCGCCATCGGGGATCAGGGTGAAGGTCACCGGGTCGGTGAGCAGGTGCTGCACCAGCCGCATGGCGTGCTCGCGCGGCACATCGGGATCCTTGCCGCCCTGCAGGATCGTCACCGGTGCGCCGACGTCGATGCCGCGGCCGAACATCAGATGATGCTGGTTGCCGTCCTCGATCAGCCTGGCCGTATAGGGATAAGGCTCGTCGGAATATTGCGAGGGCCGTTGCACCACGCCGTCGCGTTTGAGCGCCGCCAGCTGCGCTTTGCTCATCCGCTTGGTCATCAGCTCGGCGGTCGCATCGACCGCCGGAGCGATCAGCACCAGCGCTTTCACACGGTCGCCCTGCCCTTGCCGGCGCAGTTGGCGCGCCATCAGCAGCGCCAGCCAGCCGCCGAGCGAAGAGCCGACGATCACCTGCGGCCCCGAGGTGGTGGCGAATACCGCGAGCGATTCCTCAAGCCAGCGGCTCACCGTGCCATCGAGGAAGTCGCCGCCCGAGAGGCCGTTGCCGGAGTGATCGAGGCGGGTGACGGCAAGGCCCTGCTCGGCGCCGAACGCATCGAGCGCCGAAGCTTTGGTGCCGCCCATATCGGAACGGTAGCCGTTGAGCCAGAAAATGCCGGGGGACTTGCCGGACCGCCGCAGCATGGCGATGCGGCGCGCTTGGCTGCCCTCGCCCACTTCCAGGTATTCAACCTCGGGCTCCATGCTGGCCGACTCCATTTTCCGTGCCCGGCCTTTTGCCCCGCGTTAGCCTTCGCGGCAACAGTTTGTCATCAAACCGCGCCTTGCTGCTGTTTCTTGTCTGTTCCGGTGTTGACTTATGGCCGACGCAGCACGATTTTAGCCGCGATATCCCGCCGCTCCGGTAACAATCGAAGGATCGCCTCCCATTCGTCGTCCCATGAGACCCGTCGCGCCCCAGAAAGATGGGCCGCAATCTAACGAAGATATCTCCTCCCCCGATGTCCAGCTGATTGATGCCGAAGGCGCCAA
>NZ_DASZAW010000089.1:0-4940 GCF_035944845.1 Devosia sp. | reverse complement strand
GGTCTCTCGGCTTGACGAATGCTGCGCCGCTGCCTAAAACATGGGCCGAAAACTCCAGTTTCGAATAATTCTAAACTGGGTTTTCGAAGGCGGCAGTTGGTGGTCCAACCGCTTCCGGTTGCTGGTGAGCGCTCCTTGTAGTGAAAGTGAGCGCCCGATTTCAAGATTTGTTTCAGGCACGTGCGGCGCCTTGGCGTCGCGGCTGGCCTTTCGGAGCGGATGAGGCAGGCCTCGGATCTATGACGCGACAGTCGATCTATCTCGATCACAATGCGTCGGCGCCGCTGCTGCCGGAGGCTCGCGCTGCCCATATCGGGGCTCTCGACCTCGTCGGCAACCCCTCATCGGTGCATGCCCAGGGCAGGGCGCTGCGTGCCGTGATCGACAAGGCGCGCGCCCAGGTGGCGCGGCTCGCCGGCGCGGAGCGCGACCAGGTGGTGTTCACCGGCTCGGCCACCGAAGCGATCACCCAGGCGATCGTCGGTGGCGCCAAGGCGTTCAACGTCGATGCCATCGTCGTTTCGGAGGGCGAGCATGCGGCAGTGCTGAGGGCTGCCGAAGCCACTGGATTGCCGATCAAGAAGGTCGGCCTCGATGCCGACGGAGTGATCAAGGTCGAAGAGATCGCGGCGGCACTGGCGGCGGCGGACCTCGTCGGCATGCGGCTCCTGGTTGCGGTGCACCTTGTCAACAACGAGACCGGGGTGATCCAGCCGGTCGATCGCATCGAAGTGCTGGTCGGCCCGAGCCCGCATTACCTGTTTGTCGACGCGGTGCAGGGTTTTGGCAAGGTGGGGCTCGAATTTGCCTCGCGCGCACCCGATATGATGGCGATCAGCGGCCACAAGATCGGCGGTCCCGCCGGCATCGGCGCGCTGCTGATGAAGGGCCATGCCGACCAGGTTCGCCTGATCCCCGGTGGGGGCCAGGAGAGCGGGCGGCGCGGTGGCACGGAATCGGCAGCGGCAATCGCCGGGTTCGGTGCGGCGGCCGAAGTGTTCGCCGAGCGGTTTTACCACGCCAATGTCAGCGAGCTGGTGCGGACCGCGGAAGACGGTATGCGGTTGATCGCGCCCGATCTGGTGATCTTCGGCGAGAAGACCGACCGGATCGGCAACGTGAGCAACTTCGCGGTGCCGGGGTTGAAGAATGCCGTGGCCATGATGGGGCTGGACCTTGCCGGTCTCGCCGTTTCATCGGGTTCCGCCTGCTCGTCGGGCAAGGTTGGCCCGAGCCATGTGCTTGCCGCCATGGGCGTGCCGGCAGAGCTCGGCGAGTGTGCAATGCGTGTGAGCTTCGGCTGGTCCTCTTCAATCGAGGACGTCGAGGCTTATCTCAGGGGTTTTGGCGAAGTCGTCGGGCGTCATCGCGCCCGCCACGGCGTCGCAGCATAGGAAGAAGACGATGGCCCGTTACGACATCCCGACTTTGAAGGAAGAGATCGAGGACGATACCGTTGAGAAGGTACTCGCGCTCGATGTCGAGAAGTATAAGTACGGGTTCGAAACTCAGCTTGAAGTCGACAAGGCCCCCAAGGGCCTGAACGAGGACACCATCCGCTTCATCTCGGCCAAAAAGGACGAGCCGGAGTGGATGCTCGAGTGGCGGCTGGATGCCTATAAGCGCTGGCTGACCATGGACGAGCCGACCTGGGCCAAGGTGCACTACCCCAAGATCGACTTCCAGGACATGTACTACTACGCGGCGCCCAAGAGCTCGAACCGGCCCAAGAGCCTCGATGAGATCGATCCGGCGCTGCTCGAAATGTACGAGAAGCTCGGCGTGCCGCTGAAGGAGCGCGAGCTGCTCGCCGGCATCGAGCAGCCCAAGGTTGCCGTCGATGCGGTGATCGATTCCGTCTCGGTCGGCACCACGTTCCGGGCCGAGCTCGAGAAGATGGGCATCATCTTCTGCTCGATCTCGGAGGCGATCCGCGAATACCCCGACCTCGTGAAGCAGTATCTCGGCTCGGTCGTTCCGGTGTCCGACAACTACTATGCGACGCTGAACTCGGCGGTCTTCACAGACGGCTCGTTCTGCTACATCCCCAAGGGCGTGCGCTGCCCGATGGAGCTCTCGACCTATTTCCGCATCAACGAGGCCAAGACCGGCCAGTTCGAGCGCACGCTGCTGATCGCCGACGAGGGCGCCTACGTGTCCTATCTCGAAGGCTGCACGGCGCCGGCCCGCGCTGAGCACCAGCTGCATGCCGCTGTGGTCGAGCTCGTTGCCCTCAAGGACGCCGAGATCAAGTACTCGACGGTGCAGAACTGGTTTCCGGGCGACAAGGACGGCAAGGGCGGCGTCTACAACTTCGTCACCAAGCGTGGCGATTGCCGCGGCGACAACTCCAAGATCAGCTGGACGCAGGTCGAAACCGGCTCGGCGATTACCTGGAAGTATCCCTCGTGCATCCTGCGCGGCGACAACTCGTCGGGAGAGTTCTACTCGATCGCCATTTCGAACGGCTACCAGCAGGTCGACAGCGGCACCAAGATGCTGCACCTGGGCAAGAACACCACGAGCCGGATCATCTCCAAGGGCATCGCGGCAGGGTACTCGGACAATACCTATCGCGGCCAGGTCTCGGCGCATGCGAAGGCCAAGGGCGCCCGCAACTTCACCCAGTGCGACAGTCTCTTGATCGGCGACAAGTGCGGCGCGCATACCGTACCCTATATCGAGAGCCGCAACGCCTCAGCCGTGTTCGAACACGAGGCGACGACCAGCAAGATCTCGGACGACCAGATGTTCTACTGCATGCAGCGCGGCCTCTCGGAAGAGGAAGCGGTGGCGCTGATCGTCAACGGCTTCGTGCGTGACGTGCTGCAGCACCTGCCGATGGAGTTCATGGTCGAAACGCAGAAGCTGATCTCGATCTCGCTCGAGGGCAGCGTCGGCTGATGACGTCTTGGCCCCACAACATCGTCAATGTTGCTGACCTTGAGCTCAAGTGGCTCACGGTGGGCGACCGCTTTGAGGTGGGGCTCAACGACATCGACGCGGCCTGGGCCGACGACATCGCGCACGGCAACGACAGAGAGCCGATGTCGATCTTCAGCACCGCCGGTAACCTGACGCCGTTCGGCTACAGGGACGGTGAAGACACCGAGGGCGCGGGAGGCACCAAATGAAAGTGGTGCTGAACCTCGAAGACGTTCCACTGCAGCAGGGGGCGGAGGGGACGCGCTTCGCGGCGGCTACCGGCGAGTTCGGTCCGGCGCTCGGGCTGTTCGGCCTCGGCGCTGCGTTACATGTCGTGCCGCCCGGCAAAACGGCGACGCCGTTTCATCGTCACCACACCTCAGACGAGATGTTCCTGATCCTCTCCGGCACCGGCACCTACCGGTACGGCGAGGAGCGGCTCCCGGTACGCGTTGGCGATTGTCTCTCGGCGCCGGCGGGAGGCGAGGGGCATCAACTCATCAATACCGGTGACGAGGAGCTTCGCTATATCGCGTTCTCCAACAACACCAATGCCGATGTGGTCGAGTATCTCGACAGCGGCCGCATCCGTGTCGATATCGGCGCGACCGGCCACCACCGTGAGAACGCCACCTTCGGTGCCGGCGGCAAGCTGATGCCGATGGGCTACTGGGATGGTGAAGATACGGGAGGAGAGAAGTGACCCGACCGTTGCTCAACATCGCAGAGTTGGCTCTCGAGAGCTGGACGCAGGGCGCGAATTACCAGTCATCGGACGCCTCGTTCGGCCGGCTGCTGGGGCTGCGTAACCTTGGCATCAGCTACAACGAGGTGCCGGCGGGCAAGTCGAGCTGCCCGTTCCACAACCACCATGTCGAGGACGAGCTGTTCATCGTGCTCGAAGGTGAGGGCACCTATCGCTACGGCGCGGACAGCCACGCCATCAAGGCCGGCGACGTGCTGGGCGCGCCGGCAGGCGACCGCTCGACGGCGCATCAGATCATCAACACCGGCACTGGCGTGCTTCGGTATTTCGGCATCTCGACGATGGCCGCGACCGAAGTGTGCGAGTACCCGGACTCGAACAAGTTTGGCGTCTTTTCCCGGACCAGCGGTAACCCGACCGACAAATCGTCGCTTCGGCACATCGCACGCGAGGCATCGAGCCTCGACTACTGGGACGGCGAAAATATCGGAGAAGTGAAATGACCACCCCCATGCTCGAAATCCGCGACCTGCACGTCCGCATCGAGGCACGCGAAATCCTCAAAGGCGTGAACCTGATCGTCCCCAAGGGTGAAGTGCATGCGATCATGGGGCGCAACGGGTCGGGCAAATCGACGCTCAGCTATGTGCTGGCCGGCAAGGAAGACTACGAGATCACCGGCGGCGAAGTGCTGCTCGACGGCGTAAACATCCTCGAGATGGAACCGTCCGAGCGCGCCACGGCCGGGCTGTTCCTCGCCTTCCAGTATCCGATCGAGATCCCTGGCGTTGCCACCATGACCTTCCTCAAGGCGGCGCTGAATGCCAAGCGCAAGGCCAATGGCGAAGGCGAGCTGTCGACGCCGGATTTCATGAAGGCAGTCAAGGAAGCCGGCAAGGCGCTGCATATCGACAGCGACATGCTGAAGCGTGCGCTCAATGTCGGGTTCTCGGGCGGCGAGAAGAAGCGGGCCGAAATCCTGCAGATGGCGCTCCTGAAGCCCAAGATGTGCATCCTCGACGAGACCGACTCCGGCCTCGATATCGACGCGCTGAAGGTGGTGTCGGAGGGCGTCAATGCACTGCGCAGTCCCGACCGTTCGATGCTGGTGATCACCCACTACCAGCGGCTGCTCAACCACATCGTGCCGGATGTCGTGCACGTGTTTTCGGATGGCCGCGTGGTCGAGAGCGGCGGCAAGGAACTGGCGCTGGAACTGGAAGCCAAGGGCTATGCCGGCTTCGACGAAGCGGCGGCGTAAGGACCGATGACCATGCATGTCCCCGTCCGGCTCGGGCCGGCTGAACTG
>NZ_DASZAW010000088.1:0-32857 GCF_035944845.1 Devosia sp. | reverse complement strand
TCCCCGCATAGGCGCTGTCGTTGGCTTTCGTGAACCGGCGTTCGATGCGCATTTGTCTATATATTCCCCAATAAAGCGGACAGGAAAGCCCGCGAGCCGCCAAGGACGGCTTCTGCCTCTTTGTATGACGCTGTCTAACTGGCCGCGAAAAGCGACCCAGGAGCCCCGTTTGGGACCCTCGACGAACTGCTGTCGCCGTGTGGTCCCGGTCGTCCGTCGTGCCGTCTGAACACGCCCGGCGCAACCTCCAAAGGATGCGTCCGATGCTTCGAGTCGGTCAATGCCGAGGCATGATCACAACATACAACAGCTAGTGGCATTGCCCGTGTCCGACGGCTAAATCCAGTATCTCATATGTGGATTACGGGGAAAAGTTCCAAGCTCGATTCGGCAGTTCGGAAGGTCAATTTTCAGTACCTCGGCCTCACGGATCGCTGCCAAAATCGGTGCTAAACCCCGAGAAAGCGGCCACTCTTTCGCCATCTTTGAGCGACGCGCGAAGATGAAGCGATGGGGCTAAGCAGCAGGCGGATTTCGGTGCGAATCCTGTCAAGCGCATTATTTCCGTCACAAATCGGCGACCATACACAGCGCCTGATTGTCGGTCGGCACACCATAGGTAGAGGGCAGGGCGGTCGCCGCCTTTATGCTAGGCGTGTGTCCTAGGGCATGTTAGAGCCACGGGCAGAAATGACGCGCGATTTGGCGCGCGAACGGATTCCGAGACGGGTTCAGACGGTATGGCGAACGGCGGCATGAAGGACTTCCTGATCGAGATACTGGCCTGGTGGCGGGGCAACACCTGGGGCACGCGCCTCTGGATCGCGACGCAGGGCGAGTTCGTCGGCGAAGACGAGACCGGCAACCGCTATTACCGCTCGAAGCCAGGCTCCAAGCCCGGCCCCAACGGCTACGAGCGCCGCATGGTGGTCTATGCCGGCGGCTATGCCGAGCCCACCACCATCCCGCCCGGTTGGTATGGCTGGATGCACTACCGCACCAACACTCCGCCGACCGCTGAGGAATACACGGCGCGTCCCTGGCAGCAGCCGCACCAGCCCAACCTCACCGGCACCGCCGCGGCCTACCGCCCGGATGGCAGCCTGTTGAACAAGGGCGAACGCCCGCGCGTCACCGGCGACTACGACGCCTGGTCGCCCGAATAAGCCCGACTATCGTCCAGCCCATGCAGATGGTCCGCAAGGCAGTTGCCGCCATTTTCGTCAGCTTTGCGCTGGCGAGCCCTGTGCTGGCCGAGACGATCGCCAATCCGGTCGCCCAGTTCTCCGGGCTCGACAAGATCACCGGGCGCATCACCACCTTCGATGTCTATATCGATGAGACGGTGCAGTTCGGCGCGCTGCAGATCACGCCACGCGCCTGCTACACAAGGCCGCCCACCGAGACGCAGCGCACCAGCGTGTTCGTCGAGGTCGACCAGGTGAGCCTCAAGGGCTCGATCGACCGGATCTTTACCGGCTGGATGTTCGCCGACAGCCCGGCGCTCAACGCCATCGACCACGCCGTCTACGATATCTGGCTGCTCGACTGTAAGCAGAGCTCGGATGTCCCGCCGCCATCGGCGGATACCGCTGCTGGGGGCTGAGCTAGCCGCAGGGCACGTGGATGCCTCCCCCACGGTGTCACCCCGGCGAAAGCCGGGGCCCATCCTGAGGGGCTTCGGCAGATCACTGCTCGCCCGGCACGCCTCGCTGCAAATCCTCACCTTCCCACCGGCGTCATCCCCGCGCAGGCGGGGACTCAGTGCGATTTCTCAAGCTCCACCAGCGCTGCAGCATCCCACTAGGTTCCCGCCTGCGCGGGAATGACGCCGGTGGTGCGCTGATCCCTTGTGCCCGGAGGGCTGCGCCGCGCCGTCACCTCTATCAACGCCCACCGCAACCAAGATCAAGTCAGGCGCCGGCCTCCTGCGCTTAGCTCCTCCCACCCCAACGAGAGGAGCCACAAATGCTCAGTACCCCCGAGATCGTAACCCGCCCGGACCAGCCGTTCGCGGCGATCCGCATCAGCCTCGATCGCGGCGAAATCCCATCGAAGGCGCCGCCGCTGGTCGGCGAGGTCGCCGGCTGGCTCGCCGCTCGGGGCGCCGCCCCCATAGGCGCGCCGTTCTTCAGCTACCTCGAAATGCCTGAGGACGGGGCGATGGTGATGGAGGTGGGTTTCCCTACTGCAACACTGCTCAGCGGCGATTCGAAGGTCAGGACCGGCACCATCCCGGCCGGCCGCTTTGCGACGCTGATCCACACCGGACCCTATGAGGGGCTCTACCAGGCCAACGTGGCGCTCGGCGAATGGCTGGAGAAGCAAGGCATCCCGCATCCGATGCCGGAAGATGCACCGGGCGAGTACGACGCGGCACTGCTGGAGATCTACATCACCGACCCGGCCGACGAGCCCGACCCGCAGAAATGGCAAACCGAAGTAGCGTTCCGGTTGGGGAAGTAAGCATCGCGAAGCAATCCGGCCGGGGCCTTGGGCCTGTCACGGATGTTCCCCCACCCACGGTGTCACCCCGGCGGAGGCCGGGGCCCATCCTGAGACGGTGAGGGACTTGCGCCAGAGCCACAGCTCAGGATGCGTCCCGGCCTGCGCCCCATTCGCTAAGCCACGGAGTGTCCAATCCGAGAGCTTGCCATCAGAAAGTGCCCCAAGCTCGGTGTCATCCCCGCGAAAGCGGGGACCTCCGTTTGAGATAGTGCCGCAGGCGAGAAAACAGAGGCCCCTGCTTTCGCGGGAATGACCCGGTGGGCGGGAGAGGGGCCAGGACCAAACGCACATGAGCTTTCGCTCAGGTTGGGCCCTGGCCGCGTCACCGGGGTGGTGCCGGCGGGAACCTCACCCCCAGAAAAGGACCGGCCGGCCCGGGAGAGGAACCGGCCGGCCGAGTCATCCCGCCCGGGCGAGGATATCCTGTGCCCCGTTCACCAGCTGCGCCGCGGCGTCCTCGGGCGATTTGGCGCCGAAGGCGACTTCCTGGCTCAGCGTGCCCAGCAGCGACTGGCTGATCTCGCCCGCCGCAGACGGCGGCGACGGCGGGATCGGCCCGAGCAGGTCGCCCAGGTTGGCGAAGAAATCGAGGGTCTGCCGTTCGAGGTCGGTGACGCTACCCGCAATATGCTCGCGCGACGCCGCCGAAGCCGGAATGCCGCGCTCCAGCCCGAGCAGGCTCGCCGCCTCGAGATCACGCACGAAGAAGTTGATCAGCTCGACCGCTTCGTCCTTGAGCTTGGAGGTCTGCGCCAGGGTCCACATCATCGTCGGCTTGCGGTACTGCCCGCCTTTACCGCCGGCCATCGCCAGCGGCATGTTGGTGACCGCCAGCGTATCCTTGACCAGGGCCTGGTAGGCGATGAGTTCATTGACCCCGGTAAAGCCGCTGGCGGCGCGTCCGGTCACCAGCATGCTGGTATCGATGGTACCGGTCGAAATCGCCTGCTCCTCGGCGGTCACGCAGGCCTGTTTGCCGCGCAGGTCCGCCCATAGCGTGAACCACTCGGCCGCATCTTCCGTCCCGAAGGCGAGCTCGCCCTCCGCGGTATAGAGCGCCTTGCCGCGCTGCCTCAGCCAGTTCTCGAGCGCCGGCTCGTTACCCGAGCCGTCCTGCAGCATGCGCATCCCGGCATTGGCCGCATTGAAGTCGCCGGCCATGCCTAAAAGCTCCGCATAGGTCGTCGTGGGGCCCGGCACCGGCAGGCCGGCCCGCTCGAAGGCGCTCGCATTGACCTGCAGGCAGAAGCCGCCGGCGCCCATGCTCACGCCATAGAACTTGCCGTCGACCTTGCCGGCTTCGATCTGGTCGGCATCGAAATCGGCGAGGTCCAGCGCGCCGCCCAGATAATCGTCGAGCGGCGTCAGCGCGCCGCGCTGCGCATATTCGACGATGTAGCGATAGTCCATCTGGATCAGGTCGGGTGCATTGCCGCCGGCGGTCTGGGTCGCAACCTTCGGCCAGTAGTCGGTGAACCCCATGAACTCGCCGACCACCGGCGCGGTGCCGAGCTTGTTCTGGAACAGGTCGAACACCGCAAAGGTCCGCTCGGCGCGCGCCTGGCCGCCCCAGAAGATGGCGCGGACACCGTCCGACTGCGCCCGTGCCACCGGCGCCAGCGCCGTCGCCCCCAGTAGCGCGAGGGCGCCCTTAAGCACCGTCCTGCGACGTGTGATCATATCGTCTCCTCCTGACTCTTTTGAGCCTCGTGTTGCGCGCGGCGCCGGTCCTCGCCCGGCGTCGTCGCGAAGTAGGATCTGTACTGGCGCGAGAAATACTGGGTGGTCGAGTAGCCCAGGATCGAGCAGATCTCCCCGATGCTCATCGAGGTGGTCTGCAGCAGGTTGCGCGCCTTGAGCAGCTTGGTCGATTTGACGAAGCTGATCGGGCTCACCCCGTAGATGCGCCGAAAGGTGCGGGTGAAATGCGAGCGGCTGCGAAACACCGCCCCGGCGAGCTCCGAGATGTCATCGTGCTCGGCCGGCATTTCGAGCACCTTGTTGGCAAGTTCGATCACATCGCGGTCGAGCCGTGAGCTGGGAACATCCCCCGGTACGAGCTGCAGCGCTGCGCCGTGCAACTCGTCGAGCACCGCCCTGAGCAGCATGGCGGTGCGCCTGCCATTGTCGGCGAGACCTGCGAGTTCGGCGGCGTGCAACTGTACGATCTTGCGGGTCACCGCGTCGATGAACAGGAAGTCCGACGTCCAGCACCAGACCGGCGGCAGCGGCGCTTCCGCCCGATAGGCATAGTTGAGAAAAGTGACGCCCAGCGGATTGGCGGAGTTGTGCGCGGCCCGGTAGACGCCATCGGGCCGCATCACCACGGTCACCCCGGGCAGCAGGGCGATCCGCTCGCCGCCGGGCGCCACCAGTTCGCCTTCGCCGGCCCAGATCAACCAGATGCGATAATTGTCGAGCTTGGTCGGATCGGAGGCGAAAGACCAACCCGGGTCGCACCGCATGCGCCCCACCGGGGCGCGCAGCTCGACGCCCGTCTCATCTTTACCGAAGGTGCTGGCAGCCGCTTGGTTCAACAGGTTGCCCCAGCCCCTTCACCACCGAACAGGGCGAGACGCTCGGCCGCCGCGCTCGGCTGCGCGCCCTGGTCCATGTAGTGGAACTGCAGCGCCCGGCGCCGCTGCGCCGAGTTGTTCGAGGGCGTGCCATGCGGCAGGAGGCCATCGAAGAACATGCCGTCGCCGGGCCGCAGCGGAAAGGCGACGCTCCGCCGGCCGGCCATATCGGTGTCGCAGATCTGCCAGTCGCGACGCCGGAAGTGGTGGATCGGCCCCAGCTTGTGCCCGCCGTCGAGCACCTGCATGCAGCCATTGGCAATGGTGGCCTCGTCGACGGCGATCCACACCCCGACGATGCGCGTTCCGAGCGGATAGTCGAAGAACGCATGATCCTGGTGCCACGGCTTCTCGCGGCCGCCGCGCGGCGGCTTGAGCAATGCCATGTCCTGGAACAGCCGCACGTCGCGTTCCAGCAGATGCCGGGCGATCGCTCCGATCCGCTCGCCCAGCGCGATGCCGGCCAGCCGCTTTTCATGGGGCACGAAGTCATAGAGCTTGCGGACGGCGTCGTAGCGCTCGGCCGCCGTCATCGTCCCGATGATCTCCTTGTATCCTTTTTCGTAGGACACTCCAGAGAACCCCAGCACGCGGCCCTCGATCAGGTCGTCGATCGCGGCCTTTGCCGCAGCCAACTCGTCGGCCTGCAATAAGCCCTCGACCGATAGCCAGCCATGCTCGCGATAATGCGCACGCGATGCCGCGGTCAGCGCGGTGGCGATATCCACCCGCGCTGCGCTCGTTTCCGGGTCGTAGAGTCCGTCCTGGTAGGCGCCGCCCTGTTCCTGGTCGAATTGCAGCATGGTCCGTAATCCCGTGCACCGAAGCTCGCGTTCGGTTTCCTCTTGCCGGGATGATCGGGCCAAATCCGCATCGATCCAAGGCCACGAAGCCGCCGAAGTTGTGCACGATTCGCGCATTGTGAGCGTCGGGGTCGGCTGGAGCGTTTCACCGCTGCGTGGATTCGGTGAAAGCTATTGAGGGCGACCTCGCCACCACCCTATCGGTCCCACCACCGGGTCATCCGCGCGAAAGCGGGGACCTCCGTTTGCGATGGTGCGCAACACGCAAAAAACAAAGGTTCCCGCTTTCGCGGGAATGATCCGGTGGCTGAGCCAGACCCCAGGTCCCATGTCCTCGCAGGGCTGACGGCCAGTGGCGAGTCAGCCAACGGCTTGACTCGTCGTTCGCGAAGCTATTTAACAACTGTGTTATTTAACACATGTGCGAAATATGACCGCCGACGCTCTCAGCCTCACTCTCTCCGCGCTCGCCGACCCAACGCGGCGGGCAATCTTGCAGCGGCTGAGCGAGGGTGAGGCGTCAGTGAGCGAATTGACGGCCCCCTTCGATATTTCGATGCCGGCCATTTCGCGCCATCTGAAGGTGCTGGAGCAGGCCGGGCTCGTGGCGCGCACGCGGCACGCGCAATGGCGTCCGGTGCAGCTCAATGCTGCGCCGCTGGCCGAGCTGGCGAACTGGGTCGAGCGCTACCGCCGGCACTGGGACCAGAACTTTGCGCGCATGGACGCCTACCTCGCCGAACTGCAGAAGGGGAATCCCAATGGCCCGAAGCAATAGCGTCACGGCCGAACAGGCAGCCCTGGTGCTGGAGTTCGACCGGCTGTTCGACGCGCCGCGAGCGCTCGTGTGGCGCCTGTGGAAAGACCCCGAGCATATGGTGCGCTGGCACGGGCCGGAGGGCTACGCGCTGCTCAGCTGCGACATCGACTTCCGCGTCGGCGGCAAGTGGCGGCGCTGCATGAGCAATGGGCCGGGCCACGCCCACTGGATCCGTGGCGAGTATCTCGAGATCGTCGAGCCGAGCCGGCTGAGCTTCACCTACATCAACGAGTATGACGGCTTCGAGACCGTGGTGACGATGGATTTCGTCGACGAGCACGGCAAGACCCGGATGTTTTTCCGGCAGACCCCGTTCATCACCCTTGAGGAGCGCGATGGGCACGGCTGGGGCTGGAAGAGCGGCTTCGATGTGTTCGACCGCTATGTGGCTGAGTTCATCGACGACGACTGGCGCCCCAAGGGCCGTCCGCGCAGCGATGGCGTAGCCGAGGATATGGTCGCGGCGAGGCGCCGGGCACTGGAGCGCAAGCGGGAGGACGACAATGCTCACCCTACCAACGATTGTTGAGCGGACGGCTCAACCCTATGTCGCCATCCGCAAGCGGGTGACCATTCCGTTCGATGCGGTGATCGGCGCCACCATGGATGCGATGTTCGCCGCGGTGAAAGCCAAGGGCTTGCAACCGGTTGGGCCCGCATTCTTCAAGTACAACATTGTCAACATGCCGGATCTCGAGATCGAGTTCGGCGTGCCCGTGGCGGCTCTTGTGGTCAGTGACGGGCAACTGGTCGGTGGCACGCTGCCCGCTGGCCGCTATGCCCAGACTACCTATTGGGGCCACTACGACAACCTGATGGACGTCAATGCCGTGCTGATCGGCTGGGCGAAGGAAAAGCGCATCGCGTGGGACGCCACCACCGGCAGCGATGGCGAGCACTTTGTCGCCCGCTTCGAAATCTACCCCAACAGCCCCGAGGAAGAGCCTGATCCGGACAAGTGGGAAACCACCGTCGCCATCAAGATCAGGGAGTGAACCGGTGCTGCTGAACGATCGGACGGCGATCGTCTACGGCGGCTCGGGCGCGGTCGGTGGGGCCGTCGCCAAAGCCTATGCACGCGAGGGCGCACGGGTGTTCCTTGCTGCCCGCAACCGCGAACGGCTCACGGCCGTGGCAGCTGAGATAACCGCAGCCGGGGAAGGGTCGAGGTGGCGCCGGTCGATGCCACCGACCATGAAGCCGTCGAGACGCATCTCCAAGCGATCGCCGCCACGGCCGGCCCCGTGAAGATCATGTTCAACGCAGTCAGCCTCGACGACACCCAGGGCCAGAAGCTGATCGACATGCCGCGCGAGCGGTTCATCGCGCCGGTGTTGACCGGGATGAAGACCTGGTTTTCGACCGGCACCGCCAATGCCCGGCATATGGCGGCCAATGGCGGCGGCGTCATCGTCGGCATCACCGCCAACGCGGCGCGTGAGGCCTATGACATCATGGGCGGCTTCGGCGTGTCGCAGGCGGCGATCGAGCATTTTCTCCGCCACCTCGCGGTCGAGAACGGCCCCGCGGGGGTGCGTTGCGTCTGCGTCCGCTCACCAGGCTCGCCCGATGCGCCGGGCGTGCGCGAAGCGTTCCTGCTGCATGCGAAAGAAGAGGGGATCACCCTCGAGGAAGCCGAGCGCCGCGCTGGCGAACGCACCCCGCTGCGGCGGCTGACCCCGCTAGCCCAGATCGCCGACGTCGCCGTGCTGCTGGCGTCGGACCTCGCCGCGTCGATGACGGCGACGGTGGCCAACGCTACGGGTGGGGCGCAGGTGGATTAGGGTACCATGCGATTGGGCGTCACCGGCACAGCTGTTGTGCTCGGTTTCGCCCCACCCACCGGCTGTCATCCCAGCGAAAGCAGGGGACCCAACTCGCAGCCCGCGCTAGTGGAGAAATGGGTCCCAGCGTTCGCTGGGATGACACCGGAGTCAGAGGGACATGCAACGCCCTCCACCGGCCCCGTGTCGACAAGTGCCGCTACCTGCTCAGAAAAACTCATCCAGCAGTGTGTACCACTCTAGCTTCGCCCGATCCGGCTCCGTAACGCCATAGGCCGCGAGGAAGGCCGGGATCGCCGCCGCTCCGTAGTTCCAATCGAGGCTGCGGCAGGCCAGCGCCAGGTCCTGGTAGCGGTCGGCAACGCCCAGCCGGCCGCAATCGATGAAGCCGGTAAAGTGCCCATCCTCGGCCATGAAGTTGGGAAAGCACGCGTCGCCATGGGTGACCACCAGGTCCTCGGCTTTTGGCACGCCGGCCATGAGCCGCGCATAGTCCGCCGGGCCTTGCTCAGGGTCGTCGCCATCATAGAGCCCGGCATGGTAGCGCGCCGACGCAGCAGCGACGCGGATGCCGGCGCGATGATCGAATGGGCATTTCGCGGGATCGATGCCGTGCAGGTGGCGCAGCGCCTCGGCGACCACCCGGATGGCGGTCTCGGCCGTTACCTCGGACGTCACCCCAGGCGTGGACGCCAGGTCGTGCCCCCGGACTGCGCTCATCAGCAGCCAGTGCCGGCCATCATGCTCGGCAACGTCGATCACCTGAGGGCAGGGGAGCCCGGTGCCGTGCAGCCAGCGCAGCCGGTCGATCTCGCCCGGCAACTCGGCCAGCGCTGAGATCGGTTCGGACTTGATGAAATGCCCCTCGCCGGCCCGGTACACCCACGCCCCGGATACGCCGATGGTCTGCGGCACGAGCTTGACGCCACTGGCCCAACCGGGCGGCAGCTCTAGTGGTCGCATGCGAAGAAGTCGCCCCGGTGCTGCAGCGCCTCGGCGAGGCGAGCCTCATAGTCCTCGCGCGGGATTTCGATGCCGCCGAACGTGCGCAGGTGATCGGTGACGAACTGTGTGTCGAGCAGGTGGTAGCCGCCAGCCACCAGCCGCTCCAGCAGGTGCGCCATGGCGATCTTCGAGCAGTCGGTCTTCCGGTGGAACATCGATTCCCCGAAGAACGCCGCGCCCAGCGACACCCCGTAAAGCCCGCCAACCAGCGCCGCCCCCTCCCACACCTCGACGGTGTGGACGATGCCGCGTGCGAACAGCGCGCCGTAGAGGCGACGGATCTCGGGGTTGATCCAGGTCGACTCGCGATCGACGCCCGCCGTGGCGCAACCTTCGATGACACCGCTGAAATCGGTGTCGACCTTCACCACATAGGGGTGAGTGCGAAGCGTCTTCCGGAGGCTTTTGGAGATATGAAACCGGTCGAGCGGGATCACGCCGCGCTTTTGCGGGCTGACCCAGAACAGGTCCGGCGAACCCGCATCCTCCGCCATCGGGAAAATGCCCGCCTGGTAGGCCCGGATAATCAGTTCGGGCGTCAGGTCGATGGCGAACGGATCGGGCTTCTTGCTCATGCCCCGAATATGGGCCCGCCGCTGCTGCGAAACAACGCCAAAGCGGCTTGCAACCGCCGCAACCGGACGCGATGCTGCCGGCCGGTTGAGGGCGTCAGATGAACAAGTGGGTGCGGCGCATCATCGTCGGGATCGTCATCGTCGTGGTGTTGTTCATCGCTGCGGGCGGTGTGGGCACCTCCATGCTGATGAACCATCTGCTGACCCCAGGCGGCGTCGACTGGAGCGGCGCCAACAACCCCAACCCGCCGACCGACCCCTATGAGCTCGGCTATCGCGGTGACCCACAGGCGGCGCTCGGGCTGCCGTTCGAGACCGTGCGCTACGAGACCGAACTGGGCGAGGCGGAGGCCTGGTTGGTGCCGGCCGCGAACCTCGCCGGCCCATGGGCAGTCTATGTCCACGGCATCGGCGGGATTCGCGAGAACGGCTACCGGCAGCTGTCGATCCTCCACGAGGCCGGCATCCCGACGCTGCTGATCACCTACCGTAACGACAAGGGCGCGCCCGTGCCGGACAATGCCATCTACGGCTTCGGCGTCGACGAGTGGCGCGACCTCGATGCGGCGGTGAGCTGGGTGCTCGGCCGCGGTGCGCCGAACGTCATCCTGGTCGCGGAGTCGATGGGCGGCGCCATTGCCGGGCAGTTCCTGATGCACTCGAGCCAGGCCGGTAAAGTCGTGGCCCTGGCGCTCGATGCGCCGGCCCTGGATTTCACCGAGGTGGTGGCCGACAAGCTCGGCGCGCGGATGATCCCGCTGGCCCGCACGCTGGCCAGGGCCGGCATCTTCGTCTTCGATACCTATCGCGGGGTGCACCTCAACAAGGCGGTGAGTCTCGATGCGGTGGCGAAGTTCCCGGGGCCGCTGTTCCTGGCCCACGGCACCGGCGACAGCCTGGTGCCGGTCGCCATCAGCGAGCGGCTGGTAGCGGCGCGCACGGCGCCGACGAGCTATCTGCAGACCGGCGCCAACCACCTGCTGTCGTTCAAGGAAAATCCCGAACGCTATCGCGCCGAGATGGGCGGGTTTTTGAGCAGTCTCGGACGCTAGAGCGTTTCGTTGAAACGCTCCGGGCTCAGCGGAGCACCAGCCGCACCAGCAGCGGCAGGCTGATCGCGGCGAGCACGACCGGAAGCATCATGATGATGGCGTCGAGGTAGTCGATCATGTGCGGCATGGCACGATCTCCTTAGGGTAGGGGATACGTGCCACCTGGCGGCTGAACCGGCGCTGGAGCGTCCGTTCAGAATTCGTTAACGAGTCGGGTTGGGAAGCCGCGGGCGGCTCGGCGATCGCCTTCTCCCCTTGCGGGAGAAGGTGGCCGAAGGCCGGATGAGGGGTACCTCTCCGCGTACCGGATCGCCCCTCGCTGCCCTCGGAGCGCGCTACACTTCGTTCTGCGGACCCCTCATCCGCCCTTCGGGCACCTTCTCCCGCAAGGGGAGAAGGCAAACTGGTGCTCGTTGCAGCCGCGTGTGCTAGCGACGCAGACCACCGGGTCATTCCCGCGAAAGCGGGAACCTCTGTTTTGGTTCGCACCGTGGCTTCCAAAACGAAAATCCCCGCTTGCGCGGGGATGACATCGAGTGGTGGGATCGCCTGACTGTCAGGCCTTGTTGTCCTTGAGGAACTTTTCCAGCCAGTGGATGTCGTAGTTGCCGGCGATGATATCCGGCTCCTTGATCAGCCGCTGGAACAGCGGCAGCGTCGTCTTGATCCCGTCAACCACGAACTCGTCCACCGCGCGGCGCAGCCGCTGCAGGCACTCTTCGCGGGTGCGCCCGTAGACGATCAGCTTGCCGATCAGGCTGTCGTAGTAGGGCGGGATCGAGTAGCCGGCATAAACCGCGGAATCGACGCGCACCCCGACGCCGCCGGCCGGGTGGTAAAAGCTGATCTTGCCCGGCGACGGGGTAAAGGTCTGCGGGTCCTCGGCATTGATGCGCACTTCGATCGCATGGCCGGTGAAGGTGATCTTGTTCTGCTCGAGGCTCAGCTTCTCGCCCGAAGCGACGCGGATCTGCTCGTAGACCAGGTCGACGCCGGTGATGCGCTCGGTCACCGGGTGCTCAACCTGCAGGCGGGTGTTCATCTCGATGAAATAGAATTCGTCGTTCTCGTACAGGAACTCGATGGTGCCGGCGCCCGAGTATTTGAGCTTCCGCATCGCGGCGGCACAGATCTCGCCGATCCTGGCGCGCTGGTCGGCGGGCACGGTTGGGGCCGAGGCTTCTTCCCAGACCTTCTGGTGGCGGCGCTGCAGCGAGCAGTCACGCGTACCGAGGTGCACGGCATTGCCCTGGCCGTCGCCCATCACCTGCACTTCGATGTGGCGCGGCTTGCCGAGATACTTCTCCATGTAGACGGAGTCGTTGCCGAAGGCGGCCTTGGCCTCTGCGCGTGCCGTCGACCAGGCGGTGAGCAGGTCGAGCTCGGTATGCGCGACCTTCATGCCGCGTCCACCGCCGCCGGCGGTCGCCTTGATCAGCACCGGGTAGCCGATCTCGGCGGCGGTCTTCTTGGCGTCGGCTTCGGTGGCGACTTCGCCCTTCGAGCCGGGGACCACCGGGATGCCCAGCTCGACGGCCGTCTGCTTGGCCGTGATCTTGTCGCCCATGATCGAGATGTGATGCTCGGAGGGCCCGATGAAGGTGATCTTGTGCTCGGTGAGGATGCGGGCAAAGCGCGCATTCTCCGACAGGAACCCATAGCCCGGATGCACGGCGTCGGCGCCGGTGATCTCGCACGCCGCCATGATCGAGGGGATGTTCAGGTAGCTGTCCTTGGCCGGCGGCGGCCCGATGCAGACGCTTTCGTCGGCAAGCCGCACATGCATGGCGTTGGAGTCGGCGGTCGAGTGGACGGCGACCGTCTGGATGCCCAGCTCCTTGCAGGCCCTGAGGATGCGGAGCGCGATCTCGCCGCGGTTGGCGATGAGGACCTTCTGGAACATCTGCCGCTTACTCGATCACGACGAGCGGCTGGCCGTATTCGACCGGCGAGGCGTCCTCGACGAGGATGCGAGTGACAGTGCCCGAGCGGTGCGCCGGGATCTGGTTCATCGTCTTCATCGCTTCGATGATCAGCACCGTCTGGCCTTCCGACACCTTGGTGCCGACGCTGGCGAAAGCGGGCTTTCCCGGCTCGGGCGCAAGGTAGGCCGTGCCGACCATCGGCGAGGTCAGGGTACCCGGGTTCGAGCTCAGGTCGTCATTGGCCGGCGCGATGCCGGCGGCCGAACCGGCCGGCGCCACTGGGGCAGGGGCCGCAGCGGGAGCCGGCGCATAGGCCGGCACCGCAACCTGCTGCACCGCCTGGCTGGCATAAGAACGAGTGACGCGAACGCGCAGGTCTTCGCGCTCGATTTCGATTTCGGCAAGGTTCTGCTCGTTGAGCAGCTTGGCGATGGCCTCGATCAGTTCCTGATCGGCATTCGGGGACGACGCCTTGGTCATATTCTGCCTCTTAGAGTTTTTCGGCCAGTGCGTGGAGGGCCAGCCTATATCCGGTAGCGCCCAGACCGCAAATCACCCCCATCGCCACCGGCGAAACATAGGAGTGATGGCGGAACGCCTCACGGGTGTAGATGTTGGAGAGGTGAACTTCGATCACCGGTAAACCCACGGCGCGGAACGCATCGTGGATGGCGATCGAGGTGTGCGAATAGGCGCCCGGGTTGATGACGATGGCGTCGAAACTGCCCATCGCCTGCTGGATCCAGGTGACCAGTTCGCCTTCGATGTTGGATTGCCTGCAGGTGACCTCGAGGCCGAGCGTCTTGCCTTCGGCAATCGCCATCTTCTCGATGTCGGCAAGCGTCTGCGTGCCGTAGGTCTGGGGTTCGCGGGTCCCGAGCATATTGAGGTTCGGGCCGTTGAGGACGAGGACGCGGTGAGCCATGGTTAGTGCCTTTTGCACTGGCCCCCCAGCGGGCGCAAGCGTGGCGCGGAGTAATGCACGAAAAAGGGCGGATTTGCGGCGGCTGGGTGGGCTGAGAGCAGGATCCGCCGGTGGCTGCGGTCCCCCACCCCTGTCCCCCTCCCCGCAAGGGGGAGGGTGACGCTCCCACCGGCGTCAGTGTTTTGGTCTCCCTCTCCCTCGCGGGGAGGGACGGGGCTGGGGGGCGGCTCGCACCAGCCGAGAGGTTGATCGGCTACGCTCAGCCCGGCTGCTCCGCACACACCGTCGCCCCACAGGCCCGCATATTGGCGATGCGCTGCTTCAGCGCGTCGAGCCCGATGGCGCCGGGGATGATCTCGTCGCCGATGATGAAGGTCGGCGTGCCGGTGATCTTCAGCCCGTCGGCGATGCGATAGCTCTCCTCGATTACCTTGTCGATCCGCGGCGTCTTCATCCCCATCTCGAGGCTGATCGGGTTGAGCCCAAGATCGGCCGCCGCCTTCAGCGCCGTCGCCTTATCGACCTGGCCGCGGCTGGTGAACAGCGCCTGATGGAAGGCCCAGTAGTCGACATCGGCGTCGGCCACCTGCGCCGCGATCCGCGCCGCATCCACCGAGCCCTGCGACAGGATCGGGAACTCCTTGAGCACCACTTTCAGGTTTTTGTCGCTGTCGAGCAGCGCCGCGAGGTCGGGCAGGGCCTGCCGGCAATACCCGCAATTGTAGTCGAACATCTCGACCAGCGTGACATCGCCGTTGGGGTTGCCGAGCACGATGCCGTTCTCGGAGTCGTAGATCGCCGGCTTCAGCTCGACCATGGCGGTGCGCGTCGCAGCGGTGCGCTCGGCGGTCAGTTCGGCATCGAGCGCTGCGGAGACTTTCTGCAGGATGCGCGGATTGCCCAGCAGGTAGGTTTCGATCATCGGATCGAGCGTCGACTGCTCGAGCGCCGCGACCGGCTGCGGCACATCCTGTTTGGGCTGTTTGGCGATCAGGTCGGCGACGATGGTCTCCACCGCCGAGGCGGTAAGACCAGGCTCGGGCTTGGCCTTCGCCACCACATCCTCGGCGATCGCCCGGGCGCCGGCTTCGTCGAGCCTCGGCCCCGACAGCAGCGTAGCGCCAAGCCCGCCCGCCAGCACACCGACGGCAAGCACGAGGATGGTGGTGAGGCGAGACATGCGAACTCCGGAACGACCTTGCTGCGAACCCCTGTCTAGCAGACCGAGCCGATTATGCCATGGCGCGCCGCCTGGACCGAACGCCGCGCCTTCAATTGTTGTTGAGGCGGCGCGGCAATTCCCGTAGCCAAGGCGCCATGCAGAACGCCGAAAAACTCACCGGCCTGAGGCCGTTCTACGTGATGGAAGTCACCGCGCGGTCGAAGCTCGTCGAGGCGAGCGGTCGCACCGTGATGCACATGGAGTCGGGCGAGCCTGGCGCGCCGCCGGCGCCAAGGGTGCGCGACGCCGTTGCGGCGGCGCTGCAACTGCCGCAGCATTACACCCACTCCGCCGGGCAGATCGAACTGCGTCGTGCGCTGGTCGACTATTATCGCGAGCAGCACCGCGCGGCAGTAGACCCCGATAGCATCGTGGTGACCATGGGCTCGTCCTCGGGCTTCATTCTTGCTTTCCTCGGCGCCTTCGGTCCCGGCGCGAGGATCGCGGTGACCCGCCCCGGCTACCCGGCCTACCTCAACACCCTCGATGCCCTCGGCATGCAGGCCGTCGAAATCCCGGTTACGGCGGCCGCCGGCTGGCGGCTGAGCGCTGCCGATGTCGAGGCGGCTTATGCCCGGGAAAAGTTCGATGGGCTGCTGTTCGCCTCGCCGGCTAACCCGACCGGGGCGGCAGTGACGCGCGAGGCGCTCAAGGAAATCGTCGAAGTCTGCGCCCGGCTCGGCGTGCAGTTCATCTCGGACGAAATCTACCACGGGCTCGATTACCGGGGCCCGTCGGTCTCGGCACTCGAGTTCACCGACGACGCCATCGTCATCAACAGCTTCTCGAAATACTACTGCATGACCGGTTGGCGCATCGGCTGGATGGTGCTGCCCGAGCGCTACAACCGCCGCACCAACATCCTGCAGCAGAACCTGTTCATTGCCGCGCCGACCCTCAGCCAGGTCGCCGGCCGGGTGGCGCTGGGCGAACGGGCATATGCCGAGGAACAGAAGGCCCAGTATGCGGTGAACCGGCACGCCTTGGCCGAGGGGCTGGCGCAGTTCGGCCTGGCCGCGGCAAGCGAAGGCGACGGGGCGTTCTACGCCTACGTCGATTTCTCCCGCTTCACCAACGACTCGCTGAGCTTCTGCATGCAGATGCTGGATGAGGTGGCGGTGGCGGCGACGCCCGGCATCGACTTCGACCGGTTGAACGGCAATCGCTTCGTGCGCTTCTCCTATGCCGGTACGCGCGCGACGATCGACGAGGGCCTGAACCGCATCGGTGATTTCCTCAGGAGGCGATGATGCCGGCCATCCCAACTCTCAGGACCGGGCGGTTGGTGCTCCGGCCAATGATCGAGGCCGATTTCCCAGCCTATCGCAACCTGATGGCCTCACCCCGTTCGACCTACATGGGCGGGCCGCTCGACGAACCGAGGGCCTGGGGGCTGTTCTGCCACGATATCGCGTGCTGGACGCTCTATGGCCATGGCGGCCTGATGATCGACGTCGCCGCCACAGCCGAGTGCGTTGGCCAGGTCGGCATCAGCCACGGGCCGTTGTTCCCCGAAAAGGAACTGGGCTGGTTGCTGTATGACGGGTTCGAAGGGCAGGGCTACGTCACCGAGGCGGCGACCGCGCTGCGCGACTGGGCGTTCGCGGAGCTGGGGTTGCCGAGCCTCGTCAGCTATTTCCATCCTGAGAACGCCCGCTCCATGGCCGTGGCCCAGCGCCTCGGGGCGGTGCGGGACGATACCGCCCCGCGCCAGGACCCCGAGGATGTGGTTTATCGGCATTTTCCGCCCGGGCCGCGCGGCTAGATCGTTCGCCTATTGGAGCCACCGCCCGCCCCACCCACTCGGTGTCATCCCTGCGAAAGCAGGGGACCCAACTCTGGGCTGGTGCGGGCGGTGAAATGGGTCCCTGCTTTCGCAGGGATTTCATCCGGTGGGGAGGTTAGCTGTGGGCTATCAACCCATCCGCTAAACCACCCTACCTCGGGCTATCGCCCGGCACGAACGGCCGAAGCCGGTGGCCGTCAAAATCCTCGAGCACGCAGGTGAAGCCGAAATCCATTTCTGTCGGCTCTTGCAGCACCTTGAGACCGAGCTTGCTCCACTCGTCGCAGGTCGTGCGGACCGCGTCCTTGCTGTCCTCGGTGAACGAAATCTCGACGCCGCCGGCAGCGTTCGGCTTGGGGTGCATTTCGTCCGCCAGCCACAGCCCGATCTTGAGGCCACTTGGCAGCACGTAGAGCACAAAACTCGAGGCTTTCTCTACCGGCTCGCGGCCGAGCAACTTGCTGTAGAGCTCGGCGCTCCTGAGCGGATCGCGGACGGCGAGGAGCAGGTAGTTGAGGGTGCGCATGGGACATCTCCGTTGTTGATGGAGATGGGATAACCACGCCGACTGACAGTTTCCGGCAGTGGTCGGCTGCCGTCAGCGCACCGGAATGCCCTCGCGCTCGCGCCACTTCTTCAGCATGGCGGCCCGGCGGCGCGGATAGCGCTGGGGCAGGGGTTCCATCCGGTCGATGCGGTCGAGCCGGAAATGCCGGTAGTCGGTCCTCAGTTCGCACCAGCCGATCACCACCCGCACCCGATCGAAGAAGCCGATAGCGAATGGCCAGATGGTCCGTTCGGTGGCCGTGCCCCCGGCATTGCGATAGGCGATCACCAGCTTGTTCTGCTCGCGGATGGCAAGGCGGATGGCCGAGAGGTCGACCTGCGCCGGGATGACCTCGCCGCCGCCGACCAGCAGGTTCGAGCCATCGACGCTGGCGCGCAGCTCATCGGGTAGTACGGCGGTGATCTTGCTCAGCGCATTCGCTGCTGCATCGCCGAGCCGCGGATCCTCGGCCCGCCGCGCCACCCAGCGGGAGCCCAGCACCAGCGCCTCGATCTCGTCGGCCGAAAACATCAGCGGTGGTAGCGTGAAGCCGGGGCGGAGCACATAGCCGAGCCCGGGCTCACCCTGGATATCGGCGCCCTGTGCCTGCAGCGTTGCGATGTCGCGATAGAGCGTGCGGATGGAAATGCCGAGCTCGTCGGCAAGGGCAGGGCCGGTCACCGGCGCCCGATGGCGGCGCAGCAGCTGGATTAGGTCGAGCAGGCGTTCGGTGCGGGACATAGGAGCAGCCTATCGGATTCCGATCCCAGAAGAGAACGCTTGACTGTCTAGAGTAAAAGCTCTAAAGCCGACGTTAGAGCAAATACTCTAGTGACCCATGACCGACACGAAAACCCGTATTCTCGACGCAGCGCTGGCCCTTTTCAACGAGCAGGGCACGGCGCCCGTCACCACCAACCACATTGCCGAGGCGCTCTCGATAAGCCCCGGCAACCTCTACTATCACTACCGGAACAAGGCCGAGATCGTCCGCGGCCTGTTCACCCGGATCACTGCCGCCTGGGCCGAAAACTACGCCATCCCGGCGAGCGCCGTGCCCGACCTCGCCATGGTTGAGCGAATGGTGGCCGGAAACTTTGCCATCCAGGCGCGCTACCGCTTCTTCTTTCGCGACCTTACCCTGCTGCTCAACGCCGACCCCGAACTGGCCACCGCCTATCGGCAGAACCGGGAAGCCGGTATCGCCAACACCCGCGCCCTCATCGATCTGTTCGAGGCGGTCGGCGTGCTGGTCCCGCTCGTCGATGACGAAGCGCGCGACGACCTCGCCCAGTTGCTCTGGCTGGTCGGCGACTTCTGGCTGGTGTTCCGCGACACCGGCGGCACCCCGTTTGCCGCATCCGACACAGAACAGGGCGTCCGGCTGTTCCGGCGCCTTATCGCCCCACACCTGAAAGGAGCTTCAAGATGACCACCCAAGTTCTTTCCAACCACCTGCGTACGACCGGCCTCCTGCTGATCGCCGTCCCCCTCATTTTCACCGCCGGCTTTACCGGCCTGCAACTGACCTTCGAGTACCCGGACGTCCTCCGCCATCCCGCCGGCGAGGTGCTGACCCGCTTTGCCGCCGCTGGTGTCGATCTCCATCTCTACTGGTACGCGATGATGGCCGCGGCGCTGGCGATGATCCCGGCAGCGATCGGGCTCGGTCTCTTTCTTTGGGACCGGGACCGCCATTTGGCCGCGCTGTCGATCGGGGCAGGGGTGCTCGCCGGGCTCGTGCAGGCGCTCGGCCTCCTGCGCTGGGTGATCCTCGTGCCGGGGCTCGCCGCCGGCTACGTCGCGCCAGATGCGACCCAAGCTCAGCAACAGATGGCAGTCGCCCTGTTCGATGCTGCCAATCGCTACCTCGGGATGGGTGTTGGCGAGCATTTCGGCTATCTGTTCACCGCCGCCTGGACGCTGTTGGTCGCCGTCCTGATCATCCGCCGGCATCGCTTCATCGCGGCGGCCGGCGTGGCGATTGCGCTTGGCGTCATTGCCGGGATGGCCGAGCCGTTCGGTATGCCCCTGGCCGGGGCGATCAATTCCATCAGCTATACGCTGTGGGCGCTTTGGACCCTGATCCTCGGCATTGTGATGGTGCGCGGTGAGCGGCAGATGCTTGCAGTACCGCAGGCGGCCTGACGTTCAAACAGTCCTTTGCCTTGCGCGCAGGACTTTAGATTGAATTAGCACAGTTTCCGTCCGGGCTTTGACTTGCCCAGGCGGCAACGGCAGGCTCCCCCGCCAAATGAGCGGAGGCGGTCGTGAAGCCCACCAGTATCGACTTCCAGGTCCTTAGCCGCCTCGGTGGCGAGCGCCGCCATTACAATGCCGGCGAGGTGATCTTCCGCAGCGGTGAGCATGGCGATGAGCTTTTCGTTGTCCGCGCCGGTGCGGTTGCCATCGAGGTCAACGGATCGATCGTCGAACGGCTTGGCGAGTCGGAGATCTTCGGCGAAATGGCGCTGGTCGAGGCAAAGCCGCGCAGTGCCACGGTCATCGCCGAAACCGATTGCGTGGTTGTGCCGATCAGCGAGAAACAGTTCCTCGCCATGGTCGAGTACGCGCCGACTTTCGCTCTGGCAGTGATCCGCGTGCTTGCCCATCGGCTGCGCCAGTCCAACGCCCACCGTCGCGCTGCCTGACGGGAACAAGCTGAAACAGAAAGGGCGGGAGATGATCCCGCCCTTCTTTCATTTGACCTTGGGCCTGGTGCTTAGCCGCCAAGACCAAGGCGGCGCTGCCACCAGCCGGCCTTTTTCGGCTTGGCCTCTTCCGCCGGCTTTTCCTCGTCAGCGGCAGCCGGGGCAGCCGAACTTACGACGATCTCGCCTTCCGGGATCACCTTCTTGGCGCGACGCCGCGGCGTCGCTTCCGCCTCGGGCTCCGGCTGCGGCGCAGCCTCGGCAACGGCTTCCGCCGGCGCGACAGCGGCGGCTTCGGCCGGAGCGGCCTTGGGCTTGCGGGCACGCGGCTTCTTGGCCTTCGGAGCGTCCTCAGGCTCAGCCTCGGCAGCAGGTGCAGCCTCTGCCGCGGCTTCGGCCGCCACCGGAGCAGCCTTCCTGCTCCTGCGAGCCGGCTTCGCTGCCGGGGCGGGCTCTTCGGCAACAACAGCTGCAGGCGCCTCTGCGACCACGGCAACTGCTTCTTCCGCAACAGGCTCGGCCTTCTTGCGGCGACCACGCTTCGGCTTTTCTGCCGGCGCTTCCTCGGCTGCCACAGGCGCGGCAGCTTCAGCGACAACCGCCACGGCCGGTGCATCGGCCGCCGCGACGGCGTCTTCCGCCGCCGGCTCGGCAGTCACGCCATCGCGCTGCTCGCCACCCTCGCCATCGCGGCGGTTGCGGCGGCCGCCACGGCGACCCCGGCGACGGCGGCGGCGGGGCTCGCCGTCTTCGCCAACGGCGCCTTCGTTGGCCTGGCGCGGTGCCTCATCGCCTTCACCGTCATCGGACTCGTCGTCCGACGCGGCCTCGGCGGGCTGGCGCTGCTGCTGCTGGCCGCCCTGCGGACGGTCTTCGCGCTCGCCACCACCGCGACGGCGGCGACGACGGCGCCGACCGGAGCGCTCGCCACCTTCCTCGGAGCGGGCCTGGCGCTCACCGCCAGCGGCGGCTTCCTCTTCCTCGTCGTCCTCATCCTCGATCAGCGCATCAGCCGCTTCGGCCTCGGCGTCGATGATCGTGGTGGTGTCGACGCGCACATGTGTGCCGACCGGCTCGCTGCGATCGAGCACGCGGGCTTCGCCACGTTCGATGGCGAAGTGCGAGGGACCGACATGGTCGTCGGCGACGATGGTGATCGACAGGCCATACTTGGCCTCGAGATTGTTGAGCGTGCCGCGCTTGGTGTTCAGGATGTAGAGCGCCACATCGGTCGGCACCCGCACGTTGATCGACTGGCCGGGCTTGCGCAGCACGTGGTCTTCCACGTTGCGCATCACCATCAGCGCAAGGCTTTCCACCGAGCGCACGAGGCCGGTCCCCTGGCAGGTCGGGCACTTATGCGTCGAGCTCTCGACCACGCCGAAGCGGATGCGCTGGCGGCTCATCTCGAGCAGGCCGAAATGGCTGATCCGGCCGACCTGGATACGGGCCCGGTCGTTCTTCAGGCATTCCTTGAGCTTGCGCTCCACTGCCCGGTTCGAGCGGTTCTCCACCATATCGATGAAGTCGATGACGATCAGGCCGGCGAGATCGCGCAACCTCAGCTGGCGGGAGACTTCCTCCGCCGCCTCGAGGTTGGTCTGCAGCGCCGTGTCCTCGATATTGTGCTCCTTGGTGGCGCGGCCGGAGTTCACGTCGATCGAGACCAGCGCCTCGGTCGGGTTGATCACCAGGTAGCCGCCCGACGGCAGGGTCACCTGCGGCGAGAACATCTGGTCGAGCTGGCCTTCGACGTTGAACTTCGAAAACAGCGGCGCATCATCCTTGTAGAGCTGCACGTTCTTGGCGTGGCTCGGCATGATCATGCGCATGAAGTCTTTGGCTTCGCGGTAGGCGTCGTCGCCCGCCACGAACAGCTCGTCGATATCCTTGTTGTAAAGGTCGCGGATGGTCCGCTTGATCAGCGAGCCTTCCTCGTAGACGAGGCAGGGCGCCTGCGACTTCAGGGTCAGCGAACGGACGTTCTCCCACAGCCGCTGCAGGTATTCGAAGTCGCGCTTCACCTCGGCCTTGGTCCGGCTGGCGCCGGCGGTCCTCAGGATGATCCCCTGGCCCTGCGGCACTTCAAGATCCCCGACGATGTCCTTGAGCCGCTTGCGGTCTGCGGCATTGGTGATCTTGCGCGAAATGCCGCCGCCGCGGGCGGTGTTGGGCATCAGCACCGAGTAGCGACCGGCGAGCGACAGGTAGGTGGTGAGAGCTGCGCCCTTGTTGCCGCGCTCTTCCTTGACCACCTGCACCAGCATCACCTGCCGGCGCTTGATCACTTCCTGGATCTTGTACTGGTGGCGGCGCTGCGACGGGCGGCGACGCTCCTGCACGTCCTCGAGCGCGTCCGAACCCCCGACGCTTTCGACCGGCTCATTGCTCGTCGGCGCCTGCTCGATGTGGCTGTGTTCTTCTTCGCCCTCGGCGTCGTCATGCTCCGACGTCACTTCGGCCGGCGCGCTGGCCTGGGCCGCGGCGTGCTCGTGTTCGTGGTCGTCGTCATCATGCGCCTCGTCGCGCAGCAGCGCTTCGCGGTCGGCGATGGGGATCTGATAATAGTCGGGGTGGATTTCCGAGAAGGCGAGGAAGCCGTGGCGGTTGCCGCCATACTCGATGAAGGCCGCCTGGAGCGAAGGCTCCACGCGCGTCACCTTGGCGAGGTAGATGTTGCCCCTCAGCTGCCGCCGCTGGGCGGATTCGAAATCGAACTCTTCGAGCCGGTTTCCGTTAGTGACGACGATCCGTGTTTCTTCCGGGTGGATGGCATCCACCAACATGCGCTTTGTAGCCATAGACGAAGTCTCCGCGCCGTCGCGCGCCGACACCGATCGACCGGCGAACCGGTCCTCCTGGCGTAGCGCAATGCGAGGCGAATGGTTTCAGGAGGATGGCGCGCGAGGCGCCGGCAAAAGCAACGGCGCGCGCGCCGCCGCGAGACTGGAGAGCGAAGGCAGCCGGGAGTTCAACGACAAAAGCGCAACCGCTGTTCGGGATCGCGTCACTCTTTGTCTGCCCGATGGCCATCAGACCTCTTCCTTGAGAACAGGCCAGCCAATTCTGCCGCCTGTCCTTCGACCCCGAGGGGCCGAGATTCTATCGCGAGGCGCCAAATGTGCCGCACTTCAGACCGGGCTCACCTCTGGTGATTTCCGATCCGCCGCTGCCGACCAAGAGGGCCAGGGGCGCCGATTGCGCCGCTCCGGCATATGGTGGCGGCAGCAGGCCGCCTCAAGATCGCTTTAGGGTTGTTGCCGCAAATTGGCAACAGGAAACTCAAAACCCACGGGTACGGGCGGCTTCCAGATCGATCACATTATTGCATTGTCGACGCGCGATGCGTAACGCCGCAGAATTGCCCGAGTGATCTGGCGTCTTGCGCCACCTTTAGGGAGCAATGCTGTTTTGTTGAACTCTGCCGGCTCCGGCGGCAATACCCGCGGATTTGCTGGGTTTGCGGCGATTGTCATGGTCCTCCTGGCCAGTCTGTTCGCCGCATGCCCCGCCTTTGCCCAGCTCGAATCGATCGAGGATTATCCCGACGTGATCGATGCGCGTGTCACCGCGACGCCGCAGCGGGCGCGGCTGATCATCGATCTTTCGGGGCCGACCGAATTCGCCATCGTTTCGCTCGACAAGCCCAACCGCATCGCCATTGACGTCAAGGCGTTCGAACTGAAAATCCTCGCGCCCGCCGACGTGGCGGGCAAGGGTATCGTCACTGCCTACACCGTCGAAATGGCTGAGAAGGGCAGGGCCCGTACCCTGTTGACGCTGGCCCAGCCGGCGCAGGTGCAGCAGGCCTACATCCTCGATGCCGTCGCCGACCAGCCGGCGCGCCTCGTCGTCGACATTATCACCGCGACGCCCCAGGAGTTCGCCACCAAGGTGGCGTCCGATCTGGCGGCCTCGCTTGCCAACCAGGGCGCAGCCCCGGCGACGGCTTCTACTGACCCGGGCACCCACACGCCGATTACGGCCACGCGTCCGCTGGTGGTCCTCGACCCCGGTCACGGCGGCGTCGACAATGGCGCCAGCGCTCCCAACGGCACGCACGAAAAGGACATCACGCTCGCCTTTGCGTTGCAGCTGCAGAAGGTGCTGATCGATTCCGGCCGCTTCGATGTGGCGCTGACCCGCGAGGACGACACTTACCTGTCGCTCAACGAGCGCGTCGACCTGGCCCGCCAGAACAAGGCCGACATCTTCATTTCGCTGCATGCCGACAGCTTTCAGGACGAGCAGATCCGCGGCGCCAGCGTCTATACCCGCGATGAGAACGCCACCGACGTGCTGGACAAGGTGCTGGCCGACGGCGAGAACCGGTACGACATCGTCGCCGGTTTCTCGGTGCCGCAGGCGACGCCGGCGGTCATGGATATCCTGGTCGATCTGATGCGGCGCGAGATGCGCAAATCCAGCTTCCTCGCCGCCGAAGCCATTGTCCACCAGCTCGAGCCGAGCGTGGCGCTGCGCCGCTTCCCGGTGCGACAGGCCGATTTCTTCGTGCTGCAGGCGCCCGATGTCCCCTCCGTGCTGGTCGAGCTCGGTTTCCTCTCCAATGCGTCCGATATCGCCAACCTCCAGCAGTCCGACTGGCGCGACCGAGTGGTGAATGCGCTGGCTCGCGGTATTGCCGATTACTTCGACAGCACGCAAAAGGCCGCCGCAGCGACGCAGTGACGTCTTCGGCCCGCCCCACGTCGCAGGTGATTCGTCGGCAAGTTCTTGAAAGGGTGCCCTTGTCCACATTTCCGCCCTTGTCTGGTATGATTCCGCAATATTCCGCGCCTCATCCGATCGGACCGGTGGCGCCTGCTCCAAGGTTCACGATCTGATGCTCAGACTTCTCGGCTGGCTCTTCGGTTTCGGCGTGTTCTGCGCCCTGGGTGCTGTTGCGATTGGCGCCGTCTATCTCAACCAGCTCAATTCGACGCTGCCGGACTACACCGTGCTGAAGGACTATCAGCCGCCGGTGACCACCCGCGTCCATGCTGCTGACGGCACGCTGCTCGCCGAATATGCGCGCGAGCGACGGCTGTTTCAGCCGATCGAAACCATTCCGCCACTGATCATCAACGCCTTCATCTCGGCCGAGGACAAGGACTTCTATACCCATTCGGGCATCGCTGTGGACGGCGTGGTCCGCGCCCTGCGCGACAACGTCATGGCCCGCATCGATGGCAATGACTCGATTCAGGGCGGCGGCTCGACCATCACCCAGCAGGTGGCCAAGAACTTCCTCCTCACCTCCGAGCAGACCTGGGACCGCAAGATCCAGGAAGCCATCCTGGCGTTGCGCATCGAGTCGACTTTCTCGAAGAACAAGATCCTCGAGCTCTACGTCAACGAGATCTTCCTCGGGCTCAACTCCTATGGCGTCGCCGCTGCGGCGCTGAACTACTTCGACAAGGCGCTCTATGAGTTGACGCTCAGCGAGGCGGCTTATCTTGCGGCGCTGCCCAAGGGACCGAACAACTATCATCCGTTCCGCCGCCCCAAGCAGGCCATCGAACGCCGCAACTGGGTGATCGACCGCATGGTCGAGAACGGTTACGTGACGGCGGAGGAAGCCAAGAAAGCCAAGGACGAGCCGCTCAACGTCAAGCCGCGCACCTCCGGCAGCCAGCTGTTCTCGGCTGAGTATTTCACCGAGGAAGTGCGCCGCCAGCTCGGCAAGCTCTATGGCGAGGCCGAGCTATATGGCGGCGGCCTCAGCGTCCGCACCACGCTCGACCCGCATCTGCAGGATTATGCACGCCGCGCCCTGATGGATGGGTTGATCAATTACGATCACGGTGAGGGCTTCCGCGGGCCGATCGCCAGTGTCGATATCACCGGTGATTGGGGCGTCGCCGTCAACGCGGTCAAGCCGCTCAGCGACGTGCCGGAATGGACCCTCGCCGTGGTGCTGGAGATGGGCGAAAACGAGGGTCGCATCGGCCTTCGTCCTGCCACCGATGTCGAGGGCAAGGTTTCGGCCGATCGCGTCACCGGCACGCTTGCCGGCCCCGATATCAAATGGGTGAGCAAGAAGCTCGGCTCGATCCTCAAGCCCGGCGACGTGATCTACGTGTCGAAGCTCGCCGATCGCGAAGGCGCCTATACGCTCGAGCAGGTGCCCGAGCTCGAAGGCGCGCTCGTCGCCATGGATCCGCGCACCGGTCGCGTCCTCGCCATGGTCGGCGGCTTCTCCTACGCCGAGTCCGAGTTCAACCGCGCTACCCAGGCGATGCGGCAGCCCGGCTCGTCCTTCAAGCCGATCGTCTACTCGGCGGCGCTCGACAACGGCTATACCCCGGCCTCGGTGGTGCTCGACGCCCCGATCGAGATCGTCAACGGTGATGGTTCGGTCTGGCGGCCGGAGAACTATGCGCAGCAATTCTACGGGCCACAGACGCTGCGCCGCGGCATCGAGCGTTCGCGTAACGTCATGACCGTGCGCCTCGCCAAGGATCTCGGCATGCCGCTGATTTCCGACTACGCCAAGATGTTCGGCATCTACGACGAGCTGAACCCGGTGCTGGCCATGGCGCTGGGCGCTGGCGAAACCACCGATATGCGGATGACGGCGGCTTACGCGACCATCGCCAATGGCGGGCGCCGGATCGTTCCGACGCTGATCGACCGTATTCAGGATCGCTACGGCAAGACCATCTACAAGCATGACGAGCGCGTCTGCGACGGCTGCGCCGCGCAGAGCTGGAACCAGCAGGGCGAACCTCTGATCATCGACAACCGCGAGCAGGTGCTCGATCCGATGACCGCCTACCAGATCACCTCGATGATGGAGGGCGTGGTGCAGCGCGGCACCGGCACCGGTGCCAAGAGCCTCGGCCGCCCGGTCGCCGGCAAGACCGGCACCTCCAACGACTACAAGGACGCCTGGTTCATCGGCTTTACCCCCGAGCTGGCTGTCGGCGTCTATGTCGGCTTCGATACGCCGCGCAACATGGGCCGTCAGTCGACCGGCGGCGAAATGGCCGTGCCGATCTTCACCGAGTTCGTTTCCAAGGCCCTGAAGGGCAAGCCGCCGACCCCGTTCAACATGCCCGGCGGCATGGCCCAGGTCTGGATCGATCCCGGTACCGGCGTGAAGGCCAATGGCGGCGACCAGGCCATCTACGAGGCATTCAAGCCGGGCACCGGCCCGAACCTCGTCACCTCGGTGATCGGCGTCGACTCCAACGCCTTCGAGGCCATTCAGGCCGGCCAGGATCCGGCCGCGACCGATATGACGCTGGGCCGCGGCGGGCTGTTCTAGCTTACGACTGCGCTGCACCAGCCGAGCTGTCTGGTTCGGGCTTTGCCTGCCCGCCGGCTGTACACCAGCGAATGCTCATGGCCGCTGGGTTGTCGACTTCCGCTGCTGGGATGCACGCCATCGATCCACCCGAACGGCGCCCCAAACTCGGTGTCATCCCAGCGAAAGCTGGGACCCAACTCGCAGCTGGCACGGGAGGCGAAATGGGTCCCTGCTTCCGCAGGGATGACAGCCGGTGGGTGGGCGCGATTGTAACTTTGCGCCCATGAGCTGTCGCTGGGATGACATTCGTTGGTGGGGTGATTGCAGTGGTGATTCCGTTCATCCGTGAAGGAGACTCTAGCCCGATGATCGTCGACTATCCCGATTTGCGGCTCACCCGTAAGGCCGAGCCGCGACCGGTCGACGATGGCCTACGGGCCATTGGCAACCGCCTGCTCGAGGCGACCCGCGCCGCCAATGCCTATGGCCTCGCGGCGGTGCATATTGGCGCGCTGGCGCCGGTCGTCGTGATCAGCGCCGACGAGGATCCGGCAAGGCGCGACTACCTCGTGCTCTACAATCCCGAGATCGTCTCGACCGACGGGCCCAACATCCCCGGCCCCGAAGGCTCGGTATCAATGCCCGGCGTCGAGGTGGAAATCACCCGGCCCTACGCCGCCACGATCGCCTGGGACGACGAAACCGGCACCCGCCAGCAGCGCCGCTTCGAAGGCCTCCCGGCCCGTATCGCCCAGCACGAGATCGACCAGGTGAATGGTGTGTTCTTCCTCGAGCAGTTGTCTCGGCTGAAGCGCGAGATGGTGCTGAAGAAGTGGAAGAAGCGCAGCGAGCGGTGAGCCCGGTTCGCGCGCTAACCGCTTCAATTGACAGTTCGAATCGCCATATCTCCGCCCAGCGGGTCTTGGGGGTGAGCGATGTATTGCGGGGACGAGGCGAGCGCTGCGGTGCTCCCCGAGGGCATGACGGTGTGCATCGCCACCGGCAATCTGTCGCAGCGCAGCGAGACCTTTGTCCGCGCCCATCTCGATCGGCTGTTCGCCGGCCGGTCGGTTGTCGTCGCGCGCCAGGTGACGGACGAGGGGCAGGCTGGCGGCAGGCCGGTAATGCTTCATCCCCACCGCACGCTGCTGCGTCGCTTCGCTGCTGCCGTAGGCGCCGGCAATCCCCTGCACCGGCGCTTCCGTCGCTTCGCTGCCCGCCATCGGGTCGGCTTCATCCTGGCCGAGTTCGGCTGGGTCGGCACCGACTTGCATCAGGTAGCATGGGAGCTCGGCATCCCGATGTTTTGCTACTTTCGCGGCTCCGACGCTTCCCGCGATCTAAGTGACGAGCGCTATCGTGCGCGGCTCGCCCGAATGTTCGGGACGATCGACGGCATCGTCACCGTCGCTGCATCGTTGCGCGACAACCTCGGGGCCCACGGGCTCACGCACCCGCGCTCCTTGGTCATCCCCAGCGGCGTCGATGTTCAGCGCTTCGTTGCCGCGCCCAAGGATCCTGACCTGGTTTTGAGCGTCGGACGGCTCGTGCCCAGGAAGTCTCCGCTGACAACAATCGAGGCCTTTGCCGTCGCGGCCCGCCGACAGCCTCACCTGCGCCTCGAGATCATCGGCGAAGGCGAACTGGAAGGCGCCTGCAGGCAACGTATCGCCGAACTCGGTCTGGGCCAGCGAGTGCATCTACTCGGTGGGCGAGACCACGATTTCATCGCTGGCAGGATGTCCGCCGCCGCGATCTATATGCAGCACTCGGTGACCGCCACCGACGGCGATTCCGAGGGCGTGCCGACGGCCATTCAGGAAGCCATGGCGGCGGGAACTGCGGTAGTGTCCACCCTGCACGCAGGCATTCCCGAGATCATCGAGCATGAGCAAACCGGGTTGCTCGTTAAGGAACATGACACCGACGCCTATGCGGCTGGCCTGCTGCAGCTTGCGACCAACGCCACCTTGCGGGAGCGCCTCGCTTCGGCGGCGCATCGCTTCGCCGTAGCCGAACTGGATGTCGTGAAGCTCCATGCCCGCCTCGAACGGGCGATCCTTGAATCGATAGCACAGCGGCGCCCTGCGTTCAGAACCTGAAGGGCAGGCGACAGCATCGATGTCGGGGTGGTGCCGGCAGCAGGATTTGAACCCGCGACCCACTGATTACAAATCAGTTGCTCTACCAACTGAGCTATACCGGCGCGACGGGGTCGATAACACCGGGCGGCGGATGGCGCAAGGCGCGGCTGCCAGATGCCCACGAGGCGGCGACGGCTTGTCTTAGATGTGGCATCCTCGATGTGCAAATATCCGCCTGGTTGGTGATTCACCGGTTCAGAGGACGCAGTGGGAGGCAGACGAAGCGCATCGGTTCCTGCCCGCATCCTGCCTCGACACGCCGCCTTCTATTGGGGTGTTGGCGTTGGGGCGGTGGCCTTCGTCGCGTGCCTGCTGGTCTCGCCGAAATTGGCCGTGGGCGTTGCCGCCAACGCGATGTTCATTGTTTACCTGCTGCTCGTCCGCATCGAGTTCCCCTGCCTCACGGCTGAATTCCTGCAGCAACGGCCCGACGATGCCGATTCACCGGTCGTGGCGATCTTTCTCGTCACCTTGCTCGTCGCGGCAGTGGCGGTGATCTTCTTGTTTCTCGCGCTCAATGACGGGCAGGGCAGGGCCGACCCGGTGGAGATCGCGGTCAGTGTGGTCTCGGTGCTGCTTGGCTGGTTCACCGTGCACACCATGGCGGCGTTGCACTACGCACGCGAGTACTACCGCGATGCGCCTGGCAAGGACGGCAAGGTGCTCGCCGGCCTCGCGTTTCCCGGTCATGAGCCGCCCGACGGAGCGGCCTTCCTCTATTTTTCCTATGTGCTGGGGATGACGGCGCAGGTGGCGGACGTGGCGGTGACGTCCCGCGCCATGCGACGACTGGTGACGCTGCACGGCGTCGTCTCGTTCTTTTTCAACACGGTCATCGTTGCGGCCACGGTCAATGTGGTGGTGACGATCGCCGGCGGATGATGGGGGCAGGGGCCACTGCGGCCCGGCCAGGACAGTTCACGCGGCCCGTCATCGGGCACAGCAGCTTCTGAGAGGAAACAACATGAAACGAACGCATCTACTGGCCCTGCCGGTCGCCCTGTCGCTGGGCCTGCTGCTCGCGGCCTGCGACAACAACTCGTCGCCACCGCCCGCCAAACCCGCCACCGAGACCCCTGCCGCGCCGGCAGCGACAGCCGATGCCGACAAGGCCGCGGCTGAGCAGAAGGCCGCCGAGGAGAAGGCTGCGGCCGATAAGGCTGCTGCAGATAAGGCCGCTGCGGATAAGGCTGCGGCCGACAAGGCTGCGGCGGAAAAGGCCGCGGCGGACAAGGCTGCAGCGGATAAGGCAGCGGCGGACAAGGCTGCGGCGGATAAGGCTGCTGCGGATAAGGCAGCGGCGGATAAGGCTGCTGCGGATAAGGCAGCGGCGGACAAGGGAGCCGCGGAGAAGGCTGCGGCCGATAAGGCTGCGGCGGATAAAGCCGCGGCGGATAAGGCAGCCGCGGATAAGGCTGCGGCGGATAAGGCTGCGGCGGATAAGGCTGCTGCGGACAAAGCTGCGGCAGACAAGGCCGCCGCCGAGAAGGCCGCCGCCGAGAAGGCCGCCGAAGAAAAGAAGGCCGCGGAAGCCGCTGCTGCTGCCAAAGCCGCCGAGGAGAAGAAGGCTGCCGAGGCGGCTGCGGCTGCGGCAGCGAAAGCCGAAGCCGACAAGCAGGCGACGCTCGCAGCCGCCAGTGCCAAGGGCAAGGCCGACGCGGAAGCCGCCGTGGCCGCTGCAGCCGCCGCGAGCCCCACCGCAGACGGCGCCGCGGCCCAGCGCGGTGCGGCTGATGCCGCAGCTGCCGTAGCCGCAGCCGAAACGGCTCCACCTGCGGCTCCCGCCGGCGCTGAGGCCAAAGGTGCCGCAGATGCTGCCGCTGCCGTTGCTGCGGCTGAAGCTGCTCCTGCGGCAGCCGCGACGCCGGCCGAGAGCAAGGGGGCGGCCGATGCCGCCGAGGCCGTTGCCGCCGCCGAGGCGCCGGTGATGACCACGCCGGCGATGGGTATTCTGCCCGCCGAGGGCCTGAAGCCCGATACGCGGATGGCTGCGAACGCTGACCGCAGCGCCATCGGCTATCTCGGCGTCTGGGCGCCGAACTTCGATGCCTGCGCTACCGTTGATCAGGCCGACAGCACCGGCATTGTGGTGATCACCAAGATCAGCGTCCGGCAGGGCAGCGAGATCACACTAGTCGATGCGGTGCCCGCCACCGATGGCAAGGCGAGCCTCAAGGCCGGCGACAAGACCATCGAGATCTCTCAGGCGGGGTCCGACGTGCTCAATGTAAACGGCACCGACCTGGTGCGCTGCACCACGCCATGATTTGCCCGGGGTCGCGGGTTACCCGCGGCCCCCTACTGGCCGGCTCGGCCGGCGGTCACCGCAAACAGCGCGATCGCCGCCGCGTTCGAGACGTTCAGCGATTTGATCGGGCCGGGCATGTCGAGCCGCACCATCTCGTCGCAGAGCTCGCGCGTCCGCTGCCGCAGCCCTTTGCCTTCAGCGCCGAGCACGATGGCCATCGGAGCATCGTCGGTACGCGGGCGAATCGGGGCCGGAGCCTCCGAATCGAAGCCGATCACCGTCAGCCCGCGCTGCTTGAGCGTCTCGATGGCGTCGCCGAGGTTGCGCACCTCGATCATCGGCACCATGTCCAGCGCGCCGGAGGCGGCCTTCGCCATCACCCCGGTCTCGCGCGGCGAATGCCGCGCCGTGGTCACCACCGCGTCGGCGCCGAAGGCGCAAGCGGTGCGCAAAATCGCGCCGACATTATGCGGGTCGGTCAACTGGTCGAGGATCACCACCAGCCGGGGATTGGGCACGTCGTTGAGCCCGAAGCGGCTGACCGCCTCGACCTCCAGCGCCACGCCCTGGTGAACGGCATCGGCGCCGAGCAGCCGGTCGAGCTCTTTGGGGGTGGTTTCGGTGAACCGCATCTCCACCGGACCCGTCTCCCTGAGGCGCATCAGCGCATTGGGAGTGACCAGCAGATTGCGCCGTTCGCGTGAGGGATTGTCGAGCGCCGCCCGCACCGTATGCAGCCCATAGAGGTAGACCGGCCCGGTATCGGGGTCGTACTTGGGCTTGGGCGGGAACTTGTTGCGGCTCATGGGGATGCCCTAGCGGTTTTGACGTCGGACAGCAAGGCGAGCCCCACAATGGGCAAAGGGCGGATTGGGTGTTGACAGGCGTTCACCGCCCCGACATAAACCGCCCCGACGACGCGCCCGGGGACGGGCGCCGTTCGTTTCTCCGGCTCTGAATGGAGGGGTGGGAGAGTGGTTAAATCCGGCAGACTGTAAATCTGCTCGCTTAGCGTACACTGGTTCGAATCCAGT
>NZ_DASZAW010000087.1:0-162880 GCF_035944845.1 Devosia sp. | reverse complement strand
CCCGACCGCCGGCAAGGTGTACTGGGATGGGGTGATCAACCCGATGCTGATCGACTGGGCCGGGCAGAACCGGGCGCCGCTGCTGTTGATCGGTGGCGGCAAGGACCTGATCGCCGACGCCTCGATGACCGACGCGATCTACCGCCAGCAGAAGCGGGCGAAGAGCATCACCGAACTCAAGATCTTCGATGATCGTTCGCACTGGACCTTGATGGACAAGGGCTGGGAAGCGGTGGCCGACCTGGCGCTCAACTGGGCGGTGGAACACGCCACCGACAGGCACCCCGCGCTGCGGCTCGCAGCATGAAGGCCAGAAACGCCGGTCCCGACGACATAGCAGTTGGGACCGGCCGCCCGCGTCTGACAGCCGAAAACAGGGCTAGTATCCAGCCAGGGCGATGAACTCCCGGATGGCGCCCAGTTCGCTCACTTCGGGATGAGCGACCAGATACTCGGCCGCAGCGACATCGCCCCCAACCAGCTTAACTCCCGTCAGCCGGCTGTCGTGGCCAAGTTCCTTGTCCAGCACGATGCCCAAGCCGATGCCGGCGGCGACCGCCTCCTTTACTGCCTCGCGGCTCGCCAGCACCAGCTGACGGTCGATCTCGATGCCGCGGGCGCTGAGCGCCTGTTCGAATATCTGCTGGGTCATCGAGCCTGGCTCACGCGTCACGAACGGCTGGCCGGCAAGTTCGCTCAGATCGACATCGTCGCGGCTCGCCCAGGGATGCTCGGTCGGCACCACCAGCACCACATGCTGCTCGACCAGGCGGTGGCACAGCAGATCGTTGATCGGCGCGGTCAGCGTGACGATGGCCAGATCGACGCGGACCTGCGCCACCAGCTCGAGCAGGGCGCTGGAATTGTGCATGCGCGTCTCGATCCGGACGCCCGGGTGGGTGGCGCGGAACTGCCGGATCAGCGGCAGCGCCACGTGCGGGCCGCAGAGCCCGATGGCGAGGTGGCCGCTACGCACCAGCCGACCGTTTTCCAGCCGGGCCGAGACATCCTCCAGTCCCTTGATGATCTGGTGTACGTGCGGCAGCAGTTCGGTGCCGTCGGCGGTGAGCTCGACGCCGGTGCCGCGGCGGTGAAACAGCCGGCCGCCCATGGCTTCCTCGAGCGCCCGCACGTGCTGGGTGATGGCGGGCTGGCTGACATTCAGCAGCTGCGCCGCCGCCGAAAAAGTCCCTTGCTTTGCCACCGCGTGAAAGGCGCGCAACTGGGAAAGGTTCATGTGAGCTCCAGCGTCAAATAAGTGTCACTTAAATCGCACATGGTCTCCATACAGCAAACTTATAACGGTTCCGCAACTGCCGCACACTCCAACCAGGGGGCAGGGCAATCCAAGGAGACAGGAATGCGCCAAATTCTCTTCACCACCGCCGCCGCCATCAGCCTGCTGCTGAGCGCCGGCGCCAACGCCCGCGACCTCGTGCTGTATGATGCGTCGGAAGATGTCGGAGCTGCGCTCAGCTCGGCCTTTCAGGCGGCGCATCCCGACATCAAGGTGCAGGTGGTTTCGGGCTCGACCGGGCCGATCACCGAACGCGCCATTGCCGAAATGGCCAACCCGCAGGCCGACGTGATCTACCTCGTCAACAACGTGGCGCTTGAGCAGCTGAAGAATGCCGGCGTGTTCGAGCCCTATGCGGCTCAGAGCACGGTGATCCGCGATGATTTCCGCGACCCGGACAATTTCTACACCCGCTACTTTGCCACCACGATGTGCATGGTGGTGAACCGCGACCGGCTCGCCGACAAGAAGCTGCCGATGCCGACCACCTGGGAAGACCTGATCAAGCCGGTCTACAAAAACGAAATCTCGATGCCCTCGCCGATGCAGTCGGGCACCGGCTCGACGATCCTGTCGACCTTTGTCGATGCGTTCGGCTGGCCTTTCGTCGAAAACCTCGACGAGAATGTCTACCAGTATTCGGATGGCGGCTCGGGCGGCGCGCAGCTTGCCGGCACCGGCGAAGTGGCCATCGGGCTCAGCTACGACACCACCTGCTACGCCACGCAATCGGCCGGCCGGCCGGTCGATGTGGTGTTCGGCCGGATCACCCCCAACACCAGCGAAGGCGGCGGGCTGGTTGCCGGGGCGCAGCACCCGGAGGAAGCGAAGCTCTTCCTCGACTGGATGGCGGGCGAAGAGGCGGCCAAGATCCTCGGCGGGCTCGTCGGCGCCACGGCGGTGCCGGGCCACGGCCTCGTCAACCTCGACGAAGTGACCATCTGGGCGATGCGGCGCCCGGTCGATATCGAGGCCTTCCGCAAGGAGTGGGCCAGCAAGTTCGTCACCAACTGATGCTGCACGTGGCCGCCAACCAGGCCGAGCTGCGGTCCGCCCATCCGGGCGGACCGCAGTCAACGGGCACGCCACATCTTCGCGTCGAAGGGGTCAGCAAGAGCTTCGGCGACATGCTGGCCGTCGCTGCGGTGGATCTCAGCATCGACCGCGGCGATTTCGTCACGCTGCTCGGCGATTCCGGCTGCGGCAAGACCACGTTGCTGCGGATGATCGCCGGCTTTGCCACGCCTGATGGTGGCCGCATCTGGCGTGGCGAAACCGATGTCACCCACGCCCCTTCGGCCAGCCGCCGCATGGGTTTCGTCTTCCAGTCCTACGCACTGTTTCCCACCAAGACGGCGGCGCAGAATATCGGCTTTGCGCCGAAGATGGCCGGCCGGCCGCGCCGCGAGGTGGCCAGGCGGGTCGAAGAGCTGGCGGCGATCGTCGAGATCGACCGGCTGCTCGACCGCTATCCGCACGAGTTGAGCGGTGGGCAGCAGCAGCGCGTGGCGTTGGCCCGGGCGCTGGCGGCGGAACCGGAAATCCTGCTGCTCGACGAACCGATGTCGGCGCTCGATGCGCGCATCCGCGCCAAACTCCGCACTGAGCTCCGTGGCCTTGTCGATCGGCTGGGGATGACCGCGCTCTACGTCACGCATGACCAGGAAGAAGCGCTGGCGCTCTCCGATCGCGTCGCCGTGATGCGCGCCGGGCGGATCGAACAGGTCGGCAGCCCCGGCGAGATCTACCACCGGCCGCGCTCGCGCTTCGTTGCCGAGTTCATCGGCACCTCGAACCTGTTGCGCGGCACCGTCGAGGCAGGCGGGCTCAGGATCAATGGCCAGCTCTGGCCGATCGGCATGAACGGCGCGCGTCAGGGCGAGAGCCTGACCGTATTGGTGCGCCCCGAGCATCTCAAGCTCGCTGCGGCAGGCCAGCCGGGCGGGCTGACCGGCACAATCACCGGCTCGACCTTCCTCGGTGCAGCGCGGCGATTGACGGTGCTCTGCGATGACGGGCTCGAGCTGCTGGTCGAGGAAGCCTCGTCGGCGAGCGCCAATCCGTCCGGACGCGTCGGCATCGTCGCCGACTACGCCCACGTGGTGCCGCTCGAGCCCGAGGCGGCAGCGTGAGCATCCGCGGCATCCCTTTTCGCCGTCTGCCTGGCATCATCGCCGCGAGCATCGTCGCAGCGCTGCTGCTGGTATTCATCGTCGTGCCGGTCGGGCTGGTGCTGCTGAAAAGCTTTGACAATTCCGGCCGCCTGCCGGATTGGCGCCTCGCCGAAATCACCGAAGAGGCGTTGCAGCTCATGCCGGAGGCCGAGCGTGACGCCGCGATGGTGCGCTGGGTCGAGCAGGCGACGCTTGCTGAACGGGTGGCCGCCATGGCGGTCGCCTACGATCTCGCAGGACTGACGCCGGCTTGGGATGTCGCGGCGCCATTCGAGCACCAGCAGACCGCCATCGACGCGGTGCTGCCGGCTTTGACGCCGGCCGAAGCGCAGGCGGTGGAGGTGGCATTCCCCATCGCCCACATCATGCTGCACAAGCGCATCGCGCTGGCCTTCGCGGTGCGCGACCAGCTTTCGGTAGCCGATTTCGACCGGCTGCGCGCCGCCAGGCAAGAGCGCTACGGGCTCGACAATTATGCCGCCGTGTTCGCCGACACTTATCTCCGCAAAGCCGCCATCAACAGCGTCACCCTGGCGCTGATCTCGGTGCTGACCACGGTCAGCATCGGCTACGCCATCGCGTATGGCCTCAATCGCGGCGGCATCGCCCGGCCGGTATTGACCCGCAATATCCTGCTGCTGCCGCTGGTGGCGCCACCGATCATGGTGGCGACCGCCACCACCATGCTGTTCGGCCGACGCGGGCTCATCACCTACACCCTGTTCGAGCAGACGCTGGGGATCAGCAGCGCCGACAGTTTCAACGTCTACGGCCCGCTCGGCATCATCATCGCGCAGACCCTGTCATTCCTGCCGACGACACTGATCGTCCTCGATAACGCCATGCGGCGGCAGGATGGGCGGCTCGAGGAAGCCGCGCTGATGCTGGGGGCAGGGCGGCTGAAACTGTTCACCAACGTCACCCTGCCGCTGAGCTGGCCGGGGCTGAAACGCGCCATGGTGCTGGTGTTCATCCAGAGCCTCACCGATTTCGGCAACCCGATGATCCTGGGGCGCGATACGCCGGTGCTGGCCGGGGTGATCTACAACGAGATCACCAGTTTCCAGAACACGCCGCTCGCTTCGGCCATCTGCCTGTGGCTGATCATCCCCTCCTTGCTGCTCTACCTGGCGCTCGAGCAGCTCGGCCGGCGCAAGCGCTATGTCAGCAACGATGCCGGCACGCCCGCCGAGCAGCGCCAGCCGCTGCCGGTGCGCGTCGCGCTCACCGGCCTTGCCGGGTTTTTCTGCGTGATGATCCTCGCCATCTACATCGTCATGGCGCTCGGCTCGGTAACCAAGATCTGGGGCATCGACTGGACCTTCACCCTCGCCTATTTCACCCCGGAGGGACTGGGCGCCGGCATGGAAGGCACCGGCTACGGCTCACGCGATGGCGGGCTCGACGAAGTGTGGAACAGTGTGCGCGTGGCAGCTATCGCGGCGCCTCTGGGCGGGCTGTTGGCGCTCTGTATCGGCTATGTCGCCGAGCGGATGCGGCGGCCCTGGGGCGATATCATCGCCTTCGAAGCGCTGATCCCGGCGATCTTGCCCGGCATCATCTTCGGGGTGGGCTACATTATCGCCTTCAACGCGCCGTTCGGCATCAAATGGCTGTCGTTGAGCGGTACTGAGGCGATCATCATCATCAACATCATGTTCGGCAACCTCTATGTCGGGGTGCTCGCCGCCCGCGCCGCGCTGCAGCGCGTCGATCAGTCTGTCGATGAGGCCGCGGAAAACCTCGGCGCCGGGATGATCCGCCGGTTCTGGGAAGTGACGCTGCCAATGCTGCGCATCGCAGCGCTGCTCGGTATTCTCTACGTCTTCATCGACGGACTGACGACGCTGTCGTCGATCATCTTCCTCGTCAGCGGCAATATCGACCTCGCCTCGGTGGCCATTTTCAGCGCCGCGAGCTCGTCCAACTACGGCTATGCGGCAGCCAAGAGCGTCGGCCTCCTGCTGGTCTCCGCCGCTGCCATGGGCGTCGTAGTGTGGGTCGAGCGGCAGACCCGCCGCGCCCAGGGCATGCCCGCCAAAGCGAGCGGGCGACGGCAGGAACTGACGGTGATGGGCGCAGGCGCGACATTCTGATGGACACCGAGATTTCCCCGAGCGCCGCGCTGGTCGCGCGCGATGCCAAAGTGTTCTTCCATCAGGATGGTTCGAGCCCCTGTCTTGCAGGCCTCCGCGCGGTTTCCGGCAGTTGGATCGAGGATCTCGACGGGCGTCGCTATCTCGATCTGCACGGCAACACCACCCACCATATCGGGCATGCCAACCCCGAACTCATCGCCGCGCTCAAGGCCCAGCTCGACGAGTTGACCTTCTCGCCGCGGCGCTATGCCAACGAGCCGGCAACCGCGCTGGCCGAACTGCTGACCGGGCAATGGCCGGCAGGGCCGGCAAAGGTGCTGTTCACCACCGGCGGTTCCGATGCCATCGAAGTGGCAATGAAGCTGGCGCGCGTCGCCACCGGCCGCAGCGCTACCATTTCGCTGGAGGGCTCCTATCACGGCCACGGGTTCGGAGCGTTCGGGCTGTCGCGCGCCATCCCCGATGCCCGGCTCGGCAGCTTTCTGCCGGATCGGGTGCATGTGCGGTCCTATTGGAAGCACGGCGCCGACGCGATGCTGCAGGATATCGAGCGCGCCTTGGTGACCACGCCTGGCGGTGTCGCGGCGCTGATCGCCGAGCCGATCCGCTCCAACTGCCACGTACCGCCGGCCGGGCTGTGGCCCGAGGTGCGGCGGCTGTGTGATGCGGCTGGCACGGCGCTGATCTTCGACGAGATCCCGTCGGGCCTCGGCAAGACCGGCAAGTTCTTCGCCTTTGAGCACTTTGGAGCGCAACCGGACATGGTGGTGCTGGGCAAAGCGCTGGGTGGCGGCCATTTGCCGATCGCCGCAGTGCTTGCGGGCGCACGGTTCGACGTGGCGCCGGAACTGGCGCTTGGCCACTACACGCACGAGAAGAACCCGCTGACCACCCGCGCTGCCCTGACGACGGTGTCGATCATCCTCCGCGACGAGCTCCCGGCGCGGGCCGCCCGGCTCGAGCAACTGGTCCGGGCCCGCGTGGCGGGGCTCGCCGCAAGCAACCCATGGCTCCGCTCAGTCCGCGGCAAGGGGTTGCTGCTGGCGCTCGAACTCGACAGAGCGGCGCTGCAGCATGCTGGCGAGGCCAACCTCCTCGCCTCGCTCCTCGCGTCTGGCATCTCGACGACCACCAAAGGTGACGATGCGATTGGCTTTTCACCGCCCTTGACAATCACGGAAGCGGAGATCGACGTGGCGCTCACAGGCATCGGCCGGGCTGTGGCCGAGCTGGCTCGCGAGTCCTTGCCGTCAGCGGCAGGGCAGCCGGTAACCTAGACCGGCTGGCTGCCCAGCACGGCGAGCAGCCGCGGGTTGATTTCGCCGCTTTCGCTCATCCCGGTCGAGCGCTCGAAGCTCTTGATCGCTTCGGCGGTCTTGGGGCCGGTCATGCCGTCCGGGGTGCCGATATCGAAGCCGAGCTGGCGCAGCGCCATCTGGACGCCCTTCACCACCTTGACGTTGGTGATCGGAGCCCCGGGGTCGAACTTGGCGCTCCAGGTGCCGATCGGCGCGAAATTGGCGACGAAGTCGATCGGCTGCGGCTGGAAGGCAGCCACCTCGGCAGTCACCCTCTGCGCTGTCGTTGCATCGAGCGATGCGGCGATATCGTCGCGCGACTTGGCTGCATCCTTGTCGCCCTTGGCGGCAGCGAGGCTGAACCACTTGAATGAAGCGGCGAGATCCTGCTTCACGCCAAGCCCGCGGGCGTAGAGCATGCCGAGGTTGAACTGGCTGTCCTTCATGCCGCGGCTGGCCGCTTCCTCGAACCACTTGGCGGCGGCGTCGAACTGCTGCGTGCCGAGCCCGCCACCGGCATAGAGCGCCGCGAGGTTGTGCATCGCCATGCGGTTACCCGCCTCGGCGGCCTGCTGGTACCACAGCCGTGCCTGGACAAGATCTTTCTCCACGCCGCGGCCATTCTCGTAGAGGTTGCCGAGCCGGTACTGCGCCGGGGCAAAGCCCTGGCCGGCGGCACGCTCGTACCACATCGCGGCGGCCTTCAGGTCCTCGGGGACGGCACGGCCTTCGGTATAGATCGCCGCCACTTCGAACTGCGCCCGCGCATCGCCGTTGGCGGCGGCGGCCAGCAGCGGCTCCGGGCCGACAGCTGCCGGCGGCCGGTCGACCTTGACCGGGCTTTCCATCGCATCGAGCAGTGGCTCGACCTTGTCGCTGAGGTTAGCTACCCCGGCGGGCGCCTTCGCCTCGCCCGCGGGCGCCTTTGCCTCGCCGGCGGGCGCCGTCTCGGCTGCCCCGGGAGCTCTTGCCGCGATCTCGGTGGCCGCCTCGAAGGCCTGCGGCATCTTCGGGGTTTCGGCCGACGCGACGAATTTCTGCGGCGTCGCGCCGCCGATCGAGGCCGTGGTCAGCTTGTCGAGCGTCGGGATGACACGCGGTGCCGCCTTGCCGGGTTCAGTCACGAACCCCTGCTCGGCCAGCGGCACCGGGGTGAGCGCTGCGTCGCCGACATCCTGCGCAGCGGTGGCAGCCGGCGCCGGGGTCTCGGTCGGCTTCATCCGCTGGTTGATCAGGTTGATGGTGAGGCAGGCGAGCGCCACTATGCTGGCCGCCAGGAGGATCGGCTGCTTGTGGCGGAGCAGGAAGCTCTGCTTGGGTTGTGCGTCGTCCGCCGGCGGGCTGGTTTCTTCGGCCCCGAGGGCTACCATGCTGGGTTCAGGCGCCAACGGCAGCACGCGCGTCGTCGGCTCGTCCGGCTGCCATTGGCTCGCCGGCTCCTTGTCACCGGCCAGCTGGCGCGACGGCTTGGCCTTGAACAGGCCGCTGAACGGCAGGCCGCTTTTGCTGGTCTCGTCCTTGGCCGGTTTGACGTCCTTGGTCCTCGCCAGCTTTTCGGCCTTCACCGGCTTGCGCTTTTCGGCCGCCGGTTTCGCCGGCACGGCCAGATCAGGGGTCGCAGCGACATCGGGCGCCTCGCTGCGGGTCGCCTGGAATCTTGCGAATGCCTTGCCGATCAGCGATCCGCCAGCGGCCGAAATCGGTTCGGCCTTGCCGGCTGCCGCCTGGCGCGCGGCGCGCCGATGCGCTTCGATGAAGGTGTTGCGGTTGGGCATCGGCGGCTCGTCGGCCACCGGACGCAACTCGGCCTTCGGGCTGGCGACGAACACCTCGTCGGCGGGCAGGTCCAGGCTGGATTTCGGCTGTGGCGGCCGTTCGGCGAGACTCGGATCGAAGGCCGGCGTCTCGGGCTCGTCCCTCAAGTCGAGCGACGGCATCGGCGCCGGCGGCAGTTCCGCAGCCGGATCGGCCGGACGCTTGCGCGGTCCGTTCTTCACCTCGAGCGCGGTGCGCAGCGGGTTGGGATCCTCGCCGAAGGGCTTATCGAGCAGTGGCGCATCGACACTGGGGTCGCTTGGCATGCTGTCGCCCAGATCGACCGGCTGCGGTCGCGATGGCAACTCGTCCTCGAACGACAGGTTGTCGAGCAGCGGCGAAATCGGATTGAGCGGTTCGCTGGTCACCGGTGCAGGAGCGGCAGCCGGCGGTTTGGGCTCGGCCAGCCTGGGCGCTGGCGCCTCGGGCAGCTTGGCAAAGCTAGCGGGAGCGGCAACGGGGGTCTCGGCTTTGGCTTCCAGCGAGCTTTCGAGCCGCTTCAGCCGCTCGTTCACTTCGCGGATGGTGGCATCGAGTGCAACGGTCTCGGGCGCCGGATTTTCCTTGGCCGCCGCCTTCATCGCCTGGCTGACGCGCCTTTCGATCTCGGCATAGCCGGCCTCGTCGAGCCCGGCTTTGGTCGGTTGATCGAGCTGCCGCATCGCATCGGACGTGCGTGACGCCACGAGGTCGGCGAGCTGGTCGAAATCCGGAGCCTCGGCGACAGCCGGTGGCGCGTAAAGCTTGGCGAGGCCGGTCAACTGTTCGCCGGTCTGGTCCATGCGCGCCACCAGTTGGCGCACCTGTGCTTCGAGCTGGCCGATGCTGACCTCGGACGAGCGATCGTCGACCTTGTCGCTCAGCACTTCGAGCTGCTGCTCGAGCGCCGCAAAGCGCGGCTCCAGCGCACCGAGCACGGTGTTGCGCAGTGCCTCCATGTCGAGCTTCAGCTCGCCGACTTCCTGGGTCCGCCCCTCCATGTCCGAGATCCGCACATTGAGGGCGTCGATCAACTCGATCAGGCCCTGCGGCTGCTGCGGCGATTTCATCGCCTGCGCGAGGCGGCCCAGCTCTTCAGTGATCTTTTCCAGTTCGGCCGGTGGCATCGCCATCGTCCGTTCAATCGCGTCGACCCGATCGTAGATGTTGCGAACGCCATCCTCGATGGCGCCCATCGCCTCCTTGAGCCCGTCCTTCGGGCTCTCGACCCGGTTGGCATACTGGACCTGGAGGTCCGCCAGCCGGCCGACCGTGGCGCTGACATCGTCGAGCCGCGCGGTCATGCCACTTACGTCGGAGCGGTCCGCGTAGTGCTTCTGCAACTCGGCCAGCTTGCCGACGGTCAGCGAAACGTCATCGAGCCGCTGGTTGAGCGCCGCCATATCGACCTTGGGGCCATCGGCGATCAGCTTGGCGAGCCCGGCGATATGGCCTTCGAGCCGCTTGACCTGGCCAGTTTCACCCACCGCGCCGGCGAGCAGCTCCACCACATGGCTGAGCTGGCCGACCTGATCGGCGATCTCGCGCACATTGGTGGTCTGGCCCTTGGCCTGCACCCTGAGTTCGCCCTCGAGCCGTTCGAGCCGGGTGGAAATGCCGCCCACCGCTTCGGCCAGTTCATCGAAGTGCGGCGCGCTCTGCAACACCGGTTGCGGCTGCGGCATCTGCGAGGCGGGGGCTGCGGCGCCGAAATGGCGCGAGCGAATCTGCTGGATCGCCGATTCGAGCGTGTCGCGTGGGTTGGTGTGCGCCATGGGCTCGTCGCGGTCGGTGAACTTGTCGATCGCCCGCTGCACCGAGCGCAGCGCCTCGCGGTGTCGGGTATCGGGCTCGGCCTCGGTCACCTGGTGGCGGAGGTCGCGCATCCGTTCGGCGAGGCCCTGGTAGGTCGGCTCAGGCCTTGCAGCGCGGGCGACTTGTGTCTCGACCTGATCCAGCAGCGCCACCAGTTCGCCGCGCAGTTCCTGCCATTCACCCGAACCCGGCTGGCCGTAGTCTTGCGTCTGGAACGTGGAAGTCGCGCGGGCCATCGGTCGATCCCAAGCACCTGAAACGGAACGCCTCAGACCCAGTTCGGGCCATGAGCATCCGATTACTCTTGGGAAAACATGGTAAAGATCGCGTTAAGCTCAATCGCATTTTGCGAATCGGCACGTCGAGCTGTGGATGAAAACACGTAGGGGCAGGCAGCGGAAATCTGAATCCCCACGCCCGTCTTAAGTGGGATACAAAAGCAGCAAGCTGCTTGTTAGGTAGGGCGCCCAGGAGTTCACGCTTAGATGACCACCCGTCGCATCATCATCGTCGACGACCACCCGCTGTTCCGCGCCGCGCTGCGCCAAACGCTGGCCGGCGGGGATCCGTCGATTTCGGTCGAGGAAGCGGGCGATCTGGCGGCGCTCAGCGCTGCGCTCGAAGCCGATCGCGATTGCGACCTGGTGCTGCTCGATCTCAATATGCCCGGCGTGCGCGGCTTCTCGGGCCTGTTGCTGCTGCGCGCCCAGTACCCCGAAATCCCGGTCATGATCGTCACCGCCGTCGAAGATGGCGGCATCATCCGCCGCGCCTTCGAACTGGGCGCCTCGGGCTATCTGCACAAATCCGTCGGCCCGGCCGATATCCGCCGGGCCATCGAGACGGTGCTGTCGGGCGAAGTGTTCGTGCCCGAGGGCATGGAGTTTCCGGCCGAAGACAACCAGTCCGCTTTGATGCGGCGGCTGGCGACGCTCACGCCACAGCAGGTGCGCGTGCTGATGATGCTCAGCGACGGCCTGATGAACAAGCAGATCGCCTACGAACTCTCGATTTCCGAGGCGACGGTGAAGGCCCACGTCTCGGCGATCCTGCAGAAACTAGACGTCGACAGCCGCACCCAGGCGGTGATTGCGGCATCCAAGATCGAGGAAGGCCAGTTCGACGAGTTGCTGTCGGGCGCCTGAGGCACAAGCCCCGCATTTGGCGAGAGTTGCTTGTTTCTTGTCTGTGATTGTCGTCTCGCCGCATCGTCGATCGTCCTATGGATATCGACTGGGACGACCAATCACGGGTCCGGCTTGATGCGACGCGCCGAACAACTGTTTGACATTGAAGCCCGCGAGTCTGGCTCCCCATTCGTCGACCGGGTGTGGCGGGCTCGGAGCGTGCCTGCAAGCATGTTCATCTCTACTGCCGCCAGCCATTGGGAAATCGTCATCTGGCGAGATGTTGCTGGCACCCATGTAACACTGCGCGGTCCCGAAACGCGGGCGGCCGTCATGCCCATCCCCCTGGATGCCGAGTTCGTCGGCATTCAGTTCAGGCTTGGTGCGTTCTTGCCGGACCTTGCGTTGCCTGCGCTGGTGGATCGCGACCTGTCGATCGCCTCCGCTACCTCGGGTTCGCTCTATCTGGGTGGCCGCGAATGGGAGATTCCCGGCTACGACGATGTGGAGGCCCTGGTGGGACGGTTGGCTGGAGCCGGCGTACTTGCCGCCGATCCGATCGTGGGCACCGCCATGCAAGGTGGCGCGATGGGATTGTCCCCGCGTTCAGTCGAACGCCGCGTTCTCAGGGCAACCGGCCTCAGCCTCGGTGCAATCAAACAGATCGAACGAGCGCACCGCGCTACAGCATTGCTGGATACCCGCGTCGGGATCGCTGATGTCGTTGCCGAAGTGGGGTATGCCGATCAGGCCCACCTTACGCGATCGCTGAAACGGTTCATGGGTCAGACGCCGGGCCGCATGGTGGCAGAGGCGCGCTAAGCGGCTGTCGCTTCCGTTCAATACAGCCAGAATGCCGCTCGCTAGCGTGCGAGGCTTCAGGAACGGAGAAATGCCAAATGACACGCAAGCTCGTTGTGAGCGTTTACATCTCGCTCGACGGAGTGGTTCAGGACCCTGTAGGCATGGAGAATTCCGGCCTCGGCAATTGGGTCGGCCCCTTCAGCCGCGGGCCGGAAGGCGACGAGATCATGCGGCAGGAACTCTGGGCCGCCGACCTCGCGCTTATGGGGCGCACCACTTATGAGGGCTTCGCTGCGGTCTGGCCGAACCTCAACGATCCGGGCGGCTTCGCCAAACGGCTAAACGGCATGCCGAAATACGTCGCCTCCACCACTATGCGGCAGGCGGAATGGACCAATACCACCGTGCTGTCGGTCGATGTGGCTGGCCATGTCCGTCGGCTTAAGGGCGAGGGAGAAGGCGATATACTGGTTTATGGCAGCGCCGGGCTGGTGCATTCACTGCTGCCGCTCGGGCTCGTCGATCAGGTTCACATGCTGATCTACCCGACGGTATTGGGACGTGGCACGCGGCTGTTTCCCAACGACTTCGCCGCGCGGTTCGACCTTCGCGACCTGAGGCAACTCGGATCGGGAATGGCGCACGCCGTCTACACGCCGTCCTAGGCCGCTTCCGCTCCATACGGGTCCGCCACCGCCCCTCGGTATGGCCCGCTCCGGCGAATTGCCTTGTTATCGCCGCTCAATAGGCGCAAGATGGGGGACGTTTCGCTCACGTCTCGTGACACTTTCGGACCAGAAATCCGGCTTTGCTTGATATTGTGAACGTTTAGGCCTGGTTGGCATGCTGCCAACTGGGGACGGGCGTTTGCATTTGTGCTGCGCCAGCTATCGAGAAAGACCAGTCATGATCCACGGGACCGTGAAATTCTTCAACAGCACCAAAGGTTTTGGGTTCATCCAGCCGGATGACGGCAGCAAGGATGCCTTCGTTCACATCAGCGCCGTCGAGCGCGCCGGGATGTCCACCCTGAACGAAGGCCAGAAGGTCAGCTACGAGCTCGAGACGGGCCGCGACGGCAAGCTCTCCGCCACGAATCTGTCGGCGCTTTGAGGCCTCGGCGCCGTGTTCGGCGCCGAAAGCTCAATTCAGGGGCCGGGCTGACCAGCCCGGCCATTGGGCGGCAGCTCAGCCGTGGCCCCACATAAGGACAGCAAATGTCGCATCGATACAGAGTTGGCCAGATGCTGGAAATGCGCTCGTCTCCCAAGACCAGCACGCGCGTGGCCGGACCGGTCGAGGTGGTCTTCTGTCTCCCGCACGACAAAGGGCCGGCGCTCTACCGCGTCAAGCCGCTCGGGGAGAACCTCGAGCGCGTCGTCGCCGAGGCGGACCTGACGCCGAGTTCCGCCGTCAAACCGGCAGCCGAGGCTGCCATACGACCAGTGACGATCGCCATTACCCGTCGGTGACATCACCGGGCGAACCGAGCGCAACAACTCAGGTCGCCCGTCAAGCCACCCACCGGAAGCGCCCGCCAATGGCGGGACGCTCGTTTGGCCGTCACTCCAACCAAGGAAAGATCAGGATGCAGGTTCAAGTTCGAGACAACAACGTCGATCAGGCGCTGCGCGTACTCAAGAAGCGGCTGCAGCGTGAAGGCGTGTTCCGCGAAATGAAGCTTCGCAAATATTACGAGAAACCCTCCGAGACGCGCGTCAGGGAGAAGGCGGAAGCGGTTCGCCGCAGCCGCAAAGCCGCACGCAAGCAAGCCATCCGCGAAGGCTTGATCGCTGCCCCCAAGCCTCGGCCCGGCGCCACCCCCGGCCGCTCACGCTGACCAGACGGGCGTTCCATCGATCGGATCGATCTTAGCATGGATATTGGCAAGACCACCCTTGAGCGTGCTTTCGAGTTGGCACGGTCCGGTCGCTTCGGCACGGTGAGCGAACTGAAGCTCGCCGTTGTCGCCGAAGGCTATGACCGTAAGCAGCTCGAAGGGCAGGCGTTGAGCCGCCAACTCGCCGCCCTGATCAAATCCACGGGGGCCGACAGTTCGGCTTCCGATCCCGATTAAGCCTCGAGGCGCTTGCGTCCGCGTTGCCCGGCCAACTGGCTGATCGTCGCGCGCAGCGCCGCGGGCTTCACCGGCTTCGTGACCACCGTGATGCCGCGGTCTTCCGCCAACGCCCGGACCGCCGGGCTGCGGTCGGCGGTGACCAGCGCGGCAGGCAGGTGACCGCCGACGTTGTGGCGCAGCCATTCGATGGCATCGAGGCCCGAGGTCTGGTCGAGATGGTAGTCCATCAGCACCAGGTCGGGCAGCCAGCCGAGCAGCAACCCGTCCTTGTCGATGTCCTTGAGCGAGCGGGCCGAACGCACATCGCATCCCCAGCCGCCGAGCAGCCCCTCCATCGCATCGAGAATGGCGCGCTCGTTGTCGACGCAGAGAATCCTGAGGCCATTGAGGTTTGAGGTCGGCTCGCGCGCCGGGCCTTCCTCGGGCATCACCTTGAGCGAGCGGTGGTGCGGCAGATAGAGCGAGAAGCGCGAACCGCGGGTCTCCTTGCTCTCGAGTTCCATCGTCAGCCCCAGTGCTGCCACCAGGCGCTTGACGATCGACAGCCCCAGGCCGAGCCCCTGCGCCATGCGTGCGCCATGCTCCAGCCGGCTGAACTCGGCAAAGATCAGTGCGTGCTGGTCCTTGTTGAAGCCGATGCCGGTATCGATCACGTCGAAACGCACCCGCGTGCCGCGCAGCCGTGCCCCCACCAGCACCTTGCCACCTTGGCGGGTGTACTTGATGGCATTGGAGACGAGGTTCTGGATGACGCGCGCCGTCAGCGCCCGATCGCCCACTACGGCAAGCGAAGTATCGACCAGCCTGAGCTCGATCTCCTTCTTGAGCGCCAGCGGCGCGAACTCGACATCCACCTTCTTGAGCAGGTCGCGCACCTGGAACGGCGTCGCCGCCGGCTTCACCGCACCGGCATCGATGCGGGAGATATCGAGCAGCGCCGCCATGATTTCCTCGACCGCCGTCAGCGACGCCTCGATCGAATGCGCCAACTCGTCGAGCCCGGTGCCGCCGGCCCGCTCCACCAGCGTCGAGGTATAGAGCCGCGCCGCGTTGAGCGGCTGCAGCAGGTCGTGGCTGGCGGCCGCAAAGAACCGCGTCTTGTCGCGGTTGGCGGCATCGGCCTTGGCGCGCGCCACTTCCAGCTCCGAGTTTACCCGGATCAGCGCCGCTGTGCGTTCCTCGACGCGGCCCTCGAGCGACTGGTTGATGCTGGCGAGTTCGGTCTCGGCATCCACCCGCGCCGTCACGTCGGCAAAGCTGATCACCAGCCCGCCATCGGGCAGGCGGGAGGAGTGGAACTCCAGCACCTGGCCCTTGGCGCCGAGCCGCTGGCTGACCGTGGTGTGCGACTGGGTCAGCGTCTGCACCCGCTGCGCCGCCAGCGAAATCGCGTCGCCCGCGCCGAGGTCGCCGCGCCGCGCCACGAACAGCGCCATGTCGTAGAGCGCCGTGCCTGAGCGCATCAGTTCGGCCGGCAGCGCCAGCAACTCGCCATAGCGGGTATTGCAGGTGACCAATCGCAGGTCGCGATCGAACACCGCCACCCCTTGCGGGATGTGCTCGATCGCCTGTCGCAGCGAATCCTGTGCCTCGGTCTGCGTTTCGACCATTGTCGGTTCCGTGCCCCCAGCCTCCCAATATCTGCCCCGGCTCTCCCCCTCGCAAGGCCACACAAAGTCGGGTGCATGGCGAGTCGCATTCCCGCCCTAGGTGGGTAAGTCGTCCACAAGCCGCTGATCTGGCGTCAATAGTTGAGTTGCTTTGTCGCTCAAACAGAGAAAAACTCATCCGAGGGCGCGGCTCGGGCAATTTGCCGAAACGGGGATGCCGGTCGGCGCCGCCAACCAAGGGGACTTACATGTTCAAGGAATTCCGCGATTTTGCCTTGAAGGGCAACGTTATCGACCTTGCCATCGGTGTGATCATCGGCGCCGCGTTCGGCGCCATCGTCTCGTCGATCGTCGACGACCTGTTCATGCCCATCATCGGCCTGATCCTCAACGGCATCGATTTCTCGAACCTGTTCATCGTCATCTCCAACCCCAACAATATCCCCGTTCCATCGGTTGCCGCCGCCAAGGCAGCCGGCGTGGCGACGCTCAACTACGGCCTGTTCATCAACGCCGTGGTGAAGTTCACCATCATCGCCTTCGTGCTGTTCCTCGTGGTCAAGGGCATCAACCGCCTGCGCAAAAAGGAAGCTGCCGCCCCGGCCGCGCCGCCGGCGCCCACCACCGAAGAAAAGCTGCTCACTGAAATCCGCGACGCCATCAAGGCGCAGAAGTAAGCGCGTTACAGCGCGACGTATGGAACGCACGCCGCTGACCCGGCGTGCGCTTTCATTGAGGTCGTCTCGCGGGGCCATCGGCGGACCTGCCACCAGACGCCGCCCCAAAACTCGGTGTCATCCCTGCGAAGCAGGGACCCACCTCGCCAGAGCGCAAGTCGATGGATGGGTCCCAGCTTTCGCTGGGATGACAGCCGGTGGGTGGGGCTCGGCACAAGCCCATCAGCTTCGCCGGCGCGGCTCAACCACTAAGGCCCTACCCAGGATAATCCACCTGCATCTCGGGCCGCGCCGCGACGAACTCAGGCAAGTCGCGGCACGAGCCGTCGAGGGCTTCGAGCAGCGGGTAGGGAGTGAGGTCGCAGCCGAAGCGGCGGGCATTGGCCATCTGCGGCACAAGGCAGGCCTCGGCGAGGCCGGGCGCATCGGTGAAGCCGTAGCGGGTCGGACGGGTCCGCCGCGCCAGCGCCACCTCGAGACTGTCGAACGCCGTGGCGATCCAGTGCTTGTACCAGCCGTCGATCTGAGCCTCGCTGGCGCCCATTGGCCCGGCGAGATATTTGCGCACCCGGTTATTGTTGATCGGATGCACGTCCGCCGCGATCAGCAACGCAAAGGCGCGGGCCTCGGCGCGATCGAGCGGATCGGCGGGGAGCAGCGGCGGGGTGGGATAGAGCTCCTCGATCAGCCCGATAATCGCCAGCGACTGCGCCACGATGCGTCCATCGACTTCCAGCGCCGGCATCAGCCCCTGCGGGTTGATGGCGCGATATTCGGGCGAGCTGGCAGAGGGAACCGGCACATATTCGTAGCCGATGCCCTTGAGGTTGAGCACGATCCGCACGCGCTGGCCGGCGGAGTTCTGGTAGCGGGAGTGGAGGCGGAGCTGCATGGCGACAAGTGTGGCCGGAGCCGTTGTCACAATCCAGCGGTTTGCAGGCCTGCCACTGTTTGACAGGTTCGACAGCTCCGATATCCTGCGGGGGCAGGGCTGGTGCAGCCCGCCGCTCGCGCCCTTCACCGGGAAAGGTGAATGCACCACTCAATGACTGGGTTTGAGCCCTCATCGGACAGCCCGTCGGCAATGCGAGCACTGACCCCGAATGCTGTCCGCCAGAGGATCAGACCATGCATTCCTTTCTCGATTCCAAGCAGATGGCCAAGGCGTTGCGCCAGGCCCTCGCCGAACGCGGCCAGGAGATTTCGCACTCCGAGGCGCTCGAGCTGGTGGCTCGCCAGTTCGGCTTCGCCAACTGGAACATGCTCTCGGCCCGCATCACCGCTGCGCACCTCGCTCCACTCGAGTTGCCGCCCGGTTGGCACGTCGCCCATGGCACCAACGAGGGGAACTACCGTCTCGGCATCGACCCCAACTCTCCAGGCAGCGCCCTGATCGAGAGCCGCCCCGACCGCGACAATGCCATCGACCGGGCCGCGGGGGAAACTGCGGTGCTGATGCAATCGATCCTCGCCGATCCGTATCGCGGTGGCAGGCTGATGCTCACAGCGGAGCTACGCACCGAGGACGCTGAGACCGCGACGCTCTGGATGCGCGTCGATCCGGTCGAGGGACGGTATCTGCGCTTCGACAACCTGATGCGACGCCCCGGCGGCCCGCTTGAAGGCAGCAACGGCTGGATCGAACGGCAGATCGTTCTCGATGTGCCCGAAAGTGCCGCGGCCATCCACTACGGCTTCTTCCTTCGCGGCAGCGGCAAGGTCTGGGCGAGGCGCTTCAGGCTGGAAGCAGTTGGCGAGGGCGTTGCGACCACCGAGCCCGGTCCGCGCTACCTGAGCCGTCCGACCAACCTCGATTTCGGTGGCGATCAGCCGGCGGCGAACTAACTGACAGACGGCCCCCTCCCGGCCTCCCCCATGAAGGGGGAGGTGAAGAGCCGAGGCTCTGTCTTCAATCTTGCCAGACGCACCAGCGGGGCACCTCCCCCCTTCTGGGGGAGGATGGGAGGGGGCCGTCTGCTTCAGTCGGCAGAGCCTCAGCCGCCAGCGCTGCTCAGCGTCAGGTCGCCACTGGTCAGCTTGTCGGCACTCACCTTCGCGGTCGGCCGTTCGCGCGGCAGCTCCAGGCTGGCCCAGACGCTGACCAGCGCGTGCCTCAGCTCGATGATCATCTCGTCGGTGTGCAGCGGGGTCGGCGTGATGCGCAGCCGCTCGGTGCCCTTGGGCACGGTGGGATAGTTGATCGGCTGGATGTAGATGTTGTGCTTTTCGAGCAGCATGTCGCTCGCCGCCTTGCAGAGGCGCGCGTCGCCGACGATCACCGGCACGATATGCGTGTCGGTCTTCAGTACCGGCAGGCCGGCATCAGCGAGGATGTCCTTGGTGAGCTGCGCCTGGCGCTGCTGCCCGTCACGCTCCGCCGAGGACACCTTGAGGTGCTCGATCGAGGCGCGCGCCGCGGCGCAGAGCGCCGGGGGCAGGGCAGTGGTGAAGATGAATTCCGGCGCATAGGAGCGGATCGCATCGATGATCGCCCGGTTGGCGGCGACATAGCCGCCCATCACGCCAAAGCCCTTGGCGAGCGTGCCTTCGATGATGTCGATGCGGCCCATCAGGCCGTCCCGATCGGCAATGCCGCCGCCGCGCGGGCCATACATGCCCACGGCGTGCACTTCATCGATATAGGTGAGCGCGCCGAACTCCTCGGCGAGGTCGCAGATCTCGGCGATCGGCGCGACGTCGCCATCCATCGAGTAGACCGACTCGAAGACGATGAGCTTGGGGCGCTTGCGATCGACCGCCGCCAGGAGCTCGCGCAGGTGCGCCACGTCGTTGTGGCGGAAGATCTTCTTTTCCATGCCCGACTGGCGCACGCCCTGGATCATCGAGGCGTGGTTGAGCTGGTCGGAGAAGATCACGCAGTCGGGGAGCAGCCGCGCGATGGTCGAAATCGCCGCTTCGTTCGAGACGAACCCCGAGGTGAATACCAAAGCCGCTTCCTTGCGGTGCAGGTCGGCGAGCGAACGCTCGAGCTCGACCAGCGGCCGATTGGTGCCGGAGATGTTGCGAGTGCCGCCGGCGCCGACGCCCAGGCGCGCGGCAGTGTCCTGCATGGCAGCGATGGTCACCGGATGCTGACCCATGCCGAGATAGTCGTTCGAGCACCAGATGGTGATCTCACGCTGGTTGTCGGCATTGTCCCGGAAGATAGCCCGGGGAAAACGCCCGGCAATTCGTTCGAGATCGGCGAAAACGCGATAGCGCTTTTCCTGCCGTAGGGTGTCGACGGCGTCCTCGAAAAACCCGCGATAGTCCATAGCTTCACTCTCAAAGTGCAGGCGCTTCGCCTGCTGGCGACCTCACCGGCCTAGGGAACAGCTATTCCCCACACCCCGGCATTGACATAGGTCAATTCGCCGCGCGGCGGCTAATACAAGTCATTGGCCAGGCTGCACGTTGCCGATGCAGCTTGGAACCATCCTAAACAATGGCGCCCCCCCTGCCAATCGAGCAGATGTGCGCAACTCGTCGCAGCCGCCTTAGCCGACTGGTGATAGTCTACGTTCACAATGGGTTCAGCGCGGTCGTGTCACTCCGCCTGGAATGGCCGTTCGACCCGGGATTAACGGCCCCGATGCCTTGCCGTTGACCCGGTTCCGGCGTCCGCTAGTATCAACCTTACGGAAACAGGGGGATCCGCCATGAAGAGCTTCTCTTCGTCCAGCTTCGCCAACGACCATGCCGAGGTGCTCGACCTGGCGCTTGCCGCCGTCAACAAGCACCCGCAGGCGCTGTTCACCGATTTCCAGTGGTTCCTCTACGAGGCGCGCGACACGGTGTTCTTCACCGCCGCGTCGAAGTCGCATTTCGACAAGGAAACGCTGGGCAATCTGGTCGCCGACATGGTGGCGCTGGCCCCGCAGCTGAGCCACGGTTTCGTCGGCGCCCGCCCGGGCCAGCCGTTCCCCAAGCACCTGCTCGATGCCATCACCCATGTCGAGGAAGTCGACGAGTTCGACGGCTATCCGGACAAGTGGGTCTCGAAGTCCCCTGACATCTTCGAGCGGGACGACCTGCCGCTGTTCCGCGTCTCCGCCGTAGTCCGCCGCGGCGGACCCGACGAGATGGGCCGCGCCTCGATGATCCAGGTGCGCTCGAGCCACGCGCTGCTCGAAGGCTCCGATTCGGCGCTGCTCACCCGCTCCGCCTCCGCCGGCCATGGCGTGATGAGCGATAAATCCAACAAGGTCGGGCTCGGCGCCCGCATCAAGGGCACGCTCCGCGGCTGGGGCATGACCTTCATGTATGTCACCCTCGCCAACATCCTCGCCCCGGCCGACAAGCCCTGGGGTTTCAAGACCCTGGCGCTGAAGCGTCACCGCCTGCGGCTACTTGCCAACAAGCTCGGTGTGCGCCAGCGCTCGCTGATGTTCGCGCTCGTCACCCACGCGCTGAACGGCGAAGGCGAAGAGCGGCATATGTCCAAGAAGGTTATCGGCGCCGCCTACACCATGCTCGACGGCAAGCGCCACGATGCCGACGACGATTTCTTCCGCGTCCGGGCGCTCGAAGCCAAGTTCGAGGTGATCGACGATTTCGTTGCCTATGTGCGCAAGGTCGACGACACCATCGACAAGATCGAGAAAAAGGACATCACCAAGTTCCAGGTGATGATGAACTCGATGTTCCGCTCGCTGCGCGCCCTCAACCGCGCGCTGCCGTTCCTGCCCGGCAAGCGCTTCTGGCGCTTCAACGGCGGCATCCACGTGGTGCTGACCCTGGTGCCGCCGCACCGCACATACGGGCCGATGACCCACGGCATGATGGAGCCGATCTATTGCGGCGCCTGGCACCCGGCGGCCAATATCTGCACCTTCTGCCCTGGGCGCGAGTACATCACGCTGAACTTCTCGATGGAAACCCGCCACATCGCCAACGTCGAAAAGATCGAGCAGCTGCTGCTCAAGGTCGAAGCAATGGACGTCGCCCCGACCGGCAAGGTGATCGTCGAAGACGACAGCGTCTGAGGGACTGAGACCGTTCTGAAAGCACAGGCCTGGCGGTTGCCGGGCCTGCGTTGTTTGTGGGGAACGCCCCACCCACCGGCCGTCATCCCGGCGAACGCCGGGACCTACTGCTCGGACGGCTGGGCAGGCAGGGACCGTGCCGGTCCATCACGGCAAGGTCGAAGGTTGGGCGGGGTAGAGAGCAGCCCGCGCACTGGGCCCCGGCTTTCGCCGGGGTGAAGGTCGGTGGTTGTCGCTAGAGGCCTGAGCCGGCCATCCCACCCAACTTCGCCACCACCATATCGTGGTCCGACAGCACCTCGCCGTCATCGGCCAGCGACGGCACGATCCGGCTCTCTTCCACCAGCAGGCCACGCGTCAGGAACCAGTCGAGCTTCCAGGTGCCGCTTGGGCTGCGGCTGACCCGGCTCGGGCGGGTGGTCGTCTGGCCGATGGGTCCGCCATGCCGTTCGAAACCGCGGCCATAGGCATGGGCGAACAGCGTCTCCTTCTCGAAGTCGCCGCCGTCGGCGAGCCCGGTGTTGAGATCGCCACCGATGATCACAGGCGTGCCGCCCGCCAGTTCGTCGATCGCATCGATCAGGCGCCTGACCTGGGCCTCGCGATAGGCGGCGTCGCCGCGGTTCTCGAGGTGGACCGAGACGGCATAGAGCGGCCCCTCGGTGGTCATCACTGCCGTCGCGATTGAGCAGCGCGTGCCGACCCGGCGCGCCGGGCTTTCCGGCGTGAACCAGTGCCCATGCGGCTCGAGCCGGATCATCACCGGCGCCTGCAGCGCCGCCTTGGACAGCAGCGCGTTGCCGTGAAAGCCGTGGCGATTGAAATCGTCCTCGCAGAAGGCGAGTTCGACTTCGGCGCCCAGTTCTAGTTCGAGGAACTCGACCCCAAAGGCATAGTTCATCGCGAGTTCGGCCGCGATATCGCGCGAAGTGTGTCGCTGGCCGGTACGCGCCATGCCATTATCCACCTCTGACAGGAGCACCAGTTCTGCGCCTTCGCGCTTCAACACTGCGGCTGACTTCTCGACATTGTAGCAGCGCTCGAGGTTCCAGGCGGCAACGCTCAGGGGGAACGACAGGATATCGCTGTGCTCGGTGGCCGGCGCTTCGACGCGCTGCAGGCAACTGAGGCCGGCGAGCGCTTCGGCATGGTTGGTCTCGGTCCGCTCCAGCGCATCGAGGCGGTCGCGCTCCGCCTGCGGCGGGCCGGCGAGCAAGGCAATCTGGGCGGGTTTGACAAGATCGAGCGACATGGAGGGACTTCGCAGCAAGAGGGTGGGAAGGCCCCATCTAGCCAGCCGATATGTCGTGCCGGTGACAAAAAACGGCCCCGCGTACCCGGGCGTACGCAAGTCGCCTTGTCCTATGCGTGCCCACGCGCTAAACCCCCGCCAATACTGTTTCCCGGGGGCTTTCCGTGTCTGAATACGCAATCTATCCCAGTCTGAAGGGCATGCCTGTCATCATCTCGGGCGGCGCTTCGGGCATCGGCGAGGGCATGGTCCGCGCTTTCGCCGAGCAGGGCAGCAAAGTCGGTTTCGTCGATATCGCCGACGAGGCCGGCAACAAGCTCGAAGCCGAGCTCACTGCGGCTGGCGGCACGGTGAAGTTCACCCGCTGCGATATCACTGACATCTCCGCATACCAGGCGGCCATCAAGGGCTTTGAAGCGGCGCACGGCCCGACGCTGGCCCTCGTCAACAACGCCGCCAACGACACACGCCACACCATCGCCGAGATGACGCCCGAAGCGTGGGATCGCAACATGGCCGTCAACCTGAAGCATGCGTTCTTCGCCGTGCAGGCGGTGGCGCCGGGGATGGTCACCGCGGGCAGGGGCTCGATCATCAATTTCGGTTCGGTCAGCTGGATGACCAACACTGCCGAGTTAACCGTCTACACCTCGGCCAAGGCGGGCGCCCACGGCATGACCCGCTCGATGGCGCGCGAGTATGGCAAGTACGGGATCCGTGCCAACACGCTCGTTCCGGGGTGGATCATGACCGAGCGGCAACTCAAGCTCTGGGCCACGCCTGAGGCCTTCGCCATGCTGGAGCAGGTCCAGCCGGTAAAGGGCCGGCTCTATCCCGAGGACGTTGCCCGTATGGTGCTGTTCCTCGCGGCCGACGATTCGAAGATGATTTCCGGCCAGGATTTCCTCGTCGACGGCGGTTGGGCGCACAACTGATCCCTGGCAAACGACCGCTTCAACGCAGCGCATTCCTGCTCTAGTCTCGCCGCGGGCATCGGCGGCGAGGCGAACACCTTGCTGCCGCAATCGGTGGCGAGAACGTGCGCCACACCTACGGGGGACGTCAATGAATTCCAAGATCCTGATCGCCGGCCTCGCGGCCCTGTCGCTGAGCGCCTGCACTTCGGTCAATCCCTATACCGGCCAGAGCCAGCTCTCCAACACCACCGGCGGCGCGTTGCTCGGTGCAGGCGGTGGCGCCGTGGTCGGCGGCATCATCGGTGCGGCGACTGGCGCTGATCCGCGCGTCGCGGCGCTGATCGGTGCCGGTGTCGGCGGCCTCACCGGCGCGGCCATCGGCAGCTATATGGATCAGCAGGAAGCCGAGCTCCGCGCCCAGCTGCAGGGCACTGGTGTTTCGGTGACCCGCGTCGGCCAGCAGATCATCCTCAACATGCCGTCCAACATCACCTTCGCCACCGACTCGGCGACGGTGCAGCCCAGGTTCAGCGAGACCCTGATCTCGGTCGGCCTGGTGCTGAAGAAGTTCAACAAGACGGTCATCGACGTTTACGGCCACACCGACTCGCAAGGGTCGGACAGCTACAACCTCGAGCTGAGCCAGAAGCGCGCCACCTCCGTCGCCACCATCCTCGCCAGCCAGGGCGTCGACCAGCGCCGGTTCTACATCACCGGCAAGGGCGAGGAGGATCCGATCGCCTCCAATGGCACCGAGTCCGGCCGCGCCCAGAACCGCCGCGTCGAAATCCAGCTCTCGCCCATCCAGGGCTGAGTTCTGCACCACCAGGATCGAGGCCCGGGCATGTCCCGGGCCTTTTCTATTGCGCTGTGGTCGTGGCGGGCGTGGGTGCTGGTGATCGGGTGTTGCTGGCGAGCAGCTGGAAGCCGAGGAGGATCACCACCACGATTCCCACCGCGATCAGCCCGCGTTTCCACCAGTTGGTCGGCCCGGTGCCGCCGACCGCCTCCTCAACGTCGCGCGTTGCCGCCAGGGTGGAGTTCTCGGGCAGCGAGATCGGCTGGCCGTTCTCGTCCATCAGCTGATCCACTCGCGCCACCTTGGGCGTTCGTCTCACGTCGGCACTCATCGCATCTCCCTCCGATGGTGATCGAACAAGTGCATCCCTGCGGTTTTGGTTCCCTGAACGCGCGCCTCAGCGGGCGTTCAGCGGCCTCAGGCGAGCCTCGGCCGCATCAGAAACCAAGGAAACGACACATGTTCCGCATCACGACACTCACCCTCGTTCTCATTGCCGTCCTGGGCGCCACGCCGTCTTTCGCGGCCAAGCGCGGCGAGGGCATCCCGCGCAATTGCATCCTCGACCCCTTCACCAAGACCATGGTCTGCTTCAACTGGTGAGCGACAGCCTAGCTGTTGACGATGATCGGCGTGCCTACGGTGACGCGCGAATAGAGATCGATCACATCCTGATTGATCAGTCGTACGCAGCCCGACGACACGGCCTTGCCGATGCTCCAGTATTCGCGCGTGCCGTGGATGCGATAGATCGTATCCACGCCACCGCGATAGATGTACATCGCCCGAGCGCCCAGCGGGTTGTTGATGCCGCCCGGCATGCCGCCGGCGAACTCGCGCGTCTCGGGTTGGCGTTGCATCATCTCGGCCGGTGGATACCAGGTCGGCCACTGCGCCTTGCGGCCGATACTGCCACGCCCCGACCAGGTGAAGCCGTCGCGTCCGATGCCGACGCCGTAGCGAATGGCACGCCCGCCACCCTGCACGAGATAGAGGAAACGCCCGGAAGTATCGACCACGATGGTGCCCGGCTTCTCGCCGGTCGGATCGTCGACTTCGGTTCGAAGGAAACGCTGGTCGACCTTGTTGAGGTCGACGGCCGGCACCGGGAATTTCTCGTCCGGCATCGCACCGTAGATATCGAGATAGTAAGGCGAGATGATCGCCGGCAAGAGGTTGGGCACCGTCAACTGCCGATTGCCGATGGTCGTCGAGCAACCGCTCAGCGCCAATCCGGAAAAACTCGCCGCACCAAACAGGAAGGCCCGCCGCGATGGGCCGTTATTGCCGATCGTCTTCTGCACGGAACCTGCCCCCTGAAAAGGCTGCCCATCAGAGCGTATGACTACTGCTTCAGCTCGCACATCATTACGGCTGAGGCGAGCCGGCTGTCGATCAATTTATCGTTCGGCCCCAGGCCGCCCGTGCCAGGTCGCGCAACTGCAGCGACTCGGCCCAGCGATCGGTGAGGTCGCTGCCGTCGGCTCCGGCGATGGCATAGGGCTGCGGCCCGAGCTCGCAGAGGAAGCTGAGTTCGGCGTCCGGGCCGGCGCGGTTCTTCCAGTCGGCGAAACCGTTGCGCCACCAGGTGCCGAACTGCTCGAGCCACGGTGCATGTTGCGGGAACGACAGCGGCAGCTGCACCTGCTCGCTGCTGGCGACGCGACCATGATAGGCCCAGCAATGCTCGAGGATCGTGGTCATCTGCGCTTCGATTTCCCCAGAGACCGGCAGGGTGATCTCGCGACCGACCACATAATGGGAGAGGTCGCCGGTCAGTTTCAGCTCCGGCAGGGCGCCGATCAGGTCCAGCGTGAAATGCAGGTCGTTGGTCATCCGGTCGCGGTGCGTCTCGACATGAACCGGGAACGGGACCTGCTCGGAAAGCCTGAGCCAGCCCTCGGCCACCCGCACCGCCTCGGCCAGCGTGCGCGGCCGAAGATTGGGCTGGATGTTGATATGGTGCACGCCATACGCCGCGCCCCATTCGAGCATGGGCTTGAGGCTGTCGATATCGGTTGGAAAGCACAGTCCCTCGACCACCAGCCCGGCCGATTTCGCCAGCCTGCCGGCCCGCTGCGCCATCTCGGCATCGATCCACTGCGTGCCGAAGCCGTCGAAGCCGGCATTGGCGATGATCTCGAGATTGGCCTCGAGCGAGCGCTCGCGCGGCGCACCCTTGAGACCCTGCATGGTCCACAGCGACTGGAGGACAAGGAGTTTCTGCATCGTGGTGCTTCCGGAGCGCAATCAAACTGGGGTGGGGCAGGCGAGGCAGCTAGATCAGCACCACGCTTTCCTGCTCGTTGGGGTCGGTTCGCGCAATCAGCGCCCGCGCGATCTTGTCGGTCGGGTTGAACGGCTGATGCGGCACGCCAGCGGGGATGTAGACATAGTCGCCCTCGTTGACGACATCAGTGAACTCGAGGTTCGGCCCGTGGCGGAACGAGGTCGAGCCTTCGATCTGGAAGATCGCCGTCTCATGCGCCTCGTGATAATGCGGCTTGGCCTCGGCGCCGGGCGGGATCACCGCCATGTGCATGCAGATGCCCCTGGCGCCGGCCGACTGCGCCGAAACCCCGGCGAAATAGTCGAGCCCCTGCTTGCCGTGGAAGCCTTCGCCGCCCCGGATCACCTTGCACTCAGCCGCCATGACACCTGTCCTCCGCCACTGCGCCGCACCGTAGTGAACGGGCGTCACAGCAGCAAGACGGAGAAGGACTCCTTGCGCCGGTGCGTGGACACCCCCACCCAGCGACGCTAGTTCGCTTCGCTCACAAGCTTTGCTGCCCTCCCCACAAGGGGGAGGGAGGCGCTCACTGGGGATCCGGTTCTTTCGTCTCCCTCCCCCTTGTGGGGAGGGATCAAGGGTGGGGGTGGCCCCACGCTCCGACGTCGCCTATTTCGGTTCAGGCCCGTTCGGCCGCTGCGTCAGCACCACCTCCAGCTCCAGCAGCCGCCCCTGCCGCAATAGCTGCAGCCGCACCCGCCGTCCGATGGCGTCGGCGGTCAGCATCCTGAGCAGCGGGCCCGGGCCTTCGACCGGGCGGCCATCGAGGCTCAGGAGCACATCGCCCTCGCGCACCCCGGCCCGCGCCGCCGGGCCATCGGCGACGATCGAGTGCAGCACCGCGGCGGTTTGCGTCCCGACATGGGCGGCATCCGCAACCCGCCGCGGCAGGTTCACCGTGTCGGCGGCGACGCCCAGATAGGCGCGCCGTACCCCACCATGCTGCAGCACCTCGCCCAGCACCAGCTTCACCGTGTTGCTGGCCACGGCAAAGCAGATGCCCTGTGCCCCCGCGATCATCGCCGTGCTGATGCCGACGACTTCGCCCAGGCTCGAGACCAGTGCGCCGCCGGAGTTGCCGGGGTTGAGCGCCGCGTCGGTCTGGATCACATCCTCGATCGGCCGCCCCGACGGCGAGCGGAGGCTCCGCCCCAGCGCCGAGATCACCCCGGCCGTGACCGTCGACTCGAACCCCAGCGGGTTGCCGATGGCGATGGCGATATGCCCGCGTCTCAGCTCGCTGCTGTCGCCCAGCGATGCGATCGGCAGCGCACTGCCATCGACCTTGAGGATCGCCAGGTCGGTGTCTGGGTCGGCGCCGAGCACGCGGCCCCCCAGTCGGTGCCCGTCGGGCAGGGCCAGATGCACATCCCGGTGGTTCCCCACCACATGCGAGTTGGTGACCACCAACCCATCCTGCGACAGCACCACGCCCGAGCCGTGGCCCTTGCCGTCAGTGGTCACCATGCCGACCGCCGGACCGACGGCTTCGGCGACGTCGGAGACGGTGAGCGAATAGACATCGAGCAGGCGTTGATCGCTGGTGAAGGGCAGGGGCTGAGCCATGGAATGCTCCGGCAGTTTCGTGAGCCCTCAATGTGGGTTTTGCGGCGCTCGCCCGCGATCCTGCCCATATGGGGAGCTTTCGAGCGGCCCGCCCGGAGCGCAAGTTTTTGGTCAACAAACCCAACCAGGCCATTCGACATGTCCTTCCCCGAACTCCAGGCGCTGTCCGCCTCTCTCGCGGCGCTCACTGCCAGGGTCGCGCCCCGCATAATCGCCATCCAGGGCCGCGACGGCCGCGAACTCTCGGGCTTCATCTGGCGCACCGGCCTCGCCATCACCGCCGACGAGGCCCTGGAGGGCGACGACGAAGTCGCGATCCTGGGCGCCGACGGCAAGCCTGCCACCGCCCAGATCATCGGCCGCGACCCCAGTACCGATGTCGTGCTGCTCAAGCTCGAAACCCCCGAGGTCGCAGAGTGGTCCCACGCCACGCTGCCGCAGCCCGGTTCGCTGGCGGTGCTGGTCGGCCGCGGCGAGGAATCGGTGCTCTCGGGCTTCGCCTCGGTCACCGAGGTCGGCGCCGCCTGGCGCAGCATGCGCGGCGGTGAGATCGACGCACGGATCACCCTCGGCCTTCGCCTGTCGCCGCGCAGCGAAGGCGGCGCCGCGGTGGCGCCCGATGGCAGCCTGATCGGCATGGCCGTTACCGGCGCCCGCCGCCGCACCATCGCCATTCCGGCCTCGACCATTGCCCGCTCGGTGGCGACGCTCAGCGAGAAGGGCTATATCCCGCGCGGCTGGCTGGGCGTCAGCCTCCATCCGCTCGCCGAGTCCGGTGGAGCGATCGTCGTCGGACTCGAGCCGGCGAGCCCGGCGGCCAATGGGGGCTTCCTTGTTGGCGACATAATCACCACATGGGGTGGAGCAGCGGTGCATTCGGTCAGCGATGTCGCCGATCGCCTGAACGCCGGCACCGTCGGCAAGACTATCAGTTTGGGAGTGCAACGCGGTGGCAGTGCATTGGAACTCGAGATCACTATCGGCGAACGCCCGCGGAGCTGAGGCTCCGGTTCCCCAGTCCGTCCTCGGCGGGCTGGTTCTCGGCGTCGCCTTCGATCTCACCGACCCGGCCCTCGAACAGGTGCTGCGCACCCTGATCGCCGGCCGTCACGATCTCTACGAGGCCGACGCCGAAGAGGCGGCGGTCACCATTACCGATCGCCCGGCGGCGCTGGGCGGCGTCACCGGCGCGCACCGCGTGCTGCGCGTCGGCGCCGACGAGGCGCGTCGCAACGCCATCGACAGCCTCGATCCCGGCCTGATCCTCGCCGCGGCCATGCTGATCGGCGCCGGCTACGCGCTGGAACGAGAGACGGTGGAGCGCGCCGCCAACGAGCGGCTGCCCGCCTCGCTGCTGCCGCGCCTCAGCCAGCGCGAACGCCAGGTGGCGGAGCTGTTGGTCGATGGCGCCTCCAACAAGGTGATTGCCAGGGCCCTGGATATCTCGGTGCACACGGCGAAATTCCACGTCACCGCCATCCTCGAAAAGCTCGGCGCCCGCAACCGCGCCGATGCGGTGTCGATCATACTGCGCGAGGGCTTGGTGGCGATCTGATTGGCATCAGTTAGCAGTCTGTGCCCCTCGCCCCTGAGGGGAGAGGGTAGTGGAGCTAGGGCCGTGAGGCCTGTAGCGGAACTGGGTGAGGGGTTCAGCTCCTCAGTATGCTGGCTTGTCCAGCAAGTGGCACCACTTCACCGCTCAACCGGCGCTGCGCGCCACCTTCTCCCCTGAGGGCGAAGGGACCGTGCCCGCCTCGGCAAGACCGGTCTAATGCACCCCCGGGTCCTTGCCCGGTGTCATCAGCGTCGAAAAAATCCGCGCGATCAGGTTCTGCTCGGCCGGTTTGTCGCCGTGTTCGCGGTTCAGATCCACCAGCAGCGCCGACGTCGCATCGAGCCGCTGGCTCTGCAGCTGCGCGATCCTGAGCGCCAGTTCCGGGTGTTTCTCGAGGATGCGCATCGCGTCCTTCACCACCCGCACCTTGCTGTCGCGCTCGGCCCGGACGGTGGCACTGTGCGGCCGCCCGAGCAGCACCGACATCTCGCCGATCATCTGGTCGGCATGTTCGATCGTCGCGATCGCCACCCCGTTGCGCTCGACCACGAACTTGCCGCTCTCCAAGACGTAGAGATCGCGCCCGGGCGTACCCTGGGTGACCAGCTCCTCGCCCTTGGCGACATCGAGCGTCGGCGATGAATAGGTAAGCGTCAGCAGGCTGGCCACGGTCATTCCCCCGATGTTTGGGCGACCAAGAGCCTAATCCGTTGCGGATGCGCCATGAAGGGCCATTCTACACCATGCGCAGCAGCACCTCGGCGACCAGGTGGTCGCTGCCCTTCTTGAGGATCAGGTCGGCCCGCGTGCGGGACGGGGCGATATTGTCGACGAGATTGGGCAGGTTGATCGAGCGCCAGTTGTCGAGGCCGAACGTGCCGGCTTCGTCTTTGCTCATGTCGGCATAGCGCTTGAAGAACGAGTCCGGGTTGCGGAAGGCGGTCTCCCTGAGCCGGAAGAAGCGCTCGAGATACCAGGCCTCGAGATCCCCGGGATCGGCGTCGATATAGATCGAGAAATCGATGAAGTCGGAAGCGTAGAGGATCGGCGCGCAGGCTTTGCTCGGCGCCCCCGGCTGCAGGATGTTCAGCCCTTCGACGATGAGGATGTCGGGCTGGTCGACGATCAGGTGCTCGCCCGGCACGACGTCATAGACGAGGTGCGAATAGATCGGCACCTCGAGCGCCGGCGTTCCCGATTTCACCGCCGAGAGAAAGGCCACCAGCCGCGCCCGGTCAAAGCTTTCCGGAAAGCCCTTGCGCCGCATCAGCCCGCGCTCGATCAGCACTGCATTGGGGTGGAGGAACCCGTCGGTGGTGACGAGATCGACCTTCGGGCTCGTGGGCCAGCGTTGCAGCAGCGCGCGGAGGATGCGTGCGGTGGTGGATTTCCCCACCGCCACCGAGCCGGCCACCCCGATGATGAAGGGCACCTTGGGCGCCCCGGTATTGAGGAAGCGCTGCGACACCCGGTGCAGCCCCTGGATCGCCTCGACATAGAGCGAGAGCAGGCGCGCCAGCGGCAGGTAGACCTGTTCGGCCTCCGTCAGCGAGATCGGGTCGGACAGCGCCCGCAATCGCAGCACGTCGTCGGCCGTGAGCGTCATCGGTTCGTCGGCGCGCAGCGCCACCCATTCCGCCTTGCTGAAGTGGTGGTAAGGCGAGAATTCAGCCGACTGCGTCATCGGCGCGTCGGCCCGCCGGTGAGCCGCGCCGCGATCACCTGCGCCAGCCGCTCCGCCACTTCGAGCTTATCCAGCTCCGGCCATGCTTCGGGGCCATCGGCGCTGAGCAGCGTCACCTTGTTGCGGTCGCCGCCCATTGCGCCGCCTGCGGCCGAGACGTCGTTGGCGACGATCAGGTCGGCGCCCTTGCGCCTGAGCTTGGCCTCGCCGTTCGCCACCACATCGCGTGTTTCGGCGGCGAAACCGACGACGATCCCAGGGCGCTGGGCATGGTGTCCGATCGTTGCGAGGATGTCGGGGTTCTCGACCATGCTGAGGCTCGGCACGGTGCCGCTCCCCGGCTGCTTCTTGATCTTGTCGGCGGCAACGCTGTCGACCCGCCAGTCCGCCACCGCGGCGACGAACACCGCGCCGTCGGCGGGCAGGGCGTTCTCCACGGCGGCCAGCATTTCGCGCGCCGTCTCGACATGCGTGGTCGTAACGCCGGCCGGGTCGGCGATCGACACCGGGCCAGTGATCAGCTGTACCTCAGCCCCGAGCTTCGCCAGCGCCGCGGCGATGGCGTGCCCCTGTTTGCCCGAGGACCGGTTGGCGATGTAGCGCACCGGATCGATCGGCTCATGCGTCGGCCCCGACGTAACGATGAAGCGCCGCCCACGGAGCGGTCCGGCCTCACCGAGCTGGTCGATGATCGCGGCGAGGATCTCCGCCGGCTCGGCCATGCGCCCTTCGCCAGCCTCGCCGGCTTCCGCCATGGCTCCCGATTTCGGCCCGACGAACTCAACGCCGTCCGCGAGCAAGGTCGCATGGTTCCGCCGCGTCGGTGCCGCCGCCCACATCCGCGGGTTCATCGCCGGCGCCATCAGCACCGGTTTGTCCGACGCCAGCAGCACCGCGCTCGCGAGGTCGTTCGCCGCGCCGGTCGCAGCCTTGGCCATCAGGTCCGCCGTCACCGGCGCCACGACGATCAGGTCGGCCTCGCGCGACAGCCGGATATGGCCGACATCGTGCTCGTCACTACGGTCGAACAGGTTGGTGAACACCCGGTCGGCACTGAGCGTCGCGACCGACAGCGGTGTCACGAACTCGGCCGCTGCCGCCGTCATCACGCAGCGCACTTTGGCGCCTTCATCCCGCAGCCGCCGGATCAGTTCCAGCACCTTATAGGCGGCAATGCCGCCGCCGATGATCAGCAGCACGCGCCGATTCTGCAGTTTCATGCTCAAGCCACCGCAGCCTGTTTGAGACAGCTAGCCGTCTACACGATCCAGCCGTGGACTCATACCCACCAATGGGTTGGGCCATGGCCGGGCCGAGGGCGCGTCATCGATGTGCACAAATGTCCTCACGACAGGATTGAACGCGCGCCGTCGCAGATCGCGCTAATAGGCAGGCAATGTCGGTGGGACCGAACCCTCCGTGTCCTAGCTAGGGGAGCCATGTGCACATGGATCGTGCAGCCTATTTCCGTTACGCCGGCGAAGACGCCCGCAACGTCGTGTTCCCGCTGGGCGGCATTGGAGCCGGGTCGATCGGCATCGGCGGCGACGGGCGCCTGCGCGACTGGGAGATCTACAACCGGCCGAGCAAGGGCAGCGTCAACGGCTTCTCGCACTTCGCCGTCAAGGCCGAACGCGACGGCAAGGTGCTCGACACCCGCGTGCTGCATGGCCCGTTCCAGGGCTCGCTCACCGGCGATTACCTCGGCAAGCATTTCAACTCGTTCGGCTTCGGCGTCCGCCGCGAGCACATGGCGGGGTTCCCGAGCTTCGAACAGGCCACGCTCTCCGGCCCCTATCCGGTGGCGACCCTCGATTTCGCCGACAAGCGCTTCCCCGGCACGGTAAAGCTCGAGGCGTTCAGCCCCTATCTGCCGATGGAAAGCCGGCTCTCCTCGCTTCCCGTGGCGATGTTCGAGTTCACCCTGAGCAACACCACGGCGGAGGCGATCGACTATACGCTGTTCGGCTGCCTCGGCTTCGAGTTCAAGGACCAGGCGAGCGTCACCGCCAGCGCGCCCGATGGACGCACCGCGCTGACCGGCCGCTCGGCTTCCGACCGCAAGTCGATCCACTACAGCGAGCTCAGCATCTCCACCGACAGCGCCGACACCAGCTATCAGCGCCATTTCTTCCGCGGCAGCTGGTTCGACGCACTCGAAGTCTACTGGCAGGATATCAACCGGCCCGGCAGGCTGAAGGATCGCTTCTACGACGATACGCCGACCCATCGCATGTCGGGCAGCCGGGCGGTGGCCGAGCATTCGACGCTCGCCTCGCACGTCACCATCCCCGCCGGCGAGAGCCGCACGCTGCGCGTCGCCATTGCCTGGTACGTGCCCAACGCCAGCAAATACTGGGTGTCGCAGAACGCCCTGATCGGCGAGCCCAAGGATATTCCCAGCGTCTGGCGCAACTATTACGCCACGCAGTGGGAGAGTGCTGACGCCGTCGCCGCCGAGGCGTTTGCCGGTTGGGATCGGCTCGCCGGCCAGACCAAGCGCCTGCAGGCCGAATTGCTCGCCTCGACGCTGCCCGATCCGGTGCTCGATGCGGTGTCGGCCAACCTCTCGATCGTCAAGACCGCCACCGTGCTGCGGCTCGAGGATGGCACTTTCTACGGCTGGGAGGGCTGCCACCCCGATGCCGGCTCCTGCGAGGGCAGTTGCACCCACGTCTGGAACTACCAGCAGGTGCTGCCCTTCCTGTTCCCCGACCTCGAGCGCTCGATGCGCGAGGCCGATTTCTTCAACAACCAGGTCCCGTCGGGCGGCATGGCGTTCCGCCTGGCCTTGCCGCTCGGCATCGGCACCTCGAACGATCGGCCTTGCGTCGACGGCCAGTTCGGCAATGTGCTGAAGGCCTACCGCGACTGGAAGCTCACCGGCGACCTCGCCTGGTTGCGCTCGATCTGGCCCGAGGTGAAGGCAGCGATCGGCTACGCCTGGCACCCCGACAATTACGACAAGTGGGACCCGGAGAAATCCGGCGTGCTCACCGGCCGCCAGCACCACACGCTTGATATGGAGCTGTTCGGACCGAGCTCCTGGCTCAATGGCTTCTACCTCGGCGCGCTGCTCGCTGGCTCGAAGATGGCGGAAGCGGTCGGCGAGGCCGACACGGCGGCCGAGTTCTCCGAGATCTATGCCCGCGGCCGGAAGTGGACGCACGACAACCTGTTCAACGGCAGTTACTTCATCCAGCAGGTCGATCTCGAGGACAAGCAGCAGCTGGCGCGGTTCGAGTCCAAGCTCGGGCAATCGAACTATGTGCGCGGCTCGATCTACGACCTCTACTGGTCCGACGAGCATGGCCAGGTGAAGTACCAGGTCGGCGAAGGCTGCGAGATCGACCAGGTGCTGGCCCAGTGGCATGCCGGGCTCTACGGATTGGGCGAGGTGTTCGAGCCCGAGCAGTTTGCCTCGGCGGTGCGCGCCGTCTACCAGCACAACTTCAAGCGTCGGCTCGGCGACGAAGCCAACCCGTGCCGCGTCTTCGGACTCGAGAACGAGGCCGGCACCCTGATGTGCGCCTGGCCGGAGGGTGCGGTGCGCCCCGCCATCCCGGTGCCCTACAGCCAGGAATCGATGCACGGCTTCGAGTATGCCTTCGGCTGCCAGCTGATGATGATCGGCGAGCTGGACAAGGCCATCGAAGTGTTCGCCGCGGTGCGCGACCGCTATCGCGGCCACAACCGCAACCCGTTCAACGAGATCGAGTGCGGCTCCAACTATGCCCGCTCGATGGCGAGCTACGCCGCGGTGCTGGTGCTCTCCGGCTTCGGCTTCGACCTCAGCGAGGGTCGCATCGCTTTTGCTCCCAATCTGATGAGCGAAGGGCGCTTCCGCTCGCTGTGGTCGACCGGCACGGCCTGGGGCAGCGTTGCCATCGACGATGGCGAGGCGCGCCTCACCGTCCTCGGCGGCACGCTCGAAATCGCCGAAATCTCCATCTGCGGCCACGCCTTCAAGGCCGAAGCCACCGATCACTTCGGCGGCAAACCCGAGCGACGCGACAGCCGCTCGATCTTCAACCCCGGCATGGGCTTGATGCTCCGCCATGCGGGGATCGTGATCAGCAACCAACCGGACATCGCCCAATAAAAGCTTAGCGCCAACAGGGAGGACCCTATGCGCACCCGATTGACCCTCAGCGTCATGGCGCTCGCCATGGCCGCATCGCCCGTGCTCGCCCAGCCGGCGGCCGATATCACCGCCAAGCTGACGATCTTCCAGCCGGTCAACCAGCAGATGATCGACTCGACCGACAAGGCGATCGCCCGTTTCAAGGCCAAATACCCCAACGTCACCATCGAGCCGCAATTCGTGCCGCAGCCATCCTGGGGCGAGTACAATACCTCGTTCATCAACCAGGTGGCGACCGGCGCGGCGCCCGACATCATGTTCTCGGCCATCGAGGGCTTTGCCGAGACCGCCAATCGCGGCCTGTTGCGCGACCTTGGGCCGCTCATCGATGCCGATCCGACCGCCAAGGCGGTGCTCGACGAGCTCGATCCGAACCTGCTCGACGGGATGCGCACCCGCTCCACCGGGCAGTTGAACTTCTTCCCCACCGAGTGGAACAACATCGTCGTCTATTACAACAAGGACATGTTCGATAAGGCCGGCGTCGCCTACCCGGCCGACGACTGGACCTGGGCCGATTTCCGCGAGACGGCGAAGAAGCTGACCATTGCCGATGCCAACGGCAATGTCACCCAGTACGGCTATTTCGTGCCGGGCTTCAATTTCGGCCTGACCCCGTGGTTCCTCACCAACGAGGCGAGCGTCCTCGATGCCGACTGGAAGCAGTCAGCGGTCGCGACCGACAATTTCCGCGAGTCGCTGCAGTTCCTCCACGACCTGATCAATGTCGACAAGTCCGCCCCCGCTTTCGAATCCGGTGTCGGCGACAGCAAGTTCGTCGCCGGGCAGGTGGCGATGTTCTCGGCCGGCCACTGGCCGATCCCCGAGATCCGCGCCAGCGGTTTGACCAATGTCGGCGTGCAGATCATGCCGGTGAACAAGGTGAAGACCACCGTGTTCGGCATTGGCGGTCTCGCCGTTACCAGCGCCTCTCAGAACCCCGAGCTCGCCTGGGAGTTCGTCAAGGAAATGACCGGCAAGGAGTTCCAGACCGAGCTCGCCGATTCCGAGCGCTCGATTCCGTCGTGGCGCAGCCTCGCCACCACCGACAAATACCTGTCGTTCCCCGACAACGCCGCGATCTTTTACGGCTCGGCCGCGACCGCCAAGCCCGTCGCCTCGCCGCCCAACTTCGCCCAGGTCGAAGAGATGACGATGCGCTACGTCGGCGCCTACCTCAACGGCAACGAAAGCCTCGACACCACTATCAGCGGCCTCGACAGCGAACTGTCCCGCGCCATGAAGCGCGCCTACAACTGACGCTTGACCCGGGGCGCCCGCTCGGGCGCCCCCTCTCGCCCCGGCGGAGGACACCATGGCAACCCTCAGGCAACGCGAAACGCTGGCAGCCTATGGCTTCCTCGCGCCCGCCTACTTCATCTACCTGCTGTTCCTGGCCATCCCGATGGTCGCCTCGCTCCTGCTCTCGGTGCTCGAAGTCGACCGGCTGACCCTCGCCACCCAGTTCGTCGGCTGGGCCAATTTCGACTGGGTGCTGACCGACCCGCGCTTCTGGAAGACGTTTGGCAACACCTTCTATTTCATCGCGCTCGCGGTCGTGGGCAATGTCGGGCTCGGTCTCGGGCTCGCCGTGCTGCTCGACCGCAACATCCCCGGCCCGCTGCTCTACCTGTTCCGGCTCGCGTACTTCCTGCCGGTGCTGGTGTCGCTGGCCTTCGTCTCCTTCATCTGGCGCTTCATGTTCTCGTTCGATCTGGGCGCCATCAACTACTACATCCGCATGCTCGGCCTGCCGCCGGTCGGCTGGCTCACCGACAAGAACGTCGCCATGTTCTCGATCGTCATCATCGACGTGTGGAAGAATGTTGGCTTCTTCGTCATCATCCTGCTCGCCGCGCTGCAGGGCGTGCCGCGCAACCTGATGGAAGCCGCCCGTATCGACGGCGCCTCGCCTTTCACCGCGCTCAGGCGCATCAAGCTCCCCTATATCGCTCCGGTCATCCTGTTCTGCGTCACCTACGCCACCATCGGCGGCCTCCAGGTCTTTGACTCGATCAAGATCATCACCGATGGCGGGCCGGGCGATTCCACCCGCTCGGTGGTGATGTACATGTTCTCCGAAGCCTTCAGTGCGGGCGAGCTGGGCACCGGCGCCGCATCCGCCCTGACCCTGCTCGTCGTCATCGCCATCGTCACCGCCATCCAGCTGACGCTCGGCCGTCGCTTCGCCGGGAGATAGCCATGAGCCTTGCCCAAGCCTCCGTAACCGCCCGCGTCCATTCGGCCACCAGGGTCATCGACTGGCGCAACCTGCCGGTGATGATCGTCCTCGGGATCGGCGCCATCTTCATGCTGCTGCCGTTCCTGTGGATGTTCGCCACCAGCATGCGCCCGGCCAGCGAGGCCTATCAGCTGCCGCCGAGCTTCCTGCCGAGCCGGCTCAACTTCGATGCTTATGCCGCAGTGCTCAATTCGCCGCTGCCGTTCCTGCGCATGTATCTCAACAGCTTCATCGTCGCGGCGGCCACCACCATCGGCGTGGTGGTGAGCAGCGCCATGGCGGCTTTCGCCTTCTCACGCCTGCGCTTTCCCGGCAGCTCACTGCTGTTCGGCCTGCTGCTGGTCGGGCTGATGGTGCCGCATGCCCTGGTGGTGATCCCGCTGTTTTACGGCATGGCGGCCGCCGGGCTGCTCGATAGCCTGTGGTCGCTGATCCTGCCGGGCCTCGCCTCGCCGCTCGCCATCTTCATGATGCGCCAGTTCATGGAAGGCCAGCCGCGCGAATACGAGGAGGCCGCCTTTATCGATGGCGCCAGCTACTGGACCATCTTCTGGCGCATCTCGCTGCCGCAGATGGGTCCGCCGATCGCGGCGCTCTCGATCATCGTCTTCACCTCGAGCTGGAACAACTTCCTCTTGCCGCTGATCTTTGTACGCAAGTTCGACGTGATGACGCTGCCGGTCGGCCTGCTCGGCCTGTCGGATTCCTTCGGCGCCCTGTCGCTGTCGGTTATCATGGCGGCAGTGACCATGTGCGTGCTGCCGTTGCTCGTGGTGTTTCTCGTCGCCCAGCGCTTCATCGTCGAGAGCATCGCCAGCACCGGCATCAAGCGCTAGCGCCTTCAAGGGGACCATCATGCTCGGATCGCAGATCCTCGATCTCAACACCTCGATCAGCGGCGCCGATATCGGCGTGCCCGAGATCAGGACCTTCGGCTTTGCCACCTTCCAGAAGGCGATGGCCACCACCGACGGCTGGACCGCGCATGGCGGCCCGGAGCTGGTCTTCGTCATCGAGGGCGAAGCCTGCTGGGAGCTGGAGGACGAGGCGCTGGTGCCGGTCTCGGGCGGCCAGTTCGCCCTGTTCCCGGCGGGCAAGAAGCACCGGATCGTCAACGGCCTCTATCCGCCCAGCCACTCGTTCTGGATCGTCATGGCCAATGCCACGAACGTTGCCGATCCGGCGCTGCTGACCCGCGACGGCTTTCGCGATTTCCAGAACTATCTCGGCCGGCGTGGCCTGACCCACGACATCGAGGCGCGCTGCATGGATGCCATCGGCGAATTGCACCGGCTGATGAGCGATCCGCGCATCTACACCGGCTCGAGCCTCTTGATCGCCGAGATGCGGGCAGCGCTCCACACCGTTCTGATCGAGGCCTGGAAGGCGCAGGACAAGAAGCTCGCCGACCGCGACAACAGCGCGCTGATCGACGATTTCCTCGAAGTGCTGCATTCCGATCCCGATGCCGAGCTCAATATCGGCGAGGTGGCGGTCCTGCTCGGCTACTCGCGCAGTTACCTCCACAACCGCTTCCGCAAGGAAGTCGGCATGTCGCCCAGCGACTATGCCCAGCGCCTGCGCATCAAGCGCTGCTGCACCAAGCTCGCCACCACCAGCGAGCCGGTGACCGACATCGCCGTCGAGTTCGGCTTCGGCAGCTCGCAGTACTTTTCGCGCGTGTTCAAGAAATACCTCGGCACCACCCCAACCGAATACCGCCAGCAAATGGCGATCAGGGAGCACTGACATGGCCACGCTCGCCCTCCGCGATGTGAAAAAATCCTTCGGCAAGCACGAGGTGATCCACGGCGTCAGCCTCGACGTAAAGGACGGCGAGTTCGTCGTCTTCGTCGGCCCTTCCGGCTGCGGCAAATCCACCATGCTCAGGATGATCGCCGGGCTCGAGACCATCACCGAGGGGCAGCTCTTGATCGATGGCGCGGTGATGAACGAGGAAACCCCGACCCGTCGCGGCATCGCCATGGTGTTCCAGAGCTACGCGCTCTACCCCAACATGACCGTCTACCAGAACATGGCCTTCGGCCTCGAACAGGCAAAGCTTCCCAAGGCACAGATTCGCCAGCAGGTGATGAAGGCGGCAGAGACGCTGAAGATCGAGCCGCTGCTGCAACGCCGGCCGGGCCAGCTCTCCGGTGGCCAGAGCCAGCGCGTCGCCATCGGCCGCTCGATCGTCCGCAATCCGCGCATCTTCCTGTTCGACGAGCCGCTCAGCAACCTCGATGCCGAGCTGCGTGTCCACATGCGGGTGGAGATCGCCAACCTGCACAAGCGCATGGGCCGCACCACCATCTACGTGACCCACGACCAGGTCGAGGCGATGACGCTCGCCGATACCATCGTGGTGTTCAACGAGGGCCGCATCGAGCAGGTCGGCACCCCCCTCGATCTCTACAACAAACCGGCCAACCGGTTCGTCGCCGGCTTCCTCGGCTCGCCCCGGATGAACTTCCTCTCCGGCCGGGTCGCCGAGGCGGCGTCCGGTCCCTGCGTCGAGGTTCCCGGCGGCGTGTTGCCCCTGCCGCAGCCAGCCCGGCCGGGCGAAGCGATCGAGGTCGGCATCCGGCCCGAGCATCTCGAAGTGGTGTCGCCCGAGGGCGCCGCGGCGCGGGCCCGCGTGCAGTTCACCGAGCAGCTGGGTGGCGAAACCTTTCTCTACTGCGATGTCGGCGAGACCGGCGAACCGGCGCGCATCGTCATCAAGCGGCAGGGCCAGCAGCGCTTCGGCGACAACGAGGTGATCGGGCTGGCGATCGGGGCGTCCGACGTCTATTGCTTCGACAGTAAAACCGGCGCTGCCATCGCCGCCTGAGAGACGTGACCAAAGCCATGACCCGCATCACCGGCCTTCGCACCTACGACCTCCGCTTCCCGACGTCCGCTTCGCTCGATGGCTCCGATGCGATGAACCCCGATCCGGATTACTCGGCCGCTTATGTGGTGCTGGAGACCGACGGGGCACTCGAAGGACACGGCCTGACCTTCACCATCGGTCGCGGCAACGAAGTGGTGGTGGCGGCGATCGAAGCGCTGCGCGATCGCGTCAGCGGGCTCGAACTCGATTGGATCGCCGAAAAACCCGGCCGCTTCTGGCGCCACGTCACCGGCGACAGCCAGCTGCGCTGGATCGGCCCCGACAAGGGCGCCATGCATCTCGCCACCGGCGCGGTGGTCAACGCCGTGTGGGATCTCCTCGCCAAACAGGCGAACAAGCCCGTCTGGCGCTTCGTCGCCGAGATGACGCCCGAGCAGCTCGTCTCGATCATCGACTTCCGTTACCTCACCGACGCCATCACCCCCGACGAGGCGCTGGAGATCTTCAGGAAGGCCGAAGCCGGCAAGGCCGAGCGCATCGCCGAACTCGAAGCCAACGGCTACCCCTGCTACACCACGTCGGCCGGCTGGCTCGGCTACTCCAACGAGAAGCTGACCCGCCTCGTCACCGAGGCCGTGGAAGCCGGCTTCTCGCACATCAAGATGAAGGTCGGTCGCGACCTCGCCGACGACATCCGCCGGCTCGAGATTGTCCGCTCGATCATGGGGCCGGACCGCTACCTGATGATCGACGCCAACCAGGTGTGGGAAGTGGCAGAGGCCATCGACTGGGTGAAGGAGCTCAGCCGCTTCAAGCCCTACTTCATCGAGGAGCCGACCAGCCCCGACGACGTCGAGGGGCACCGGAAGATCCGCGAAGCCATCGCCCCGGTAAAGGTCGCGACCGGCGAGATGTGCCAGAACCGCATCCTGTTCAAGCAGTTCATCACCCGTGGCGCCATCGACATCGTGCAGATCGATGCCTGCCGCATCGGCGGGCTGAACGAAGTGCTGTCGGTGCTGCTGATGGCGGCCAAATACGGCCTGCCGGTCTGGCCGCATGCCGGCGGCGTCGGCCTCTGCGAATATGTGCAGCACCTGTCGATGATCGACTATCTCGCCGTCTCCGGCACCAAGACCGGCCGGGTGATCGAGTATGTCGACCACCTGCATGAGCACTTCCTCGATCCCTGCATCATCGAGCAGGCCGCCTACATGCCGCCAAAGCGCGCCGGCTTCTCCATCGAGATGAAGCCTGCCTCGATCGAAGCGCACACCTTCGGCTGAGTCTTTTCGCGAACAGCCGTTTGCCCCCGATTTCTCCACCTACTCGACAGCCGGTGGGAGGGCTATCGCATATGGCGTGGGGGCACCTCACTCCGTCTACTGTCAATGCTCATATGCGATAGCCCCGGCCGGCGGGGGAGGGCAGGGCTCTCCCAAACTCCGACAAGCCTGTACCCATCACGCTGCAGGTTCGTTGCAGCGTTCCAGCGGCTTGGTATGGGGAGGAAAAGTGGTGCCGGGACCGGCACCTCATTAAGTCGCTATGCTTCTGATAAATCGACGGCTTTTGCATTCGTTTTGTCATAGCACCCCCAAATCTACCCCCGAACGAGGAATTTGAGTGCGCTGGCAGGCCGCTTTTTCGAGAACGAATGGCGCCGAGAAACTCACTGAGCCCAGCTGGCGGATAGCGCCTCGGCTTGACGCAGGACGGTTTGAACGGCCTCGTCCTGCAAATCAGGCGGGTAGCCGTGCTTCCGCAAAATTCGCTTCACAAGTACACGCATCCTAGCCCGCGCACTTTCGCGGTGCGACCAGTCCACCGAAACACTGCCCTTCAAACTGACAAGCAGCTCGTGCGCGATGACCTTGAGGGAGTCGTTGCCCATCAGTTTGACGGCGTTCTCGCTCTCGGCCAAAGCGTCATAGAAGGCGATCTCGTCTTGAGAGAGGCCCTCGTCTTCGCCGCGCTTGCGGGCGGCGCGGACTTCCTTCGCCAGATCGATCAGTTCCTGCAACACTTCAACGGTACTGATGGCGTTCGTGTGGTAGCGGGCGATGGCCGCTTCCAAGCGTTCGGAGAAGCGCTTGGTCTCCACAACGTTCGTCTTGCTGCGCGAGCGGATTTCGTCGTTCAGCAGCTTGCGCAGTGCCTCCAGCGCGAGGTTCTTTTTCTCGAGTTGCTGTACCTCAGCGAGGAACTCATCCGACAGGATCGAGATGTCTGGCGTCGTGATGCCAGCGGCTGCGAGAATATCAACGATCTCTGTTGAGACCACCGCCCGATCGAGGATTTGCTGAATCGCGAATTCACGATCTGCACCGCTCATGCCTGCCCGGTCGGCTGACTTCACCAGCGCTGCACGCACAGTCTGGAAGAAGCCGACTTCGTCGCGGATGTTGCGAGCCTCATCGCTGGCAGAAGCCAGGGCGAAGGCTTTGGAGAGTGCCAGGACGGCGTCCTGATAGCGGCGGTTTTCGCGGCGCTTCCCCTCCTCGCCTGTCTCCCTCGCCGCCGCTTCGTGCTGGCGACCCAGTATCCAGTCAAGGGCTTCGGCGAGAACGATGAGGCGCTGGTGCGGAGTGCCAGCCAGACCTCTCTCGTAGTCGAAGCCGTGATACATCGCCTTCACCACCTCGTGCTTCTCAAGGAGCACGGCGACGGCTTCTGCTTCGTCGATTCCGGCCTGGCGCTGGTCCGAACCGGAGTATTGGCCGAGGGCGTTCTTGAGGTTTTGAGCGATGCCGATGTAGTCGACGACGAGGCCGGCAGGCTTGTCGCGGAAGACTCGGTTGACGCGGGCGATGGCCTGCATCAGGCCGTGACCCTTCATCGGCTTGTCGACGTACATCGTGTGCATTGACGGTGCGTCGAAGCCGGTCAGCCACATGTCGCGCACAATGACCAGCTTCAGCGTGTCCTTTGGGTCTTTGGCACGCTTCGCCAGGAGATCGCGCCGAGCCTTCGTTCCGATGTGGGGTTGCCAGCCCTGCGGATCAGCGGCCGAACCGGTCATCACCACTTTGATGGTGCCCGCCGCATCATCATCGCTGTGCCAGTCAGGGCGAAGGGCGATGATCTGGTTATAGAGCGCCACGCAAATGCGGCGACTCATGCACACCACCATCGCCTTGCCGTCCATGGCCGCGACGCGATCCTCAAAGTGCCGCACCAGATCGGCCGCGACCATTGCGAGCCGCTTTTCGGAGCCGACCAGTGCCTCAACAGTCGCCCACTTGCGCTTGATGCGCTCCTGTTCGGTCGCGACCTCGTCCTCGGTGATTTCCTCGATCTCGGCGTCGATCTTCGGCTTCTCGTCCTCGGGAAGCTCGATCCGGGCAAGGCGACTTTCATAGTAGATCGGGACGGTAGCGCCGTCTTCGACCGCCCGGCTGATGTCGTATATGTCGATGTATTCGCCGAACACCGCAGGCGTGCTTGCGTCGTCCTTTTCGATCGGCGTTCCGGTGAACCCGATGAAAGAGGCGTTGGGAAGCGCGTCGCGCAAGTACTTCGCGAAGCCATAGGCGATCTCGCCGGTCTTCTGTTCGATCCGTGCGCGGAAGCCATATTGGCTGCGATGCGCTTCGTCCGCGATGACGACGATGTTCCGCCGATCAGACAGCATCGGATAGCTCGTCGCACCGGTGGCCGGCGAGAACTTCTGAATGGTCGTGAAGATCACGCCACCCGAGGCGCGGCTGAGTGCCGATTGCAGATCATCCCGGCTGTCCGCCTGGATAGGGGTTTGCCGGATCAGATCGCGGCACATTGAAAAGGTGCCGAAGAGCTGATCGTCCAGGTCGTTGCGATCCGTAATGACAACAATTGTCGGATTTTCCATCTCCGGGTGGCGCACCAGTTGCCCGGCATAGAAGGCCATCAGAAGGCTCTTGCCCGACCCTTGTGTGTGCCAGATCACCCCGATGCGCTTGTCCCCCTTGGGGTAGTCCTTGACGTCAGGCAATCCGAACGCGGCCGGCTCTTCATGGAAGCCGCCGGGCAGAGAGCCAGAACCCGCGCCTGTGTTCAGAGCCAGGGCGCGCAGCGTCGAGTCCACCGCCCGCTTAACGGCATGGAACTGGTGGTAGCCCGCGATGATCTTTGCGAGCCCCGCACCCGTCTCGCCGAACACCGTGAAATCTTGGAGCAGATCGAGCAGGCGTCGACGGTCGAAAACTCCTTCGATCAACACGCTAAGTTCTGGCTGGCCCTTCGCCGCAATGACTTTGCCGTCCGTGGTGCGCCAGGGCATGAAGCGCTCCAGGTCGGCAGTCAGCGAGCCCACCCGCGCGGTGATGCCGTCCGAAGTGACGAGAACCGCATTTGTTCGGAATAGAGCCGGGATTTGCGACTTGTAGGTCTGCAGCTGGTTGTGCGCGCCCGCGAGGGTGGCGTTCTCGCCGCCGGGTGCCTTCAGCTCGATCACGCCGAGCGGCAGGCCGTTGACGAAGGCGACTATATCCGGGCGGCGGTTAATGCTGCCCGCAATCACCGTGAACTGGCCCGTTGCCAGCCAGTCGTTCGCCGCGAGATCGTCGAAATCGATCAGGCGAACCTTGTCGCCACGGATCGTGCCGTCTTCGCCGTAAAACTCGACATCGACGCCTTCGACCATCAGTCTGTGGAGGCGACGGTTCTCTTCAACAAGCGATGGCCTATCGGTGGCCAGCACCTTGCGCAGCGCATCCCCGCGCGCCTCCGCCGGTATCGCTGGATTGAGCCTCTCGATGGCCGCAGTCAGGCGCTTGACGAGAACGACTTCGGCATAGGCCTCCCGCTCTGGCGCCTTGCCGTCCGGGCCGATGTCGCCGTCGGTGACAATCGTGTAGCCGAGGCCGGAGAGCTGATCGAGGACGACCTGTTCAATCGCAGCTTCTGAGAGATAGGCCATCAGGCGACCCTCCCGATGGGTTTGAAAATGGTGAAGTCGCTCAGCTCGCTAATCATGGAAGCCTCCCTCCATCAGCGAGATAAGCAGGTCCTCGATCGCCTGGTCATGGTCTTCGGGCGGATACCAAATCGGATGAATATCCGCTTGCCCAAGTTCGTTTCGCCGGACTACACGATCCATTCCTTCACTCAGCGGCAAGAATGCATAGTGCCGAGGCGTCTCGACGACGGCGGCCCGCTTGATCTCGCGGAGCGCATCCACGGTTCGGTCGACCGACAGACTACATCCAAGAAAGAGCAAACTCGTGTTGGCAATCAATAGCTTGAAAATATCTCGATAGTTCCCACCGTCTCCGTAACATGCCGTATACTCACCTCCAGTGAGGACGCGGCCTTGAGAGCTATCGGCTTCACCATGTAGCCGAAGGAGGCAATGAGGTTCGTCCGCTAGCCTTCGCGGTGCCTCATTCAGCCGTGTTCCAGCAAACTCGCCCTTGAAGCGGCAGTCAGAAGCCTCATAAACGCGGTTCAAGACATAATCGAAATTCGTTGTCAGGCAGCCACGTCTGAAGATCAGCGGGAGCAGTTGCACTGGTCCCTTCAAGGTCTTGATGCGAGAACCAAAGGCATTTTGGACTGCCTCGGCGAAGACATCGGAACCCATACGATCAAGCACGAGCTGCGCCGCTTCTTCGTATCGATATCCTGCTAGATGAGCGCGAACCTTGCCGGCAATTGCAGGATAGTCGGCGGTCAAAGCATCGAGAAACTTGCCCCACAAGGGAAACCCGGTAGGTCGCGAGAGGCCGGCGCCGACAAAGGGAATGACGCTTTGGCGTTCAAGCTGCGTGTGCAGTCGATTGAACCGATCAAGGCAATTGAACCGCTCAAGAAACTCGCGGGCGCGATCCTTTGCGTTCTGCTTCTGGATGGCAGCCCAGTCTAGAAAATGCGCCTCGTAGTCGTGCGGCGCCATTGTCTGAAGGACATCGGCGGGCGGCCATTCGAAGGTCCGGACGTTGACGAGACCTTCATCGTTGAGCTCTTCGACAAAGCGCTGACGGAGATATTCCACGCCGCGCCTCCGTCAAACAGACGACGTCGCGTCACCGACGCGAACCTCGCCCGACATTAGCTTCGGAAGCAGGAAGTCGCGCGTGGCGGCAAGAGTGCGACTTTCCTTGTCGTTGGCGACGATCCGATCAAACAGGGGTCTGGCCGACTGGTCGAATGCCTCAAGGAGTTCGAGCGCGGGGACGGTCACTTCAATCGGTCGGAAGTTTGTTTTGCTAATTTCCTGAAAAGTCGATCCGTTTGCGTTCTGATGAACCGTCTCAATGTTGGCTTGCGTCCATAGCCAGACGAACACGTTTGACAGACGCTTTTTGCAAATCATCGCAATGAAGCCCTGATTTACCGCAACTGGAATCTGGGCGATCGCCATGTAGCCGATCGGTGCGCGTGATGAGAGAAGCACCGTTCCGGCAGGCAGCAAGCCAGAGCCTATCTGGGAAAGGCCCGCTTGAGTTATCTGCCGCTCAGTGCTGAGAAGCACTGGCGTGCTTAACGAAGAGAGGTCTTTCGGTGTAGCCCAAGAAATGTCGCCGCCCCAGTAGGTAGGCTCCTTCGTGCTAGGAGTTGAGCCGCCGAGAACTTCGACTTCTTGGCCGATAGTGGAAGTGATCCACCCCTTCGGCTTGCCTTCATCGTCGAGGCGGTCGGGGAAGAGAGACCAAATGTCAGGGGCGAGGTAGGGCGGGCGTCCTTCCACCTTAGCGCGGGTTGGGCCAAAATCGACGAACCAGTCCTTGAAGATCGCCCGCGCCATCGTTTCCAGCGTTTCGTTCATTCGCCGGTTCAACTCGATCTTGTCGTCTAGCGCGCTGAGGACGGAGGCAATTGCGCGTTGCTCGGGCAAATCTGGAAGATAAAAGGGGTGCGTCTCGGCAAACTGGGTAAACTGGAAGCGTGCAACACCAGTGTGCTGCACGTGGTATGGGAACATCCTGCGGGATTCATACTCGTCCTGCAGTTTCCAGAACAGGAAATTCGGTTCAACTTGGGCGGGGTTAGGCCGTAGGAATCGAGCAAAACTTGCACATATCATTGGAAACTTGGCGCTGGCAAGTATAGAACTTTGAATAAAAACGCTTCTTCCTGTTGGTTGATCCTTTGTGCCCCCTGCGGTCTCAATCAAAGTGTCTCCAACGACAATGGCCTTTCGGGCCAAAATGTCACTACGGATGTATCGCAACGGTAACGTCGAAATATTTCCTGCCCTGACCTCGGAAAAATCTGTTCCGCGCACGACCAATGCGGGTGAATACCCGTGGCTCGGCTCGCCGTTTCCCCACTCCCCGTCGCGAGTGAAGGTTAGCAGATCGACAAGGCGTGCCTCCTGCGTCACATCCCAACTCCTGCCAGGCTGCTACGGATCGCCTCTGTCAGTCTGCCTGATGCCGCGAACTGCTCCTCCAACTGTGCCTGCAACGCCGCAAACCGCTCCGCAAACGGCGTGTCGTCATCTTCGACATCGGCTGCGCCGACGTAACGCCCCGGCGTCAACACATAGCCGTGGGCCCTGATTTCCTCCAGCGACGCAGATTTGCAGAATCCCGGCACGTCTTCGTACGCGCCCGCTTCGCCTTCACCGCGCCAGGCGTGATAGGCACGCGTGATCCTGTCGAGATCGGCGTCGGAGAACTCCTTGCGGGTACGGTCCACCATGTGGCCGAGCTTGCGCGCATCGATGAACAGGATCTCGCCGCGCCGGTCGCGCAACTTGGCATTGCGGGCGACGCCATTCGATTTGTCGCGGGCGAGGAACCAGAGGCAAACCGGAATCTGTGTCGAATAGAAGAGCTGGCCGGGCAGCGCGACCATGCAATCCACAACGCCCGGCGCACCGTTGGCGCCCTCAATGAGTGATCGGCGGATGGTGTCCTCGCCGTTTTGCGTTGACGACATCGAGCCGTTGGCGAGCACCACACCAGCCGTGCCGCTTGGCGCGAGGTGATGCACGATGTGCTGAATCCAGGCGAAGTTGGCGTTGCCGGCGGGCGGGATGCCATATTTCCAGCGCACATCATCGCGCAGCCGATCGCCGCCCCAATCGGAAATGTTGAAGGGCGGATTGGCGAGGACATAATCCGCCTTCAGGTCGCGCAGCTCGTCCTTGTGGAAGCTGCCCTCGCTGTTCCATTTGATCTCTGCATCGATACCCCGCACGGCGAGGTTCATCTTGCAGAGCCGCCAGGTGGTGTAGTTGGACTCCTGGCCATAAACGGCGATGTCGCCGATCCGGCCCTCGTGCTCCAGCGCAAACTTTTCGGATTGCACGAACATCCCGCCCGAGCCGCAGCACGGATCGTAGACGCGGCCCTTGTAGGGCTCGATCATCTCGACCATCACCCGCACGACCGAGCGCGGCGTATAGAACTCGCCGCCGCGCTTGCCTTCCGAGCCGGCAAACTGGCCAAGGAAATATTCATAGACGCGGCCGAGCACGTCGCGCGCCTCGCCCTTTTCCTGACCGAGTGCAATGCCAGAAATCAGGTCGATCAGTTCGCCGAGCATGACCGCGTTGAGCGCGGGCCGGGCATAGTCCTTCGGCAGCACGCCCTTGAGGTTCTCGTTGTCCTTCTCGATGGCGATCATCGCCTCGTCGATCATCTTGCCGATCGAGGGTTGCTTGGCGTTGGCCTGAAGGTGCGACCACCGCGCCGTTGGCGGCACCCAGAACACGTTGTCGGCGGCGTACTCGTCGCGGTCCTCGGCGCCCTCCGGATAGTCGGCCAGAAGCTCGGCTCTTTTGGCCTCAAACGAGTCCGAGATGTGCTTGAGGAAGATCAGGCCCAGCGCGACGTGTTTGTAATCGGATGGCTCCATGTTGCCGCGCAGCTTGTCGGCGGCTTTGAACAGGTCGGCCTCGAAACCGAGATTGCCGCCATTGCCATTTGCACGGACAGGCTTGGCGCGAGCGGCGGCGGGCGCGGGTTGCGTTTCAGGGTCCATCGTTTCCGCCTTCGACAGCATGGCCGAGAAGGTGGCGACAAGGTGCGCTCGCGCCGCCGCAAGCGTCACAGACCCGCCTCGTCCGCGTCCGGGCAGTAGCGTGCCATCGGCCAAGAGTTCAGACTTGATGAGATGGTACTCGTCATCGCTCCATTGAAGCGCCTTCCGGAGCCGTTCATTGCCTGCTGTTCCACCCAGCGCTCGCAGGGAGTCCAAGAGTTGCTCTCGCTTCGCCTGATCAGCCATAGCGTTTCGTCTCGCTTCTATGCGTTTGAGTAATGCAGTCGGACGCATCGCCAGTCTGCAGATGTGTCGATGTGCGGCACTTGTTTGGTGGTAACGCCAAAGCTCCCAGGTGCCATTCTTGGTCTATCGTCGTGAATAAGCAATCGATGAGTGGTCACTGCCGCGCCATACTGCCATCCGAGACTTTTTGGGCCAATGCCGCGATCAGTTGAGCTGCATCAGCATTGTACAGGGGATCGGCGAAGGTGCCGGACAGCGACATGCGACGAATCAGGTCTGCCTGCCGGTGCGGAGGAACAGTCCCATAGCTGTTGAGCGTCGTCATCACATCGCTATGCCCCAGATTCTGTGACCACGCCTTGAATTCCTCCGGTGATCGGCAGAGGCGCTCACCGAGTAGCGCGAGCATGTCCCGAACCGAGTGAGGGTTGAAGTAGGGCAGGCCAGCGGCCGCGCAGCCGTCCCTGAAGGCGTCGCGAATAGGTTGCGTGGTGCTCCAGCCGTTGCGAGACAGCCCGGCGGCGATGAAGCCGCCCTCCGGACCCAGTCCGCTCTGAGTGGAAGGGAAAAGTGGGTCGTCATTTCCCCAATGCCGCTCTGTGCGAAGCCAGTTTACCCATTCTGTGAGGATCGCCAGCGCATTGCCTCCCACTGGGAAAAAGCAGGTCGTGAAGGACTTCGCAAACTTGGTCCGAACCTCATGCGGATCCTGAAAGATGGCGCCGCGATCAAGGTCGATGTGCTTCAGCTTGAAGGAAGCCAGCGCGTCGGCTCGTGCGCCAGTGAGGACGGCAAAGGCAATCAGGGCACGACTGCGGCGCTCCTGATCGGTGCCGGACGGCATGACGGAGAGGATATGGTGCATCTGTTCCAGCGTCGGGACGCGCTTCTCACGCTTGGCTCGCGCCACCGATAGTTCCTTCTCGGACAGGTTGAAGTAGTCGGCATCGCCATAGCGAATTCTGGTCTTGTATCCCGGCTGACCGGCCAGCCAGAGGAAGAAAGCACGAAGCTCGCGCACTGTGGCCTGGACTGTCGACCAGCTCAGGCGCTCGGCCGACCTCGCATTGGTCTGCTCTGAGAGGGTAGTCTTAAAGGCGACCGCCTGCTCGCGGTGAAAGCGCTTGAAGTCGCGCCAGCGCGTGGTCTCCTCAAACCGATGGAGCGCCTTGGCAGCAGCATCCACCGAAGCATTGCCGCGCCGCCGGGCTTCCTTCAGGTAGTGGAAATACTCGCGCTTGATCCGCTCATTGGAAGGGTGGTGCTTGGCCATGATCATCGGTCCTTCGGTTTGTCACAGTTTTGGGAGGGAAAGTGCTTCCCATCTAGTCGTGGCGGACCTTCCACGATCCGGACCTGAATGCCCGGCATCACCGCTGCCAACTGGTCACGGCTGACACTGCGAAACATCGGCGTTTCACAGACGCTGCAAAGCGCCATGATGTTGCCGCGCCGTGCAGTTGACGGGTTCCAGTCGACCATGCCCAGCGCTGGCTCGCGCGGCTCTCGGCATCTGAAGCAGTAGACCGTTCCGGGTCGGCATGGGCGCTTCCGACCAGCTCTGCGCCGCTCTAGGAAGACGCGCAGCTCGCTGCCCAGAAACAGCACCGGGCGGCTGTCGTCGATTGGCCGGAGGCCTTGTGCGCGCCAGGCGCGAACGCTGTTCTTGTGAACGCCCAGCACGCGTGCCGCTTCCTCTACCGAATAGGTCCGGTGCAGTTTGATGGCGCGAGGAGTGGTGCGTCGGCGGGACACGTCCCCTACTCCGCACCAGTCCTGACGTCTCCGATCAAGGCACGGATCGAAGCCGTCTTGACGAGAGTGCGGCGACCGAGCTTGACCGTCTCAAGCCGGCCTTCCTTGATCAGCGCATAGATGGATGTGCGCCCCAGGCTCAGTGCCTTGGCCGCGCCGTTGATGGATGTTGCAATGGGTTCCATGGTCGATCCTTCGCTTGTAGCCGCTGGTGTTCCAGCGAACGCAGGACCGACGATATGGACATGGGCAGCCAATGCAGCCGGATTGGGCCGGAAACTGCCGAGGCTTAGTTTCCGGCTGATCTCAGCCGCACCAAAACAGCGCGAACAGGGGCCTGCACGGTGGATCGGCTCAGGCCGTCCAGGCCTCGGGCCTCAAGGCGTTCCTCTATGGCTCCAATCAGTGCGTCCTGTCCCTCGGCGCCTTCACCGGCCGGTATGCCCTCTTCGTGTATGAGGCTGACCAGCTCTGCAATCCAGTCGGTCCAAGACTCGCTGCGAGACCGCCCACCGCGCGACGGTCGCGCGGAAGGCCGTACACTATCGCTTGCAGCGACCGCGATCGGCGCTGGCGAGTCGGCTACGTCCCGTTCGCGAAGCATGATCTCTAGGTCGACCACCCCACCGATATCGAACTCGGCTCCTTTGATCCGTACTTTGTGCACTAAGCCGGATATCCGGCCACGCCCCGCAAAAGTACCCGTCTGCCAGTCCAGGATTGCCTCCGGCTCGGTCGCGCAATGCTCCCAGAACCACGCGGGAATAGCGACGTTCTCCAGTTCTTGCTCTTCCAGACCCAGTAACTCAGTCGATTCGTGCCAGAAGCTGGCGCAGCGTCCTTCTATCAGGCCCGCTCGACAAAACCGCACGAGATGGTCCGCAGCCTCTTTCTGGCTGCAGCCCAAACGACTTTGCAGCTCGCCTAGACAGCGTGCGCTAGACGCGAAATTCCCTTGTCTGGCCCGTCCTGGTTGGAAGCCGCTACCTCGGCTGGGCGGCAACATTGCTGCGATGTCGCGCTCTCGAAAGGTAACGCCATAGGCCCTGCAATGGAACTTGCTGCCGATCCAGGTTTCGAAATCTCCTGAAGCCCATTTCTGGGTCAATGCGGCCTCGCCACATGCCCACCAGAAGCCGGCAGGCACTTCGACATCTTGGTCTCTGTTATCGCCAGCAATAAAGGTCTGGGCTCGTGCGACGATGATTCCATCATGCGCACGGCTGCAAATCACCTGCGCCGCCCGAAACGGCTCCGTTTTCTTGACCCGCTCATATGCTTCGGCAGCACTGATCCACGTTTCTTCCATTCGGCAAGATTAGCCGATGGTGGAGTAGCGGCAAGCGTGGGCGAACGTTCGTGAACGGAAAACGCCCTTTAGCCCGCCACTTTCCCGGGAAAGCGAACGACTTCGCCACCTTCTCGCAGCTTGTCCAAATGATCACTCCACCACTGCGCCATCTGTACGCGTTCGTCCCAGTAGGTTGATCGATGATATGCCGCGCGCACCTGATTGCCTTCACGATGCGCCAAGGCTCGTTCAATGGCGTCGGGGTTCCATTTGCCGCTCTCGTTTAGCAGCGAACTGGCAGTAGAACGGAACCCGTGCGCGGTCATCTCGTCCGCGCCATAGCCCAAACGGCGGAGGGCTGCGTTGATGGTGTTCTCCGACATCGGGCGCACAAACGACCGTATTGACGGAAAAACCAGTTTCCCAGAACCGGTCAGCGAGTGGATGTCCCTCAAGATAGCCAGCGCCTGCGACGACAACGGGACATGGTGCGCCTGCCGCATCTTCATGCGTGTAGCCGGGATCGTCCAAACAGCCTTGTCAAAATCAACCTCCGACCACTCCATCTGACGGACTTCGCCGGGGCGTTGGAAGATGTGCGGCGCAAGCCTGAGCGCGAACAGTGTTGCCGGCTGGCCCTGGTATCCATCTATTGCTCGCAGAAGTTCGCCCAGCGCCTTCGGCTCTGTGATGGCGGCATGGTGCTTGGCATTCGGAGGCACGAGGGCGCCGAGAAGCATGTGGGCAGGATCATCGCTGGCACGGGCTGTGGCAACGGCATAGCGAAACACTCGACTGGCGAAGGACCGCAGGCGGCCGGCCGTCTCTCGCTTTCCTGACTGCTCAATCTTCTTCATGACAGCGAGCAGTTCGTGCGGCTTCACTTCTGCCACCGGTCGGGCGCCTATCGCTGGCTTCAGGATCGCGGCGAGCCACCGGACCTTGTTCAGAGTGGCATCCGCACGCCCCTCCTGCTCCATCCTCTGAATGTACTCTTCCGCTACCGCTGCGAAGCTGTTGGCGGCGCCCAAGGCAGAAGCGATCTTAGCTTCCTTCTTTAGCTGTCCGGGATCGATGCCCTCGGCAAGCTGCTTTCGAGCTGCGTCCCGCAGGGCTCGCGCCGCCTTAAGTGTCACATCCGGATAGCTTCCGAAGGAAAGCAACTTCTCGATGCGCTTGGGGTGTCCGTTAGGGTCTGCACCGTCTGCCCGATACTTCATTCGCCAAAGCCGCCCGCCTTGCGGCTGGATCAACAGGTGTAGCCCGCGCTCGTCCGACAACTTGTAGGGCCTGGCGCGGGGTTTGGCGTTCTTGATCGCAGTATCGGTCAGCGGCACGGCGGCACCCCCAGTTCTGCGTCGCCTTTTTGGGGGTATCGAGTCAGTCGACCGCAGGCCACCCCCAACGCCACCCCCAACTTGGGGCGACTGCCGGCGAACTTGGCCGGACGATGCCGGCCGTTCAGATACTGTTTTTACAGGATTTCTGGGGTTCTCTCAATCATTCGCGCACTTTCGCGAACAGAGAAATGGTGCCCGGGACCGGAATCGAACCAGTGACACGCGGATTTTCAATCCGCTGCTCTACCAACTGAGCTACCCGGGCAACCGTGGCGCCCGAGGGCGCTAAGTCGGGCGGTTTATAGGGGGCATTGCCGGGGTGCGCAAGCGGGTTTTGCCATCTTGTTGCCTGTGGAAAATCCGGCAGCCAAACCGCGCTGTCGAAGCCCCTCGCCGGCATGGTTCATGCGCCATTCCTGTGGCCTCGCGGTGGCCCTGCGGGCTAGTCTGCGCCCGATTCAATTTGCGGAGGCAACATGCTTGAGGATCTCAAGGGTAAGCGCGCCCTCATCACCGGCTCGTCCACCGGCATCGGCGCCGCCGTGGCCAAGGAACTGGCGCGGCTCGGCGCCAGCGTCGCCGTGCATGGCAACAGGAATGCTGCGAGCGCTGAAGCAGTGGCTGCCGAGATACGCGCCGCGGGTAGCAAAGCCGTGGTGGTGCTCGGCGATGTCAGCAACTCGGCTTCCGCCGCCAAGATCGTCGCCGACGCGGTGGCCGGGCTCGGCGGCCTCGATATCCTCATCAACAATGCCGGCGCCATCCTCGAGCGCGTCACCAACGCCGCCTTCGACGACACGGCCTACGACAATGTCTACAACCTCAATGTCCGCTCGGTGCTGGCGGTGACCAAGGCGGCCTATCCGCATCTCAAAGCCGCCGGCGGCGGCTCGATCATCAACACCGGCTCGGTGGCCGGCCGCTTCGGTGGCTTCGGCGGCTCGGCCGTCTATGCTTCGGCCAAGGCCGCGGTGCACTCGATCACCCGCAACGCCGCCCGCGAATTCGCCCCCGACCACATCCGCGTCAATGTCGTCGCCCCGGGCTTCATCATCACCCCGTTCCACGACAAGACCCCGCAATCGGTGAAAGACACCGCCGCCGCGCAGATCCCGATGCAGCGGCTCGGCACGGCCGAAGATTGCGTCGGCGCCTACGTGTTCTTGGCGTCGGATTCGATGTCCGGCTACATCACCGGGCAGATCATCGATGTGAATGGCGGGCAGCTGATGCCGTGAGGGGGAGGGGGTCTTTGCAGCATGCGCCGACCAGTCTCGCCTCCACACCGCACCTTCGCCAGATCCCTCCGCACCGACAGCACCGACGCCGAGCGCAAGCTCTGGTCCGTGCTTCGCGCCGGCCAGCTCGACGGCCTCAAGTTCAAGCGCCAGGTGCCGCTCGACGGCTACATCCTCGACTTCGTCTGCTTCGAGACGAAGCTGATCATCGAGCTCGATGGCGGCCAGCACAGTGGATCGGCGGCGGACCTGATCCGCGATGAGCACTTTCGCGCGGCAGGCTTCCGCACGCTGCGGTTTTGGAGCAATGACGTGCTGGAGAATATCGAGGGGGTGTACGAGCGGCTGCGGATCGTGCTCGAGACGAGAGATCGCTGACACTGCTGTCGTGCCTCGAAAACCCCCTCTCTTGCAAAATCTAAGGCTTAGCCAAACGGCTAAACCTAAGATTTTGCTTTCTCCCCCGCCAAGGGGGAGATGATCCGTGCCCTCCACTAGCATCGGAGCATCAGTCGGGACTCTCCCCCTTGGCGGGGGAGAAAGCGAAAACTTGGGCTTAGCGCAGCTAAGTCCGTAGTTTTCGCAAGAGAGGGGGTCTGGGGAGCTACGAGGAACGCCTACTCCTCGTCCCCATCATCGCGCGTCACCACCCCATCCTCGTCCTCCTCCACCGGCTCGGCCGGGATCACATAGCTCCCGCTGAGCCAGCGATTGAGGTCGATGTCCTGGCAGCGGCCGGAGCAGAACGGGTGGTGTTGCTGGCTCGATGGCTTGCCGCAGATCGGGCAGGGCCGGGTCGGCTTGAGTTTGATAATCTCAGCGGTCATCTCAAACCGCCGTCAAACTCGACTGGTTGAGCCAGTTGAAATGCACCGGATAGCCTTCGCCGGCCAACAGCCCCACGGTCTCGTTGAGCGGCAGCCCGACCACGGCGGTGTAGGAGCCCTGCAGCTTGAGGACGAACGCCCCGGCAATGCCCTGGATGGCGTAGCCGCCGGCCTTGTCGCGCCATTCGGCGCTGGCGAGATAGCTTTCGATTTCGCGCGCCGAGAGCCGCTTGAAGCGGATGCGGGTTTCGACCAGGCGTTTGCGCATCTGGCCCGACGGCGTCAGCATGGTAACGGCGGTGAACACCCGGTGCGAGCGGCCCGAGAGGACGCGGAGGCACTCCGACGCTTCTTCCATCGTCTCGGCCTTGGGGAGGATCCGCCGGCCCACGGCCACCACCGTATCCGCCGCCAGCACCAGGGCGTTGCCCGCAATGCCGGTCGTCTTGGCCTTATGCTGCGCGGTGATGGCCTTCTGGTCGGCGAGGCGCTGCGCGAGCTTGCGCGGCAGCTCGCCCTTTTCCGGCGTCTCGTCGATATGCGCCGGCACCAGATGTTCCGGCTCGATGCCGATCTGGTTCAACAGCGCCAGGCGCCGCGGCGAGGCGGACGCGAGGATGAGCTCGGGACGGCTGGCCATACGGTGCCCTGTTTGAAGCGGTAAATGATCCGGCGCTTGGTCAGATCGTCAGGTGTCATTTCGCACAACACCTCATCGCCCGCCAAGACTCGAATGCGAGTCTTGCGCATGCGGCGATGATCTCGTGCGCCATCGGCAGCGCGGCAGCGTGCCGCCGCACGTCCAGACCTTACCTGAACCGGTAGTTGATCCGGCCCTTGGTCAGGTCATAGGGGGTCATTTCGACCAGCACCTTGTCGCCTGCCAGCACACGGATGCGGTTCTTGCGCAGCCGGCCCGCCGTATGGGCGATGATCTCGTGCTCGTTCTCCAGCTTCACGCGAAAAGTCGCATTCGGCAGCAGTTCCGTGATCACGCCCGGAAATTCGAGCACTTCTTCCTTAGCCATTCTCTCTCCTGAGACGGCCCCGCGAAACACGTTACTGACAATGTCGGGGGCTTGAATTGGGCGCCACCTATACTGGATGTCGCCCCGTTTGTGAACCACCCGCCTGCGCGGGCTAACCACATATGGTGCGGGCGTGCCACATTTGCAAAGCTGGACGGGATTGGCGGGGGTGACTGCTGGCAGACGGCCCCTCCCATCCTCCCCCATAAAGGGGGAGGTGCCTGCCGGTGGATTTGGCACCATCGAAGACAGAGCCTCGACTCTTCACCTCCCCCTTTATGGGGGAGGCCGGGAGGGGGCCGTCTCTATCAGCATGCCTCACCCCACCTTCACCGGCGCCGCCACCAGCTTTTCCAGCCGCTCCCGCACCCGCTGCTGCAGCGTATCCCGCAATGTCCGGTAGGCACTCAGCACCGCCTCGCGATTGCCTTCGGTCTCCTGCGGGTCGGGCATCGGCCAGTGCTCGATCGCCCCCATCTCGAGCCCGCGCCGCTCCACCGCCTCGGGCGCATCGTTCGAGAGCGTGATCACCAGGTCGAAGTGGTTGGCCACCAGCTCGTCCATGGTGTGCGGGGTGTGGACGCTCATGTCGATGCCGATCTCTTCCATCACCTCGTGCACGAACCCATCGGCCTTGCCCGAGCGCACCCCGGCCGAGCGGACGATCAGCCGGCCGGGAAAGTAGCGGCGGGCCAAGGCCGCGGCGATCGGCGAGCGCACCGAGTTCATCGAGCAGACGAACAGCACCGTCGGCAGGGTCGACTCGCGCTCGTCGATCCGGCTGGCAAAGGGCTGCACCGCGCAGATCAGCGTGAACAGGCGCCGTGCCGTGTTGAGATCCATCTCCAGCTTGTTGTCGAGCCGGGTGCGCAAGAGCTCCGCCGCCTCGTTGTGCAGCCCGCGCCGCGCCATGTCGACGGTCTCGATCTGGTAGGTCGAGCCGGTCTTGATCGCGTCGTAATAGCTTTCGCGGATGCGGAAATAATCGCGGATCAGCCGCCGGAACGGGGTCAGCGACAGGTAATGCGCGGCGATCGGCTCATAGGTGTCCGGGTTGCGCACATCGAGCACGATGTAATTGCCGATGATCGAGATGTGCAGCGCATAGGGCCCGGTGGCCTTCACCCGCGCCGGGGCGAAGACGTTCTCTTCGACGAGGTCGTAGATGGCGATGCGCCACTCGTGCACCTCGTCGGGGTCGACCGAGGTGATGGTGTTGGGGTCGAGCGTGACGGCGACGATGCGATCGCTTGTGGGATCGAACTGTCGCGGCGTCAGCGCCATCTAGCGATTGAGCCTGATGGCAATCGAGCGCTCATGCGCCCCGAGCCCCTCGGTCGTGGCGAGCGTCCGGGCGGCCGGCGCCAGTTCCGCCAGCGAGGCCGGGTCGCACCCGAGTACCGAGGTCCGTTTCATGAAATCGAGCACCCCCAGGCCGGATGCATAGCGCGCCGAGCGGGCCGTCGGCAGCACATGGTTCGAGCCGCCCACATAATCGCCGATCGCCTCCGGCGTGTGATGCCCGAGAAAAATGGCACCAGCATTGCGGATTTTGGGGAGCAGTGCCTGCGGATCATCGATCGCCAGCTCCACATGCTCCGACGCGATGCGGTTGGCGAGCTCCACCGCTTCCGCCATCGAGGCGACGGTGATGATGGCGCCGAACTCTTCCCAGCCGGCGCGGGTGATCTCGGCGCGCTCCAGCTGCTCGATCTGCCGCCACACCTCATCCTCGACCACATCGGCGAGTTGGGGATCGGTGGTGATGAGGATCGATTGCGCCCCGCCGCCATGCTCGGCCTGCGCCAGCATATCGGCCGCTACCCAGGCGGGGTTGGCTGACGAGTCGGCGATCACCAGCACTTCCGAGGGCCCGGCGATCATGTCGATCCCCACCGTGCCGAACACCTGGCGCTTCGCCGCCGCGACATAGGCATTGCCCGGCCCGACGATTTTGCTCACCGGCGCGATGGTCTCGGTGCCATAGGCCAGCGCGCCGATCGCCTGCGCCCCGCCGATCCGGTAGATCTCGGTGACCCCGGCAATCCTCGCCGCCGCCAGCACCGCGTCGTTCGCCTCGCCACCGGGCATCGGCACCACCATGGCGATGCGGCTCGCGCCGGCCACCTTGGCCGGCACGGCGTTCATCAGCACCGACGAGGGGTAGGCGGCCGTGCCACCCGGCACATAGATGCCCACCGCTTCCACCGGCGTCCAGATCGTCCCCAGCGTCACCCCCAGGTGATCCTGGTAGATATGGTCGAGCGGCTTCTGCTTTTCGTGGTGGGCGCGGATGCGCTCATGCGCCACCGTCAGCGCCGACAGCACGTCCGAAGAAACCCGCGCACTGGCGGCAGCGATTTCCTCGTCCGTCACCCGCAGCTGCCAATTGGCCTGCGCCGGCTTATCGAAGCGCTCGGTATACTCGATCACCGCGGCATCGCCGCGCGCCTTCACCTCGGCGAGGATCGCCGCCACGGCGTTCCCCACCTCTTCCGAGGCTTCGCGCTTCGAGTTCAGCAGCGTTTCAAAGGCAGCGGCAAAGCCGGCATCCCGGCTGTCGAGAATAGATGGCATTACGGCGCGTGCTCGGGTTTGACTTTCGCCGCCCAGGCGGCGCCCAGATCCTGCAGCCGCGCCTCCAGCACTTCGACTTCGAGCCGCACCGTGCCGCCGCCGGCAAAGGCCAGGTCCACCCAGCCGCTCGGCGCTTCGTTCTCGGTGAAGCGGATGGTCAGGAGTTCCAGCGCGCCCTCGAGCGAATTGGTGTCGATCCCCGCTACCTTCACCCCGGTCACCCGGTCGAAATGCAGCGCGGCGCGCTTCCGCACCCCTGCCTTGGCGTTGCTGCCATCTTCCCAGGCATAGCGGTTCATCAGCATGGCGAAGCGCTGGTCGGCCTTGGCGTAACCCATATCGCCGACGCGCACGATGGCATCCTGCGTGGTCGCCGAAATCACGTCGAGGTCTTCGCTATCAAGCGCCAGAAGCTTGAGATCGGTCATATGTTGGGGGTCCGGAAACGGTGGAATTGACCAGCAAGTGGGGGCCCGAAAGACGATCTACAAGCTAAGCGCCGAGGGGGCAATCGCTTATGGCAAGCCACCGGCTGCGCCATGATCCTCCCCCGCGTGGCGGGGGAGGGGGACCAGCGAAGCTGGTGGAGGGGGCGGCCACACACACAGGCACCTACTGCAAGGAACCACCGGCCTTGAGGAGCGACGCAGTACGCGGAGAGAGCCCCCCTCTCTGGCGAAAACTAAGGACTTAGCTTTGCTAAGCCCAAGTTTTCGCTTTCTCCCCCGCCAAGGGGGAGAGTCCCGACTGATACTCCAATGCGAATGGAAGCCACCGCTCATCTCCCCCTCGGCGGGGGAGAAAGCGATTTCTTAGGTTTAGCCGTTTGGCTAAGCCTTAGAAATCGCAAGAGAGGGGGCCCTGGAGGGCACGATGCCTCCACTCACCCCGCAACCCGCTCGATCTCCGCGCCCACGGCGCTCAGCTTGTCCTCGAGCCGCTCAAACCCGCGGTCGAGGTGGTAGATCCGGTTGACCACCGTCTCGCCGCGCGCCGCGAGCCCCGCGATCACCAGCGACACCGAGGCGCGAAGGTCGGTCGCCATTACCTGCGCGCCCTTCAGCTGCGGTACGCCGGTCACCGTCGCCACCTGGCCGTCGACCTTGATGTCGGCGCCGAAGCGGGCGAGCTCGGCCACATGCATGTAGCGGTTCTCGAAGATCGTCTCGCGGATCTGCGAGGTGCCGTTGGCCATGGTCATCAGCGCCATGAACTGCGCCTGGAGGTCGGTCGGAAAGCCCGGGAAGGGCTGCGTTTCGGCATGCACCGCCTGGATGCCGTTGCCGTTGCGGCGTACGCGGATGCCGCCCGCTTCCGAGCTGATTTCCACCCCGGCTTGCCCCAACGTATCGAGCGCCGCCTGCAAATGCTCGGCTCGCGCGTGTTTCAGCAGCACATCGCCGCCGGTCATCGCCGCCGCCATCGCGTAGGTGCCGGTCTCGATCCGGTCGGCCACCACGGCATGGGTCGCCCCATGCAGTTCGTCGACGCCCTCGATGGTCAGCGTGCGCGTGCCGATGCCGGAGATTTTCGCGCCCATCTTCACCAGGCACTCGGCCACGTCGCTGATCTCGGGCTCCATCGCGGCGTTCTCGAGCACCGTGGTGCCCTTGGCGAGCGTCGCCGCCATCAGCAGCACATGCGTCGCGCCGACGGTGACCTTGGGGAACACCACGCGCGCCCCGCGCAAGCCGCCCCTGGGGGCCCGCGCCACCACATAGCCTTCGTCGATCTCGATCTCGGCGCCCAGTTCCTTCAGCCCCTGGAGGAACAGATCCACCGGCCGCGTGCCGATGGCGCAGCCGCCCGGCAGCGATACCCGCGCCTCATGCGCCCGCGCCAACAGCGGCCCGATCACCCAGAAGCTGGCGCGCATGGTCGAAACCAGCTCGTAGGGCGCGGTGGTGTCGACAATCTCTGCGGCCTGCAGCGTCATCCGCTGGCCCTCGAGCGTCGGGGCCTTGCGCCCATGCACAGCGATATCGACGCCGTGATTCTCGAGGATCTTTTCGAGCTGGTTGACGTCCGCCAGCCGCGGCACGTTCTCCAGCACCAGCGGATCCTTGGTCAGGAGCGAGGCGATCATCAGCGGCAGTGCCGCGTTCTTCGCGCCCGAGATGGGGATTTCACCCCGAAGCTCGTTGCCACCCACCAGACGAATGCGATCCATGTTGTCTTCCCAACTGCGGGGCGTTCTGCCCTTGAGTGTTTAGCTATCCGAGTCAGCCGCAGGCTTCAACGCAGCCGCCTCGGCCGCGTCGTCTGCTTCTGCATCGCTTGGTGATTTGTCGCCGCCCGCCGCCCGGGCCCGCGCCTGTTCCTTCCGCCGCTTCAGGTTTTCCCGAAGCTTTGCGGCCAATCTTTGCTCCCGCTTCGCCGCGTCTTCCGCCACGTCCAGCCTTGCCTTCACGTCACTCGATTTGCGGCGCTACCCTAGCAGCAAAGCCACTGTGCGCGCTGTACCCCGTTTGCAAGCTTTTTGCGCTTGCACCATCGAAAGCCCTGTGGCAGTAACCGCCCCACGCCGCCGGGGCCTCGCCCCCAGCCCATGCGTTCGCTGCAGTAGCTCAGTGGTAGAGCACTCCCTTGGTAAGGGAGAGGTCGAGAGTTCAATCCTCTCTTGCAGCACCATTCCTTCCCGTTGAAAAGCCAGAACTATCTGGTAATGCTGCGACTTTCGCCGCCCCTGGTGATACACAGAGGTGGTCCACGTGGTCCTTTTTATGCCCCGTCCCTACAAGCACCCCAAGACCGGTGTCTATTGGTATCGGCAACGAGTGCCTGCGTCTCTCGGGTCCTTGCCCAAGGGCAAGACGGTCACGGTGACCATTGAGGGCAAGACTACGACGCCCAAGATCGGCTCCGACATCAAGGTGAGCTTGAGCACGAAGGAGGCGAAGGTCGCCAAGCAGAGGGCGCAGGACGCACAGGCCCAGTTCGACTTGATTTGGGCCAGCTTCGACAATGCGCCGGTCCATCTCACGCTGAAACAGTGCGTTGCGTTGTCGGGGGAGATTTACCAGCTCTACAAGTCGTTCGAGGATGAGCCCGAGGCGTTTGCTCACCTAGCCGAGCGCAAGAGACAGGCCGACGAGGAGCGAGCGAGATCAGAGAAAGACCCCCGGCAGGGGTTGAAGATCAAGCGGCCTGCCACGCTTCGCGAGCGCTGGGGTACGTGGGTCGATGGCGCTCTCGCCGACCGGCACCTCCGTGTGGACGAGCAGAGCTACCAGACCCTTCTGCGGGAGTTCGATCGTGCGTTCGGCGATGCTGCGGCACTGCTGGAACGCCGCGCGGGCGGTGACTTCGGGCCGGATGCGACGGAGCACCGCTTCCCCGAGGTCAAGCTCCCAGTGACCACGCCCGCCCAAGCGAAGCCAAGTGCTGAGGTCCTGACCCTTACCGCGTTGCTTGACCACAAGCAGAAGACCCAATCCCAGAAGGCCCGCACCTACACGGCCTACCGTTCCTGCATCAAGAACTTCGCCGCGTTCGTAGGGCACGAGGAGGCCCGGCTGTTCGCCCTCAACCAAGCGCGGGCCGCCGCTCAGGGATAGCCCACCGGGGGCTTGATCGGTGCGCACGGCGGTGGTACACAGACCTCGAAAGCGGTCGAAAATTCGTTAGCTTTTTCAACTGGTTCTGGAGCCGAGGGGCAAATTCAATCCTCTCTTGCAGCACCATTTACTTTCATCGAAATTGCTGTGGGTTTGGCGGTTCGCAGGGGCGCACCCGTGCCGACGCCCCGATAGCGGCAACCCCCACCGCCCCAGCCTACGCCCCCTCCTTCACCACCCGCCCCGCCGCCATAATCAACGGCATATGCGCTCCATCCCCCTGCAGCAGCGCAATATCCGCCAACGGATCGCCATCCACCACGATGAGATCCGCAAACGCCCCGGCCGCGATCGTCCCGATCTGCCCCGTCATCTGACACAGCTCTGCCCCCACCACCGTAGCCGAGCGGATGATCTCTGCCGACGTAAGCACTTTGGCCAGCAGCTCGAACTCCATGCAGTGGTACTTTCTGAGCTCACCCAGGAGGTCGGAGCCGAAGGCCATGGGCAGGCCGGCGTCGCGCATGATTTCGAGGGATTTGAGCCCGCCTGAGCGGACCACCTCGATCTTGTCGAACTCGGCCGGGCCGAGGCCGAGCGCTTTGCCTTCGAGCCACAGCGCGTCATAGGCGACGAGGGTGGGGACGGCGATGCAGCCTTTTTCGGCGGCGAGTTTCGCCGTCTCGGCGCTGATCAGGTTGCAGTGCTCGAGCGAATGGACGCCGAGCTCGACGCAGCGGCGGATGGCGCGGTCGGTATAGACATGGGCCGAGACGTAGAGGCCGGCATTCTCGGCTTCCTCGACCATGGCGAGGATTTCCTCGCGCGAGTACTGGATCGAGTGGATCGGGTCGTTCGGCGAGGAGACGCCGCCATTGGCCATCACCTTGATGAAGTTAGCGCCTTCCTTGATCATCTTGCGGCAGGCCGCGCGCACGTCGTCGACGCCGTCGGCGATGTAGCCCATCGAACCCAGGCGATCCGACATCATGCCGGGCCGGTCGTCGGTGCGCTTCCTGAGATCCGCGTGCCCGCCGGTGGTGGTCAGGCCCTTGCCGCAGATGACGATGCGTGGCCCGTCGATCAACCCTTCCTCGACGCCGCGGACCAGCCCGTGATCGGCGCCGCCCAGATCGCGGATGGTGGTGAAGCCGCGCTGCAGCATCTCCTCCATCACCCGCCCGGCACGCAGCCCGGCGAGCGAGGAGGGGGCGGTCATATTGCCCCAGAGGTCGAGCGTTTCGGCGACGACATGCACGTGGCAATCGATCAGCCCCGGCATCAGCGTGCGGCCGCCGAGGTCGATGGTGCGCGCCTCGGAGGGGGCGGCGATGCCGGCGCCGACTTCGGCAATGCGGCCATCCTGCACCAAGACGGCGAGGCCATCCTGTGTGACGCCGCGCTCGGCATCGAGCACGCGCCCGTTGATGAAGAGGATTGGCTGGGTCATGGGGTGGGCTTTCTGGCTGGGGTAGGCGTGGGGATAGGGCAGGGGACTCTCGGTGATCCTCCCCCGTGGAACGGGGGAGGGGGACCAGCGAAGCTGGTGGAGGGGGCGGCAGAGTGCGCCGGTGATTGTGGCCGCCCCCTCCACCGCCTTCGGCGGTTCCCCTCCCCCGCCACGCGGGGGAGGATCACTGCACCGCCGGTGCCTTCCATGGAGATGCCCCGCCTACCGGTGATGGCAAGCCACCAACCGCCCGTCGTCGCGCGCGGTGAGCGGCGGCTCGCTGCTCTTGCAAACCTCGGTGGCCAGCGGGCAGCGGGTGTGGAAGGGGCAGCCGGTGGGCTTGTTGATGGCGCTCGGCACGTCGTCGTTGGAGGCGCTGAAGGTGTGGCGCGCCCGTGGGTCGAGGGTCGGGGCGGCGCGGGTCAGCATCTCGGTATAGGGATGGGTGGGCTTTTCGAACAATTGGGTCTTCGGCGCGATTTCGACGATCTTGCCCAGGTACATCACCGCCACCCGGTGTGAGATGTGCTCGACCACGCCGAGGTCGTGCGAGATGAACAGGTAGGCCACCCCGAGGTCGCGCTGCAGGTCGGCGAGCAGGTTGAGGATCTGCGCCTGCACCGAGACATCGAGCGCCGATACCGGTTCGTCGCAGATGATGATGTCGGGTTTGAGCGCCAGGGCCCGGGCGATGCCGATGCGCTGCCGCTGGCCGCCGGAAAACTGATGCGGGAAGTTGTCGGCCTGGTCGGGCCGGAGGCCGACGCGCGCCATCAGTTGCGCCACCTCGGCGTCGCGCTCGGCCCGGGTGCCGATGCCATGGATATCGAGGGGAGCTCTGATGGCGTCCCGCACCCGATGTCTGGGGTTGAGCGAGGAGAACGGATCCTGGAAGACGATCTGCACCCGGCGGCGATAATCCTTCAGCGCCCGGCGATCGAAGCCGCGGATTTCCTCGCCGCCGAAGCGCACGCGGCCGCCGGTCGGGGCGATGAGGCCCATCAGCGCCAGACCGGTGGTGGATTTGCCGCAGCCGCTCTCACCCACGAGGCTGAGCGTCTCGCCCTTGCCGATGGCAAAGCTCACCCCATCGACGGCCCGCACCAGGGCGGATTTGCGCTGGAACACGCCGGAGCGCACCGGGAAATGCACTTCGAGATTTTCGACGGCGAGCAGGGCCTCAGGCATCGACATGCTCCCAGCAGGCGGCGAAATGTCCGGGGCGCTTTTCCTCGAAGGGCGGCCGCTCTTCGAAGCAGCGCGCCGAGGCGCGCGGGCAGCGCGGCGCGAAGGCGCATCCCTTGGGCAGGTCCCATGGTGGCGGCACCGTGCCGGTAATATCGACCAGCCGCTCGCTGGTCGGCCGCCCGGCCACCGAGCGCGGGATCGCCCCCATCAGCCCCAGCGTATAGGGGTGGATGGGGTTGTCGAAGAGATCGTAGACGCTCGCTTCCTCGACGCGGCGGCCGGCATACATCACCACCACCCGGTCGGCGACTTCGGCAACGACGCCGAGATCGTGGGTGATGAGGATCAGCGCCGTGCCGAGCCGCTGCTGCAGATCGGACAGGAGCCCGAGGATCTGCGCCTGGATGGTGACATCGAGCGCCGTGGTCGGCTCGTCCGCCACCACGATGCGCGGGTCGCAGGCGAGCGCCAGGGCGATCATGGCGCGCTGGCGCTGCCCGCCGGACAGTTCGTGGGGGAACTGTTTCGCCCGGCGAGCGGGGTCGGGCATCTGCACCAGGTGCAGCACCTCGATGGCCCGCTGCATCGCCGCGGCGCCGCCGACCTTCCTGTGCTGGCGCACCGATTCCGCGATCTGCTCGCCGATGGTCAGCACCGGGTTGAGCGCGGTCAGCGGCTCCTGGAAGATCATGGCGATCTCGGCGCCACGCATGTCCTCGACCTCACGGTCGCTCAGGCCAAGGAAATCTTCGCCATTGATGCGGATTTCGCCGCCGGCGACCGAGGCCGCCTCGGGCAGCAGCCGCAGCAGCGACAGCGCCGTCATCGATTTGCCGCAGCCCGATTCCCCGACGATGCAGAGCGTTTCGCCGCGGGCCACCGACAGCGCCATATCGGCAACCACCGGGTACGACCCCTGGTCGCCGCGGATACGGATCTCGAGCCCGGAGACGGCGATCGCCGGCCCCTCGGTCCTCTCCTGTGGCGCTGCCTTCGTCATCGTGTCTACTGCTCGGCGCCGTCGAGATTGCCGACCATGAAGCCATAGTCGCCGGCTTCGACGAGGTTGCGGCTCAGGTGCTGCATCACCATGATGCCGTTCTGGAACGGCGTCGGGATCTCCTCGATGGTCTCGAAATCATAGGGGCTGACGACACGGCCGAGCAGCTGCCCGCCCTTGATGATCTCGCCATTGGCGGGCGACAGCGGCTCGAGCCAGCCGCCGTGCTTTGGCCGGATGCCGACCAGCTCGGTCACCACCACCTGCTCGGGGTTCGGCTGCACCTCGCCCGCGATGACGCCGAGATAGCGCAGCTGGTTCAGCATGCCGTCGACGGTGCGCTTCACATAGGGGCCCTGGTCGACAATGCCGCCGCCGAGCTCGATGGTTGTCACCTTCATCTCGGGGCGCCGGTCAATGGTCACCGTCTTGGTGGTGCCGGTGTAGACCGTGCCGGTCTTGCCGGTGGTCGGGCGATAGAGGATTTTCGAGCCGAAGGCGCGGGATAGCCCTTCGTCGCTCCAGATGTAGACGTAATCGACGGTCGGCCGATCGGTGCCCGAGTGAAGATCGATATTGGCGTCGAGCCTGGCGAAATACTCCTCCGACAGCGCATGCGCGAGCTGCTGGGTGTAATTGCCCCGCGGGTCGCCCGGGAATTCGCGGTTGAGGTTCAGCTCGTCGAGCGGGGTGAAGCGGTGGTTCACCGCGAACGCTCTAGGGTTGGCGACCGGCAGCAGCAGGATGCGGCCCTTGAGCGGCATTTCCTTCAGCACGCGGTAGAGATCGAGGATGGCCTGCGATCCGGCATTCTCGTTGCCATGGATCGAGGCCGAGATGCCCACCGTCGGGCCGTCGCTCTCGCCGACGAGCTCATGGATGAAGAGCACCGCGTCGCTGCCATCGGCATGGGTCGTGAATTTTGGCCTCAGCTTGTTGATCGATTTGACCATGGTCGGTGTCCTTCTTCAGTCTTCTTGGAGTGTCTATTTCTTCGCCCCGACCCGGGTCAGCTGACGCGGATCGAGGATGTCGCGGAGGCCGTCGCCGAGGAGGTTAAAGCCCAGGACGGTAATCATGATGGTGGCGCCCGAAATGATGGAGAGCCACGGCTCGTCGCGGATGAACCGCGTGCCATAGGAGAGGGTCCAGCCCCAGGTCGGGGTCGGCGGCGGCAAGCCGAAACCGAGAAAGCTCATGGCGCTTTCGATGATCACCGCGGTGCCGAGCCCGAGCGAGGCCAGCACCACGATGGGGCCGAGCGTATTGGGCAGGATTTCGCCGAACAGGATCCGTGGCGCGCTGGCGCCGAGCGCCCGCGCCGCCTGCACATAGTTCTGTTCGCGCAGCACCAGTGTCGTGGCGCGCACCACCCGGGCATATTCGGTCCAGGTGACGGCGATGATGGCGGCCGAGATGTTGATGACGCCCGGCCCCAGTACGGCGACAATGGCGAGGGTCAGCACCACGGCGGGAAAGCCGAGGAACACGTCGGTGATCCGCATCAGCAGCATATCGACCCAACCGCCGAAATAGCCGGCGGCGAGCCCGACACTGGTGCCGATGACGGCTGCCACCGTCACCGACAACAGGCCGATGGAGAGCGAGATCCGCGCCCCGTAGATCAGCCGGGACCACAGGTCCCGCCCGAGATTATCGGTACCGAGCAGGTGCTCGAGCGAGGGGTAGGAGAAGCGGTTCGCCATATCGAGCTTTTCGACCGGGTGGGTCGCGAGCCACGGGGCGAACAGCGCCAGCGAAATCAGCGTCACGATGATCAGGCCGCCGATCACCAGCGAGGGGTTGCGCAGTGGTTTGGGGAGCCGCATCGGATCACCCCAGCCTGACGCGCGGATCGACCAGTGCGTAGAGCAGGTCGACCACGAGGTTTACGAGCGCGAAGATCAAGGCGAAGGTCAGCACGATCCCCTGGATCAGCGGCAGGTCGCGCTGCGACACCGCGGAGAAAGTAAGCTGGCCGAGCCCCGGCCAGGCAAAGATCATCTCCACCAGCACCGCGCCGCCGAGCAGCGCCCCGAAGCGCAGGCCAATGACGCTCAGCACCGGCAGCAGCGCGTTGCGCAGGGCATGCCGGATCACCACCCGGCCGCGGCGCAGCCCCTTGGCATAGGCGGTGCGCACGAAATCCTCGCGCAGCACTTCCAGCATCGAGGTGCGCACCAGCCGCGAAATGATCGCCGCCGAGTTGGCCGCCAGCGCCAGCGCCGGCAGGAGGATATGGAGGATCGAATCCCAAAGCACATCCGGTCGCCCTGATAGAGCCAGGCCGATCGCCTCGAGCATCGGCGTGCCACGCCCGATCGCCGGCAGCCAGTTGAGCTGCACGGCAAAGCCCAGCATCAGCAGCAGCCCCATCCAGTAGACCGGCATGGAAACGCCGAGCTGCGCCAGGAGCATTGTCGCCGTATCGATGATCGAGCCCTGCTTGATCGCCGCGAGCACGCCGAGCGTCACGCCGATGATGGTCGCGAGCAGCAGCGCCACCACGGCGAGCTCGACGGTCGCGCCGATGCGCCCGGCAATGATCTCGCTCACCGGCGCGCTCTGGAAGATCGAGCGGCCGAGGTCACCCTGGAGCAGGTGGGCGAAATAATCCCACAGCCGCACATACCACGGGTCATCGAGCCCCAGCGTGCCGCGGAGGTTGGCGATCATCTCCGGCGAGGCTTCCGGGCCCAGCAGCACCGCAGCCGGGTCGCCCGGCACCAGCAGCAACAGGCCAAAGGTCACGACGACCATGCCGAACGCCATGGGGATCAGCAGCAGCAGGCGGCGGATGACATAGGCGATCATCGCGCAGGTCTCGGGAGCAAGGGCACAGATGGCGGCAACGCGCACCGATCTGCCTTCTCCCCTTGAGGGAGAAGGTGGCGCGCAGCGCCGGATGAGGGGTATCGCGAAACGAAGTGTAGCGCGCTCCGAGCGAAGCGAGGAGCGACAGAGTACGGGGAGAGATACCCCTCATCCGCCCTTCGGGCACCTTCTCCCTCAAGGGGAGAAGGCACGTCGCTGCACGTTCGGTGGGTCTCCACCCGCAACACTCCTACCGATGCGCGCGCCGCCACCCTCATGCGATCACGATCTCATCGATCCGCCGCGGATAATGCGTCATGCTGTCCGGCCCCTCGGCCGTCACCAGCACCGTGTCGGCAATGCGATAGCCCGCAAAGCCCGGGATGGTGATCGAGGGTTCGCTCGAGGCGATCATCCCCGGCTCGAGAATGGTCTGGTCCCCGGCTTCAATCCATGGCGGCTCGTGGAACATGATGCCCATGCCATGCCCGACCCGGTGGAGCGCATTCTCCGCCATGCCATGGTCCTTGATGTAGCCGAGCGCCAGGTTGTCGGACGAGGCGCAAGTGTGGCCGGCGATCAGCGCCGCGGTCGCCATTTTCTGCGCTTCGTAGGCGACGGAATAGTGCCGCTGCTGTTCGGCGGTGGGCTCGCCGATGAAGAAGGTGCGCTCGCTTTCGGCGGCGCGACCGCCGACCCGGCAGCCGAGCGACAGGATCAGGCTCTCGCCGCGCTGCACCGGATTGCCGGTCGGCATGCCGTGCGGGAACGACGAACGGATGCCCGAATAGACGAGGCCCGAGGCGAGCCCCTGCACCAGCATCAGCTCGTCGTGCTCGGCATACATGATCTGCATGGCGTGCCGCGAGACGTAGGATTCGATCTCGATTTCGCTCGGCAACTCGCCGCCCTTCCTGGCGGCTTCGGCAATCAGCTGCACGCCTGCGGTGACCATGGCGTCGGAAATACGGGCCGCCTCGCGATGCAGCCGGATTTCTTCGGGGTGCTTCCTGAGCCGCATCTTCTGGACGATGTCGGAGGCTTGCACCCTGGCATTGGGGAAGGCGGCGGCGATCTGCCCGATGCGGCCATAGGCGATGCCATAGCTATGCGCCACGGTGCCCGATTGCGCCGGCAGCGCCCGCGCCAGCGCCTCGAATGGCCTCGTGACGCCGGGAAACTCGAAATAGATGATCGGCTCGGCGGCAATCTCCTGGTGCGCCGCATGACCCTGTTCGAGCCGCGGCAGCAACAGCCAGGCGCCGGACTGGCTGATGGCGAACACCACCGGCCGTTCGGTCGTGTAGTGCGAAAAGCCGGTCGTGTAGATCACGTCGTCATTGGCATCGAGCAGCAGCAGGTCGATGCCGGCCTCCGCCATGCGGGCGCGGATATCGCGATGAACGCGCGCGTAGAAATCTGCGCCGAGACGCTGCGTGAAACTCATCTTGTCTCCTGGGCGCTTCAGGTGGCGAAAGCGCGAAAATCAAACGTCTGCAGAGCCAGGCCGATGAGCCGGTGTGGGAAACGTACCCCCACCCCTGTCCCCTCCCCGCAGGGGGGAGGGAGACGCTCTCACCGGCGCTGGTGTTTTGGTCTCCTCCCCCTTGCGGGGGAGGGACAGGGTGGGGGGTATCTTCCCGAACCGGGCTATCCCCTCAAACTCCAAAACAAGATGGCCGGCGCCTGGGAGGGTGGCGCCGGCCGGGGCGCGGCTTATTTCTCGAGGCCGATGAGGCCGCGGAAATTGCCGCGCGGGGTGGCTTTCACTTCGACCGGGAAGTCCTTCTTGTAGAACAGCTGATAGCCCTGGTCGGAGATGATGTAGTAGGGCAGGTCGCTGGCGAGGATGGTCGCCGCCGCCTGGTAGGCCTTGGCGCGCTCCGCCTGGTCGAGCGACGAGCGGCCTTCCTGCAGCAGCTTGTCGACTTCGGGGTTGGAATAGCCGCCCCAGTTGGTCGAGCCGCCGGTCGAGAGCTGGCCGAACAGCAGCCGGTCGGGGTCGACGATGTTGAGCCAGCCGAGCAGCGCGATCTGGTGCAGGCCCTTCTGCACATAGTTGGTCGAGAACGACGGCCAGTCGGTGATCTGCACCTGCGCATCGACGCCGGCCGACTGCATGATGGCCTGCGTCACTTCCACGGCCTGTACGCGGTTGGGGTCTTCGCTGTGGGTGGCGATGGTCACCGTCAGCTTCTTGCCGTCCTTGTCGAGGATGCCGTCGCCGTCGCTGTCCGTCCAGCCCAGCTCGTTGAACTTGGCTACCGCGCCTTCGACGCTGAAGGTCGGCTGCTTGATGTCCGCCGAGTAGGCCCAGGACGAGGGCAGGATGATCGACGAGGCGATCTCGTCGACGCCCTGGTAGATGTCGTTGACGATCGACTGCTGGTCGATGAGCATCGAGAACGCCTGGCGCATTCCCGGATCGGCGAGCAGCGGATCCTTGACGTTGTAGTTGATGTAGGTGACGCCGAGCCCCGCCATGATGACGTTGCCGAAGCGCGCATCGGCGCTGAGCCGCTTGATGTCGTTGGGCGACAGCGGCGACTGGATCACGTCGAGGTCGCCGGCTTCGAAGGCCTGGGCGCGGGCCGAGTTGTCGCCGATGATCTTGACGGTCACATCGGTGACCGGCGCGACGCCGTCCCAATAAGTCGGGCTGGCTTTCAAGACGATATCGCTGCCGCGGTTCCAGGCGACCAGCGTCATCGGGCCGGCGCCGATCGGGTCGGTTGCCGGGTCCTTGCCGGCTTCGACCGCTGCCTTCGAGACGATCCCCTTGTCGAGATAGCTGAGCAGCGGTGCGTAGGGCGCCGAGAGCGTGAACTTCACCGTCTGCGGGTCGACCGCTTCCACTGCGCTGATCGGGGTGTAGAGCGCGCGATCGGGCGCGTTGAAATCGGGGTTGATGACGCTCTGATAGGTGAACACCACGTCGTCGGCAGTGAGCGGCGAGCCGTCCGAGAACTTGAGGTCGGGCCGGAGCTTGAAGATGTAGGTCTGCGGATCGGGCGATTCCCAGCTCTCGGCCAGGTCCGGCACCGGCTCGAGGCTCGGCGTCAGGTGCACGAGGCCGGCATAGATCAGGTCGGCGGCGCGATAGGCGGTGGTGTCGCGAGTAAGGCGCGGATCGAGCGTGCCGGCATCGACATCGGCGCCGATCACGATCGACGTATCCTGTGCCTGCGTTACGGTCGCCGGCAACAGCCCCAGCGCCACTATGGCGGTGGTCAGCAGCAAAAGTTTGTTCATTCCCGTTCCCCTGTGTGAAGTCGTGTTGTTCGGCGACGGAGCGCTTTCAGGTGGAGTTGCAGACTTCTCTGGTTCGAAAGCGCGACCACTTCATCCCTGCGGCTAGCCGTTCGCCGCGTCTTTTTCGGTGGCATCGATCTCGGCGCCACCGCCCTCCGGCGCCGTCTCGTTGACGGCGATCTTGCCCCGGCGCAGATCCGCCAGGTGCGGTACGAGCACACCCTCCAGCGCGCCCGGATCCGGCGCATGCCGGTATTCGAAGCACGGCACCCCGGGCTGCACGAGGTCAGCCACATGGTCGGCGCCGGAGGCGAAAATCACCGCGTCGCATTGCGCGATGACGTCGCCAATGTCGGGCGAAGACAGCCAGGTGACGCGGATATCCGAGACGTGCGGGGCGAATTCGCGCACGCTCGGCCGCATGATGGCGATGTACTCCTCGAAATAGGTCACCGCCGCGACCCGGGTGCGCGGATCGAGCCCGGCCAGCGCCTGCCGCGTGCGCATCGAGGGGATGAAGCGCAGCCCCAGCACCCGCGCTTGGGGGATCAGCGCCTGCACCTCCGCCTCGCGGTGGAGGAAGGTGAGGACGATATCGGCCTCGGTGCTGATCCGCCGCAATTCCTCGGTGACCCGCAACGAGTCGAGCGTGATCAGCTGGATCTGGTCGTTGGTCGCCAGCACCGGCTTCAGTTGCGCCACGTAATCGCGCCCCGGCCCCTCGAAGATGGCGACGAACACGATCTTCAGTCCGGCCTTGGGCCGGCGCAGCAGCGATTGCGCATTGATCATCGAATTGAGCGTCAGGGAGGAGATGCCGAGCTTTTCGGCCTTGCCGATCAGCACCTCGATATCGGCGCGCAGCGACGAGACCGGCAGGCTGTCGGGCCCGCGCGTCTTCACATCGGAGACGGCAAAGGCGCCCAGCCCATGCTTCATCTCGACGAGGCCCGCGTCACGCAGCCGCTGATACACCTGCGCCACGGTCATCGGGGCGATGCCGAGCTCGGCGGCGAGCTGGCGCACCGACTGCAGGCGGGTGCCGTGGGCGATGCCGCCGAACGACAGCGCATAGCTCAACAGGCCATAGAGCTGCGTGCCGACCGGCACGGGCAGGGACTTGTCGATGCTGTTGGCGTCGATCGCGAACATGTGTTCTATCCACCTGATACACCGTGACGGTAGCGTTCCCTTTCCCTGCTGACAATCGGGTGCGAACAAAAAACATGCACTGACCTTTGGCTGCCCAAATCGCATGCAAATGTCGGCAAAATCAGAGGCTTGGCGCCGGCAGGCGGGTGAGTGTGACACCCTGCATGCAACGAAAGTCGGTCTGGGCCTCTGGCAAGTGCCCAGCTGATGGTGTTCTAGTCTGCTATGTCAATCAGGGGCTGGGTGAGCAGGAATGAGCATGCAACTGGGATTGGAACTGGCGCGGCTGACGGCCGGTCTCGATCGGCTCTATCGCGACGTGCCGCGCACCCAGAGCTTTCTCGACCGCGAGGGGCTGATCCCGGTAGCGATGGCGCAGGTCGAGCCTTATGCGCTCACGAGCTACAGCGAAGCGCGCGACCGCCTCGAAGCTTTGCAAGCGCGCATCCCGGGCGAGGCCGAGAGCGAACTGCGCCGCGCCTACCTGCTCGAAATGGTGGATTCACTGCTCGCCCTGCTCGACACCTTCGAAGGCCGGCAGATCTCCTATGCCGAGCGGTTGCGCCGGCAGATGCGGGTCGACACCCAACTGGTGAGCGACGAGATCCTCGACGGCTATCGCGACACCATCCGCGCCAATCTCGATGAGCTGGGCTATCGCGGCGGCTCGCTCGCCGAGGATGTCGGGCGGTTCGAAGCCGATACGCTGGTGCCGGCCGACCAGGTGCTCGCCACCATGGGCGAGGTGACGCGCGAGGCGCGTCGCCGCACCAGCGAAATGATGTACCTGATGAACGACGAATGGCTCGAGCCGGTGCGTCTGGACGATGTGCCGTTCACCGCCTATTGCGATTTCCCCGAGCGCAAGATGCGGCTCAACCTCGCCATGCCGTTCACCCGCTCGGCCATCAAGCACCTTGCCTGCCACGAGGCCTTCCCCGGCCACCTGGTCCACATGGCGCTGCGCCAGCGCTATGTCGCCGAAGGCAAGATGCCGCTCGATGGCGCCCAGGTGGTGACCAGCTCGGCCAGCAGCGCGCTGTTCGAAGGCATCGCCGACAATGGCTGGTTCTTCCTCGACTGGATCAACACCCCCGAGGACGTGGTCGGCATGACACTCGAGCGGCTGAGGGCAGCGCTCCGCTGCAACGCCGCCTGGATGCTGCATGCTGAGGGACGCTCGCACGAGGAAGTGGCGCCGATCATCGCCGCGGCCGGCTATCAGGACCTCGCCACGGCCACCAACCGCATCGCCTTCCTCCGCCACGGCCTCCGCGCGCCGTTCGTCTATGGCTACTGGTGCGGCGATACCGCAACGCACGCCGTATGGGAGAAGGTGCCGAAGGAGCGGCGCACCGAGTTCTGGGCCTATCTCTACGGCAACATGCACACCCCCTCCACGCTCCGCGATTTCTGGGTCGCCTGATGGCCGGACCAGACCAGCACTGGCCGGCCTTTCTCGCGCTCGTGCGGCAGGCCGGGCCGACCGAGCCGATTTTCGATTTCGTCGCCGGGCTGATCGGCGAGGCGATCGGCAGCAAGCTCACCACTGCCACCCTGTTCGACATCCCGGCCGGCCGGCTCCGCCGCCTCTTCACCCAGAATGCAGAGGCTTATGCGGTGGGCGGCTTCAAGCCGATCCCCGACAACAAATGGACCGAGACGCTGATCCGCCGGCAGAAAATCTACACCGCCCTCAGCCTCGAAGCGATCGCGGTGGATTTCGCCGACTGGCAACTCATCGGCTCGCTCGGCTGCGAGTCGATCGCCAACCTGCCGATCGTGGTCGGCGGCCAGACCATCGGCGCCTTCAACCTGCTGCACGAGGCGGGGTACTACACGCCCGAGCGGCTGGCCCGGGTACCGGAGGTGATGCCGTTCGCGACGATGACGTATCTGGCGGCGGTGTTTGGGGAGCGGGCGGGGCGCTAAATGGCGTCCGTGCAGCGCCAAGACAAGCGGAAGGGGGAGGTGACGCCCCTAGTGCCGAGCGACCTCAACCAGGTGGGCCGCTTCCCTCGTTCCCCAGGCGGAAGCGGCCTTTCCGGACACAATCCTCCAAGATACCGCGCGTGGTATCCAGATCAAAATCGGTGTCTGACTGACCGTTGCGATAGTAGGAGAAGTAAGCGTCTCGGTTCACATCGCATAACTGCTGCGCCTCTGCGCTTCGCTGCTCCTTCAGTCGTCGCTCTTCTTGTATGCCGTCTTCCGTAGCGAACCAAACAAACACCACGGTGCACACCGCCGCTGCCAATGGAAACCATGGAAGAATCTTGTGAACTCGTCTCTCCAGCGCGGCGTTCCGGCCGGTCGTATTTGGTCTGCTCATTACCGCGTGTCGCTCAAAATCGCCCTCGGATGTTCTCGAAGCAGTAGGGCACGGAATATTCCGCGTGTCAGGCGCCGATGCATCGCTGCCTGTCTATTGGTTCATTTTGGTTGCGATGGCGCCGGTGTTTGTGCTGCTCGCGATCTACTTCTTCCTGTTCATCGCTTCGCTCAGCCTGTCCCCCAATGACCCAGTGCTCCTCGGCGTCTGCTGCTGCACCCGCTGGTTGGCCCGCACCGGCGGGTCCCGCGGCCGGTCGCGCGGGGCGGTGGGATCAACCTCCTTGCGCATGCTCAAACCAATCCGCTTGCGCGGCACATCGACTTCGACGACGCGAACCTTCACCACATCGCCGGCCTTGACCACCTCGTGCGGGTCCTTGACGAATTTGTCAGCCAGCTGAGAGACGTGAACCAGCCCGTCCTGATGCACGCCGATGTCGACGAATGCCCCGAAGGCGGCGACATTGGTGACGGTGCCTTCAAGCAGCATGCCGGGCTTGAGGTGTTTGATATCGTCGACGCCCTCGGCAAAGGTCGCCGTCTTGAAGGCGGGGCGGGGGTCGCGGCCGGGCTTTTCCAGTTCGGCGAGGATATCGCGCACCGTCGGCAGGCCGAAGCGCTCGTCGACGAAACGCTTCGGATCGAGGCCCGCGAGCGCCGCCTTGTCGCCCATGATGCTGCGGAGGTCACGGCCGCAGGCGGCGACGATCTTGCGGGCGACGCCATAGGCTTCTGGGTGCACCGAGGATGCATCGAGCGGCTCGGTCCCGCCGGTAATGCGCAGGAACCCGGCGCTCTGCTCGAAGGTGCGTTGGCCGAGCCGCGGCACCTCGAGCAACCCCTTGCGCGAGCGGAACGGGCCATTGGCGTCGCGATGGGTGACGATGGCGTCGGCGACCGATGGGCCAAGACCGGAAATCCGCGCGAGCAGCGGCGCGGAGGCGGTGTTGAGGTCGACGCCGACGGCGTTCACTGCGTCTTCGACAACGGCGTCGAGCGAACGGCTGAGGCGGGATTGGTCGACGTCGTGCTGATACTGGCCAACCCCGATCGACTTGGGTTCGATCTTGACCAGTTCGGCCAGCGGATCCTGCAGGCGGCGGGCGATGGAGACGGCGCCGCGCAGCGACACGTCGAGATTGGGGAACTCGGCCGCCGCCAGTTCGGAGGCGGAATAAACCGACGCGCCGGCTTCGGAGACGATGACCTTGGTCGGCTTCGGCGCCGGCAGGCGTTCGATCAGGTCGGCGACCAGCTTTTCGGTCTCGCGGCTGCCGGTGCCATTGCCGATGGCGATGAGCTCAACGCCGTGCCGCTTGATCAGCCCCTCGATGGCGGCCTGGGCGCCCATCACATCGTTGCGGGGCGGGAACGGGTAGATGGTTTCGGTATCGAGGAGCTTCCCGGTGGCGTCGATCACCGCGACCTTGACGCCGGTGCGGATGCCGGGGTCGAGCCCCATGGTGGCGCGGGCCCCGGCCGGGGCCGCCAGCAGCAGGTCCTTGAGGTTGCGGGCGAATACGCCGATGGCCTCGACCTCGGCCCGCTCGCGCAGCTCGATCATCAGGTCGATGGCGAGTGAGATGCGCAGCCGCGTGCGCCAGGCCCAGCCGGCCACCTCACGGAGCCATCTGTCGCCCGCTCCATTGCCCTGCACGTTGAGCGCGCCGGCGACGAAGCGCTCCGCCGGTTTGACCGGATCGGTGACATCGGCATCCACCTCGATATCGAGGCTGAGCACGTCCTCGTCGCGACCGCGCATCATGGCGAGGGCGCGGTGTCCCGCGACCTTGTTCCAGCGTTCGGAATGATCGAAATAGTCGGAGAACTTGGCGCCGGCCTCTTCCTTTCCCTTCAACACCTTGGCGCTGAGCATGGCCTTGTCGCGCATATGGGCGCGGAGCTGGCCGAGCAGGGCGGCATTCTCCGACAGGCCCTCGATGACGATGTCGCGCGCGCCTTCCAGAGCTTCCTTGGTGCCAGGCACCTCTTCGGTGATGTACCCCTCGGCAAGCAGTTGCGGATCGGCGCTGCGATTGGCGAGAATTGCTTCGGCGAGCGGGCCAAGCCCGCGTTCCCGCGCAATCTCGGCCCTGGTGCGGCGCTTGGGCTTGAACGGCAGATAGAGGTCTTCCAGCTCAGCCTTGGTTGCCGCACGGTTGATGGCGGCGCTCAGATCGCCGGTGAGCTTGCCCTGTTCGTCGATGGATTTGAGTATCGCCGCGCGACGGGCTTCCAGTTCGCGCAGATAGGTCAGCCGCTCGGCCAACAGGCGCAACTGGGTGTCGTCGAGCCCGCCGGTCACTTCCTTGCGGTAGCGCGCGACGAACGGGACAGTGGCGCCGTCATCGAGCAGTTCTACGGCCGCCCGAACCTGTTCAGGACGGGCGGCGATTTCGGTGGCGAGCTGGGCGGCGATGCGGGTGTCGAGTTGAGACATGCGGCTACTTCTTGATTTGGTCGGGCCGACCATAGTCGTCTCGGGCCGGACCTCACACCCGGCGCCGAACGATTTCCTCGCTTTGTGCGCAGGGCGAAGCGCCGCGGTTCGTCCGCAGCATCGTTGGTCGATGCGCTAACTGGGAGGGAGCGGATGATCTCTGCAGGCGTGGCAGCCGGGGAGGCGACGGTCACGTCCGGCCTCCCCGCTGAACCAAGAGGTCGCGCCCACCATTGCCGAGGTCGGCCAGCAGGATTTGGCGACCGCCTTTGTTTCAAGGAGCGGCGCACCGAGATCCTGGCTGCCTGGATACTGATGCACGCGGCTAGAGTTCGATCTCGTAGGCGGTGACCGACGCCTTCGGCACCCTTAGCTTGCCCTCTGGCTGCTCATTCGTCGTCGTCACCGCGAACACCTCGAGCGCCGTGCTGTCGATCGCCGTGTCGAGTTCCGGGTTGATGCGGTGGGCGCGGATCGCCTTGGGCGAGACGCCACCGAGCTCGAGGGTCACCTCGGCACCGTGGTCGAGGCTGGTGTTGACCACATGCACGAACAGCGTGTTGACCGATCGACTGGCCGAGACTTCGATCGACTTGTCGTCGGACGAGATCGCCACGCCATGCGTACCCGAATGGCGACGGAACAGCCGCATGATATGCCCGACCGGCAGCAGGTAGGGTTGCTCCCGCGGCGAGCCCAGCAGCACTGCGTTTACCGTCCACGAGGTTCCGGCAAAATCGGCCAGCGTCGAGATATCGATGATGTCGGAATGCCGCTCGAACAGTGCCATGCAGCGCGCGTGGTAGAGCCCCGAGATCCACTCGCGCAGCATCTCGGATTTGTTGTGTGGCTGGATCGACAGATGCCCCTCGGTAATGGCGAGCTTGGCCGGGGTGCCGAGTGCCTCGAGCGTCCGGCGTGCGCCGAGCAGTTTCTGCTCGACCTTGTCGTACATGCCGCCCAGCGCCTCCCAGGTGGCGCCGTAATCCTTCCGGTAGTCGCGGCCACTGAGCACCGTGGGCTCGTTCCCCGGGTTCTGGTGCATCATGTGGATGGCGATCATGTCGACGAGCTCGCCACCCTGCTTGACCAGCTCGTTGGCCCACCATTTGCCGGTGTCGCGCTCCATGTCGCCCCAGCCGATCAGCTGGATCGATGGGTCGCGCGCCTTCATTGCCTTGGCGAACTCAACGTAGTGCCGGGCGTTCTCGGTGCTGGTGAAGCGCTCGCCGGCCTTGGGGTAGGAGGTTTCGTTGCCGATCTGCCAGGTGTGGATGGCCCATGGCGCCTTGCGGCCATTGGCGATGCGCTCGGCATTATCGGGGTCGTTGCAGTAGCTGACGAGGTCGGCGGCTTCGGTGGCATCGCCCGAGCGCTGCTCGCCCAGGGCCGTGTTGATGTATTCAGGACGGCCATCGGCAGCGAAGTTGATCGCCATGATCGGCTCGGCCGCAACCGCCTCGCAGAAGGCGAGGAATTCGTCGACCCCGACGACGTTCTTCTCCCAGCCGCCCCAGAGGTAGTTGACCATGTCCTGGCGTGCGGCGCGCGGGCCGACGCTTTCGCGCCATTTCCAGAAGCTGGTGAGGATGCCGCCCCAACGGATCGAGCTCGGGGCGAGATCGCGCACCACCTCGATGAAATCGGGCCGCCAGCGATCGCTGAGTGCATCCCAGCATGCTTCGACCGACGAATCGGTGGTGCCGAGCGGCTCCATGAACTGCATGTAGAGACGGGGTGAAATGGCGTGCAGCGGCCGCGGGTCGACCTTGATCGTCGGCATAGAACTAGCTCCTGAGACTTATTTGATGCCCGAAGTCGGGCGCATTCCACTGACGATCCAGCGCTGGCCCACGAGGAACAGCAGGATCATCGGCAAGGATGTGACGAAGGCGGCGGCGAGGATCAGCGTGTAGTTGAGCACTGCGCTGGTATCGGCGCTGAGATAGGCGATCACCACCGGCACCGGCATGGCTTCCGGCGTGTTGGTGACGATCAGCGGCCAGAGAAAATTGTTCCAGCTATAGAGTGCCGTGATCACCGTGACGGTGATGATCGAGGGCAGGGCCAGCGGCACCATGATCTTCAGGAACACCTGGAAATCGGTGGCGCCATCGATGCGCGCCGCCTCATCGAGCTCGCGCGGCACCTGCATGAAGAACTGGCGCAGGATGAAGATGCCGATGACCCTGGGCAGGCCGGGCAGGATCACCCCCCAGAGCGTGTTCACCAGCCCGATATTGGCCATCAGGTCATAGAGCGAGATCACCTCGAGAATGCCCGGCATCATCATCGATACCAGCACCAGCGCGAACAGCACGTTGCGACCGATGAATTTCGTGCGCGCAAAGGCATAGGCGGCGGGCACATCGAGCAGCAGGATGCCCGCGACCTGCAGCACCATGATCACCGTGCTGTTCCAGATGCCGGTGGGGACACTCACCCCGCGCTGCGTTTCGGTGAGCACCTTCACGTAATTGTCGAGCGTCCACTGTGTCGGGACGAACCCGCCCTTCAGCACTTCGCTCGGCGGCGCGAACGAGAACAGCACCAGCGATACCAGCGGCAGGAACCACAGGGCGGCGAGAATGGCGAGGACGATCCAGCGGGTGGCGTTGGCGCCTTTGCGCTGCTGCATGGCTCAGACCTCCCGCCGGAAGAAGCGGAACTGGATGAAGCTCAGCGTCGCGATGATGATGGTGATGACGACGCCGATTGCTGCGGCACGGCCCAGCGCAAAGCGCTCGAAACCCTCCTCGTAGAGCAGCATGGTGAGCACGGTGGTGGAGCCGAACGGTCCGCCCTGCGTCATGATCAGAACTTCGCCGAAGATCTGAAACGCCTGGACGATCGAGAGGACGACGACGATCAACAGGATCGGCCTGAGCAGCGGCACGGTGATCAGCAGCAGATCCTGCAGCGCCGTGGAACCATCAAGTCGCGCCGCCTCGTAGAGCTCATCGGGAATGTTCTCGAGCCCGGCGAGGAGGATGATCACCATGAACCCCACATTGATCCACAGCGTCACGAGGCTGATGACGAACAGCGACCAGCCGGGGATCTGGAGGAGGTTCTGCCCGGGCAGCCCGAAGGCGGCGAGCACCTTGTCGATGGTGCCGATATTGGGCTCGAACAGCCAGTTGAAGGCGATGGCGGCCACCGCGACGTTGATCACGATGGGAAGGAAGAATGCGGTGCGGAAGATGCCGATGCCGGGGAGCTTGCGGTGCAGCATCACTGCCAGCACCAGCGAGATCACCGTGATCATCGGCACATACATCAAGGCAAAGCCGCTGGTGATCCAGAACGAACTCCAGAACCGCCTGTCGTTCCAAAGCGATGTGTAGTTATCGAGCCCGACAAAGGCGTTAGGCCCGAAGATCCCCCAGTCGAACAGGCTCATATAGAGCGCGCGCCCCACCGGATAGGCGACGAACACCGCGAACAGCGCGATGTAAGGGCCCGCCATCAGGTAGGGGAACAGGGTCGAACGGAGACGGACCATGCGCGGCTCTTCTTGGGTGCGGATATCAGGGGAAGCGATCGGCACATTGCCGATCGCCCCGGGAGGGCTCCCGCCAGGTGGGCGAGAACCGCGTTGGGTTATTTCTTCGCCAGTTCCTGGCGGATACCATCGACCATCATGGCGACGGCCTGGTCGATGTCGACCTGCCCGGCATAGAAGGCCTCGGCCGCCGTCTGCACCGCGCGATCGACCTGTGGCTGCACCGAGAGCGCCGGCGGGAAGTGCACATATTCGAGCGAAGTCGCGATGAGGCTCTGCTCGGGCAGCGCCTTGAACTCGGCGCTGTCGAGCGTGGTCACCTTGGCCGGCATCTTGCCCGTCTTGGCCCAGGCCAGCGAGTTGTCGCCGATCCATTTGACGAACACCAACGCATCCTTGCGGGCCTCGGGAGGCGTGCCGCGCGGGATGACGAAGTTATGTCCGAGCGCAAAGGTCGCCGGCTTGTCGCCGAAGGTGGGAAGCGGCGCCACACCGAACTCCAGCCCCTGGTCGGCGGCCGCTGTCTGGTACACCGGCAGGTCGGTGATCTGGGTCAGCGAGATGCCGATCTTGTTCTGGGCGAACTGAGCGGCGCTGTCGGAGATGATCTCCTTGGGCGAGACTCCGGCATCAAGGAAGGCCTTGAGCGTAGCGAGCGATTTCTTCGCCGTTTCGGCAAAGCCATCGGCCACGTCGGTCATATCGGCATTGTAGAGCTCGTCCTGGTACTGCCAGTAGAAGCTGTAAAAGTTGCGTACCGCGCCCGAGCCGTTGAGCTGGAAGAACAGCCCCTGCACGCCATTGCCGAGCGCCTGGATCTTGGTCGCCGCGTCGAGCAGTTCGGCGCCCGTCTTGGGCGGGTTGGCGGGGTCGAGACCCGCCTGGGTGAACAGCGCCTTGTTGTAGTAGATGTGGCGTGGGAAGGCATCGATCGGCACGCCATAGCGCTTGTCCGCAACGACGCCGGCGCTCCACAGCTGCGGTATATAGTCGGCTTGGGCGAGGCCGGCGGCGGCAATCTCCTCGGGCGTATAGGCCTCGAGCGCGCCCTGCTTCACAAAGCCCGCGATCTGGTGCGAGTGCATCACGGCGAGATCGGGCGCTGTGCGCGACGCCATCGAGACCGAGAGCTTGGTGTAATAGTCATCCCACGGGATGATCAGCAGGTTGACGTTGACGCCGGCCTCGGCCCCCGCGCCGGCATTGAATTCCTTGACCAGTGCATCGATCGCGGCGCCGTCCGGCCCGGTGAACGGACTCCAGAACTCGACCTCTCCGGCGAACGCCGCGAGCGGCATGAGCGATGCAGTCACCAGTGCCATGGCCGATACGGCCATTCGGTTCATAGCCTTCATGATCTTCTCCTCCTGATCGGGCTTCAGCCACAACCTTCTTGCATACGCTACTGATATATTAGTATCTAAGTCAACGGCTCTCGCATCTCGCGTCAGTGGGGTAGCGCGTGCTAAGGTTCAGCTCGTGGCATTCAAACGCCCGGAAATTAGCGGTTCTGCTGTATGGAATTGCCCAAGGAATCGGTTCGACCACGGCGGCGTGCGAGTCCCTCTCGCGTCGCTGGAGCCAGCTCTGCATCAGCTTGGCGACTAGTATATCAGAATCTCAGGGATGACATCGTGTCGCTGCGCCTGAAGCCCGGCGACCCGATCAGCGAGAAGGAAGTCGCGGCCCGCTACGGCGTCAGTCGAACCCCGGTCCGCGAGGCCATTCAGCGGCTGGCCGATGAACGCCTGGTCGAGATTTTTCCGCAGTCTGGTACCTTCGTCGCCCGCATCCCCTATGGCGACCTGCCCGAGGCAATGGTGATCCGCAAGGCGCTTGAAACCGCTTCGGTGCGGCTGGCGACGGAAAAGGCGACGCGGAGCCAGTTGCTGGCGCTGGCCACCATCGTCGAGCAGCAGCGCGAGGCGGCGGAAGCCAATGACCGCGGTGCCTTTCACCGTGCTGACGAGGCTTTCCACGCCAAGATCGCCGAGATCAGCGGCTTTCCAGGCATCTGGCGGCAGGTGCTGCAGGTCAAGGTGCAGGTCGATCGCTATCGGCGGCTGACCCTGTCGCAGGAAGGGCGCATGGCGCAGGTGATCGCCGACCACGAACGGATCCTCGCCGGCATCACCGCGGGCAACCCGCAGGACGCCGAGATCGGCATGGCGCTGCACCTCGATGCCGTGCTTCCCGACACGGTGGAAGGCAAACCGACCGACGGCACAACGGACTGAGTCTCGCAGAGGGCGCAGGCCCCGATGGCGAGGTCGCGTCGCTAGCCGGTCAGATCTCTCCAGCCCTTGTCGAGTTCGGCCGCGTACCGTCTCAGCAGATAGGCTTCGGTCAGCAACCCGACGACGTTGCGACTTCCGAGACTATCGAGCACCGCCAGCTCTTCGCTATTGGTCTTTTCGAACATGAGCGCGGCATCCGCCACGTTGAGACCCGGCAGCAGGAACCTGTCCTTGTACTTCAGCAGGCGTTCGATCGTCGGTGGCCCGGCGTCCCCCTCGGCAACGGGCAGTGGCCGATGCGCTTCGGCGACCAGCACGATGCCGGCATAGCGTCCGCGCTTGTCGACCGCGATGACCCGTTCGGTGGAGCCCAATGGATACTGGGTTCGAAAAGCCTCTATCGGGACGTCCTCGCTGATTGTTCTCACGTCAGCCCTCATCATGGTCGCTACCGTGAGGCTGCGGAGCCTTCCGACATCGTGCGGCGATCGTATGGTTTCGCCGCGTAGGTGCAGGCGCCAGGTCGAGAAGGAATAGCCGAAGGTTTCGCGGACCAGCATGGCCGACATGGCAACGGCGACAAGAACGGCGGCGGCGATTGCCAGGTCCCCGGTCGTTTCCAGCACCAGAAAGGTCATCGTCAATGGGCCGCCGACGACGCCCACTGCCAGTGACGCCATGCCAACCAGGCCAGCGATTGCCGGATCGATGCCGGGGGCAATGCCTGTGATGGCCAACAGTCCTGCACCAAGGCGCCCCAGCATGAGACCCAGAAGCAGTGAGGCGAAGAACAGACCGCCGCGAAATCCCGAGCCGAGCGAGAAGCTCGACGCCAGGATCTTCAGCACGAACAGCAGAGCGATCGCCGCGAGATCCGGAGATTGGGCAAATTGCAGCTGCAACGCGCCGTGGCCGGAAGAGAGAACCTGCGGGGTAATGAGCGCCAATGCTCCAACGGCAAGGCCGCCTATCATCGGACGGAGGGGGGGCGGGCACTTCACCATCGTGAAGCCTCGCTCAACCTGTGCGACGAGCAGCATGATTCCGACAGCCACCGCCCCTCCCACCAGCCCCAGAACAAGAAAGGCTGGAAGGTCCGACACCACGAGCGGGCCGATCGGGCCGACCTCGATCGGGGTTTGCAGCGCGCCAAGCCAGTGCGCGGTAAAGCTGGCCGCGAGGAAGGCCGCGACAACTGGCGCCAGCAGAGCTACCGAGTAGACGCCGATGATCAGCTCAAAAGCGTAGAACGCCCCGGTAAGCGGAGCATCGAAGGCTGCCGCGATGCCTCCAGCTGCGCCGCATCCCACCAGCATGCGAACTTCGTTGCGGCGCAGTCGAAGGAAACCGGCAGCCTTGGATCCGAGCGCCGAGGACATCTGCGTGTAGCCGGCCTCGAGGCCAACCGAAGCGCCAAACCCGCTGGAGATCAGAATCTGCACGGTCACAATCAGGCTCTCCCGAAAGGAAAGCTTGCCGCCATGGATGGCATTCGCCTCGATCGGATCGACCGGCGGCCGCGTACGAAACCGTCTGTACAGGACAATGCTCACCCCGATCAGGATGCCGCCTACTGCTGGCAACAGGGCGAGCAGCGGACTTGCTAGCGTGGCCTGGGCGCTCAGGCGCTGTTCCGCGGGCAAGCCGAACAGCGCCTGATGCAGGAAGTGGGCGACCAGGCTGATCAGCGCGACCACCAGACCGGCGGCAACCCCGATCCCAACCGAGGCAGCCAGCAAGACGACGCTCCGCCACCGGCCAGCCGTTAGGCGCCGCAAAGCCCCGCCGAGATTGACTGCTAAGTCGGTCACGTGCGCCCGCGTCTCAAGACGGACGCTTCTGGTGGTACTTCTGTCGACGAGTCAAGCGATGTTGCCCGCAATGCTCCACGAACGGGTTTTGATCGAGGTGTTACCGTGTCGGGTCTGGCAATCGCATATGCCCGCCAAAGCAGCAAAGACCTCACCGCGGCACAGGCGAAAGCAGCTCATTCCGCCGCGGGCTCGCCGCACACGACAACCCGGATGCCGCTTTCGTTCAGGCGTCGCGATGCTTCCGGGTTCTCGGGAAGTCGATCCGTTACGAAGCATGAGAAGGCAGAGAAAGGGGCAATTCGCACCGCTGCGGCAAGGTCCCACTTGGTCGCGTCGGCTGCGAGGATGCGGGTGCGGGAGTTTGCCAGGATGCCATTGCTGATCTGGGCGTCACCCTGGCTGAAATCGAGCGCCCCGGCCTGCGGGTTCAAACCACCTGCACCGACCACGGCATGCGTGGCGTGGAACTTCTCGAAATAGCGGATGGCGTCCAGCCCGACCACGTCCCGATCGTTGGGCCGCCAGACGCCGCCGGTGACGTGTAACTGGATTCCCGGCGCAGCACCCAGCACCATGGCGACTTCGACATTGTTGGTCACCACGGTCAGATCGGAATGCTCGCGCAATGCGACGGCCGTGAACTGGACGGTCGACCCGATACCGAGAAAGACGGTGGAGCCGTCGGGGATGAGTTCGGCGATTTTTGCGCCGATGCGCCGTTTCGCGGCACTTTGCAGCAGCGAGCGTGTGCGGACGGGGCTGTTCTGCGGCAGCACCGGGAGGTCGACGCCGCCATGCAGCCTTCGTGCGAGTCCCAATCCGCACAGCACATTGATGTCGCGCCGAATGCTTTGCGTCGTCAGCCCATATCGCCGCGCCAGTTCGTCGATCTGCTGCGCGCCGCCCGACGCGATCTGATCGAGGATGTCCTGTTGTCGTTGGGAGAGGTGAGTGCTGCTCATTTCAGTTCATGAGTTGCCCGCCATGGATCGCGCCGCGCCCCTCGCGCCAGGGCGACCGCGGAGCGCGTGTAGCTCGGCGCAGCGAGTCTGACGATTGGTGATTTAGTCCCATCGTGCTTCACCATGCTCAGTCAGTGCGGCGACCACTGGCACGGTTGAACGGATGCAGGTCCGCGATGCGGACATAGAGCGGAATAGTGGCGCCTTCGACGACCGCCGTGCGGGCAGGCACCGCAGCAACGATGAGTTGGCCGCTCGCCTCCAGCCGCAGATGCAGATGGCTCTCCCCACCGATCGGTTCGTAGAGTTCGATCGTCGCATTGAGCCGCACCGATGGCTCGCCGGGATCGGCGACCTGAATCGTATCGGGGCGAACGCCGCAAAGATCGGTGCCCGCTGGCAGCTTGAGGTCTTCGCCGCGGTCGAGCAGATAGTCGACCTCGATCAGGTTCATCGGCGGGGAGCCGATGAAGCCGGCGACAAACAGCGTCGCGGGCCGCTCGTAGAGTGCGATCGGGGCACCGACCTGCTCGATCCGTCCTGCATTCATCACCACCAGCCGATCGGCCAGGGTCATGGCCTCGAGCTGATCGTGGGTAACGTAGACGCTCGTCGTCTTGAGGCTGCGCTGCAGCCGCTTGATCTCGATCCGCATCTGGCCACGCAGCTTGGCATCGAGATTGGACAGCGGCTCGTCGAACAGAAACGCCTTGGGCTTGCGGACGATGGCGCGGCCCATGGCGACGCGCTGGCGCTGGCCGCCCGACAACTGTCGTGGTCGACGGTCGAGAAACGGCTCGATTTCGAGAATGCGGGCCGCCTCGACCACGCGTCGGTCGATCTCATCGCGCGGGGTGCCCCGGTTCTTGAGCCCGTATTCCAGGTTTCCCCGTACCGACATGTGGGGGTAGAGCGCATAGTTCTGGAACACCATGGCGATGTCGCGCTCTGCCGGTTCCTTCTTGTTGACGACCTGTCCGTCGATCGAGATCGTGCCTTCGGTGATCGTCTCGAGCCCGGCGATCATGCGCAGCAGGGTGGACTTGCCGCAACCCGAGGGACCCACGAGAACGACCAGTTCGCCATCCGGGATGGTGAGGTCCAGATTGTGGACGGCCGTCACATTGCCCGCGTAGACCTTTTTGACGGCTGAGATGTCGATACTTGCCATTGCGCTTACTTCTCGATTTCGACGAGGCCTTTGACGAACAGGCGCTGCATGAGGATGACGACGAGGACGGGTGGCAGCATGGCCAGCATCACGGCAGTCATGACGAGGTGCCATTGGGGTTCCGCATCCGCAGTGGCGGCAAGCCGTTTGATCCCCATCACGATGGTGTAGTAGCGGCTGTCGGTGGTCACCAGCAGCGGCCACAGGTACTGCACCCAGCCATAGATGAAGAGGATAACGAACAGCGCCGCGATGTTGGTGCGGCTGAGCGGCAACAGGATATCGCGGAAGAACTTCATCGGACCGGCGCCGTCGACACGGGCGGCTTCCATCAGTTCGTCGGGGACGGTGAGGAAGAACTGGCGGAACAGGAATGTCGCCGTTGCCGACGCGATCAGCGGGATGGTGAGACCGGCATAGGAGTTGAGCAATCCCAGATCGGCGACCACCTTGAAGGTGGGCATGATGCGCACTTCGACCGGCAGCATCAGGGTGATGAAGATGATCCAGAAGGCGAGCATCCGGAACGGGAACTTGAAGAAGACGATGGCGTAGGCCGACAGGATCGAGATGGCGATCTTGCCGGTGGCGATCACCAGGGCGATGATCAGCGAGTTCAGCAGCATGATCCACAGCGGCGGGGCGCCCGCCGTGGTCAGGCCCTCGGTCAGCATGAACTCGTAATTGGCGAACATGTCGGGGCCGGGCAGCAGTGGCACGAGCCCGCGCAGAAAGTCACCGCCGCCATGCGTCGAGGCGATGAAGGCGAGGTAGACCGGGAACACCACGATGACGACGCCGATGATCAGCACCAGATGGGTGAGGACGGCAAGGATGGGTCTGTTTTCGATCATTGCTGCCGCCCCTAGTACTGCACGCGCCGCTCGACGTAGCGGAACTGGACCGCCGTCAGCGCGATTACCACGATCATCAGGATGACCGATTGGGCCGAAGACGAGCCGATGTTCAGGCCGAGGAAGCCGTCGGAATAAACCTTGTAGACCAGGACGTTGGTGGCCTGCGCCGGGCCGCCCTGGGTGGTGGCGTCGATGATGCCGAAGGTGTCGAACATGGCGTAGTTGATGTTGATGATCAGCAGGAAGAACGTTGTCGGCGACAGCAGGGGGAGAACGATGGTCCAGAAGCGCTTGAACGGTCCGGCCCCGTCGATGGCCGCTGCTTCGATCAGCGATTGCGGGATCGACTGCAGGCCGGCGACAAAGAACAGGAAGTTGTAGGAGATCTGCTTCCAGCTTGCGGCCATGACAACCAGCAGCATGGCATCGACGCCATCCACACGGTGGTTCCAGTCAACTCCGAAGCCTCGCAGGATGTAGGGGGCGATGCCGATGGTGGGGTTGAACATGAACCACCACAGGACGCCGACCACGACCGGTGCGACGGCGTACGGCCAGACAAGCAGCGTGGTGTAGAGCCGGTTGGTCCGCAGCACTCGACTGACCGCAACCGCGAGCAGCAGCGACACCGACATGGCGAGGAGGGTGACGCTGGTGGCAAAGACTGCGGTCTTGCTGAGCGAACCGAGATAGTTGGGGTCGGCGAACAGCCGCCGATAGTTCTCGAACCAGACAAAGGTGGTCTTGAACCCGAACGGATCCTCTCGCTCGAACGATGACTTCACTGCCTGCAGCGCCGGCCAGATGAAGAACACTAGCGTCACCGCCAGTTGCGGGACCAAGAGCAGATACGGAAGAACCTTGTTTGGGAAAATCGTTCGTTTGGTCTGCATGCTCCCCCCTGGTTGGCGCAGCCCGAGCACGAGTTCGCTTTGCCTCACCCACGATTGGTGGGTGAGGCGAGATCGTTAGTTCCGATCGGCGCGGCTACTGGTTGGCAGCTTCGAAGTCCCGCAGAATCTGGTTACCGCGTTCAACCGCAGCGTCGAGAGCCTGCTGTGCGGTTTTGGAGCCGGAGAGCATCGCCTCGAACTCCTCATCCACCACGTTGCGCGCCTGCGTCAGGTTGCCGAAGCGGACACCCTTGGAATTGGCCGTGGGCGTCCCCCGAGTGATCTGCCCGATCGCGATGTCGGAGCCTGGATTCTTGGCGTAGTAGTCCTGGGACTTGCCGAGTTCGTAGGCAGCGTTGGTGATCGGAAGGTAGCCGGTGGCCTGATGCCATGCCGCCTGCACCTCAGGCTGGCTGAGGTAGGTGAAGAACTTCGCTACGCCTTTGTAGACGGCAGGGTCCTTGCCGTTGAGGGTCCAGAGCGTCGCGCCGCCGATGATCGAGTTCTTCGGATCGGTGGTCACGTCGTCGTAGTAGGGCAATGGACCGAAACCAACCTCGAAGTCCTTGGCGTTGTTGATGACACCGGCGCGCGAGGCCGAGGAGTTCATGTAGATCGCGCATTCCTGGGCGTAGAATTTCGGTGGTGCGTCGCCGCCGCCGACAGGGCCGCCATATTCGAACAGGCCTTCATCGGACCATTTCTTGAGGTTGCCCCAATGTTTGACCTGCACCGGGCCGTTGAAGCTGAACTCGGTGCCGAGGCCCCCGAAGCCGTTCTCCAACGTGCCAAAGGGCTGGTCATGGATGGCCGACAGGTTCTCGGTCTGAACCCACGTGATCCAGCCGCTGGTGAAGCCGCAGGGAGCGGCCCCTGATTCCATGATCTTTCGGCTCATCGTTTCGAGCTCCGCCCAGGTCTTGGGCGGCGTCTCGCGATCAAGGCCGGCTTTCTCGAACACGTCCTTGTTGTAGTACATGATCGGAGTCGAGGAGTTGAACGGCATCGACAGGATGTTGCCGTTGGTGTCCGAGTAATAGCCCACGACCGGCGCGAGGAAGCCCGCCGGATCCCAAGGCTCGCCGTTGTCTGCCATCAGCTGGTAGACGGGGTAGACGGCGCCTTGCGCCGCCATCATCGTGCCGGTGCCGACCTCGAATACCTGCACGATCGCGGGCTGCTCGTTGGCGCGGAACGCAGCGATGGCTGCCGTCAGGGTCTCCGGATAGGTGCCCTTGTAGGTTGGAACGACCTTGTACTCGCTCTGGCTGTTGTTGAACCCGTTCGCGATCTCCTCGAGCTTCTTGCCCAGTTCGGCATCCATCGCATGCCACCACGCGATTTCGGTCTGGGCACTGGACGCGGGGGCATAGGCAAAGGCGGCGAGAACGCCGGTCGACAGTAGCAACGCAAACTTGCGCATCAGATCGTTCCTCCGGTTTTCAGCGAGGCTCTTCCGTCCTCGTGCTCTATTCGTAGCGAGCGATGTTCATATGGGAAAGCCATCATATTCAAATGAACACAGGTGCGGCGCTCGGCCGGCAGTCCAGCCACGTTCGGCGTTCAAATGAAATCATCGAGCAACGCCGCGCAGCACGGGCGGTGCCGGCTGGTTCAGCGTAGCGCACACAGAGCTACGGTTTGCCCGGCGGCGTGGGCTCCTGCGCCGGGATGCATAGGGGCTGCCGCCGTTGCCAGCGCACCTTACTCCGCTGCCAGGGCCCGGATTTCGGCCAGCGCGGCCTCGTCCACCTCTATGCCCTTTGCAAGGCTTTCTCGCCGGGTGGCGTAGCGGCGGTCGCCCGGCAGGCGGGATTGGCCGGCGTCTTGGATTTCTGCGATCAGCACTTCGAGCCGGTCGGCAAAGCTGTTCACCGCGCCGCGTCGAGGGTCGATCAGGATGTAGGTCTGGCCGCCATGCGGGGTGGCGGCGCCCGGATAGGCGCTCCAGTCGATTTCGAACGAGTAGTCGCCGCCGGCCAAGGCCGCACCCATGATTTCCATCATCATGGCGATCGACGAGCCCTTGTGCCCGCCGAACGGCAGCAGCGCACCGCCATCGAGGATGGCGGCGGGGTCGGTGGTAGGCTGGCCCTCGCTGTCGACCCCGGTGCCCGGCGGCAATTGCCGGCCTTCCCGCCGGGCAATCTGCACATCGCCATTGGCCATGGCGCTCGAGGCCTGGTCGAACACCAGCGGATCGGCGCCGTCGCGCGGCGCCGCGAAGCCGAACGGGTTGGTGCCATAGACCTTGCGGTGCCCGCCATGCGGCACGACCGACGCCATCGAGTTGATCATCGCCAGCGCCAGGAACCCCTCGCGCGCGAATGGCTCGATATCCGGCCACACTGCACTGAAGTGGTGCGCCTTGCGCACGCTCAGTATCGCAATGCCATTGGCGCGCGCCTTGGCCATCAACGGCTGCCGTGCCAGTTCGAGCACCGGCAGCGAGAAGCCATTGCGGCCATCGGCCCTCAGCATGCCCGGCGCAACATCTTCGAGCACCGGCATCGCCTTGCCGTCTACCCAGCCCGTATCGAGCGAAGCGAGGTTCCCCTTGATGCGGAAGATGCCGTGGCTACGCGCGCCGTCGCGTTCGGCGCCGGCCATGTTCTCGGCAAGAATCGACGCCACCGCTTCGGAGCAGCCATGCCGGAGGAACACCCGACGCAGCAGGGCCACAAGCTCGTCGTGGGCGATGTGGGCGGTCACTTGCCGATCCGTGGCCAGGTGTCGGAGAGCCGATAGCCGCCTTGCCAGGGGTCGGACGGATCGAGCATTTCGGTGCGGGTGCCGGTGATCCAGGCGCGGCCGGAGATCGAGGGAATGATCGCCGGCCGGCCGCCGAGCATCGTGTCGGCCTCGATGCGGCCCAAAAACTCCGAGCCGATGATCGAGCGCGCCAGGTAGCGATCGCCGACCTGCATCTCGCCTTTGGCACGCAGCACCGCCATGCGGGCCGAAGCGCCGGTGCCGGTGGGCGAGCGGTCGATCTTGCCGGGCTGGATAGCGACCGCATTGGCGGCAGTCAGCAGGCCATCCCGCCGTTCCAGCGGCGCGGCGATCTGGCAGAACGAGAAATGCCGCCAGTCCGGGTTGGTCGGATGGGTGAAGCCGAGCTGCTCGTTGGCGGCGCGGGTGATGCGGATGCCGGTCTCGGCCAGCTCGCGGGCTTCATCCGGGGCGATCTTGAAGCCGAGCGCAGTGGCATCGGCGATGACGAAGCTGTCGCCGCCGTAAGCAGTGTCGACAGTAAGCGTCCCGACCCCTTCGACCTCAAGCTTCGCGCCGAGCTTGTCGGCAAAGCTCGGCACGTTCGTCACGGTGATCCGCTCGGCTTTGCCGTTCCGGCACTCAGCCACCACTTCGACGATACCGCCTGGGGCCTCCAGCACCAGTCGTGTCTCAGGTTCGGTCATCGGCACGATGCCGGTATCGAGCAGCACGGTCGATACGCAGATCGAGTTCGAGCCCGACATGGGCGGGGTGTCCTCTGGCTCCATGATGATGAAGCCCATCTGCGCCCGCGGATCTCTAGGCGGCACCAGCAGGTTGACGTGCCGGAACACCCCCCCACGCGGCTCGTTCAGCACCAGGTTGCGCAGCGTCTGGTCGCGCGCGATGAAGCGCGACTGCTCCCACAAGGTCTCGCCCGGCGGCGGCGCGACCCCGCCGACGATGACATCGCCGACCTCACCTTCGGCATGGCAGCCGACGATCTGAATGGCGCGGGTGGTTCTCATGTGAGCATCGAAGCTAGCAGTCGACTCCCTCCCCCTTGCGGGGAGGGATCAAGGGTGGGAGGCGCCACGAGCAGGAAGCGTGCGTCTCCCCCCACCCCAGCTCCACCAGGTCGCTTCGCTCTCGGCTGCGCTACCCTCCCCGCGAGGGGGAGGGAGTCCCGACTGCAAGTCAACTGATCACCTGCACAGCTTGCCCCAGCACGTCCCATTTCGGCTCGATCCCCAACCCCGGCGCATCGCTTGCGGTCATAAACCCGTTCTCGCGCCTGGGCGCCCCGTCGGCGATTGACACCGTGACGTAGGAGTTGAAGTCGGTCGCGGTGAAGCAGAATTTCTGCGGCGTCGAGCGGGCGAGGTGCGCGATGGTGGCGGTGACGATGTCGCCGCCCCAGGTGTCCTCGATGGTCATCGGGATACCCGAGGCAACGCAGAGGTCGCGCATCTGACGCGCCTTGGTGAGGCCGCCGACCTTGCTGATCTTGAGGTTGATGACGTCGAAGGCGTCTTCGGCGAGGCCTGTCACCAGGTCGCCGACCGTGCCGATATTCTCGTCGAGGACGAAGGGCAGGCTGGTGCGGCGGCGGATCGAGACGCTCTCCTCATAGCTCATGCAGGGCTGCTCGATATAGACATCGAGGTCGGCCACGGCGTTCACCACCCGCGCCGCGTCGGCCATGGTCCAGCCGGTATTGGCATCGGCAACGAGGATGTCGGTATCGGCGAGGATTTCGCGGCACGCCCGGATGCGCCGGATATCGTCATTGGGGTCGCCGCCGACCTTTAGCTGGAACTTGGTGTAGCCCTCGGCGCGATAGCCGGCGATCTTTTCTGCCATCACCGCCGAATCTTCCTGGCTGATTGCCCGGTAGAGCGCGATCTTTTCCTGCTCCGCGCCACCCAGCAGCTTATAGACCGGCAACCCCGCGACCTTGCCCAGAATGTCCCAGCAGGCGATATCGATCGGCGCCTTCACATAGGGGTGGCCGCGCAGCACCGCGTCCATGTGGTGGTTGAGCGGCCAGAGGTCGGTCGGGTCATGCCCGATCAGCTTGGGTCCGATCTCCTCGATACCGGCCCGCACCCCCTTGGCGTAGGACGGCAGATAGGCAGAGCCGAGCGGGCAGCATTCGGCATAGCCGGTGATCCCGGCATCGGTCTCGACCGCCACGACGGTCGAGTCGAACACCTCCATGAAGTTGCCGCCACTCCAGTTGTAGCGGCCCTCACGCAGCGGCAGATCGACCTGGTAGACTTTGATGGCGGTGATTTTCATTCAGAAGGCCCCCTCACCCGGATTGCTGCGCAATCCGACCTCTCCCCCAAGGGAGAGGTGTTGCTGTGGCTCGATCATGCCCGACCACCACCTCTCCCTTGGGGGAGAGGTCGGCGCGTAGCGCCGGGTGAGGGGGCCTTGCTTTCGGTCCATCCCTCACACCAGCGAAAAGCCGTGGGCGAAGGGGTCGCGGTCGTCGATATAGATGGTGTTGAGGCCGGTCTGGCGGGCCCAGCCGGCGATCGAGGGGACGATCCCCTCATAGTTGCCGACCTTCACGGCGCGCTCGACCCGGCCGTTGAACACCGAACCGATGATCGACTCGTGGTTGAACGCATCGCCGACCTTTAGCTTGCCGCGGCCATACCACTGCGCCATGCGCGCCGACGTGCCGGTGCCGCAAGGCGAGCGGTCGATCGCCTTGTCGCCGTAGAACACGGCGTTGCGCGCGGTGTTGGCGGCATTGGTCGGCTTGCCGGTCCACAGGATGTGCGTGCAGCCGCGAATATTGTCGTTCTCAGGATGCACGAACTCGTAGCGCTCGTTCATCGCCGTGCGCAGCGCCGGGCTCCAGCGCAGCAGGTCGCCCACCGACACGTCCGCGATGTCGGAGAAGTTCTCCTGGGCGTCGACGATGCAGTAGAAATTGCCGCCATAGGCCACGTCGACCTTGAGCTTACCCAGCCCCGGCGCCTCGATCTCGAGGTCGGTGGAGTGGAGGAAGCTCGCGACGTTAGTGAGCCGCACCTTGTCCACATACTCGCCATCCATGGTGTACTCGGCCACCACCTTGCCGGCTGGGACATCGAGATTCACCACCCCCGGCGTTTTCGGCGTCATCAGCCCGTTCTCGATCGCCATGGTGACGGTGCCGATGGTGCCGTGCCCGCACATGTAGAGACAGCCCGAGGTCTCGATGAACAGGATCGCAATGTCGCAATCCTCGCGCGTCGGCGGGTAGAGGATCGAGCCACTCATCACGTCGTGCCCGCGCGGCTCGAACATCAGCCCCTTACGGATCCAGTCGTGATTTTGGAGGAAATCGGCGCGCCGCTCCATCATCGAGTTGCCCTTGAGCAGCGGGCCGCCGCCGGCGACGAGGCGGACCGGGTTGCCGCAGGTGTGGCCGTCGATGCAGGTGAAGATATGCCGGGACATGGAAAGGCTCGTTCTAGAAGCGTTGCGGAGAAAAGGGCGCGAGGTCGAGAGACGGCGTGGCGCCGGTGATGAGTTCCGCCACCAGCTTGCCGGTGCCGGCCGATTGCGTCAGCCCCAGGTGCCCGTGCCCGAATGCATAGACGATGTGGCGCGAAGCGCGCGAAAAGCCGATCGTCGGCAGGCTGTCGGGCAGCGAGGGGCGGAAGCCCATCCACTGTTTGCCGCCGGTCGTCGTGAGACCAGGCATGAACATCGCGGCCTTCTTCAGCATGGCGTCGGCACGCTTGAAGTTGGGCGGCAGCGTCAAGCCACCCAGTTCCACCGCGCCACCGACCCGGATGCCCGTTGCGAGCGGCGTTACCACGAAGCCGTGGCCGCCGAACACCAGCTGCCGTTTGAGATCGAAACTGTAGCCGGGCAGCGTGGTGTTGTAGCCGCGTTCGGTTTCGAGCGGAACGTTGTCGCCGAGCGGCGCCGTCAGCCGCTTCGACCAGGCGCCACCCGCCACCACCACCTGCCGTGCCCGCAACGTCGTGCCGTCGCTGAAGGCGATGCTGACGCCGTCGCCATCCGGCCGCAGCCCTGCCACCTCGGCGCGGCGGAAGCCGGCGCCCCGTGCCACGGCCGCCTTGCCGACCGCGACGGCGTAATCATAGGGGTCGCTGACTGTCTGCCACTTGGGAATGAAGGTGGCGCAGGTGATGCGCGGAGAGAGGCCGGGTTGCAACTCGGCGAGCTCGGCGCCGCGCACATGGCGGAACTCGATCCCCTCCGCGGCCTTGGCTGCGTCGTCTCGCGCCGTCCGGGTGAGCTCGGCTTCGCTCTCATAGAGCTCGAGCACACCGTCGCGGCGGATCATGCCATCGAGCCCGGCGGCGGCGATCAGCGCTTCGGCTTCGGCGCGCGCCACTCGCATCATGGCGCTCTGCGCCTTGAGGCTTGCCGCCACCCGATCGGGCCAGCCGGCCCGCCAGAACCGCATCAGCCAGGGCGTAATCTGCGGCAGGTATTCGGGCCGGATGGTCAGCGGCCCCAGCGGGTCGCTCAGCCATTTGGGCAGCTTCTGCAACACGCCCGAGGTCGCCATCGGGATCACGTCCGAAAAAGCGAAGGCCCCGGCATTGCCGCGGCTGGTCTCCTCGGCAACTCCCTTGCGGTCGATCAGCAGGGCGGTCCGGCCCGCCTCCTGCAGCTTGAAGGCGGTGCAAACGCCGATGATGCCGGCGCCGACAATGGCGACGTCGATGCTGGTCGTCTCGGTCAAGTCAGACGGCCTCTTGCGGGTGCTTGGATGGTCAGGATGCCGGTCACGCCGTGCGAGCTTGTGGTCACTACATTGTCCTTTGGAAGTTCAGCTGCCGAGATAAGCCTGGACGATCGAGGGATCGGCGCGGAGCTTTTCCGCTTCGCCTTCGAGCCGGATCACCCCGCTTTCGAGCACGTAGCCGTAATGGGCGAGCCGCAGCGCCAGCCGCGCATTCTGTTCGACCAGGAGGATCGTCGTGCCTTCCTGGTTGAGCCGTTTGACGATCTTCATCGTTTCGAGCACCAGCTTGGGCGCGAGGCCCATCGAGGGCTCGTCGAGCAACAGAATCTTAGGCCCGTGCATCAGCGCCCGCCCGATGGCCAGCATTTGCTGCTCGCCACCCGACAACAGCGAGCCGTCCGAGTTGGCGCGCGTCCTGAGGATCGGGAACTGGTCGAACACCTGTTCGAGCCGGTCTTTCCTCAGCGTCGGGTCCTTCACGGTGAAAGCGCCGAGCTCAAGGTTCTCCCGCACGCTGAGGCCACGCAGCACGTGTCGGCCCTCCGGCACGTGCACGACGCCGGCCCGGGCGATCTGGTGCGCCGCCATCGCCGTGATGTCGTTGCCCTCGAACAACACCCGGCCGGCCTTGGCGCGGACGAGCCCCGAAATAGTCTTCAATGTCGTGGTCTTGCCGGCGCCGTTGGCGCCCAAGAGCGTCACGATCTGCCCGCGCTTCACCTCGAGATTGATGCCCTTGACCGCATCGATCTTGCCATAGGCACTGGCAATGCCTTCGAGCTGGAGGATCACTTCAGAGGTCAAGAGCGTCCTCCTCGACACCGAGATAGGCCTCGATCACCCGCTGGTTGGACTGGATCTCCTTGGGGGTCCCCTCGGCGATCATCACCCCATGGTCGAGCACGCTGATCCGCTCCGAGAGCCGCATCACCAGCCCGGTATCATGCTCGATCAGCAGCACGCAGATATCCCGCTCGTTGCGGATGCGGCGAATGAGGTCGATCAGGTCCTCCTTCTCGCCGGAGGTCAGCCCCGCGGCGGGCTCGTCGAGCAGCAGCAGGCGCGGCTTGGTCGCCAAGGCCCGCGCAATCTCGACGCGGCGCTGCCAGCCATAGGGCAGGGTGGTCGCCTCCCGATCCCAGCCTTCGGTGATGCCGACAAAGCTCAGGCAATCCTCGGCGACTTGCCGGATCTCGGCTTCTTCGCGCCGTTGCCCCGGCAGCCGCAGGATTGCATCGATCACCCCGGAACTGGTTCGGCAATGCATTCCCGACATGACGTTTTCGAGCACCGTCATTTCGCGGAACAGCCTGACGTTCTGGAAGGTGCGGGCGATACCGAGCTGCGTCACCTGATGCGGCTTCAGCTTCAGCATCTCAGTGCCGTCGAAGCGGATCGAGCCCTGCTGCGGCTTGTAGAAACCGGTGATGGAGTTGAACAGCGAGGTCTTGCCCGCGCCGTTCGGCCCGATCAGGCTGACGATCCTGCCCGCCGGAACGTCGAAATCGACGCTGTCGAGCACTCGCGAACCGGCAAAGCTCAGGCTGACACCCTTGAGTTGGAGCAGGCTCATCGTTGTTTGCTCCTCGCCGGCCAGATGCCGCTCGGCCGGAACAGCATGATCAGCAGCAGCCCCACCGCAAAGATCAGCAGCCTGAGATCGCCGAAGTCGCGCAGCAGTTCGGGTGCGAGGATCACGATGAAGGCGCCGAGAATGACGCCGGGGATCTTGCCCATGCCACCCAGGATCACCGCCATCAGGATCAGCACCGACTGGCGGAACGAGAAACTCTCGGGCGAGATCGCCCCCAGATTGGCGGCAAAGAACGCTCCGCCGATCGAACCGTAGATGGCGCCGACGACATAGGCGGCGAGCTTCACCTTCACCCGGTTGATGCCCATCGCCTCGGCCGCGTCTTCGTCGTGCCGGACATAGAGCCAGGCGCGCCCCAGCCGCGAATTGGCGAGCCGCACCGAGGCGATGACGCCGAGGATCGCGAGAACGCAGAACACGTAATAGAAGTCGAGCGGCGTCCGGATGTGCCAGCCGAACAGCCACGGCGAGTCGATACCGATCAAGCCGCTGGCGCCGCCCGTTTCACGCAGGTTCCGTGCCGTGATGCGAACGATCTCGCCGAACCCCAGCGTGACGATGGCGAGATAGTCGGAGCGGAGCCGGAGCGTCGGCGCGCCGATCACGATACCGGCGACGATCGCGAGAAGGATCGCCAGCGGCAGCGCCAGCCAGAAGTTGAGCCCGAAATGCAGCGTGGTGATGCCGACCGTATAGGCACCGACGGCGAAGAATGCCGCAAAGCCGAGGTCGAGCAGGCCGGCATAGCCGACGACGATGTTGAGCCCCAGCGCCAGCAGCACATAGAGCAGCGCGTTGGTGAGGATCACCGTGCCGTATGGCCCGAAGACGTATGGTGCGACAGCCATGGCGCCGAGGATCACGGCGATCGCTGCGTATCGCTTCTGCGGCGTATCGAGCAGGGTCGCCAAGCCGCCCCAGGCACTCGGTCGTTCCGGGAGATCGGCCATCACATGCGCTCCTGTTCAGGCTTGCCCAAGAGGCCCGTCGGTTTGAGCACCAGAACGAGGATGAGGACGGAGAACGAGAACACGTCCTTCCACTCGCTGCCCACCCCGGGCAGTTGCGTGCCGAAACTCTCGAGCAGCCCGAGGATCAGGCCGCCCAGCATGGCGCCGGGGATCGAGCCGATGCCGCCGATTACTGCAGCAGTGAAGGCCTTGAGCCCGATCAGGAAGCCCATGAAGTACCAGAGCGAGCCGTAATAGGCGCCGGCCATCGAGCCGGCTGCGGCAGCGAGCGCCGAACCGAGAAAGAAGGTGATGGCGATCACGGCGTTGACGTTGATGCCCATCAGCCGGGCCATGTCCTTGTCGACCGACACCGCCCGCATGGCGCGGCCATACTGGGTGCGCGACACGAAGAGCTCGAGCCCCAGCATCAGCACTCCGGCGACACCGACGAGGATCATCTGGTTGTAGCTGATGAAGAGGTTCCCCAGCCGCACGCCGCCGAAGCCGAGCGCCGCACCGAACGGCACATACTGGCCCTTGGTCAGCGTCAGCATGCCGTTCTGCAGCACCAGCGACACGGCGAGGGCAGTAATCAGGATGGAAAGCCGCGGTGCCGACAGCATCGGCGCATAGGCCACGCGCTCTATGACCACGCCGAGGAAGCCGACCGCGATCATCGCCAGCACCATCGATACCGCGACGCCGAGCCAGCCGGGCCCCAGATAAGGCGCGAGGAACGACAGCACCAGGAAGCCGGCAAAGCCGCCCACCATGTAGAGCTCGCCATGCGCGAAGTTCAGGAGCTTCACCACGCCGAACACCATGGTGTAGCCGAGCGCGACCAGCGCATAGAACGAACCCAGCACGATGCCGTTCAGCAACTGGTTCGTGAAGATGTCGAAGATGCTCACCCGCCACCTCGCCCTTCAGTCAATCTCGCAGGGGGCGGATCGGCACCGGGGCGCCGATCCGCGTTCCGGGGTGATTACTGCGCCAGCGTCCAGGCGCCGCCCTTGCCTTCGAGCACCACGAAGTTGGAGCGCGCGAGGGTCTTTTCCGGCGTGAACGAGATCGGGCCCGAAATGGTGTCGGTGAAGTTGGCGCCCTGCAGCGTCTCGATCACCTTGGCGGAGTCGGTGCTGCCGGCGGTGGTGAGGGCCCAGGCGAGCAGCTTCATCGCGTCGTAGCTGAGCGTCGAGTAGGGGCCCGGCGCCGCGCCGAACTGCTTCTGATAGGCCTCGGCGAACGCCTTGGCTTCCGGCAGGAACTCGGCGGTCGGGTTGGAGAAGGCGATGACGCCCTCGGCCGCCGGGCCGGCGATCTTGAACAGTTCCGGCGAGTTGGACCCGTCGCCCACCGCGATCAGCCCCTGGTAGCCACGCTCGCGCAACTGCCGGATCAACAGGCCGCCATCGGCGTAGTAGGCGGTCCAGAACACTGCGTCGGGATTGGCCGCCGTAATGGCAGTGACCACGGCGGAGTAATCCTGTTCGCCCTTGTTGGTGACTTCGAAGTTGGTGACGGTGTTGCCGGCGGCTTCCCAGTTCTTCTTGGTGAGATCGGCGAGGTCCTGCGAATAGGCATCGCCCTGGTTGATGATGGCGATCTTCTTGATGCCCTTGGCGTTGAAGTACTCGATCGCCTTGGCCACCTGGTCATTGCCGGTCGAGTTGATCATGAAGGCGTTGCCCGGGTTCTCCGGGATCAGCTTGGTCGAGTTGGCCGCCGGAATGATCAGCGGGATCTTGGCATCGCCGTAGATCTTGAGCGTCGGCACCGTGGCGCCCGAGCAGTAGCCGCCCACCACGCCGACGACGCCGGAGGCCGCCAGCTTGCTCGCCGCATTGACCGCCAGCTGCGCGTCGCACCCGTCGTCGCCGATGGTCGAGGTCAGCTGCTTGCCCAGCACGCCGCCCGCCGCGTTGATCTCGCCAATCGCGAGGTTCACGGCATTGGCCATGTCCTGGCCGTAGGTGGCTTCCGATCCGGTCGTGGGGACCATGATGCCGATAGTCAGCGTATCCTGTGCCATTGCCGGCACACCGAGTACGATGGCGAGTGCGAGGCCCGCTGCGGTTTTCATGACATTACGCATGTCGTTCCGTCTCCCTTGTCCTCAGATGCATCCTTGCATGCACCTTGTCGGCACAATGCAGCCGCGTTAACATTTCGTCAATCGGGGGCGAACAGGAGCCGGATATGAGTGGATCCTCGCGCGAAACGGCGCAGTTTGCGCCACGCGTCAAAGGTTCGGGCGTCCAGAAGGTCTATGAGCAGCTCAAGGCCTCGATCCTCGATCTGTCGCTGGAACCGGGCGCACCGCTCGACGAGGTCTCGCTCGCCGAAACCTTCGGCATGTCCCGCACCCCGATCCGCGAAGCATTGGTGCGGCTTGGTGCCGAAGGGCTGGTGAGCCAGCTGCCCAACCGCAACACCATCGTCGCGCCGATCGATTTCGGCGCCTTGCCCGTCTATTTCGAAGCGCTCACCCTGATGTACCGAGTGACCACCCGGCTCGCCGCCGGCAGCCGCACCCGGGCGCATCTCGATACGATGCGCCTCCATCAGGCGGCCTATGCACGGGCGGTGCGGGAGAACGATGTGCTGGGCATGATCGGCCACAATCGCGATTTCCACGCCACCATCGCCGAAGCTGGCGGCAACCCCTACTTCATCGGGCTGTTCACCCGCCTGCTCGACGAGGGCCGCCGCATCCTGAGGCTCTACTACTACAAGAGCTTCAACGACCACCTGCCGCGCAAATATGTCGACGAGCACGATGCGATCGTCGCCGCCATCGAGGCCGCGGATGCTGAACTCTGCGATCGGCTGGCGGCTGAGCATGCCGGCCAGATCGTCGCCCAGATCCAGCGCTATATCGCGGTGGACCGGACCCGCGAGCTGTCGCTCGCCTGACGGGTATGGGGTGAGCCGGCCCGCGGAACCGTACCGGCGGCGATGGCCCCGCGCTCATGCGGATCGATTGCGCCCGAGTGGAGTCGCAACTCGGCGCGCGCGGTTGCTAACCTGCTTGCCGATGCCAGGGATCACCCTCTTGAGGGACAAGCCCATAGCAATGCTCCCGAGGTCGTCATGCCCGAGCGCGAGCGCTTATTGCGCGGCTAGCCGGTTCATCGACCTGTGCGGCTGGTGCGCGAATCCTGGTCCAGCCGCAGCGGATAGCGCGTGGGGTGATGGGTGGAGAGCGTCAGGTTGAGCGGGCGTTCGTCGACGTCGAACGCCATCTGCTCGACCCCCAGCACCGCCGCCGGGGGCGGCAGTTCCAGCAGGCGGCTTTCCTCCGCATCGGCCAGCCGGGCCGAGAGGATGGTATGGCCGCGCTGCGGCACCAGCCCGTAGCGGCCGGCAAGTTCGGCATAGAGCGAACTGTTCGGAACGGTCCAGTCGAGCTCGAGAATGTCAGGCACGATCGCCGCCGGCATCCAGTCATGCGCAATCGCCACCGGCTGATCATCGATCAGGCGTAGCCGGCGCAGCGAGATCACCTGGTCACCTGGCCTGAGTTGCAGGGCGCGCGCCACCTCTTCCGGGGCGCCGACCTCTTCCGCCGTCAGCAGCCGGCTGCCCGGCCGGCGGCCATGCGCCACCGCGGTGGCGGTGAAGCTGCGCAACAGTTCCAGCTCGTAAACCCCCTTGGGCCGCCCGGTCGGGTAGAACCCCTTGCCCGGGTGGCTGCGCAGGTGCCCCTCCAGCACCAGTTCGGTCATCGCCTGGCGGATGGTGATGCGGCTCACCCCGTAGAGTTCCACCAGTTCCCGTTCCGAGGCGAGCTTGGCGCGCGGCGGGATGGTGCCGTCGTCGAGCGCGCGCAGCAGGCGTTCCTTCACCTGCTTGTAGAGCGGTAGGGGATCGTCGCGCGTGACGCCGTTGGCCATGGCTTTGGGGTAACCGAACTGATTGCGCTTTGGAAGCGGGCGCCGCGCCCGCCGATCAAACTTAGTCGTACGATTCCATCTTGCCTACCTATTATGACTGGATATGATCAGTTGCAGGAACGGGGGACGTTCAGGGTGAAACTGGTCGTTGTCGGAGGGGGAGGGCTGCGTGCCCCGTTGTTCGTCGACTCGGCGCTGCGCCGGGCCGAGCGGACCGGCCTCACCGAAATCTGCCTGATGGATGTCGATGCCGCGCAGCTCACGCTGATCGGCGCGCTTGCCACCGAGCTCGCCCGCCGCGCCAGCGGCGCTGTGACCATCTCCACCACCACCGATGCCGAAACCGCCTTTGCCGGCGCCAGCTATGTGGTGACCACGGTTCGCCCCGGCGGCATCGATGGCCGCATCGCCGACGAGCGTATCGCGTTGTCGCATGGCGTGCTCGGGCAGGAGACCACCGGGGCCGCCGGCTTCGCCATGGCGTTGCGCTCGATCCCCACCATCCTCGCCTATGCCGAGACGCTCCGTCGCATCAGTCCCGAGGCCTGGCTGTTCAACTTCACCAACCCGGCCGGGCTCGTCACCCAGGCGCTGCGCGATGCCGGCTACAGTCGCACCGTCGGCATCTGCGATAGCGCCAACGGGGCGCAGACTGCTGTCGCAAAGTGGCTGCGGCTGCCCGAGCGTGCGGTACGCGCCGAGGTATTCGGGCTCAACCACCTCTCCTTCACCCGACGGGCCGAGGTGGCCGGGCGCGATGTACTGCCCGATGCGCTGGCCGATGATCGCTTCCTCGCCGGCACGGTGCAGCGGGTCTTCGCCCCCCACGTGGTGCGCCGGCACGGCGTGTGGCTCAACGAGTACCTCTATTATTACTACTATGCCGACGAGGCCGTGGCGGCGGGAGCCGCCGGCCCGACCCGCGGCGAAGAGATCCGCGCGCTCAACCAGCGGCTGTTGCCACGCTTGCGCCAAGCCGAGTTGCTAGCCGACCCGGGGCAGGCGCTCGATGTCTATTTCGCCTACGAGCGCGAGCGCAGTGCAACCTACATGCAGCATACCCACGACGACGCCGAGCCGGTCGCGGCTGTGGCGGATACCCATGACGGCGAAGGCTATGCCGGCGTGGCGCTTGATCTGATCGAGGCGCTGCAGGGCGGCACGCCGATTCGCACCGGTTTGAATGTCCCGAACGAAGGCGCCATCGCCGGGCTGCGCGACAGCGATGTGGTCGAGGTCAGCTGTGTCGTCGATCACCACGGCATTCGCCCGCAGCCGATCGGCGCCATGCCCGACGCGCAGGGCTATCTCGTCAACTCGGTGAAGCACTACGAGCGGCTAACGGTCCAGGCAGTGGCCGAACGGAGCCGCGCCCTCGCCGTCGAGGCGCTGGTCGCCCACCCGCTGGTGCTGTCCTATTCGCGGGCCGAGCCGCTGGTCGAGCAGTTCCTCGCCGCGCACAGGGCTCATGTCGGGGAGTGGTTGTGATGCGCTCCGCGGATGTGCTGGTCACCGGCGAATACTATTGCGACCTGATCTTTGCCGGGCTTTCCGGCCCGCCGACGCTGGGCGCCGAACAGGTAGCGCGCGACTTCGCCGTCGTACCGGGCGGCACGTACAACATTGCACTGGCACTCACCCGGCTGGGGCTCGACGCCCACTGGGCCGTCGATTTCGGCTCCGACCTGTTCAGCGGCCTCGTGCTCGAACAGGCGGCGCGCGACGGTTTGAGCCCATTGTTGTTCAACCGCCTCGACAAACCGTTGCGTCGTGTCACCTCGGTGTTCTCCACCGGCGGCGATCGCGGTTTCCTCACCTATGGCGATGGCGCCATCGTGCCGCCGCCGGCTGATACGCTCGAGCGGGTCCAGCCGACCTGGCTGCTGCAGACCTTCCGCTTCGAGCCCGAGTGGCTGGCCCTCATGCGCGCCGCCAAGGCGGGCGGCGCCAAGCTCTTCGCCGATTGCCGCGGCGGCGATTTCACCCTGGAAACCCCGGGTGTCCGCGAGTTCCTCGGCCTGCTCGACGTGTTTTCGCCCAACGAGGACGAAGCGGTCGCGCTCACCGGCATGCAGCACCCCAAGAAAGCTGCGGCGCAACTGGCCGAACTGGTGCCGATCGTTGCCGTCAAGCGCGGGGCAGGGGGCGCCCTGGTCAGCGACCAGGGTCGTTGGATCAAGGTCACAGCGCCCGAGGTGGCGGTCAAGGACACCACCGGGGCGGGCGACACCTTCAATGGCGGCTTTCTTTACGGGCTCTGCTCGGGTCGCTGCACCGAAGAGGCGGCCGAACTCGCGGTGCTCACCGCCTCGCTCTCGGTCACCGACTACGGCACCCTGGCGGCGCCAACGCCGGGCGCGCTCAAAAAGTTCGCCGCCGAGCACGGCAGGGAAAAGCTGTTTCTGGAAACGGCCTCGTAGGGTCGGCGCAATGATAGTAGTGATTGTCTATAGGATTTGTAGAGAATAAACACAGACCACAGACAAGGGAGTCCGTCATGACTAAGAAATGGCTTGCCTACGCCATCGCTGTTTTAGGATTAGTGTCTCCTGCGCTTGCGCAGTCAACGATTAGTTTTGGATACTGGGGCGATCCACCGGAGCTGCCGCCGTTCGAGGAAATCGTCTCGAAGTACCAGGCGGCGCACCCGGATGTGAAAATCGAGATCCAGCATGCTCCCTGGTCGGGCTATTTCACCCGCCTCGATGCCCAGCTCGCCGCCGGCGCCGGCCCCGATGTGTTCTTCATCACCAATGTGCCGAGCTACGCCTCGCGCGGCGCCCTGGCCCCGCTCGATGACCTGATCAAGGCCAGCAATTTCCCGATCGATGAGTACGTGCCGAGCTCGCTGCTGACCCATAGCTTCGAGGGCAAGCTCTATTCGATCCCGCGCGACAGCGCGCCGAGCGCCCTCTACTATAATTCCGATGCCTTCGATGCCGCCGGCGTCGCCTATCCGAATGCCGACTGGAAGTGGGCCGACCTCCGCGACGCGGCGATCAAGCTGACCACCAATGAAGGTGGCCGCATCACCCGCTATGGCCTCGCTCTCGAATCCAACGATTGGGCCACCTGGGTGCAGCAGAACGGCGGCAAGGTGTTCGACGATCCGCTGAAGCCGACCACCTTCCTGTTGGCCGAGCCGGCAGCGGTCGAGGCCATCCAGTACATCGGCGACCTGATCAACAAGGATAAGGTTGCCCCGAACTTCCTCGAGGCCGAGCAGGCCGGCGGCACCGCCCAGATGTTCTCGAGCGGCCAGGCGGCAATGGTGATCACCAACCCCTCGCGCCTCGGCACCTTCGCCGATGTGCCATTCAAGTGGGCGGTGGCGAACCTGCCTGCCGGGCCAACCGGTATCCACTCCAACCGCACCGGCGGCGCCGGCTTTGCCATCAACGCCAACAGCAAGAACCCGGAAGCGGCGTGGGCCTTCCTGCAATATCTCGCCGGTCCCGAGGGCCAGTCGATCTTTGCCAGCGCCAAGGCGGCGGCAGTGCCGGCGATGACCGGCAACGAGATGGTGCGGGCGGCCTTCACCGCGCCGTTCGGTGATGTCTTCCTCAGGGAAGCCGATGTCGGCGAGCAGTTCCCGCAGTTCCCGCGCTTCGTCGATCTCTCCAACCTCTACATCCAGCCGGCGCTGGATCTGGTGTGGAACGGCGAGAGCAGTGCGGCCGATGCGCTCGGCGGCATCAAGGACAAGGTCAACGCCGAACTGGCCAAATAGTCGAAACAGCAGGCCACTCTGCTGGCCGGGACGCGATCGGGCGCCCCGGCCCCTCCAAGCCTTTGATTTGGTCGCGCTTTCGAACCCGAAAAGTCTGCAACTTTTCCTGAAAGCGCTCTAGCAAACTGGATCTGACCCATGCGCGTCTTCGATGCACACGTTCACTACGGTTTCTGGGACAAGCTGTTCTCGCGCGGCGCCGAGATCGGCTTCCTCGAGGCGCTGTCCGATACCTGCGAGGCAGCGGGGGTCGAGAAGGTCGCACTGCTCGCCAACCCGGGCCGCGGCAACGACGCGCTGGCCGATGCGCTGGAGCGGCGTCCCGACCTGATCGTCGCGCTCGGTCGTCTCGAACTCGACAAGGACCCGGTGACGCTGGTCGAGGATTTCTACCAGCGCGGCTTTCACGGCATCAAGGTGACCGGCGTCTCGCGCAATTATGACGACCCGGCCTATTACCCGTTTTACGAGGCGGCTCAGGCGCGCGGGCTGCGAATGCTGTTCCACACCGGCATCCTCGGCGGTCCGGTCGATTACCTCGAGGGCGGCAAGGAGGATGCCTGGAAGGCGATCCCCGAGGGCGCCGACGAGGAAGCGCTGGTCACCCGGCTGTCGCGCGGCATCAAGCGTGAGCGCTACGGTTTCTCCAGCGCCCGCATGCAGCCGATCTACCTCGACACCATCGCTTTCTATTTTCCCGAGCTCTACATCATCGGCGCGCATCTGGGCTGGCCGGATTACCGCACCGCCTGCGCCATCGCGCGCTGGCGGCCGCGGCTGTTCTTCGATGTCAGCGGTGGCGACGTGGTGCACAACCACATCGTCGAGGGCGGCTATATCGGCAAGGAAATCTCGCCGCGCAAGCTCGTCTACGGCTCCGATTCCGACCTGCGCCGGATCAAGGGCGATATCGAGCGCTGGAAGGCCGCCTTCGACAAGATGGGGCTTTCCGCCGACGATCAGGACCGGATTTTCTACCGCAACGCGGCCACCATCTACGGGATCGACAAATAGTGGCCCGAAGTCGGCTCACGCTGACCAAGGTGGCGCGCGCCGAGGAACGCGCCGCCTGGCTGTTCCTCGCGCCGAGCCTCGTGCTGTTTGCCATCTTCACCGCCATTCCGGTGATCTCGGCGCTCTTCATCTCGTTCACCCAGTGGAACCTCTTCAACGAGGTGACCTGGGTGGGCCTGGGCAACTACATCGCCTTGGCCGGCGATGAGATCTTCGCCAAGGTTCTCGGCAACACCGCCTATTTCGTCCTGGTCTCGGTGCCGGTGCAGATCGTCCTCGCGCTGGCATGCGCGCTGGTGCTCAACCGCGGCATCAAGGGCCAGACCTTCTTTCGCGTCATCTACTTCCTGCCGGTGGTCACCAGCACCATCGCTGCCGCCCTGGTCTGGGCCTGGCTGTTCAACTCCAATTTCGGGCTGATCAACGCCGCTCTCAGCCTTGTCGGCGTCACTGACCTGCCCAAGTGGATGGGCTCGACCCGCTGGGCCATGCCGGCCATCATCATCGTCTCGATCTGGCAGAACCTCGGCTATGCCATGGTGCTGTTCCTCGCCGGGCTGCAGAACATCGGCAAGGATGTGCATGATGCAGCCGCGCTCGATGGCGCCACCGGCTGGGACCGGTTCTGGCACATCACCCTGCCGCTGCTCTCGCCCACCACCTTCTTCGTCCTGGTCATCTCGATCATCGGCAGCTTCCAGGTGTTCGAACTGGTGCTGGTGATGACCAAGGCGGGGCCCGCCAACGCCACCAACACGCTGGTCTACTACATCTACCAGAACGGCTTTCAGTTCTATCAGATGGGCTATGCCAGCGCCGCGGCAATGGTGCTGTTCCTGATCGTCCTCGCCTTCACCCTGGTGCAATACAGGCTGCAGCGGCGCTGGGTGCACTATGGGTAAGACCGCCACCGACTGGGTATTGTTCGTGGTCCTCCTCGTCGGCGCCCTGCTGATGAGCGGCCCGTTCGTCTGGATGATCGCCACCTCGTTCAAGCCGGCGGCCGACGTGTTCCAGTTCCCGCCGACCCTCTTCACGGCCGACCCGCAGGTCGAGAACTATGTCCGCATCTTTTCGACCATTCCGTTCGGCCGGGCCATGGCCAACAGCCTCGTCGTCTCGGTGTTGGTGACGCTGCTGCAGCTCATCACCTGCTCGATGGCGGCCTACGCCTTCGCCTGCCTCAGGTTCCGCGGCCGCGAAGTGCTGTTCCTCATCTACCTCGCGGCATTGATGGTGCCCTCGCAGGTGACGCTGATCCCTAACTTCATCCTGATCAAGTCGCTCGGCTGGATCGACACCTATCAGGGCCTGATCCTGCCCTACGCCTTCTCGAGCTTCGGCACCTTCCTGCTCCGGCAGTACCTGAAGTCGATTCCCGCCGAGCTGCTCGAAGCGGCCCGCATCGACGGCGCCTCGCATGCGCAGATCTATCTCACCATCGTCCTGCCCTTGGCCAAGCCCGCCTTGGGGGCGCTCGCCATCTTCACCTTCGTCGCCCAGTGGAACAACTTCCTCTGGCCGCTCATCACCACCACCAAGCCCGACATGCAGGTGGCGATCGTCGCGCTTGCAACGCTCCAGGGCCAGTACAACACCGATTGGCCGCTGCTGATGACCGGCAGCGTCATCGCCATCATCCCGGTGCTCCTGGTCTTCGTCTTCGGCAACCGCGCCTTCATCGCCGGCCTCACCACCGGCGCCTTTGGCGGGCGCTGACGCGGGCAGGGCTGTCGCACAGGGGTTATTCGCGCCGGCCTCTCGGTGCTCCTCCACCGTGAAACGGGGGAGGGGGACCAGCGAAGCTGGTGGAGGGGGCGGCCCAAACACCGGCGGATCCTGCCGCCCCCTCCACCGCCTTCCGGCGGTCCCCCTCCCCCGCTGCGCGGTGGAGGACCACCGAGAGGCCGGTGTGGGACCCATATGCGATTGCCTTACTGACGCGGGTGGTTGAAAAGCCGCAATCGTGCTTCGATTTCGGCGCGGGCATGGGCTACGGCTGCATGCATTGCCGCGCTGGGACCGCTCCCAAATCATGCTCACCTACCTTGCCGACCTCCTGACCCCGATCTGGGGTCCCGCCCGCCTACTTTCGTCCTTCGTCATCCTCGCCACCGTCGGCTCGCTGGTTTCTGCGCTGGCGACACTGTTCCTGTTGCCCAGGATGTGGGACCCCCTGCCGCGCGACCGGGGCAGGGCGCATGCCATCGGCGCCGCGGACAGCGTCGGCAAGCCTGTGGGCGTCGGGCTGATCATGGTCCTGATCCTCCTCGCCATCGTCGCGCTGTTTTCCCCGATCGATCCGCACATCTATTTCTCGATGGGCGCGGTGCTGCTCGCCTCCTGCGTCGGTTTCATCGACGATCGCACCGGCGGCCTGAGCGAACTGACGCTCGGCCTCACTGACCTGCTGGTGGCGCTGTTCGTCTGCGTCGTCCTGCTCTGGGGTCAGGACACCAGGCTCTGGTTGCCGTTCACCCCCATGGTATTCGACATCCCGTTCTGGCTGGGGCTCCTGATCTACACGCCGGTGGTCTGGCTCTGCATCAACGCGGTCAACTGCAATGACGGTGTCGATGGGGTGTCGGGTTCGCTCTCGGCGGTCACCATCGCCGCGCTCGGCTTCATCCTCTACATGGTGGTCGGCGACGCCGGGAACGCCAAATACCTCTTGATCCCGTTCCGCGAAGATGCCGCCAGCTGGGCCGTAGTCGCCGCTATCTTCTGCGGCGTCATCGTCGGCTATCTCTGGCACAACGCCCCGCCCAGCGCAGCGCTGATGGGCGATGCCGGCTCCCGCCCGATCGGGCTCTTCGTCGGCATCTGCATCGTGGTCTCGGGCAACCCGGCGATGATCTTCTTCGTCGCGCCGTTGATGCTGTTCAACGGCGCCACCGGGCTTGCCAAGGTGGCGCTGATCCGGGTGTTCGGCTTACGGATCCTGAGTTCGATCCGCTTCCCGTTCCACGATCACGCCCGCAAGAACCTCAACTGGTCCAACTCCCAGGTCCTGCTGCGCTTCCTGTTGATCCACCTCGCAAGCCTGTGGTTCCTCGTGATCATCCTGCTGAAGGTGCGGTGACGCTCTTGCAGCGTTCGCCCATCACCTCGCCACACCCACCGAGTAGGAGGCGGACCTTGCGGTCCATCTAAGCCGCGGCGATCAACGCCTTCGTATAGTCCTCGGCAATGGCGCCCGAGCGCAGCTGCTCACGGGTCAGCGTTTCCACCGGCTGGGCGTTGCGCATCACCATCAGCCGCTCGCACATGTAGCTGATCACCGCCAGGTCATGGCTGACGATGACGAAGGTGAGGCCAAGCTCCTTGCGGAGCCGGTTGAGCAGGTTGAGGATTTCCGCCTGGATCGAGACGTCGAGCGCCGAGGTCGGCTCGTCCAGCAACAGCAGCTTGGGGTTGAGCGCCAGGGCGCGGGCGATGGCGACGCGCTGGCGCTGGCCACCCGACAGCTCATGCGGGAAGCGGAACTGGAACTTTGCGCCGAGCCCGATTAGCTCCAGCAGTTCCGCCGTGCGGCGCTCGGGGTTGGCAATGCCGTTGATCTTCATCGGTTCGGCGATCTGCTGGCCGATGACATAGCGCGGATGCAGCGACGAGTAAGGGTCCTGGAACACCATCTGGACCACCTTGGCCAATTGCTTCCGCGGCGTCTTCCGTACGTCGAGACCGTCGACGCTGATGCTGCCGTTCCAGTTGGCGTTGAGTCCCATCACGGTGCGGAGGATGGTGGATTTGCCCGAGCCGGATTCGCCGACGAGCCCGAAACTCTCGCCCGGCTCTACCGAAAAGCTGGTGTCGCGGACGGCCAGCTTGCCGGAGAATTCGACGTTGAGGTGTTGGATGCTGAGCATCAGGCGGCTCCTGCCCAGCTTGCGTCGCGGTTGAGCACCGGCAGCGGCTCCAGGGAGCCATCGATCTGCGGCAGGCAGGACAGCAGCCCGCGCGTATAGGGGTGCGTCGCCTCGCTGAGGCGGCTCGCTTCGATGCTTTCGACGATGCGGCCGGCATACATCACGATCACCCGGTCGCAGAACTTCGACACGAGGTTGAGGTCGTGGCTGATGAAGATCAGCCCCATGCCGCGCCGCGTCACCAGTTCGTCGAGGATCGACAGCACCTGGGTCCGCACGGTGACGTCGAGCGCCGAGGTGGGCTCGTCCGCAATCAGCAGGTCGGGTTCGCGCACCACCATCATGCCGATCATCACCCGCTGCCCCATGCCGCCGGAGAGCTCGTGCGGGTAGAGCGAAAACACCCGCTCCGGCTCGCGGATATGCACCGCTTCGAGTATTCCCAGCGCCTTCTTCCTGGCGTCGCTGCCGGAGATGCGCCGGTCGCCGATGCGGATCGCTTCGACGATCTGCTTGCCGACGGTCATGACAGGATTCAGTGAGAATTTCGGGTCCTGCAGGATCATCCCCATGCGGCCGCCACGCAGCGAGCGCCGGAGCTTCGGCGAGGCCGACTTGAGGTCGATGCCGTCGAAAGCCATTGTGTCGACGCTGATCCTGGCATAGGGCGGCAGCACACCGAGCAGGGCGCGGCCGGTGAGGCTCTTGCCGGAGCCGCTTTCGCCGACAATACCGAGCTTTTCGCGCCCGAGCGTGAGCGACACGCCGCGCACCGCGTCATTGTAGCCGCCGTCGTCATTGCGGAAGGCGACGCGGAGGTTTTCGATCTCGACCAGAGCACTCATTTGCGCTGCCTCAGGTGCGGATCGAGCAGGTCGCGCAAGGCATCACCCAGGAGGTTGAAGCCGAGCGACACCGTGAAGATCGCGATGCCGGGCACCGTTGCCACCCACCACTGGTCGAAGATGAACTTGCGGCCGGTGGAGATCATGGCGCCCCACTCGGGCAGCGGCGGCTGCGCCCCGAGCCCGATGAAGCCGAGGCCGGCGGCGGTGAGGATGATGCCCGCCATATCGAAGGTCATGCGCACGATCACCGAACTCAGGCACATCGGGATGACGTGGAACACGATGATGCGGAACTCGCTGGCCCCGGCCAGCCGCACCGCGTTGACATAGTCCGAGTTGCGCACGATCAGCGCCTCGGCCCGGGCGAGGCGCGCATAGGGCGGCCAGGCGGTGAGCGTGATGGCGAGCGCCGCGTTGGTGATCCCGGGCCCCAGCGCCGCGACGAACGCCAGCGCCAGCAGCAGCTTGGGGATGGCGAGGAACACGTCGGTGATGCGCATGAAGATCACGTCGACCCAGCCGCCGACCGTGCCGGAGACCGCGCCGATAATCAGCCCGATCGGCGCCGAGGTGACGATCACCAGCCCCACGATCAACAGCGTCAGCTGCGAGCCGTAGAGAATGCGCGAGTAGATATCCCGGCCGAGCTCATCGGCGCCGAGCCAGTAGGTCGCGCTTGGCGCGGCGAGGCGATCGGTGAGGCTCGGCAGATAGGGGTCGTGCGTCGCGAGAAGCGGCGCGAATGCGGCGCAGAACAGCAGCAGAACGACGATCACCAGCCCGACGACGCCCAGCGGGTTGCGCATGAAGCGGCGGGTGAAGATCTTGAACTCGGCCCAGCGGGCGGCCCGCACCGCGCGTTTCGGATCGGCGACGAGATCGGGGGTGACGCTCATTTGGCGAACTCCCGTGAGCGCGGATCGAGTGCGCGGTACAGCACGTCGCTCAGCATGTTGAGAAGGATGAACACCATCCCGACCAGCAGCGTGCCACCCAGCACGGCGTTCATGTCGGCGGCGAACAGCGAGGAGTAGATATAGTTGCCGATGCCCGGCCACGAGAAGATCGTCTCGATCAGCACCGAGCCCTCGAGCAGCCCGCCATAGCTCAGCGCGATGACCGTGACGAGCGGGATCGCGGCGTTGCGCAACGCATGCCCGGCCACGGCGCGGAACTCGCTGGCGCCCTTCAGCCGGGCGGTCAGCACATACTCGCGGCTCAGCTGGTCGAGCATCACCGAACGCGTCATGCGCGAGATGTAGGCGAGGCTGTAATAGCCGAGCAGCAGCGCCGGCAGGATCATGTGGCTGATGGCGTTGAAGAAGATTTCCCACTCACCGGCGATGGCGCTGTCGATCAGGATCGAGCCGGTGATGCGGTCGACCACGCCGACAAAGAACACATCGAGCTGGCCCGGGCCCGAAACCCAGCCGAGCAGGTAGTAGAAGACGAACAGCCCGACGAGGCCGAGCCAGAACACCGGTACCGAATAGCCGACGAGCCCGACGACACGCAGCAGGTGGTCGGGCCACTTCTCGTGCCAATAGGCTGAGGCGACACCCATCGGCACGCCCAGCACGACGCCGATGATCAACCCGATGGTGGAGAGCTCGAGCGTCGCGGGGAAGAAATTCAACAGGTCGGTGAGCACCGGTCGGGAGGTCGAGAACGAGGTGCCGAAATCACCGCGCAGGAGCTTGCCCAGATAATCCCAGAACTGCGCCCACAGCGGCTTGTCGAGGCCGAGCTCGAGATAGACCTTCTGGTACACTTCCGGCGTCGCCTTCTCGCCGACGATCGACAGGACCGGATCGATCGGCAGCACGCGGCCGATGAAGAAGGTGAGGGCCGCAAGCCCAATCAGCGTGATCGCCACCGTGATCAGCCATGAGCCGATATCGATGAACAGGCGGAGGGGTTTGGGTGCAGCGCTCAAATGGTGGCCCTAGCTTGGTATGTGGCCATTCCACCCCCCTCCCAACCTCCCCCGCAAGGGAGGAGGTGCCGATTTGTGGAGGCGGCTCGATCGGAGCCAAAGCCACCGGCGGACACCCTCCCCCTTGCGGGGAGGGTCGGGGAGGGGTGGAGGCAGGCACGGAACCGGAGCCGAAGCCCCGGTCCCCCGGTTCAGTTATTCCTTGCTCACGCCGCCATAGCGGTCGTCGGAGAAGGTGATGCCGAGCACCACGCCCTTGACGTTCGAGCGCATGGCAACCTTGCGGCTGTCCTGGAACATGAACACGAACGGCGAGGTGTCGGTGTGCAGCCGCTGGGCTTCGTCGTACAGCGCCTTGCGCTTTTCGACGTCCTGCTCCTGCACAGCCTGGTTCACCAGTTCCGAGACCTTGCCCGAGTTCCAGCCGAAGCGGTCGGCGAGGTTGCCCTTGGTGCCATCCGGATCGGACGGATCATGGTTGCCGAACGCCTTGGCGTTGGAGTGCGGATCGGGATAATCCGGGCCCCACAGGCCGAACCAGATGTCGAGATCGTGCGAGCGGTAGCGATCGAGCCACGGCCCGCCGTCCACCACCTGCAGGTCGAGATCGACGCCGATCTGGCTGAGCGTCGCCTGCACGGCCTGCGCGTAGTCAGGGTAGGGCGGCACGTTCCAGACGACGGTTGCGAGCTTGATCGGCGTCGCGACGCCGGACTCGGCGATCAGCGCCTTGGCCTTCTCGATGTCGAGCGAGTAGGGGTTGTAGTTGATGCCACCGCCCAGGAACCCGTCCGGGATCATGGTCTGGTGCACCTTGATGGTGCCCTTGCCGATGGTGTCGGCGATGCCCTGGTAGTCGACGCCATACTTGATGGCTTCCACGACCTTGGGGTTGCTCAGCGCTGCGTTGCGCATGTTGAGGCCGAAATAGTACATCGTCGAGGAGACGCCCTCGAGGATCTGCACATCGGGGTTGGCCGACACGGCGCCGATATCATCCGGCCCGAGCTTGTTGGCGATGTCGATATCGCCCTTCTCCAGCGCCAGGCGCTGCGTTGCCGATTCCGGCATGTGCTGCAGGAAGATGCGGTCGACGCCCGGAGCGGTGCCCCAGAAGTTCTCGTTGCGCGACAGGAGGATCGAGACCTTCGGATCCCACTTGGTCAGCACATAGGGGCCCGAGCCGGCGGAGTTGTCGGCCTTCAGCCAGGCATTGCCGTAGTCGTTGGCGCCGGCTTCAGTCTTGCCCTCGTGCTGCTTGACGATGGCCGAGTCGACGATGCCGCCGGTGTAGCCCGAGAGCACGTAAAGCACGAAGCTCGGCGCATATTTCTGGTCAACGACGAGTTGCAGGGTCGAGGGATCGATCGCCTTGATGTTCGCCTCGACGTTGTCCTTGTTCAGGCCAAACTGGGTGAGGATGAACGAGATGCGGCTGTCGAGCAGGATGACGCGGCGCAGCGAATACTCCGCGTCGGCGGCCGTCACCGGATTGCCCGAGGCGAACTTGGCGTTCGGGTTCATCTTGAACGTGAAGGTCTTGCCGTCTTCCGACACCGTCCAGCTCTCGGCGAGCACGCCGGTGATCTTGGTCGGGTCCTTGGGGTCGAAGCTGACCAGCGGCTGGTAGATCTGCTGGCTGGCCAGCACGCCGCCCACTTCCGACACTTCGGCGGGGTCGAGCGTGATGATGTCGTCGATCGCATCGGCGATGACGAGGGTATTCTTGGGCGTTTCGGCGATCGCTCCGGACGCGGTCATCACCGCGCCGACGGCAACCGCCATAAGCGTCTTGAACAAACGCATGACAGTCTCCCTGGTTGAAGGCGTTAGTCTCCGGCTGATGCGGCCGGTTATCGTCGTAGGTGTCATCTCTCGCTAATTCCCTCGAAGCTGAAGGTCAGCGCAGCGATGGGTAGAAGGGTGTCGATCTGGGCCAGCGTCGCCGGCGTGAAGGTGCCGGCATCGCCGAGCAGCGCCACGACGCCGCGGGTTTCGCCGGAAATCACGATCGGGAAACACGAGCAGGCGCCGTAGCCCATGGCGGTGAGGCCCGATGCCTCATCGCCGAGAAAGGTTACCATGCCTGGCGTATCGTCGCCGATCAGCGGTTGCTGGTCGCGCAGCATGCTGCGGTTCCAGAGGCTGTCATTGACGGGGTCGACATTGCCGACCGGAAAATCCACCGGGTTTGAGGTGCCGATGCGATGCGTCACGGTCTTGTCCGGCGCCACCGCGATGAAGGTCGCGGTGCGAATGCCCGGCAGCGAGGTGAAGAGCTCGGACAGGACCGCGAACAGCTGCGTCGGGCCAACCGCCAAAGCCGTGCCGAGCGTCTTCGCGATCGTCGGGTCGAGCACTGTCATTCGGGGAACAACTGCATGGTCCCGACCCACAGTTCGAGTGCCGTACCCGGGCCGATATTGGTGCCGCGATGCGGCCGACGGCTGTCGAAATGCAGCGTATCGCCGGGGCCGAGGCGATACTCGACGCCATCGACCTCGTACAGCATCTCGCCCGAGACCAGATAGACGAAGTCCTCGCCCTCGTGACTCATCATCTCCGAGGCATGGCCGGGCGGCACATGCGACAGGCAGGCATTGAGCTTGGCGTCGGGGAAGCCGCGCTCGAGGAATTCATAAAAGCGCGAGGTGCCGCCGACTTTGTAGGTCTGGCGCTGGCCGGAATGGCTGACCACGCTGTGCTGGCGTGCCGGAGCGGAAGACACGAACTGGTCCACCGTGCTCTCGAGCGCCTTGGCGACATTGTAGAGCGAAGCCAGCGATGGCGTGGAGATGCCGCGCTCGATCTGCGAGATGAAACCGACCGTGAGCGACGCCTCCTGAGCCACCTGTTGCTGCGTCTTGCCCAGTTCCTTGCGGCGGTCGCGCAGACGCTGCCCAAGGCTGGGATCGATCGGGGTCGATGCCTCGACCGGATCGGAACGCTTTTCAAACTTCAAGACTGGCACGGGCGCCCTCGCGATTTTAGTGACACTAAAGTAGCGCGCGCCCGAGTCAATCCCGCCTGGTGGTCGTTTGTTGGAAGCTAGCCCTGGCTGAGCTCCCAATCGATGGTGCGGCGCAGCGCCTGCTCTTCGGGAACGATCTCACTGTAGCCGAGTTCGGCGCGAATACGAGCGGAATCCAGCGTCAGCGGATAGCTGAGGTCGCTGCTGTCGGCGCGGTCCGCCAGCGCCCCGCCGGCCTCGGCATCGACCAACACGATCTCGCTGTCGACCCCCATCAGCGTCAGTACAGTGCGGGCCCAGTCCGCCTGGGTCCGGACGAACGGCTGCGCCACGTTGTAGATGCGCCCTTCGGCCTCGGGCAGCGTAGCGGCCAGCGCCAGCGCTTCGGCCACATCGTCGATGTAGGCATAGGAGTTGAGCCAGCCCGCACCACGCCGGTCGAGCCGAAACGGTTCGCCCAGTTTGGCCCCTTTGATGGCCCAGGCGAAACGATGCTGCTTGTCCTCCGGCCCGAAGATCATCGGCAGCCGCAGCACTGTCGCCTGCGGCGCCCCGGCCGCCATGGCGAACTCCTCGATCGGGATCTTGTCGTATTCCTCGAACAGGTCGTCCTCGATCCCCTTGGGGCGACGGTCGTTCTGCCGATATGGGTAGCGCAGGGTCCTCAGCGGCGAGTCTTCGGTGGCCGGCTCTGGCCGGATCGCCGGGCGCTCCTTCTTCAACAGCCCCCCATAGTTGGAATAGACGTCGGTGGAGCTCACCAGCACATAGCGCGCGCCGGCCTTGCCCGCCGCCTCGATCACCGGCTGCGTGTTACGCAGGCTGATGGTGAAGATGTCGATGACGGCGGTGACGGCGTTGTCCTTGAGCAGCCTGGCCAGCGTCTCGCCGTCCATCCGGTCGGCCTCTTCGAACCGCACCCCGTCGGGCAGCGCCACCTTGTGCCGGCCGCGCGCCACCACCAGCGTATCCTGCCCGCGTTGCCTCAGCCGTTTCGCCGTGGCCGTGCCGAGAAACCCCGTCCCTCCGATGATTGCGATGGTCATGCCGCGACTCCTTTTTCAGAGAGGCGGAGACTGTTCGAGGCAGGAGAGGCGCGCAACCCCGAATGTCCGCGACGGGCTGTCTCAGTCGGAGCTCAGTTCACCAGCCGTCCGTGATGCCGCAGCACCAGCCCGACCGCCCCCATGCACGCGCCATTGTCCGAGAACCGGCTGGGCCGGAGGATGGTGCGGGCCTGGTCGGGAACGTCCCCATGCTTGACCAGCGTGAAGCGCTCGAAACTCTCGGCCAGCGGCTTCATCAGGATGTCGCCGGCCAATGCCAGCCGGCCGCTCACCACCACCAGCGTCGGGTTGAACACCGAACCGATCAACCCCAGCCCGTGGCCGCCGGCTTCGCCGGTGCGGGCGATCAGGGCGGTGCACAGGGGATCGCCGCCGAGTGCCAGGTCGACCACATCGGTCAGCCGTAGCGAGCGGCCGAAATGCCGCTCCGCTTCGGCTAGTGGTGCGCGAAAGCTGGCATAGACTTCGATGCAGCCGCGGTTGCCGCAGCGGCACAGCGGACCGTCGGGATCGAGCACCACATGCCCGAACTCGCCGGCCCCGCCGGCAATGCCGCGCAGCACCCGGCCACCGGCCACAATGGCGCCGCCGATACCGAGGTCGAGCGTATAGACCACGAAGTCGTCGTGCCCCTGCGCGGCGCCCCAGGTCATCTCGGCGATGGCCGAGCAGTTCGACTCGTTGTCGCAGAAGATCGGCACCTCGGGAAAGATAGGGCCGAACAACTCGCGCATGTCGACGCCGGCCCAGGTCGGCATGCCGCCGGCGCGCAGCACTGTGCCGGTCACCGGGTTAACCGGCCCGCCGACCGCGATGCCGACTCCGAGCAGGCCGTCCTGGCGCTGCCACTGCCCCTGATAGGACTCGGTGATCAGCCGGCGCACATGCTGGATGGCGGTCGCCGGGGAGTAGTCGACCTCGAGATTGATCGTCTTGTCCGACAGCACTGTGTGCGCCACGTCGGCCAGGATCACCTGAATCTCGGTCGAGCCGATCAGGATGCCGATGCAGGTGCCGGCGCGTGGATTTAGGGTCAGCGCGGTCGCCGGTCGGCCGACGCCACCGGCTGATTCGCTGCCGATTTCCACAACCATCTGCGAGCGTCTGAGCTCGGTGAGGGCCGTTGAAACCGTGGACTTGGCAAGCCCGGTGAGCCGCGCGATCTGTGTTGCGCTCAGGGCTCCGCGCTCACTCAGGGCGCGCACAATCCGCCCTGCTGGTGTCGCTAAGGCACTGTCAGCAAGTAGAGATTTGAGCTCGATCCGGTTCACGCTCCCCCCTCCTCAAGCGCGTTGACAAGCCGAATAAGTTCACCATAGAACTAATGCGACGGTGTGCAGGAGGATGTGCACCGCCGGGAGAAAAGCGCAAGTAGCCACAGTAACCGGCAGGGAGAGCCGGGGTGGGGACGGGCGCTTTCAAGGGAGAGAGACAACTATGACCTTCACGACCAAGGTCGCGGCTGCCGCGACCACGATGCTTGCTGCCGCGCTGCTTTCGGGCACCGCGATGGCCGCCCCCAAGGTGCTGATGCTGCACCAGTGGGCGTCCGGCAACGACGCTGCTTCCATTGCCAAGCTCGGTGAGATGTTCACCGCCAAGGGCGGCACCTGGGAGCAGACCGCCATTGCCGGTCACACTGCCAACACCCTCGCCAAGCTCCGCGCTGACGTGGTTGCCGGCAACGCTCCGGCTGCCGTGCAGCTGAAGGGCCCGGAAATCGCCGAGTGGAATGCCACTGGCGGCACCGCCGACATGGACGAACTGGCGACCGCCGAAGGCTGGGATGCCGTCGTTGCCCCCGAACTGCTGCCGGTGATGAAGCCGGAAGGCAAGTGGGTCGCCGCGCCGATGAACATCCACCGGATCAACTGGATCTGGGGCAACAAGGCCGCCATGGAAGGCGTCGGTGTCACCGAGCTTCCCAAGACCTGGGCCGACTTCAACGCCGCCTGTGACAAGGCCATTGCCGGTGGCAAGATCTGTCTTGCGCACCTCTCGGCGGACTGGACCGACGCGACCACGTTCGAGACCATCGTCTACGGCATGGACAAAGACCTCTACACCAAGGCCTTCGTCGAAGCCGACGTCGAGTCGCTGCGCTCGCCGGGCATGATCAAGGCGTTCGATCAGATGCGCCTGATGGTCACCAAGTATATGGACCCGGCCATCGCCGGCCGTGACTACGACACCGCCTCGAACATGATGGTCAACGGCGACGCGCTGTTCTTCATCATGGGCGACTGGGAACTGGGCACCATCAAGTCGGTGGGCAAGGAACCGGGTGTTGACATCCTGTGCGGTCAGTCCCCGACCGACTGGGGCAAGGCGGGCTTTATCCTGAACTCGGACTCGGTCGTGTTCTTCAACCAGAAGGACCCGGATTTCCAGGAGGGCCAGAAGCTCCTCGCTTCGACCATCCTGAGCCCGGAATTCCAGACCATCTTCAACATCTCGAAGGGCTCGATTCCGGCTCGCCTGGACGTCGACCTGTCGCAGGGTTTCAACGTCTGCCAACAGGACAGCCAGGCTGCGCTGAAGGCTTCGATCACCGAGGGCACCCTGGTTCGGTCGATGGCGCACAACATGACGGTGCTGCAGAAGTATCGCGGCGCGATGATGGACACCATCACCGAGTTCGTGAACACGCCTGAGATGACCTCGGAAGAAGCGGCCAACATCATGGCCGACGCCGTCGAAGCTCAGATGTAACTTCTGACCAGGATTGCCGGCCGCGGTGCTCCCTGAGCGTCGCGGCTGGCTCTTTTGGCGGCCGGTTTTGGAGGATAGTCCGTTGGCAATGACAGGTCAGTCCGTCTCGACTGGCACGAGTACGTGGGACCGCATCAAAAAGTGGACGCCCATATTCATAATCGCGCCATCCATCGTTGCGTCGTTTGTCTACGTCTTCGTCTTTGCCGGCTGGACGCTCTACATTTCGCTCAGTGACTCGACGCTGCTGCCCAGCTACGGCTTCAAGGGGCTTGATAACTACATCTCGCTCTGGACCAACCGACGCTGGAGCGTCGCCTACACCAACCTGCTGTACTTCTCGCTCTTTTACGTAACGATCTCGATGGCGTTCGGCCTGCTGCTGGCCATCCTCATCGACCAGAAAATACGTGCCGAGTCGTTCTGGCGGACGATTTTCCTCTACCCGCTGGCGGTCAGCTTCATCGCTACCGGTACGGTATGGCAGTGGCTTTACAATCCCTCGAGCGGTATCCAGTTCCTGGTCAACGCGATGGGCTGGACCGATTTCCAGTTCGCCCTCACGTCGGATCGGAAGAACGCGATCTGGGCGATCATCATCACAGGCATCTGGGGCTCGGCCGGCTTCTCGATGGCGCTGTTCCTCGCCGGCCTCCGGTCGGTCGATCCAGACATCATCAAGGCCGCCCAGATCGACGGTGCCGGCTGGTTCCGCACTTATCGCAAGGTGATCCTGCCAACCATCGGGCCGATCTTTATCGCCGTCGCGGTCGTGCTGCTGCAGTTCGCCATCAAGACGTTCGACCTTGCCGTCGCGCTGACCAATTCCGGTCCGGGTATCTCGACCACCTTCCCCGCCACCTACGTCTACGATTTCATGTTCCAGCGCGGCGAGATCGGCGAGGGCGCCGCGGCCGCGATGATGGTGCTGGCGGCGCTTGCAATCGTCCTGGTGCCCTACTCACTCTATCTGGTCTGGCGCAAGCGCAGGGAGGCGAACAATGGCTGACGCAGTCCTCACCGCTGCAGGCGTCGAAGACCGGGAAGCGGCAATCGCGAGTCGCCGTCGGCTGATATCGCGGATCGTGATCTATGGCCTGCTCGGCCTGATTTCGATCATCTACATCGTGCCGTTTCTGGTGGTGTTCCTCAACTCGTTCCGCACCAACGAGGAGATCGGCCAGCTCGGCCTGATTTCGCTGCCTCGCAGCTTCCGGCTCGATGCCTGGCCGACGGCCTGGAGCGACTTCTGTATCGGTGGCCAGTGCGATGGCGTTGCCAGGTACTTCTGGAACTCCGTGGCCATGGTCATCCCGGCGACGATCATCTCCACTGCGCTCGGTGCCATCAACGGCTACATCCTGTCGAAGTGGAAATTCCCCGGTTCGGAGATCGTCTTCGGCTTCATGCTGCTTGGCGTGTTCATGCCCGGGCAGATCGCGCTGCTGCCCTGGGCCTTCACGCTCGGCCAACTCGGCCTCTCGAACTCGGTCTACGGCCTGATCCTGGTGCACTGCATCCAGGGCCTCAGCTTCACCACGCTGTTCTTCCGCAACTACTATGTCAGCGTGCCGGACGACCTGCTGAAGGCCGCCCGCATCGACGGTGCCGGCTTCTGGCGGATCTTCTGGAAGATCATGATCCCGCTGTCCCCGCCGATCATCATCGTAACGGTGATCTGGCAGTTCACCGGTATATGGAACGAGTACCTGTTCGGCGTGGTGCTGAACTCGGGCTCCAACCAGCCCATCACCGCGGCCCTGGTCGCACTTTCGATGAGCGGAACGTCCGTTCGGACCTACGACGTGATGAGTGCGGCCGTGCTGATCGGCGCCCTGCCTCCACTCCTCGTCTACTTCTTCGGCGGCAAGTACTTCGTCCGCGGCCTTACCCAGGGAGCAATCAAGTAAAATGGCATCCTTGACCATCAGGAACCTGCGTAAGAGCTTCGGCGTCGTCGAAGTGCTGAAAGGTGTCGACCTCGAAGCCAATACCGGCGAGTTCATCGCGCTGGTCGGCCCGTCGGGCTGTGGCAAATCCACCTTGCTCGCCATGATCGCCGGTCTTGAGACCGTCACCTCGGGCGAGATCTATATCGGCGACCGGCTGGTAAACTCGGTGCAGCCCAAGGACCGCGACATCGCCATGGTGTTCCAGTCCTACGCGCTCTACCCGACCATGACCGTCAAGGAGAACATGGCCTTCGGCATGGAGAGCCGCGGCGTGCCCAAGGCCGAGCAGGAAAAGACCATTGCTCGCGTTGCCGCGTTGCTGCAGATCGAGCCGTTCCTGAAGCGCAAGCCCGGTCAGCTGTCGGGCGGCCAGCGCCAGCGCGTCGCCATGGGCCGCGCCCTGGTGCGCGACCCGGCGCTGTTCCTGTTCGACGAGCCGCTGTCGAACCTCGATGCCAAGCTTCGCGTCGACATGCGCACCGAAATCAAGAAGCTGCACCAGCGCATCGGCAAGACGACGATCTACGTCACCCACGACCAGGTCGAAGCCATGACGCTCGCCTCGCGCATCGCCGTGATGCACCAGGGCGAGGTGCAGCAGTTCGCCGATCCGGATACCGTCTATAACCGCCCGGCCAACGTCTTCGTCGCCGGTTTCATGGGCTCGCCCTCGATGAACTTCATCGATGCCGAGATCACTTCGTCGGGCGGAGCGCCGACGGTCAATTTCCCGCTTTCGGGCGGTGGCGTTGCGAGCCTCGCGCTGCATAACGGCGTTGCCGGTCGCGCGCCGAGCAAAAAGGTGATCCTCGGCATTCGTCCGGAGCACCTGAGCCGGCAGTCCGCGAACAACAGCGGCAAGCAGGGCTTTGCCACCATGTCGGCCCCGGTCGAAGTGGTGGAGCCGACCGGTGCCGAGACCATGGCGGTGCTGAAGTTCGGCGATCGTGAAGTGGTTGGCCGCTTCTCGCCGGACGAGGCGCCCAAGACCGGAGAAAACATGCCGCTCGCCGTCGACATGACGCGCGCCTGCCTGTTCGACCCGGCGACGACACGACTGATTTAGGGATCGCCCGAAATTTCCAAGTTTGCAAAATACCCCAGTCTCGAGGGGCGGGTAGTGTTCGTCACCGGCGGTGCCTCCGGCATCGGCGCCGACATCGTTCGCGCCTTTGCAGGGCAGGGAGCCAAGGTCGGCTTCGTCGACATTCTCGATGACGACGGTCGGGCCGTCGCCGACGAGACCGGCGCCCATTTCATCAACTGCGACATCACCGATGTCACAGGGTTGAAGGCCGCCATCGACGTCGTCAAGAACCGGCTCGGCAACATCACCGTGCTGGTCAACAATGCCGCCAATGACGACCGGCACGAGATCGACGCCGTCACCGAAGAATACTGGGACGCTTCGCTCGACCTGAACCTCCGCCCGCAGTTCTTTGCCGCCCAGGCAGTGCGCGAGCAGATGCGGGCCGAAGGCGGCGGCTCGATCATCAACTTCTCCTCCATCGCCTGGCGCGGCGGGGCCTCGAACATGCCGGTCTATGCGACGGCCAAGTCAGCGATCATCGGGCTGACCCGCGCCCTCGGCCGCGGCTTCGGGGCCGACAACATTCGCGTCAATGCGATCGAGCCTGGCGCCGTGATTACCGACCGGCAGAAGCGGCTGTGGTTCAAGGACCAGGCCTCGATCGACCAGGTCGTGTCGCGCCAGACCATTCAGCAGGTGCTGCTCGGCGACGAGATCGCCCGTATGGTGCTGTTCCTCGCATCCGACGACAGTCGAATGATCACCAAGCAGTCGATTACTGTAGATGGTGGTCTGCGCTAACTCTCACTGACTCGAAGACGGTGACCCGATGAAACTCACGACCGGCCTCAACCCCTATGGCCTCACCTACTATCTCGGCATGCAGGGCTCGGGCACGCCACGCCACAACCCCAACGGTGTCGGCCTCGAGGGCTTCATCAAGCTGACCGAAGAACTGGGCGGCAAGGCCATCGAACTGTGGGAAGGCTGGCTGAAGGACAAGTCCGACGCCGAACTCGCCACGCTGAAACTGCGCCTCGACAGCCTCGGCTGGAAGCGGATCGTCAGCTCCGGCCTGCAGCATGGCGACATGGACATGCTGATCCGCGCCGCCACCGCGCTCGACGCCAAATACATCCGCGTGGCGCTGACCCCGATCCTCTGCGGCGATCGCGCCGCCGCGGGGCAGAAATGGCACGATCTCGTCGCTTCCGTGCACGAGAAGCTCGAGGCCGCGGTGCCCAAGCTCACCGCCGCAGGCGTGGTGTTGCTGATCGAGAACCACCAGGATTTTACCTCGCGCGAGCTGGTCAACTTCTGCGACGAGTACGGCCCCAATGTCCGCATCGTCTTCGACATGGCCAACACCTTTCCGGTGGGCGAGTCGCCGCTCGATTTCACCCGGGTCATTGCTCCCTATGTGCGGCACTGCCACGTCAAGGACTATCGCGCGGTGATTGAGGCCGATGGCTTCCGCCTGGTGCGCTGTCCATCGGGCGACGGGTGCGTACCGCACAAGCAGATGTTCGATATTCTCGCCGAGCACAATGACGAGATGCTGGCCTGCATCGAGATCGGCGCGCTCGAGGATCGGCACGTCAAGCTCTACACACCCGAATGGTGGCACGGCTACGCCCCCAAGCCGGCTGAAGACCTCGCCGCGTGCCTCCTCGCCGTGCAGAAGAACCGCTTCGAAGTCGGCGAAGAGTGGCGCACTCCGTGGCAGCGCAACGCCGACCACGAACTCATCGATTACGAGCTGTCGCAGTACAGAAAGAGTGCTGCGAACCTTAAGGCCCAGGGCCTGATGTAGTCAGGCCGACGCTCAACTAGACGCGACTCATGTGATTGGAGGCCGTTGTGGCAGGAAAAGATCTCTCAGGAAAAATCGCTTTCGTAACCGGCTCGGGCCGTGGTCTCGGCAGCGTCATGGCGCGGAAGCTTGCGGCGCGCGGCGCCGATGTCGTGGTGCATGACCTGACCTGGGATGCCGCCGCCAAATACGGCGAGGCCGACAATCTCGGCGCCATGATCAAGACCATCGAGGGCCTCGGCGTCCGCTCCATGGGCGTCACCGGCAATATCGGCGACCGCGATGCCGTCAACAACATGAAGAAAGAGATCGAGGAGAAGTTCGGCCCGGTCGAAATCCTCGTCAACTGCGCCGGCGGCGATATCGGCGCGGCCGGTGGCAAGCCGGTGCCCAACAACATCCTCGGCATCACCTATGACGACTTGATCACGCTGACCAACAACAACCTGATCGGCACCATGCTGGTGACCCAGGCATTCGTACCGCAGATGGTCGAGCGCCAGCACGGCATCGTCGTCAATATCGCCTCGGTCGCTGCCCATATCGGGGTGAGCGGTGGCGGCATCTACGCCACGCTGAAGGCCGCCGTGACCCACTACACCCGCTGCCTCGCCGACGAAGTGCGCGAGCACGGCGTGCGCGTCAACGTGGTGAGCCCGGGACCGTCCAAGACCGCCCGCTTCCAGGCGACCCGCACCGTCGATCCGGACAAGATGAACTCCAACAAGGTCTCGATGGACCGCTACGCCGAACCCGAGGAAATCGCCGACGCGGTGGTGTTCCTCTGCTCGCCGGAAGCCAAGTTCATCCACGGGCAATTGCTGCGGGTCGACGGCGGGCTGCAGCTTTACGCGGGTTGATTGCAGGCGCCGGAAGAAACGACCCCCTCTCTTGCGAAATCTAAGGCTTAGCAAACGCTAAGCCCAAGATTTCGCTTTCTCCCCCGCCGAGGGGGAGATGGAGTTCCGGGGACGTGCAGCGCGCACCCTCTCCCCCTTGGCGGGGGAGAAAGCAGTTTCTTGGGCTTGGCGCAGCCAAGTCCTTAGAAACTGCAAGAAGGGGGTTGCGGACCCTCCGCTTGCGCCATTACCGCTTTCTGGGTCTGTCCCCGGAGCGCCCATGCCTACTCTCGGCCTCGCCATTGCAGCCATCGCGGCGCTCGTTTCCTTCTTCACCGCATGGTTCATCATGCGCCGGGCCGGCAGGCTCGGGCTGATGCAGCAGCCGAACGATCGCTCCTCGCACGTGATGCCAACTCCGGGCGGTGGTGGCGTCGGTATTGTCGCCGGCGGCTCCGTGGCCGGCTTGCTGATGGCGCTGCTGCTGCCTTGGCTGGGCGTGCCGGTGATCATGGCCGGCATCCTGCTCGCCTTCATCGGCTATTCCGACGACAAGCGCCCGATCGCGGCGCGCTGGCGGCTCGGCGCGCAGGTGCTGCTGATGGGTGCCATCGTCGCGGTGCTGCCGATCGATCAGCTCGGCCTGCCGGTGCCGGAATCGGTGCTGCTGGTGCTCCTGACTGTCGGCGGCGCGCTGTGGATCAACCTCTTCAACTTCATGGACGGCATCGACGGCCTCGCCGCCTCCGAGGCGATCTTCCTGCTCGTCGGGGCCGCACTGCTCGCCTTCCTGTTCGAACCGGGCGTCGTCGACGATCCTCGGCTCTGGTGGATGCTCGGCCTGGCCGCCGCCTCGTTGGGCTTCCTGCTGCTCAACTGGCCGCCGGCAAGGATCTTCATGGGCGATGCCGGCAGTACCTATCTGGGGCTGATGACGGCTTTCTTCGCGCTCAGCACCATGCTGAGCTTCTGGCTCACTCCGTGGCAGTGGCTGATCCTTGCCGGCCTGTTCCTGGCCGACAGCCTCACCACACTCATCCGCCGCACGCTGCGCCGCGAGCGGTTCTGGGAGGCCCACAATCGCCACGCCTACCAGGCGTTGCAGCGTCGTTTCGGTTCGCACCTCAAGGCGACGCTGCTCTATGTCGGGATCAACGTGCTCGTGCTGCTGCCGCTGGCCTGGTTGGCCGGAGCGTATCGCGACTGGGGTTTTGCGATTGCTGCGCTCACCTACGTAGCGCTGGTGATGGCGGCCTTGCGGGCCGGGGCTGGGGCGCCGCTAGAGCAAGAGGCTCAGGAAGAAGGCGCCGGCGCCCAGGATGGTCAGTGACGCTGCGCTCGCGCCGAACAGCATGTTGCGGGCGAAGTCGGCGTGTCGCGCCAACTCCTGCCTCGTCATGGCGCGGACATCGAAGTGTTCGAATTCCTGGTCGAGCATGGTGCGAGCCCCTCAGCTGCAGGCCAAAGGGTGCGCGCAACTGCCCGGGCCGGCCAGCGCTTTGCAAAATCATGCTTAATTAGCGTCAAATGCCTTGTAGTTCGCTCCGCCTCGCGCAACCGTGTGGGCGGTGGCGCGCCAACGCCATTGCAACGCCACGATTGGCGCGCTTCTGCCGCCGCCTCGCACTGGAACACTCGCCTATGACGCTTCTGCGCAGCGGTTTTCTTCTCCTCGCCATTCTGACATCGCTTGCTGCCTGCACTTCGGTGGTCCCGCCGGCCAAGCCTCCGGGCGGCAGCACGGCCGCGGCGCCGATCCAGCTGACCCAGGGCGGCATCATGGCGGCAATCAACGGCACCCGCGCCGCCGCCGGCAAGCCGCCGCTGCGCTACAACATCCAACTCGAGAATGCCGCCCGCTCGCAGGCCAACCTGATGGCTGCCAAGGATACGCTGTCGCACGATCTCGGCGTCACCCTGCGCCAGCGCGTTACCACCGCCGGCTACGAGGGGGCGGTGGGCGAGAACGTCGCCGGTGGGCAATCCACGCTCGACCAGGCAATCAACGGTTGGCTCGGGAGTCCGGCGCATCGCGACACGCTGCTCTCCACCAAGTTCCAGGAATTCGGCCTCGCGGTGGCAACCGTGCCGGCCAACCGCCCGAGCAAGTATCGCACCTATTGGGCGTTCATCGCCGGCGGGCCGTTCGAGGCCTGGCGCTAAAGCGTCTCACGCGCCGGCAGGCAAGGCGGACGTCCTGCTCCCTTCCTGCCAATGAGAGGTCGGGCGCGTCGGCAGCTGCCGGTGCCAGCGCTCGATTGTCGGATTTTTTCAATCTCCTCCCGGCTCCTCCCCGTAGCCTCATCCCATCGACAACGCGTGGAGATGAGAGATGAACCGCCGTCAGTTTTCCAAGGCCCTCGCAGCCTCAGCCCTGTTCGCCGGGCTCGCATCCAGACACGCGCATTCAGAGGAGACGCCCGCCATGACCACCCCCACCGCCTTCGAGATCGCCATCCCGGGCTCGCAGCTCGCCGACCTCAAGTACCGGTTGCAGCACACCCGCTGGCCCGATCAGCCGGCCGATGCCGGCTGGTCCATCGGCACCAATCTCGACTATCTGAAACAACTGACCGACTACTGGCTCAACGACTATGACTGGCGGCGTGCCGAAGCCCAGCTCAACGCGCTCGGCAACTTCAAGGTCGAACTCGACGGCGTGAACCTGCACTTCGTCCATCGTCCCTCGACCAACCCGAATGCCGTGCCGCTGCTGCTGCTCCATGGTTGGCCGGACTCGTTCTACCGCTACCATCGGGTGGTCGAGCAACTGTCCAAGGACTTCCATGTGGTCGTTCCATCCATTCCGGGCACCGGATTTTCCGGCAAGACGGCGCTACCGATGGATCAGGTCGCCGACCTCTTTGCGCGCCTGATGACCGAGACGCTCGGGTACGGCAAGTTCATCGCTGCGGGCGGCGATGGCGGCTCGATCATTTCGATGTCGTTGGCGCAGCGTCACCCCGAGGTGCTGCTGGGCTATCACGTCACCGATGTGGGCTATCCCGACCAGACGACCGATTTTGCCGCCCTGGCTCCTCCGGAGCAGGCCTATGCCGGCGCCATCCAGCAATGGTTCTTTGCGCACGGCGCGTTCAACCTGGTGCATGCCACCAAGCCGCAGAGCCTGGCCTTCGCCATGAACGACTCGCCGGTAGGGCTCGCCGCCTGGATCATGAGCTTCATGGCCGGCATGGGCGTCGGCGACGAGGCGGACACGCGCTTCGGTCGCGACGAGCTGATCACCAACATCATGATCTACTGGCTGACCGAAACCGCCGCCTCGTCGTTCCGGATCTACAGCCTGAACGCCATGCAGCCCCCGACCATCAAGGGCGCCAATACCGGAGTTCCGGTCGCAGTGGCCACCGAGCATCCGATCCCTGGTGGGGTGCGTCTGCCGCGCGAATGGGCGGATCGGCAGACGGGGGGCAACGTCGTCCAGTTCCACGACATGCAGAAGGCCGGGCACTTTGCAGCCTGGGAGGACCCCGAGTTCTTCGTCGGCGACCTCCGCGAGTTTGCCGCGCTGCTCAACCGCTGATCGCAACCACAACTTTACGGGGAGCGCCGGTGGGCTTTCACCGGCGCTCCCCGCGTTCGTTGCCGGACCTTCAGCTCGAACTCAGCGTCCGCCGCACCGCGTCGCGCCAGCCTTTGAGTTTCCGCGTCCGCTCGTCTTCGTCCATCCGCGGAGCGAACTGCCGATCGAGGGCCCAGCGTTCGGCGAAGCCCTTCTGGTCCGGCCACACGCCGGCCTTCCAGCCGGCGAGCCAGGCAGCGCCGAGCGCCGTGGTTTCGAGGATGGTCGGGCGGTCGACGGGGGTGTTCAGGATGTCGGCGAGGAACTGCATGGTGAAATCCGAAGCGACCATGCCGCCATCCACCCGCAGCACCGTGTCGTGCGCACCCTTCCAGTCCTTGCGCATGGCGTCGATCAGGTCGCGCGTCTGGTAGCTGACGGATTCGAGCGCCGCCCGTGCGAGCTCTGCCGGCCCGGTATTGCGTGTCAGCCCGGTGAGTGAGCCGCGCGCCGCCGCATCCCACCATGGTGCGCCCAGCCCGACGAAGGCCGGCACCAGGTAGACGTTCTGCGTCGGGTCGGCTTTCAACGCCAGAGCGCCGGCATCGCCGCTCTTTTCGAAGATTTTCAGCATGTCGCGCATCCACTGCACGGACGCACCGGCGATGAAGATGGCGCCTTCCAGTGCATAGGTGGTTTCGCCGTTGAGCCGATAGGCAACCGTGGTGAGCAGCCGGTTCTTCGAGCGCACCATGTCGGCGCCGGTATTGAGCAACGCAAAGCAGCCGGTGCCATAAGTCGATTTCAACATGCCCGGAGTGAAGCACGCCTGGCCGATCGTCGCCGCCTGCTGGTCGCCGGCCGCCCCGTAGATCGGCAACGCCACGCCGAACACCTCGGGGTCGGTCATGCCGAAATCATCGGCATTGTCCTTCACCTCGGGCAGGATAGCGCGCGGGATGCGGAACAGCTTCAACAGCTCATCGTCCCACTGGCCGGTCTTGATGTCGAGCAGCAGCGTGCGGCAGGCATTGGTGATGTCGGTGGCGTGGCTCTTGCCGCCGGTCAGCCGCCAGATCAGGTAGCTGTCGACGGTGCCGAAGGCGAGTTCGCCCTTTTCGGCCCGCTTCCGCGCCCCCGGCACATTGTCGAGGATCCAGGCGAGCTTGGTGGCAGTGAAATAAGGGTCGAGCAGCAGTCCGGTCTTCCTGGTAACCAGCTTCTCGTGTCCGGCCTTTTTCAGCTTCTCGCAGAGCTTGGCGGTGCGCCGATCCTGCCAGACGATGGCGTTGTAGATCGCCTTGCCGCTCTGCCGATCCCAGACGATCGTCGTCTCGCGCTGGTTGGTGATGCCGATGGCGGCGATCTCGTCGGCCTTCACGCCTGCCTTCTTGATCGCCGTCTTGGCGCTCCACAGCGCCGTGGCCCAGATCTCCTCGGGCACGTGTTCTACCCAGCCATCCCTCGGGAAATGCTGGGTAAACTCCATCTTGCCGAGCCCGGCGATCTTCTGGTGCTCGTCAAAGACGATCGCCCGGCTCGAGGTGGTGCCCTGGTCGATGGCGAGGATGTTGCCGCTCATTGTCTCTTCCCCATACCGGCGAGGCGTTCGGCCATGTACCTGGCCAGTTCCGCCTTCTGGTTCGCATTGAATTTCAGGCCCTGCTTCGAGCGACGCCATAGCACGTCGTCGGCGGTCCGCGCCCATTCTCGATCGATCAGGTAGTCGACCTCGCGTGCGTAGAGCGTCGTGCCGAAATGCTGCCCCAGCTCCGCCGTGCTGGTCGCGTCGCCCAGCACCTCGGCCGCCAGCGTGCCATAGGCCCGCACCAGGCGGCGGATGAACGCTGGGTCGAGGTTCGCTTTCTTTGCTGCGAGCTTGCGCACCTCGGCCTCGAATGCCGTCGGCGGGAAGTCGCCGCCTGGAAGATGCGCCCCCTTGGTCCAGCGCGGCCCCTTCTGTCCGATCAGCCCGTCGATCTTGTCGACCACCTGTTCGCTGAGCCGCCGATGCGTGGTCAGCTTGCCGCCGAAGACGTTGATCAGCGGCCCGTTGCCGGCTTCGCCTTCGGTCTTCAGCACATAGTCGCGCGTCGCTTCATCTGCGGCGCTGGCGCCATCGTCGACCAGCGGCCGCACCCCCGCATAAGTCCAGACGATCTCGGCACGGGTCACCGGCTTGACGAAATACTCGCTGGCCGCGGCGCAGAGATAGTCGGTTTCCTCGTCGCTGATCCGCACCCCGGTCGGATCCCCTGTGAATTCCTGCTCGGTGGTGCCGATCAGCGTGTAGTCGCCCTCATAGGGAATGGCGAAGAAGATGCGGCCGTCGGCATTCTGGAAGAAATAGCAACGCTCGTGGTCGAACAGCTTCTTGACCACGATGTGGCTGCCTTTCACCAGCCGCACATTGTGCGCCTCGTTCTGGCCGACCGTTTCGCGGATCACCTGGTCGACCCACGGACCACCGGCATTGACCAGCAGCCGCGCCGATACGGTCTCTGTGCCCGCGGGGCCCACCATCTCGATCCGCCACAGCCCGCCCTCGCGGCGCGCCGCGGTCACCTTGGTCTCGGTCACCACCCGCGCGCCTTTGTCTGCCGCGTCACGGGCGTTGAGCGCCACCAGCCGGGCGTCGTCGACCCAGCCGTCCGAATATTCGAACGCCAGCTTGTGTCCCGGCTTCAGCGGGCGCCCGGCCGGATCCTTGGTCAAATCCAGCGTCCTGGTCCCCGGCAACAGCTTCCGGCCGCCCAGGTGGTCGTAGACGAACAGGCCGAGGCGCAGCAGCCAGGCTGGCCTGAGGCTCTTTTCGTAGGGCAGCACGAACCGCAGCGGCCAGATGATGTGCGGCGCCGAGGCCCACAGCACTTCGCGCTCCCCCAGCGACTCGTGCACCAGGCGGAACTCGTAGTGTTCCAGATAGCGCAGGCCCCCATGCACCAGCTTGGTTGCCGCCGACGAGGTGCCCGAAGCGAGATCGTGCATCTCGGCCAGCATGACCGAATGTCCGCGTCCGACGGCGTCGCGAGCGATGCCGGTGCCGTTCACCCCGCCGCCAATGACGAACACATCGAAGCTATCTTGCGTGTCGTTCATCTGGGGGGCGGTCCTTCGCTTGCAATATGGAGTTCGACGCCGGCCGCAGCGCAGATGGCGGCGATGGCGGGGGAGGGGGCTTGGTCGGTAACGAACACGTCGATCTGCTCGAGGTGGCCGATCCGCACCGGCGCGGTGCGCTCGAACTTCATCGCGTCGGCGACGAGGATGGTCTTGCGCGCCGTGTCGATGATCGCCTGCGCCACTTTCACTTCACGGAAATCGAAATCCAGCAAGGTGCCGTCGGCGTCGATCGCCGAAGCGCCGATCACCGCATAGTCGACCCGGAACTGCCGGATGAAATCCACCGCCGCCTCACCCACCACGCCACCATCGGCATGCCGCACGACACCGCCCGCGATCACCACTTCGGCGCTCGGCACCTCGCGCAGGATGTTGGCGGCGTTGATGTTGTTGGTCACCACCATCAAGCCGGTGTGACGGCGCAATGACATCGCCACCTGTTCGGTGGTGGTGCCGATATTGAGGATCAGCGAGGAGTTGTCGGGGATCAGCGCCGCCGCAGCAAGCCCGATGCGGCGCTTGCTCTCCGCTGCCAGCATCCGCCGCGCCTCGTAGGCATAGTTCGAGACGCCCGAGGGGTAGGCCGCGCCGCCATGCAGCCGGTTGAGGAGCTTCCGGTCGCAGAGCTCGTTGAGGTCCTTGCGGATGGTCTGCGGTGTCACCGCGAACTGCTGCGCCAAGGCGTCGACATCCACCCGCCCGTGCTGCCGGGCCAGCGCCATGATGTCATCCTGCCGATCCGTCAGCGCGTCCAACCCGTCCCCCTGGATGAGGTTCAATCTATACGCGGATCAGGTTCGTTTCGATAGCGAAATGTTCGGTTGGGTTTCGTTATTGAGCCGAGGCAGACGGCCCCTCCCGGCCTCCCCCATAAAGGGGGAGGTGAAGAATCGAGGCTCTGTCCTCGGTCGTGCCAAGTGCACCGGCAGGGCACCTCCCCCATTATGGGGGAGGATGAGAGGGTGCCGTCTCTATCAGTATGCCACCCTGCCATTGACCCTAAACCCATGAGCGTGCATCAGGAGCTTCCCCCTCCTGACCGGCCGACCATGCTCGCCATTCTCAACGTCATCCTGCCGGTCTTTGCCATCCTCGCCCTGGGCTACGGCGCCGTGCGGCTACGGCTGTTTCCGTCCGAGGGAGTGCGCGGGCTGGTGGTGTTCGTCAACAACTTCGCCACCCCGTGCCTGTTGTTCAACGCCATGCTGCACACCGACTTCGCGACGACCTTCAACTGGGGCGTCATCGTGCCGTTCTATGTCGGCGCCATCGTGGTGTTCATCGTCGGCATCGTGGTGTCGGCGAGGCTCTTCCGCAACAAGCCGGGCGAGGCCGTCGCTTCGGGCTTTTCCGCCACCTTCACCAACACCGTGCTGGTCGGCATTCCGGTGGTGCAGCGCGCCTACGGCGATCAGGCGCTGGCCACCGCCTTCTCGATCATCGCCTTTCACGCCCCGGTGCTGATCACTGCCGGCATGATCACCATGGAGCTGCTGCGCCGAGACGGCGCGCCACTCCACAAGACGCTGGGCGTGGCGCTGATGCGGGTGATCGCCAACCCGTTGCTCTGGGGCATTGCCGCAGGCGCCGCCGCCAACCTGCTGAATGTGAAACTGGTCGAGCCGGCGGAGGCCTTCATCACCATGATGGCCGCCGCCGTCACGCCGGCTGCGTTGTTCGGCCTCGGCGGTGCGCTGAACGACTACAAGCTTTCTGACAGCTGGGGCCAGTCGCTCACCATGTCGCTGCTCAAGCTCATCCTGCAGCCGGCCATCGCCTGGGTGATCATGGTGCCGATCCTTCATATGGACCACGACCTCGCCCGCTACGGCGTGCTGCTCGCCGCCATGCCCGCCGGCATCAATGTCTATGTCTTCGCCACCTACTACAATCGCTCGGTCCACATCGCCGCGAACTCGATCCTGATCTCGACGGTGCTGTCGATCCTGACGGTGAGCGGCTGGTTGTACGTGCTGGGGCTCTAGGGATTACCGACCTCTCGGTGTGGGCCTTGTCCCACAAGGGGAGAAGGCGATCACCGCGAGATCGCTTCTACTGCGCCGCCTCGACGCTCATCGCAAGCACCTGCGGCTCGCCGGCGACCGGGATCGCACGCACCGGCATGGTCGAGGTAGCGTCGAGCCCCACGGCCACCCGCACGTGCTCGTCGGTCGGGCAGACCTGCAGCATCGCATCGAAGCCGATCCAGCCCAGCCCGTCGTCCCAGGCCTCGGCCCAGGCGTGCAAAGCCGGCTGCTCGCTGTCGGTGCCATGGAGATAGCCGGTGACATAGCGGGCCGGGATCTCCAGCGCCCGCGCTGCGCCGATAAAGGCATGGGCATAGTCGCTGGCCGGCGCATGCACCGCCGACGCCTGCGACTGGCTTTGGCTCTGCCCATCCTGGGTCTGTACCTGCTCGCTGCCGCCCACGACTTCCGCCACCCGTGCCATCAGTGCATGCAGTAGCGCGATACGATCCTTGCCGGTCTTCGGCGCTGCACGGAACTTCGAGGTGATACTCCCCGCCGCCTTGGTGGCCGTCGTCGGGCGGCGATAGAGCGCCGGCGGAATGTCACCCGGCACCCGGCCGATCACCCCGTTGCGATCGATGGTCTCGACGATCCCGGCAACCGTGATCACCAGTTCGGGCTCAGGCTTGATCTGGCTTACCAGCTGCGCCCGGTTGCCGAACGCATCCAAAAAGCTCGCCGCCCTGTCGATGCCGGGCATCTCGATCGACCACTCGCGCACCGTCTGCGTCGGGCCGGTCAGCGGCGTCAACAGTACATGCTGCACGCTGCGGGCGACACCGGCGCCAACCATCAGGCTCATGGAATGTCGGATAGCGATTTTCATCAGTAGAAATTGTAGCTTTCGGCCAGGGCGTCCGTCATCCGGTTGTTGCGGTCGATGAACTCGGTCAGGAACTCGTGCAGGCCATGCTCGAAGATCCTGTCGACGCTGGCGTCCATCACCAGTGCCGTCACCGCATCGGCCGCATCGTGGCCCGCGGTGCGCTCACCGTAAATCTCCTCGAGCATGTCGATGGTGCGGTTGATCCACTGCACGCAGAAGATCAACGAGCGCGGCATTTCGGGCCTGAGGATCAGGTAGTCAGCGATGTTCCAGGCCTTGTAGCGATCATGGTAGACGTGCCGGTAGCTGCGATGCGCCGACGCAGCGCGGAGGATCATCGTCCATTGCTGGATATCGACGTCGCCACCCACCATGGTGGCGCGCGGCAGCAGCACGTAATATTTCATGTCGAGGATGCGGGCCGTGTTGTCGGCCCGCTCGACGAAGTTGCCGATCTGGCTGAAGGCGTAGCCGGCATCGCGGAGGAAGGTCGAGAGCAGCGCGCCGCGATAGCGGTGGCTGACCTGTTTGACCCAGAACAGCAGCTCCTGCAGCTTGGCTCCCGAGATGTCGCGCGGCCGGATGGCGGAGAATTCCAGCCACGCCGAGTTGATCGATTCCCACATTTCGGTGGTGAGCGCCGTGCGTACCGAACGCGCGTTGGTACGCGCCGCGAGCAGGCACGATTTCACCGAGGAATAGTTCTCCTCGTCGAACAGCATGTAGTGCGCAACGCTCTGGACGTCGGCCTGCTTGTGCTTGAGGTTGAACCCCTCGTCGGCCTCGGCCGCCTGCAGCATCGACACCAAATGCTCCGACGCGCCACCCTCGCGTCGCGAGGTGAGGCTCATGCGATAGCCGACCTCGAACATCCGGGCGACATTCTCGGCCCGCTCGATATAACGGGAAAGCCAGAACAGGTTCTGTGCGGTCCTACCGAGCATGGGGCACCTCGTGCCGGACGCCGGCGGACGGCCCCCTCCCCGCCTCCCCCATGAAGGGGGAGGTGAAGAGGCGAGTTTGTGGCTCGATCGAGCCCATGAACAGGTGCGGCACCTCCCCCTTCATGGGGGAGGATAGGAGGGGGCCGTCTGCTTCAGTCAGCATGTGCATCCTCAATCCTCCAGCACCCAGGTATCTTTCGTCCCGCCGCCTTGCGACGAGTTCACCACCAGCGAACCCTTCTTCAGCGCCACGCGGGTCAGCCCGCCGGGGGTGATCCGGATGTCGTCGCCACACAGCACATAGGGCCGCAGGTCGACGTGCCGCGGCGCAATCCCCTTGTCGACGAAGGTCGGGCAGGTGCTCAGCGCCAGCGTCGGCTGCACGATGTAGTTGTCGGGGCGGGCGAGGATCTTCTTCTTGAACTCCTCGCGCATCGCCTTGGTCGAGGCCGGCCCGACCAGCATGCCGTAGCCGCCCGAGCCGTGCACTTCCTTCACCACCAGTTCCTCGAGATGCTCGAGCACGTAGGCCCGCTCGTCGTCATTGGTGCAGTTGTAGGTGGGGACGTTCTTCAGCAGCGCCTTTTCGCCGAGGTAGAACTCGATGATCTCGGGCACATAGACATAGACCGCCTTATCGTCGGCGATGCCGGTGCCCGGCGCGTTGACCAGCGTGACATTGCCGGCGCGGTAGGCATCGAACAGCCCAGGCACGCCGAGCATCGAATCCGGTCGGAAGGTCAGCGGGTCGAGAAAATCGTCGTCGATCCGGCGGTAGATGACGTCGACCCGCTCCGGCCCCGTGGTGGTCCGCATGTAGACCTTGCCGCCATCGACGAACAGATCCTGCCCTTCGCAGAGCTCGGCGCCCATCTGGTCGGCAAGGAACGAGTGTTCGAAATAGGCCGAGTTGTAGATGCCCGGCGTCAGCACCACGAGGTTGGGCGAGCCGTGCACACCCCCCGGCGCCACGCTCTCCATCGTGCGCCGCAACGTCTCCGGATAGGTCTCGACCGGCGCCACCTTGTAGCGCTGGAACAGCTCCGGCGCGAGTTGCAGCATCGCCTCGCGGTTTTCCAGCATGTAGCTCACGCCGGATGGGGTCCTGAGATTGTCCTCGAGCACATAGAAATCGTCCGGTCCGGTGCGGACGATGTCGACGCCGATGATGTGCGAATAGACCCCGCGCGCCGGATCGAGCCCCATCATTTCCGGACAGAATGCCGAGTTGTTGAGGATCAGCTTTTCCGGCACCCGCCCGGCCTTCAGGATCTCCTGGCGGTGGTAGATGTCGTAAAGAAAGGCGTTGAGCGCCCGCACCCGCTGCTCGATGCCCTTCGACAGCCGTCGCCATTCCATCGCCGAGATGATGCGCGGGATGATGTCGAACGGGATGAGCTTTTCGGTGCCTTCGTTGCTGCCGTAGACGGCGAAGGTGATGCCGAGGCGTCGGAACAAGGCTTCGGCGTCAGCCGACATCAGACCCAGGGCTTGTGGAGGCTGCTCTTTCAGCCACTCTTCCAGGATGTGGTAGGGCGCGCGGACAGAGGCATCCGCATTGGTCATTTCGTCAAACGGCGTTGCGGACATCAACTCCCAAGGGCTTACGGCCTATCCCACTCGATTTGCATTGGTACACGTTTACTTGGGGGCGACAAGCCGTCCGATGCGCTTTGTCCGGCCCGCGCTTCAGGCCCGCCGACCGAGCTACAAACTCGGTGTCATCCCTGCGAAAGCAGGGACCCATCTCACAGCCCGCGCCAGCCGCGAGTTGGGTCCCTGCTTTCGCATGGATGACAGCCTGTGGGGTGGCGAGACCTGAGCACGCCGGGCGAGTCCCCCCACCAACGTCGCCTTCACCCTCACGCAAAACTGCCATACAACCTTGCGCCGAATAGGGATGGGACCAATGCCGGAAGAGATTCTCCAGACTCACAAGCTGCTCGATCGCTGCGAGAAGGCGCTCGCCGAACGCTACACCGTGCACAAGCTGCACGAGGCGGCCGACAAGGAGGCGCTGATCAGATCGGTGGCGGACAAGGTTCGCGCCATTGCCGGTGGCAATGTCGACGGCGCGCTGATGGACAAGCTCCCCAAGCTCGAGATTATCGCCAATTTCGGCGTCGGCTACGACTCGATCGATACGAGAGCCGCCAAGGAGCGGAACATCCGCGTCACCAATACGCCGAACGTCCTCAACGATGCCGTCGCTGAGCTCACCCTTGGTTTGATGATCGGCCTTGCCCGCCGCATCCCGCAGGGCGATCAGTTCGTCCGCCAGGGCAAGTGGCCGAACGCCGGCTTCCCGCTGCTCACCGAACTCAACGGCAAGACCGTCGGCATCCTGGGGCTCGGCCGTATCGGCAAGGAAATCGCCACTCGCTGCCAGGCCATGAAGATGCGCGTCGTCTATCACGGCCGCAGCCGCCAGCATGACGAGCCCTATATCTTCTATGACAAGCTGATCGACATGGCCCGCGACAGCGACTGGCTGGTGATCATTGCGCCGGGCGGCAAGGGCACCGAGAAGATCGTCTCGCGTGAAGTGCTCGAAGCGCTCGGTCCTGAAGGCTTTATTGTCAACGTGGCTCGCGGCACGCTGATCGACGAGGCAGCGATGCTGGAACTGCTGCTCTCGAAGAAACTCGGCGGCGCGGCGCTCGACGTATTCGAGAAAGAGCCGCAGGTGCCCGAGGGCTTCTTCGCACTCGACAACGTTGTGCTGTCGCCGCACCAGGGCAGCGCCACCCACCAGACGCGCAACAAAATGGGCGATCTGGTCGTTGCCAATATCGTCGCGCACTTTGCCGGCGAACCTCTGCTCAGCGCGGTGGTCTGATCATGCTGATTGATCTCAAGGGCAAAGTAGCCATCGTCACCGGCGCCTGCCGGGGTATCGGCCGCGCCATCGCGAGGACCCTCGCTGCCGAAGGCGTTACTGTCGCCATCGTCGATTTCCGTCAGGATCTGCTCGACGACGCAGCGGTGGAATGGACCGAGGCCGGCTGGCCCGGCCTGCGCGTCCTCTGCGACGTCCGCGAAGCGGCGCAGGTCAATGCCGCGGTGGGCGCGGTGAACGAGGCGTTCGGCCGGGTCGACATCCTCGTCAACAACGCCGGCGTCGCCAGCGGAGCGCGGGTCGACAAGCTCGCCGAGGCGGTGTGGGACGCCAATTTCGACACCAACACCAAGGGCACCTTCCTGATGTGCCAGGCGGTGGCGCCGATCATGCAGCGCCAGGCCTCCGGCCGCATCATGAACGCCGCCTCCTTCGCCGCAATCATCCCCTCGGTCGGTGGCGAGGCCTATGCCGCTTCGAAATCCGCCGTGGTACAGTTCAGCCGCGTGCTGGCCGGCGAACTCGGCCCGTTCAACGTGACGGTGAACTCCTACTCGCCGGGCATGATCCCTACCGAGATGAACGGCTTCGCCAAGCTGCCCGACGCGCGCCAGCAGCGCCTGCTCGACACCCTGACGCTGCGCCAGTGGGGCGACCCCCAGGACGTCGCCAACCTCATCTGCTTCCTCGCCTCCGACCAGGCCCACTACATCACCGGCGCCTCGATCGATTGCTCCGGCGGCAAATACGCCACGCAGTTCCCCTCGGCGGCTTACGAGAACTGAGGGCAGGGGGCGGTAACCGGCGCGCCCCACTCACCCCCCACCGGCTGTCATCCCTGTGAAGGCAGGGACCCAACTCGCCACCGTGCGGATGGATGGTTGGGTCCCAGCTTTCGCTGGGATGACACCGAGTTCTCGGCGATAGCAGTCCTGCGCAGGGTCTTTCGGTGAGGTGATACCAGCCTAGCCCCGCACCGCCCGCGCGTATTCCGTCGGCGCGCGCCCGACGATCCTGCGGAAATCATTGCTGAAATGCGCCTGGTCGGCATAGCCCAGTTCGTGCGCTACTTCGGTCCAGTTCGGCGCCTCCGCGGCGGTGGCGCGCGCCGCCGCCTCGACCAGCCGGTAGAGCCGGATCACCCATTTCGGCCCCACCCCGACATAGTGCTGGAAAAGGTGCTGCAGCGTCCGCTCGTTCACCGCCGCCCGCCGCGCCAAGCTGGCGACACTGACGATCTCCCGGTCGGTCCGCGCCAGCTCGACGATCCCGGACGCCAATGCGGTGTTCGGGTCCATCGCCGGTAAGCCTCGGCCTGCCAGTATCGCTTCTACGGCGGCGATCATCTGCTGCCGGTCCGGCTCCGCCATCAGCTTGAGCCGCGCGGCCGACGTCGCGCCCGGAAACACTTCCACCGCATCGAGCGTCGTATCCATCAACTCGGCCACCGCCCGTCCAAAGAACGGCCGGAATCCACCGGGCCGGAACATCACGCCCAGTACCGAGCCGGAACCCTTCACCTCATAGTCGTAGCGGCCCGTCGTCACGCCCGTGATCCAGCCGCGCTCGTGGGTGAAGGCGAGGTTGAGGTTGGGATGCGGCAGTACCTCAGCCGGATAGGATGTTCCCTCCGGCAACGCCCAACTGACCACCCAATAATGCTCGACGAACGGCGCCAACGCCGCCGATGGCCGGTAGCGGCTCAGGCCATAATTCTGCGCCGAGCCAGCCGGATCGAGGATGCCGGCGAAGTCGTCCTGTTTTTCTTCGAACGGCGTTGCGGGTTTTTGCAAGCGCGTCTCCCAGCCTCGTCCATAGGCTCGCCCCGGCCATCAACCAGGGAGACCTATCATGTCCGCAACTTTCACGGCCACCGCCAGCCTGGAGCTATCGGCGCCACCCGCCCGGGTCTGGGCGGCCCTCACCGATCCCGCAATGATCAGGCAATACATGTTCGGCGCCGAACTCAGTGGCGATTGGGTGACGGGCGGCACCGTTACCTATCGTGGCGAATGGGACGGCACGCCGTTCGAGGACAAGGGCGACATCATCGAGATCGATCCGCCGCGCCTGCTCAAGGTCAACTACTACAGCGCCATGAGCGGCCAGCCTGACACGCCGGAGAACCGGCAGTTGATCACCTACGACCTGCAGCCCGCAGGCAACGGCACCCGGCTCACCGTCTCGCAGGCAGGCAACCCGACGCAGGAGGCTGCCGCCGCCGCCCAGGGCAACTGGGCCATGACCCTGGAGACGTTGAAGGGGCTGCTCAGCTGAGGCAAATCCGGTGCGGGAAAAGCATCTCCTTGTCCCTCCCCGCAACCGGTAGGGAGACCAAAACACTGACGCCGGTGTGGGCGGCTCCTCCCCCTTGCGGGGGGAGGGACAGGGTGGGGGCTCTTCCCGCACCAGCCTATCAGCCCAGTTGCAGCTACCGCCAAACTGCCAGCAGCGCACCCATCAGCAGCAGCGCGATCAGGTTGTTGCCGAGGTTGATGGCGATCAGCTTCAGCGAACGGTTCTCATAGCCCCACAACGACACCAGCAGCGTCGCCTGGAAGCCGAGCCACACCCAAAAGCCGGCCAGTGCGCCGTTGAGCCAGTCGGTAATATTGGCGCCGACGATAATGTTGGCCAAGGCGAACGCCATGATCAGCGAGGCAATGATGTCCACCACCATTGCCTTGCCAAGCCCGGCCTTCATCGTCTCCGGCGTCACGCCGGTGAGCGCCTGCCAGGGCTTCAGCAGCACCGGCGGCGAATACCAGCCAAAGCCCACGGCCATGCGGATGATCGCGGCAACCAGTACCGCCAGCCAATTGATCGGTAGCATTATTGAAACTCCCCAGGGCGCCCCTCGCGCCAAGGATAAGTTCTAGCGCCGAAGCAAACTGCGTCGCAATCGAGGCGGAACCCCTATGCCGTCAAAGCGATTGCCTTTCCGGCGGGTGATCGTGACAGTGCAGGCCACACATGGCGGAGACTTCGATGACGGATTGGTGGCGCGGCGCGGTGATCTATCAGGTCTACCCACGCTCGTTTCAGGACAGCAATGGCGATGGTGTCGGCGACCTGCCGGGGATCATGCGGCGGCTCGACCACATTGCCAGCCTCGGCGTCGACTGCATCTGGCTCTCGCCGATCAACCAGTCACCACAGAAGGACATGGGCTACGACGTTTCCGACTATAAGGAAGTCGACCGCCTGTTCGGCAGCCTCGAGGATTTCGACGACCTGATCAAGCGCGCCCATGCGCTCGGCCTCAAGGTGATCATCGACCAGGTGCTGTCGCATTCCTCGGACATGCACCCATGGTTCCGCGAAAGCCGGCTCAACCGCACCAACGCCAAAGCCGATTGGTATGTCTGGGCCGACCCCAAGCGCGACGGCTCGCCACCCAATAACTGGCCATCGGTGTTCGGCGGCCGCGCCTGGGAATGGAACCCGTCGCGCGGCCAGTACTACTTCCACAATTTTCTGATCGAGCAGCCGGACCTCAACTTCCACAACCCGGACGTGCAGGATGCGGTGCTCGACGTCATGCGCTTCTGGCTCGAACGCGGCGTCGATGGCTTCCGGCTCGACACCGTCAACTACTATTTCCACGACCGGCAACTGCGCAGTAACCCGCCCGCCCGGCGGCCGAAGCACCTGCCTTACGCGGTGAATCCCTACGACATGCAGGACCACAAGTTCGGCAAGAGCCAGCCCGAAAATGTCGGCTTCCTGAAGCGGGTGCGAAAGCTGCTCGATCAGTATCCCGGCACCACCACGGTGGGCGAAGTTGGCGACAGCCACCGCGGCCTGCAACTGATGGAGGAATACACCTCGGGCGGCGACAAGCTGCACATGGCCTACACCTTCGACATGCTCGGCCCCGAGTTCACCGCCGAACATTTCCGCACCAAGCTGGCAAAGTTCTTCGCCGGTGCGCCCAACGGCTGGCCGTGCTGGAGTTTCTCCAACCACGACGTCAACCGCCACATGACCCGCTGGGCACAGTATTCGAGGAACTCTGCCGATCTCGCCCGCCAGGCCGCGGCCATGCTGCTGAGCTTCAAGGGTTCAGTCTGCCTCTATCAGGGTGAGGAGCTGGGGCTGCCCGAAGCCGATATCCTGTTCGAGGAACTGACCGATCCACCTGGCATCCGCTTCTGGCCCGAATACAAGGGACGCGATGGCGCTCGTACGCCGATGCCGTGGGAGGAGGGGGAGGCGCCCAACGGCTTCTCCAGTGGCAAGCCGTGGCTGCCGGTGAAACCCAACCACTCTGCGCTCAATGTCGCGGCCCAGAACGCCGACCCCAACTCGACGCTCAACTTCTATCGTAAGGCGTTGGCCTTCCGCCGCGCCCACCCGGTCTTCGCATCAGGCGATATTGAATTCCTGAAGGTAGCTGAACCGTTGCTCGCCTTCCGCCGCACCGGCAAGGACGGCGCCATCACCTGCCTGTTCAACCTCTCGGCCGATCCGGTGACAGTGACGCTCGATGGCGGCGAAGGGCTCGAGCTGCTGGAACTCTCGCATGGCGCCGAGCGCCGGAAGAGCAAACTGAAGCTCGACGCCAACGGGTTTGCGTTTTTCGCGACAGGCGAGATGAAGGTGGCGTTCGGGGGGCGAAGGAAGCGCTGATTGGCTGAGAGGCTGGTGCGGGCTGGCCCCCACCCTTGATCCCCCCCGCAAGGGGGAGGGAGACGCAGACTGCGGCGCTGGTGTTTTGGTCGCCCTCCCCCTTGCGGGGAGGGGACAGGGGTGGGGGTCAGCCCGCACCGGATTCTCGGATACCGCTCAGTCCACCTGTTCCCAGGTATCGGGATCGTAATAGTCGCTGTGCCAGCTGCCGTCCGGATACTGCACAAAGGCCTCGATGCAGCCGTCTGAAGCGCGACTCACCGAGCGCGCTTCGACGCCGCGCTTGCGCAGTTCCATCTTGACGATGTCCTGGTCGAAGCTGTCGCCATCACCGCCCGACTTGCCGCCGATCGAAATGCCGAACTCGACTGTCAGCCCGGGGCGGGTGCCGTTCATATCGCAGTTCTCGCGCGCCATCGCCGGGCCGGCGACGAACAGGGTGGCGGCAACGACGGCAAGGACTAGCGGACGCAGCATGTGAATCTCCATGGAACGGGAGGCATGTGCCGGAGGATTTGGGCAGGCTTGCGGCTCCATGACGTTGTCAGGAAAAGTTGCAGACTTTTTCCGGTTCGAAAGCGCGTCAGACTAAGGCAAGTCCTTGTCACGAATGAGCATCGCCACGACCGGAATGGCGAATGTCAGCATAAGCAGGCGGCTCACATGGTGGGCCGCGATGAACGCCGTGTCGAACCCAAGCGCGATGCCGAGCGCCCCCATGCCTTCGAGCGCCCCGGGCGACAGCCCCAGCCAGATCTGTCCGAACGGCATGTCGACAAACGGCGCCACGGCGAGGGTTACCAGAGTGGCGATGGCGACAGTCAGCGCCGTGCCGGCTAGCCCGCCGATCGCCGCCTGCTGGAACTCGCTGCGGGTGATGCCGTTGAAGCGCGAGCCGATCAGGCCGCCGATCAGGACGAACGTCGCGATCAGCAGCGGCTGCGGCATGGAGCCCTCGAACAGCCCCGCAAATTTCGCGCAGATCGCCACCGCCATGGCCCCGAGCACATATCCGGCCGGCGCTCGCAACTTGGTCAGGATAAACCCGGCGACCGCGCAGACCGCCGCCACCGGAAGCAGCGTCTCGAAGCCCATCGCCGCCTGCACCGGCGCGCCTTCATAATGCCCGATCGGCAGGAACAGCGCCCCGATCGGTACGCAGATGGTGAGGATCAGGATGCGGATCACCTGGATGATGATGATCTGCCGGGTATCCCCCACGCCGGCCGCCGCAATCGACATCACGAAGCTCAGGTGCCCGGGGAACGAGCTGAGATAGGCCGTACCGCGATCGAGCCCGAAGAGCTTCCGCAGCAGGAACCCGGTGAGCGAGATGATCAGGATCAGCTCCACTGCCAGCGCCGCGAGCGTCACCGGCCACTGCACCATCAACGCCAGTGAATCGCGCGCGACCGCCGCGCCCATCGAGAGGCCCGTGAGCACGAACGTCGCATCGCGCAGCCAGGTGGGGAGCATCACCTTGACGCCCAGCAGCGCTGCCATGGCCACTGCCAGGGCCCCACCCATCAGCCACGCCGCCGGCAGGTTGATCAGCGCCGCTAACCCGCCGCCGGCCGCCGAGATCAGCAATGTGATGAGCGTCCGGCGGACGATGGTGCCGGCGGGCAGGGGGGAGGTCATTTTGGCGGAACGAGTCGAGTTGGCTAGGAGCCTAACTATTGACCAATCGCCAGCTTGGGGAAAGCGGTCCGTTGGGCGAATACGGAGTGCTTGGCGCCCCTCACCCCGGCCCTCTCCCCAGAGGGGCGAGGGGGCGGTGTGGCACTGCCGGCGCACCTATCGTCCCCTCGCCCCTTTGGGGAGAGGGTTAGGGTGAGGGGCGCCAAGCGCACCGTCGCCGCGAAATCTCACCGCCCGGAAGCACCCTCGACCAGTTTCACGAAGAAGCTCACCCCGACCGGGATGATTTCGTCGTTGAAGTTGTAGGTGTCCGAGTGCAGCTCCGAGCTCGGCCCATTTCCGAGGAATACATAGGCGCCCGGCCGGGCCTGCAACATGTAGGCAAAATCCTCGCCGCCCATCTTGGGGTCGACATTGGGATCCACCCGGTCCTCGCCGACCACCGTCGCGGCGATCGCAGCGGCATAGGCCGTTTCGTCCGGCGTGTTCTCCACCACCGGGTAGCCGCGACGATAGTTTACGTCTGCCTTGCCGCCGAAGGTTTCGACTATGCCCTTGGTCACGGCCTTCAGCCGCTCTTCCATCAGGTCGCGCACTTCGTCGTTCAGCGAGCGCACCGTACCGGTGAGTTTTACCTTCTGCGGAATGATGTTGAACGCTTCGCCGCCCTGCATCATCGTCACCGACAGCACCGCCGAGCGGATCGGGTCGATATCGCGCGAAACGATGGTATGCAGCGCCGTGATCAGCTGCGCCGCGATCATCACCGGGTCCACCGTGTTCTGTGGCCATGCGGCGTGCCCACCCTGGCCCTCGATCACGATGTTGAACTCGTCGCTCGCGGCCATCAGGCCGCCGACCCGCATGGCGATGCTGCCGGCTTGCTGGCCGGGCATGTTGTGCAGTCCATAAACCTCGTCGATGCCGAAGCGGTCCATGATGCCGGCTTCCACCATGGCGCGCCCGCCGGCGCCGCCTTCTTCCGCCGGCTGGAAGATCATCACCGCGTTGCCGTCGAAATTGCGCGTCTCGGCCAGGTACTTCGCCGTGCCGAGCAGGATCGCCGTGTGGCCGTCATGCCCGCAGGCATGCATCCGGCCCGGCGTCTGGCTGGCATAGTCGAGCCCGGTCCGCTCGAGGATCGGCAGCGCATCCATGTCGGCGCGGATGCCGATGGTCTTGCCAGGCTGGCGTCCCCTGATCACTCCGACCACGCCGCTCTGGGCGATGCCGGTGACCACCTCGTCGACGCCGAACGAGCGCAACAGCTCGGCAACTTTCCCAGATGTGCGAGGCAGATCGTATTGAAGTTCGGGATGCACATGGAAGTCGCGGCGCCATTCGGCGACCTCGTCGGCGAATTCCGCGATACGATTGATAACGGGCATGAAGAACCTGAACGCTAGTAAGCGCGCACTGTGCGGGGAGCGGGGTAGGGCGTCAACCCGCCGAAGGTACGATCTTGCGGTTGGTATGAGCGGACGCATAGGCCGGTGGGGGGCAACACGCGCCGGGTTCTCCCTGAGCGAGAGGCACGTCATTTTCTCTAGCGCCCTCGGCGTAGTCAGAAATTCCCCGCCTGAACTTGCCCCTCTCCCTCATATTTGCCAAACACCCGGCAACACTGGAGGAACCGATGAAAATCCTCGTTGCCGTCAAGCGCGTCGTCGATCACGCGGTGCGCGTCCGCGTCCGCCCTGATGGGTCGGGCGTCGAGACCGAGAACGTGCGCATGTCGATGAACCCCTTCGACAAGCACGCCGTCGAAGCCGCCGTGCAGCTTGTTGAGGCCGGCCACGCCACCGAGATCGTCGTCGTCTCGATCGGGCCGAAGCAGAGCAACGACGTTATCCTCACCGCCCTCGCCATGGGCGCCCATCGCGGCCTCCTGATCGAGGCCGATGGCCGCGTCGAAACCCTGGCGGTGGCCAAGCTTCTCAAGGCAGTCGTTGCGGAAGAGAAGCCTGACCTGGTCCTGCTGGGCAAGCAGGCCGTGGATGACGATTCCAATCAGGTCGGCCAGATGCTTGCCGGGCTCCTCGACTGGCCGCAGGCGACGTTCGCCTCCGAGATCAAGGTGGTTGATGGCGGCCTCGAAGTAACCCGCGAGGTCGACTATGGCCGCGCTACGGTTGGCGTGTCGCTGCCCGCCATCGCCACTGCCGATCTCCGCCTCAATACCCCGCGCAATGCGGCGTTGCCGATGGTGATGAAGGCGCGCTCGAAGCCGCTGGCGGTCCGTCCGGCCGCTGAATTCGGCGTCGATCTGACGCCACGGCTTACGCTGGAAAAGGTGAGCCCACCGGCCGAACGCGTGGCCGGGCGCCGGGTCGCCGATGCTGCCGAACTGATCTCGGCAATTCAGGCTGAACTTTCCGAGCTGGAGGCGCTCTGATGGCCGTCCTCGTTCTCGCCGAACACGATCTCGGCGTGCTCTCCGCCGCCACGGCTCGTATCGTTGCTGCCGCCGAGAAGCTTGGCCCAGTCGATCTGCTGGTTGCGGGGCAGGGCGTGTCGGCCGTTGCCGCTGACGCGGCAAAGCTTGCCGGGGTCGAAAAGGTGCTCGTCGCCGACAGCGCCGCGCTCGCCAGCCTCTCTGCAGAGGCCGTCGCGGCGCTGCTCGCCCGGCTCGCCGAGCCCTATACCCACATCGTTGCCGCCGCCGCTGCCACCGGCCGCGACGCCATCCCGCGCCTCGCCGCCAGGCTCGACCTGATGCCGGTGACCGACGTCGTCGCCATCCACGGCCCGACCCGCTTCGACCGGCCGATCTATGCCGGCAACGCCATCGAGACGGTATCGTCGGGGCAGGTGAAGCAGCTCCTCACCATCCGAGCCTCGGCCTTTCGTCCGGCGGCCGCGGGCAATGCCGCGCCGATCCACCCGGTCGATGCCGATGTCGCAGCCCTTGCTCGCTTCCTCGCCGCGCACCGCACCGAAAGTGATCTGCCTGAACTCTCGACCGCCCAGGTCGTCGTCGCCGGCGGCGTCTCCTTCGGCTCAGCCGAGAAGTTCGCGCTGGTCTCCGACCTTGCCAAGGTGCTCGGCGCCGCCGTCGGCGCCACCCGCGCCGCGGTCGATGCCGGCTACGCCCCCAATGACTGGCAGGTAGGCCAGACCGGCAAGATCATCGCCCCCGACCTTTACATCGCCATCGGCATTTCCGGTGCGCTGCAGCACCTCGCCGGCATCCAGGGCGCCAAGAAGATCGTCGCGATCAACAAGGACCCCGAAGCACCGCTGATGAAGATTGCCGATATCGCATTGGTGGGCGATCTGTTCGAAGTGGTGCCGCAGCTGATTGCAGGGTTGAAACGGTAGGCTGTGCGGGGGGCTACCCCTCACCCCGCGGTGAGGCCTTCGGCCTCTCCGCCGCCCTCTCCCCAGAGGGGCGAGGGGGCGATGTGGCACCGCCGGTTCACCTCGCGTCCCCTCGCCCCTCTGGGGAGAGGGCCAGGGTGAGGGGCGCCCCACGCACCCAACTATCCGCCCCGTTGCAATTCCCCCACCACCGCCTATAACAGCCCCGCCTCGTTTTTCCCCGGACAGACCTGATGTTTGAGACCCTCAAGAAGGCCACGCTCGACAAGATTTTCGTGCTGATGGCCGAGTATGCCAACGATCCCCGCGACGGAAAGATCGACCTCGGCGTCGGCGTCTACAAAGATCCCAAGGGCGTCACACCGGTCATGAGTTCGGTGAAGAAGGCCGAGCAGCGCATCCTCGATAGCGCCAAGACCAAGACCTACAAGGGCGTGGTCGGCAACAAGGAATTCTCTGCCGCCATCGTCGACCTGGCGCTCGGCGGTGTGGTCGAAAATAAGCGCATCCGCTGCGTCAACGGCGCCGGCGGCACCGGCGCGCTGTCGATCCTGATGAACGTGCTCGGTCGCGCCCGACCCAAGGGCCGCATCTTCATTTCCGACCCGAGCTGGCCGAACCACTGGCCGATGGCCGAACTCGCCGGCCTGACCCCGGTCTACTATCCGTATTTCGACCATGCCAAGCGCCTCGTCGATTTCGACAAGATGATGGGAACGCTCAACACCCTCACCTCCGACGATATCGTCCTGCTGCACGGCTGCTGCCACAACCCGACCGGCGCCAGCCTCACGAACGCGCAATGGGATGAGGTGGTCGAGAGCCTGAAGCGCACCGGCGCCTTCCCGCTGGTCGATCTCGCCTATCTCGGTTTCGGCGATGGGCTCGAAGCCGATGCCTATGGCGTGCGCAAGGTCGTCTCCTCGGTGCCCGAGTCGATGGTCGCGTTCTCGGCCTCGAAGAATTTCGGACTCTATCGCGAGCGTGCCGGCGTCGCCATCGCTATCGCCAGGGATTCCGACAGCGCCGACGTCGTCTCCTCGCAGATGCAGAACGTCATCCGCGCCACCATTTCGCAGACTCCCGACCATGGCGCCGAGATCGTCCGCGTCATCCTCGAGGACAAGGAACTGCGCGCCGAGTGGGAAGCCGAGCTCACCGAAATGCGGGAACGGATGAAGCGCCTGCGCGTCAAACTTGCCGACGCCATCCGGCAGCGCTCGAATTCGAAGGATTTCGATTTCATCGCCGAGCACACCGGCATGTTCTCGCTGCTTGGCCTGCCCGAGGATGTCGTCACCAAGCTCAAGCTCGACGACGCCATCTACATGATCAACGACAGTCGCATCAACGTCGCGGGAATCCCCGAGGATCGCATTGGCGAACTCGCCGACAAGATGCTGGCGGCGATCCGCTGAGATCCGGTCTCGGCATCTTGCTGAGACCTTCTTCGAGGCGTTGTCTCACGCCCCGATTGTGACTACCTAAAGAGCAGCCAAACCATCTCCCTTGGAGGGGACTGAAATGAAGTTCTTCGTCGATACCGCCGAGATCAAGGACATCCGCGATCTCTATGAAACCGGCCTGCTGGACGGGGTGACGACGAATCCTTCGCTGATCGCCAAATCCGGTCGTCAGTTCAAGGAAGTGATCAAGGAGATCTGCTCGATCGTCCCGGGTCCGGTGTCGGCCGAAGTCGCTGCCACCGACTATGACGGCATGATCGCCGAGGGCCATGTGCTGGCCAAGCTCGCAGAGAATGTCGTGGTCAAGCTGCCGCTCACCATCGATGGCCTCAAGGCCACCAAGACCTTCTCGAAGGAAGGCATCAAGACCAACGTCACGCTCTGCTTCTCGCCCAACCAGGCGCTGCTGGCGGCCAAGGTCGGCGCCACCTACATCTCACCGTTCATCGGCCGCCTCGATGATATCAACGCCGATGGCGTCGAGCTGATCGAGAATATCCGCACAATCTACGACAACTACTCGTTCGCCACCGAGATCCTCGCGGCCTCGATCCGCACCCCGAACCACATCACCGAAGTGGCCCTCGCTGGCGCCGACGTCGCCACCATCCCGCCGGCGGTGATCTACAAGCTGGCCGACCACCCGCTGACCAAGTCGGGGCTGGAAGCGTTCGTGAAGGACTGGAAGTCGACGGGCCAGTCGATCCTCTGATCGGCTCACGAGAGCAGTAAGTGCAGTCGGGCCTTCTCCCCTTGTGGGAGAAGGTGCCCGAAGGGCGGATGAGGGGTATCTGTCCGCGTACTGGATCGCTCCTCGTTCGCACTCGGATCGGCGACACTTCGTGTCGCGACCCCTCATCCGGCCTTCGGCCACCTTCTCCCACAAGGGGAGAAGGCCCGACTGAAAGCCCGGAGGCACTTGAATGGCCAATGAACTCATCGCCACCGCCGTCCGCAACGCCCTCAACGCGGTGGAAATCCCCGGCGGCGGGGCACTCGCGGGCTATGGCGGGCTGAGCGAGATCATCGTCACCACTGGCGCCGTGGCCTTCGCCATCTCGGTTGCGCCCGGCATGGAGGCCGCCTTCGGCCCGGCCCGCGTTGCCGCCCAGGCGGCCGCCGAGAAGGTCGCCGAGGGTCGCAAGGTCATGGTGTCATTGACGTCCGACCGCGCCCAGGCGGCCACCGGCCAGGCCAAGGCGCAGGGCCGCCCCGGCCCGCCGCCGCGCGAAGCCGTACCCGGAGTTCGCCACATCGTCGCGGTCGGCTCCGGCAAGGGCGGCGTCGGCAAATCCACCGTCGCCGTCAACCTGGCGCTCGGCTTTGCCGCCGAAGGGCTGCGCACCGGCATCCTCGATGCCGATCTCTACGGTCCGTCGATCCCGAAGCTCCTCGGCCTCGAGGGTAAGCCCGCCGTCCGTGACGACGGCATCTTTGCCCCGCACGAAGCCTATGGCCTCAAGGCGATGTCGATCGGCTCGATGCTCACCGCCAACCAGGCGGTGGTCTGGCGCGGCCCGATGGCCACCTCGGCACTGCGCCAGCTGTTGCGCGAAAGCGATTGGGGCGGTCTCGACGTTCTCGTCGTCGACCTGCCGCCCGGCACCGGCGACATCCAGATTTCTCTGGTCCAGCAGGTGCCGTTGCTCGGCGCCGTCATCGTTTCCACACCGCAGGATCTGGCGCTGATCGATGCCAAGAAGGCGATGGACATGCTGCTCCGCACCGACGTGCCGATCCTCGGCCTCGTCGAGAACATGAGTTACTTCGTCGCCCCCGATACCGGGACGCGTTACGACATCTTCGGCCATGGCGGCGCCAGGACCGCTGCGTCGACCTTCGATATCCCGTTCCTCGGCGAGATTCCCCTGGTAATGTCGATCCGCGAGAGTTCCGATGCCGGCCGTCCCGTCGTCGCCACCCAGCCCGATGGTCCCGAGGCCCAAGCCTTCCGCACCATCGTCCGTGCCATCCTCGCAGGCAGCCCGCAGCTGAGGCCCTGAGCCATGCTGTCGATCAGGCCCGCGACCGCCGCCGATCTCGACGCACTGATCGCCATCGACCACGTCGCCAGCCACAGCGCCGACCGCCGCCAGGCGATTGCCGAGTGGGTCGCGCTGGGCCAATGCCACCTCGCGGAACGCGGTGGCGCGGTCGTCGGCTATGTCGCACTCACGCGCAGCTTTTTCCGCTCGCCGTTCATCGAAATGCTGATGGTCGGCGCCGCCTTCCGGCGCGGCGGCATCGGCCGCGCCCTGATCGAGCACTGCATCACGCTGACCCCGAGCGAGCAGAAGCTCTGGACTTCGACCAACCAGTCCAACGCGCCGATGCGCGCCCTGCTGCCGCAACTGGGCTTTGTGCAGACCGGGATGTTCGAGCATCTCGACGAGGGGGATCCGGAGCTGATCTTCCTGCGCTGGCCGTCGGTGGCAAGTCGATAGGCCGGCGCGTGCCGACCCCCACCCCTGTCCCCTCCCCCCGGGGCGACCTCTTGTCGTCCCCTTGCGGGGAGGGACAGGGGTGGGGTCCACAGCTACCGGCTTATCAGTGGCACCCGTGACATCCCGCCGTCACGCTGTTATGCAATCGATTACATTGATCCGGCGATGTCGAGAATCGGCCCTGTCGCCCGACCACAACGAGCGCTGAAGCGCCGCCCTGTTGAGGAGAGATTTGTTGTTCTCGATTTCGCGTAACGACCTTGGCCCGAACTTCACCTTCGGCGCCGCCACTGCCGCCTATCAGATCGAAGGCGGCCAGACCGATGGCCGCGGCACTTCGATCTGGGACAGCTTTTCGTCCACCCCCGGCAACGTGAAGAACCTCGATACCGGCGCCATCGCCTGCGACCATTACAACCGCTGGCCCGGCGACCTCGACCTGATCCGCGACGGCGGCTTCGACACCTACCGTTTCTCCTTTGCCTGGCCACGCCTGATCCCCGAGGGGATCGGCGCGGTGAACCCCAAGGGCCTCGAGTTCTACGATCGCCTGATCGACGGCATGCTCGAGCGCGGTATCAAGCCGTACGCCACGCTCTATCACTGGGATCTCCCGAGCGCCTTGCAGGACAAGGGCGGCTGGATGAACCGCGACATCGCCAACTGGTTCGCCGAGTACGCGACACTGGTCGGCCTCCACTTCGGCGATCGCCTGCACGCGACCGCCACCATCAATGAGCCGTGGTGCGTCGCCTTTCTGAGCCATTTCCTCGGCGTCCATGCGCCCGGCTATCGCGACCTCCGCGCCGCCGCGCGGGCCATGCACCACGTGCTGTTCGCTCACGGCACTGGCATCGATGCGCTGCGCGCCGAAAGCGTCAAGAATCTCGGGATCGTGCTGAACCTCGAAAAGGCCGAGGCCTTCTCAGACAAGCCCGAGGACATCGAGGCGCAGAACCTCGGCGATGCGCTGTTCAACCGTTGGTACCTCGATGGCGTGTTCAAGGGCCGCTACCCCCAGGAACTCACCAGCCGGCTCGCAGCCTATCTTCCCGATGGCTTCGAGAAGGACATGGAAGTCGTCTCCCGTCCGCTCGACTGGCTCGGCATCAATTACTACACCCGCGGCCTCTATGCCGCCGGCCCCAACGGCCCGTTCGGCGCCGAACGCCGCTCCGGCGATCTCGAACAGAGCGATCTCGGCTGGGAAATCTACCCCAAGGGCCTTGAGGATCTGCTCGTGCGGGTCAATCGCGATTACACCAAGCTGCCGCTCTACGTCACCGAAACCGGAATGAGCGAGACCAACGATGAGCGCCGGGTGAAGTATTACGACGACCACCTGCGCGCCGTGGCCGACGCCCAGGGGCAGGGCGCCGATGTCAGGGGCTTCTTCGCCTGGTCGCTACTCGACAACTACGAATGGTCGCAGGGCTACACCTCGCGCTTCGGCATCGTGCATGTCGACTACGAGACGCAGGTGCGGACACCCAAAGCCAGCTACCGCGCCTTCCAGGGCATGCTGCACAACACGCGGTGAGAGGGCGGTAGTCGTTCCTCGCTCCGCTCGGATCGGCGTTGCTTCGCGCCGCGTACCCCTCATCCGCCCTTCGGGCACCTCCGGACGAGGGCGTAGCCCTCGCCGCGAGATGGCGCGAAGCGCCGGATGAGGGGTATCGCAACCGTGAGGTTGCGCGATCGGAGCGAAGCGACGAGCGACTCGGCGTCACATCGCCGGCGCCGGCTCCGCCGCATAAGTCACCGTGTGCTTGCCACCCACCCATGCATAGGTCGCCCAGCAGGCCTCGTCCGCCGTCGCCTTGGGGCAGTTGGTGCTATCCACCCAGAGCCGGGCCGTCGTCCCGGTTTCCGCCTGTACCAGCATCGGCATGCCCCCGAGCGCCTCGATCGGGTCGGCGAACTTCTCCGACGACACCGCGATCTGGACCTGGCAGCCGCCATTGCCGCAGAACGCCGTCGCCGAGTTGCTGCACTGCAGCGGTTGCGAGTTGATCACGTAGTCGGCGATGCCATCGCCATCGAGATCGGCGCTCAGCAGGCCCGGCCGGTCGCCGCCGGCGTTCAGCGTACCGCCCAATCTGGTGCACTGCTCGGCATAGCCGGAGACCAGCGTCTGCACACCCTCCGGGATCGGCGCCGTGACCGGCGGTACCTGGTTCTGCAAGTCCGAGAACTGCTGCATCGCCACGCCCAACTGGGTCTTCAACGCCACGATCCGGTTGGTATAGACCTTGCGCAGGCACGTGATGTCGGCACCGCATTTGCCGCGCTCGGCAAGAAAGGCCTCGGCATCATCGTGCCGGGCACCGTTCGCGCCCATGAACATCGGCACTTTGTCATAGGCGAAGGACAGCCCGGCCATCTCGCTGTCGAGCGCCGAGGTTACGCCATCGCGGCACACCGCCACTTCATCGGCGGTGGTCGCCTTGCTGCAATCGAAGCTCGCCGCCTGCAAGGGTGAGGCGACCAGCAGCAGAAACATGAGGCTCACGAGGCCCAGAAATGCGCGCATAATTTCACCTGCCGAATGTAAGTTGTTCGAGACACTAGCGTTTTTGGAGCCGCTCGACGACGCAACTCTCCGTGCGTTCTCAACGAAGCCTGAACTGCCGCCTACGGCGCTTGCCATAGCCACCGGCATTGGCCAAGAAGCAGCACGTCAATCCTGGCCATTCTGCGGTGCCCGATGCATGTCTACGTGATCAACCTCGCGCGCCGCCCCGACCGCCGGGCGTTCATGCAGCAGCAGGCCGACCGACTGGGTTTGCAGTTCGACTACATCGACGCCGTCGACGCCCGCACCGACGCCCCCGAATTCACCGAGATCGAGGTGCAGGCCGGTCTGCATGGCCGCATCTCGAGGGGCGATCTCGCCTGCACTCTCAGTCACCGCAAGTTCTGGCGCTTGTTTCTCGCCTCGGGCGAGCCCTACGCCGTCGTGCTGGAAGACGACGCTATCCTGGCCGACGATTGTGCTCAGTTCTTTACCGACACCGGCTGGATCCCGCCGGGCGCCGATGTGGTCAAGCTCGAACGCTATGGCCGCCATCGCCCGATGTTCATGGACCGCGATACCCGGCCGGCTCACAGCCGCCGTGTCGGCCGCTTCTATGGCAAATCCGCCGGCACGGCCGGCTATGTCGTTTCCGCGGCCGGCGCCCGCATGCTGCTCGCTGCCACCACCTCGGTCGATGACCCGATCGACCAGATGATGTTCAACCCTGGCCGCTCCGCCCTGTTCGGCCGGCTGGCGCCCCATGTGCTGGAGCCCGCCATCTGCGAGCAGGAACAGGTTGTCGTGCCCTCCGACATCCGCGGCAAACGCCAGTCGAGCCGTGACGGGCTGCAGGGCATAGTCAACGAGCTGCGGGTCGTGCCGCGGCAACTCGCGCACGCCTTGAGTCTGGCATTGCCGCTGCTGCAGGGGCGGCTCGAACGCCGCGTCCTGACCTTCCGCCGCTAGCGGCTCAAAGCACTCTACGGAAACACCAGCAGCTTCACCGCCAGCGCGATCGACACCACGACCACCAGCGGCCGGATCAGCCTTGCGCCGAAGCGGATGCCGGTGAGCGCCCCGAGATAGCCGCCGATGATCTGCCCGACGATCATCACCCCCGCCACGAGCCAAACGACGTTGCCCGAGGGGATGAACAGCGCCAGCGCCCCGAGGTTCGAGGTGAGGTTCAGCACCTTGGTGTGCCCCGCCGCGCGCGTCACCCCGAAGCCGAACAGCGTCACAAAGCCCAGCGTCATGAACGAGCCCGTTCCCGGCCCCAGGATACCGTCGTAGAATCCGACGGCGAACCCCATCAGCGGCAGGAAGATCGCGACGCCGAGCCGGGCGTGGCTGTCCTCGTCGGTGAGCCTCGGCGCGAATGCGAAGTAGAGCGCTACCGCGATCAGCGCTACCGGCACGGCAAGTTGCAGCACGGTCGTGTCGATCGATTTGACCGCCAGCGCCCCGAGGAACGAACCGCCAAAGGTCAGCGGAATCGCGATCGCCAGCAGCTTCAGCGACACGAACCCCTTGCGCCAGTAGGTGAAGGCGGCGATCACCGTTCCCACCACCGATTGCAGCTTGTTGGTTCCGAACGCGGTGACCGGGGGAATGCCAACCGCCAGCAGCGCCGGAATGGCGATCAGTCCACCGCCACCGGCAATGGCGTCTACGAACCCCGCGAGCATCCCCACAAAGCCAAGCGCCACGAGGATCGTCAGGTCGAAGCTCACAGCAGGGTGGAAATCCCCGGCGGCACCCCACCCATGATCGACAACAGGGCCTCGAGCTGCGCCTTCCTGAGCGGCGTCCAGTCGGCAGTGCGCGAGACGATCAGGTTCGCCTCCGACTTCATGATCAGCCCGTCTTCCAGCACCCTGAGCTGGTTGGCCGCGAGGGTGGAGCCGGTCGAGGTGATGTCGACGATCAGGTCGGCCGAACCTGCGGCGGGCGCCGATTCCGTCGCGCCGGCGCTTTCGACGATGCGGTATTCGGCGATGCCATACTTGGCGAAATGCCGCCGCGTCAGGTTGACGTACTTGGTGGCGACACGCAGCCAGCGGCCATGACGGGAGCGGAAATCCGATGCCACGTCGGCGAGGTCGGTCATCTGCTGCACATCGATCCAGCTGTCGGGGATGGCCACCACCACATTGGCTTCGCCGAACCCGAGCCCGCGCACGAACAGCACGTTCTCTTCGCCGTTCTCCGAGGCTTCGTGGATCAGGTCAGAGCCGGTAACGCCGATATCGACGCCGCCCAGGATCAGCTCGCGTGCGATTTCGGCCGCCGGGTAGAAGCGCACCGTGACCTGCGGCTGGTTCTTGATCGAGCCGACATACGAGCGCGCCCCGCCCGGACGGGCAATGTTCATCCGCGCCGTCGAGAACGCCTTGCGCGTCAGCTCCTCGAGCCGCCCCTTGCTGGGAATGGCGAGCGTCAGGCCGCCGGGCAAAGTGCTCATTGTTCGGCCTCCCTCTCGAGCCGGTCGACCCACAACGCGCAGCCCGAGGCCTTCACCGGCTCACCGGCGCCCAGCCGCTCCAGCATGCGGTCATACTCGCCGCCCGATGCCAGCACCTCGCCGTCCGAGCCGGTCATCTCGAAGACGATGCCGGTGTAGTAGTCGAGCCGCGGCGAAAAGCTCGCGTCGAAGATCACATCGGCATTGGGCGATAGCGCTGCGAGCGCCGCGGCGTGGTTGCGCACCTGATACAGCGGCTCGTCGAAATCGAAGCCCGCTTCCTTGCACATCTCCGAAATGCGCTCGAACGCCGTCTCGGTGCTTTCAGACACCGACAGGTAGTTCTGCAGCAGCGCCACCGTTTCGGGCGGGATCGGGGCGGATTCCAGCGCCTGCTTTTCGAGATAGCGGTCGGCGATTTCTTCGGGCGTGCGGCTGCCGATCAGGCTCAACCCACCCGACAGCATCGCATCGGTAACGATCTCGATCACCGTGTCGCGGCTGTCCGGGGCAGGGGCCTCGACCCGTTCCTCGGGGTTGGCCAGTCGCTCCATCAGCCGCTCCAGCGCTTCGGGGTGGCCGAAGCGGTGGCGGATGCGGCTGCGCCACGCCGCCGGGATTTGCGCCGTCTCGAGAAACGCCTCGAACAACCCGACGCCGCCCAGCCGCACGTTGGGCGCCGTGATGTCGTAGATGGCGAGCGCCCAGCGTGCAAAGGTCAGCACCTGGTCGAGCGCGTTATCGGCGTCCGCCTGGCCCAGCAGTTCTAGTCCCGCCTGCTCGAACTCCACCGGCGTCGAGTTCTGCTGGCGGAAGATCGGCCCCAGATAGGTGAAGGCAGCCGGAGCGCCGATCAGCCCGTCTTCGAGATATTGCTGCGCAATCGGCAGCGTGAAGTCCGGACGGAGGCAGTATTCGAGCCCGTTATTGGTGGTGGTGAGGAGCAGGTTTCGCCCGAACTCCTCGCCGGCGAGGTCGAAATAAGGACCGGCGGGCAGCAGCAGCGCCGGCGTCGCGCGCGTCACCGTGCGCGATTCGACCAGCCGCACCAGCGCGGCATATCGCTCGGATGCTGTCTTCACTTATTGGCGTCCGGGTTCTGGGCATCGAGGTATGCGGCCACCGCAGGCAGTTCGGAAATGGCGGCAACGATCGCGTCGAGGTCGCCGTCGCATTCGAACTGCCCCGGGCGCGCGGCCTTGTACTCGGCATTGTCGGCAATCGCCTTGGCCGCTTCTTTGCCGGCGATCAGGTCCTTGATCTGCACCTTGCCGAGTTCGCGTTCCTGCGTGCCTTCGATGATCACCGCCGGGGAGTTGCGCTTGTCGGCATAGGCCACCTGTTTGCCGAAGTTTTTGGTGTTGCCCATGAACATTTCGGCGCGGATGCCGGCGCGACGCAGCCGCGAGGTGATCGCCTGGTAGCGCGCCGTCTGCTCCTTATCGAGCACCAGCACCACCACCGGCCCCAGCGGCTCTTCGGCCCCCAGATTGCCGGTCAGCTTCAGCGCATGGGCAAGCCGGGAGACACCGATCGAACAACCGGTCGCTGGCACCGGCTCGCTGCGAAAGCGCGAGACGAGGCCGTCATAGCGCCCGCCGCTTCCCACGGCGCCGAAGATCACCTGCTGGCCTTTTTCGTTGGTTACCGGGAAGGTCAGCACGACCTCGAAAACCGGGCCGGTATAGTACTCGAGGCCACGCACGATGGAGGGGTCGATCTCGATACGGTCGTTGCCGTAGCCGGCAGACCGGAACAGCACTTCCATGGCGCGCAGCTCGCTCACGCCCTCATTCTCCTCGGGTGCCTTGCCGGCAATGAAGTCGAGCACGACCTGCTGCTGTGGCGCGGAGAGGCCCGCGCCCTTGGTAAAATCGCCGCTCTCGTCCTTGCGGCCCTCGCCGAGCAACAGCTTCACCCCGTCGGTGCCGAACTTGTCGAGCTTGTCGATGGCGCGCAGCACCGCGAGCTTCTGCTCATACTCGTGCACATCCGCGCTTTCGAGCACACCGTCGAGCACCTTGCGATTATTGACCTTCACCACGTATTTGCCGGTAAGGCCCAGCGCGTCCATGACATCGGCGAGCATCATGCACATCTCGGCATCGGCCTCGGGCCCCGCCGCGCCGACCGTATCGGCGTCGAACTGCATGAACTGGCGGAACCGCCCCGGCCCCGGCTTCTCGTTGCGGAACACATAGCCCGCCCGATAGCTGCGATAAGGCTTTGCCAGATCCTGGAAGTGCTCGGCGAAGTGCCGGGCCAGCGGCGCCGTCAGATCGTAGCGCAGGCTCATCCACTGCTCGTCATCGTCCATGAGCGAGAACACGCCGGCATTCGGCCGGTCGGTATCGGGCAGGAACTTGCCGAGCGTCTCGGTATACTCGAGCAGCGGCGTTTCTACGGGATCGAAGCCGTAGCGCTCGTAGACCGCGCGGATCTTCGCCGTCATTGCGTTCACCGCCGAAATATCGGCGGGCAAACGATCTTCGAAGCCGCGCGGCAGCCGCGGCGCGATGAGCTTCTTCTTGTCGGTCATGGTGTCTGCTGGTCAGAGC
>NZ_DASZAW010000086.1:0-22062 GCF_035944845.1 Devosia sp. | reverse complement strand
TCATCGATGGCCGCGGCGGTTCCGGCCCGCTGAGCGGCGATAGTCGGACGGTCGAATTCAGCCATGACGAATAAATCCCTTTCCTGGCGACGTGACGGGCGCTCCTCCGAGCCTCTGCCGTCGATCACACAATATGAGGGCGAGCCCCGCACAATACAAGACGTCCAGACCTCACCTTAACGTTCCCTAATGTCGCAGTTCTTCAACGCTTTATCCGCGCCTCTTCGCCTCACGAGACAGGCACCCCCTGCATTGCATGCCGGCTGTCTTGCAGCAGCCATCCAGCGTCGCTAGGTTCGGGATGTAGATGGGCGCGAATCACGCGTTCGTCGCGGCAAAGGGAGGGTCACATGCCCAGGCTCTTTACCGGAATCGAGGTCCCGCCAGAGGTGGGGCTGGCCCTGTCGCTGAAGCGCGGCGGCCTGTTCGGTGCCCGCTGGATCGACACCGGCAACTATCACATTACCTTGCGCTTCATCGGCGATGTCGATCACCATGTGGCGAGCGAAGTCACCGACATGCTCGACCGGCTGGCCGACAGCGAGGCCTTCACCATCAAGCTGGACCACCTCGGCTCGTTCGGCGGCAATACGCCGCGCGCCTTGTTTGCCGGCTGCTCGACCAATGCCGCCCTGCTGCGGTTGCAGGCAGCGCAGGAGCGGGTGCTGCAGCGCTGCGGTCTTGCGCCCGAGGGCCGGAAATTCGTGCCGCACGTGGCGCTCGCCCGGCTGCGCGGCGTTTCCGCCGAAGAGGTGGCGCGCTTCATCGCCTTTTCCGGCCGCTTTACCCCGCTGGAGTTCAAGGTCGGCCGCTTCGTTCTGTTCTCATCGCGGGATTCGGTCGGCGGCGGGCCCTATCTGGTCGAGCAGACCTACCCGCTGGCGGCTTGAGACGGGGCCTGCCGTTAACGCTTCCTTCACCATGCGGGCCCAAACAGGATTTTCGGCGATTTGGCGCGTCAAATTGCCGACACGATTGCCGCTAAGGTCGCCACTAACTCAAAATGCGCGGCCGGTTTGAGACCCTGGTAACCATACCGTGGCACCATGCTCGGCGCTGGTTGCGCAACTTCAAGGATGTTAGGGCGATGACATCATCTCGTTTGGCATTGGCTGCCCTGGTTGCCGGAAGCGTCTGCTTCGCACTGGCGGCCACACCTGCCGGCGCTCAGGAAATCAAGCAGCTCGGCACGTTCAAGTCGTGGACCGCCTGGACCGGCTCGGACGCCAATGGCCCCATGTGCTACATCTCGGCCCAGCCGGAAGACTGGAGCCCCAAGGAAGTGAATGGCAGCCCGGTACGGCGCAGCCCGATCCACTTCCTGGTGATCAACCGCAAAGGGCTCGGCACCAAGAACGAAGTGCAGACCCAGGTCGGCTACCCCTTTGCCGCCAATGCCAATGTCACCGCGACGGTCGACGGCAAGACCTTCCCCATGGTCACCGAGGGCGAGGCCGCCTGGCTGGCCGTCGAGGCCGACGAGGCGACCTTCGTCGAAGCGCTGAAGGCGGGCACCAAGCTCACCGTCAACGGCACCTCGCAGAAGGGCAACAAGATGTCCGACAGCTACAGCCTGTCGGGCGTTACCGCTGCACTGGGCGAAATCAGCAAGGCCTGCACCTGAAAGCTCGACACGAGGGCGTGAACTTCACGCCTTCCTGAGCGTTCGGCGATTGATGCCATCAGGCTTTGCCTGCTACCAACCGCCAACCCTTCGAGGCCCCGCTTATGAACTTCCGCGCTCTCCCGGTCATCGCCACGCTGCTCGTCCCCGCCTTGTCGGGTGCGGCCATGGCGCAGTCGGTCAAGCTGCTCGGCGAGTTCCGCGACTGGACTGCCTACACCGCCACCGAGGCGACCGGCCCGGTCTGTTTCGCCCTGTCGAAGCCCACCGAAGTGTCGCCCAGTCCGGACGAGTTCACCGAGGCCTGGCTTTACCTCACCAACCGGCCGGCCGAGAGCGTCCGCAACGAGCTGAACCTCGTCGCCGGCTTCATGTTTGCACCCGACACCCCGGCGACCGCCACGGTCAGCGGCCAGAGCTTCGAGCTCTTCACCGACAAGGACGCCGCCTGGCTGCTCAACCCCAGCGAAAACGACAACCTCGCGGGCGCGCTGCGGGCCGGCTCGACGGTGGTCATCGAAGGCACCAGCGACAAGGGCATCCGCATCGTCGAGACCTTCTCCCTGTCAGGCGCCACTGCCGCCAGCCGCGCTATCGAAAGCTGCACCGGCTAAGCTCATCGATCCGTCTGCCCACGCCGCCGCCGCCCGCAGCACGCAAGCCAGCCTCCCGCCCCCGTGTTTTGCGCAAACTTTGCGACTATGTTACAGGCCGCGCCCTAAGGAGCGTGGTCAGGGAAAGTTGTGAGACTATTCCTTCTCGACCGCGCGACCACCAAGCATGCGCACGCTGAGAGAGCCGCCCGCACATGAGTATCGCCCTCGACCTCGATCATCACGCCAGTCCGAAGCCCTTGGCCGACCGCCCGAAATCCGGTCGGACGTCGCTGGTCGGCCTGATGAAGCCTGAGTTGCGCGACACCCTGATGGGCATCGGCCTCGACGAGCGCGAGGCGAAGATGCGCGCGTCGCAGCTGTGGAACTGGATCTACCACAACGGCGTCACCGATTTCGACCGGATGACCAATATCCAGAAGGGTTTTCGGCAAAAGCTCGCTGATGCCTTCCTGCTCGACCGCCCCGAGATCGTCACCGAACAGATCTCGATCGACGGCACCCGCAAGTGGCTGTTCCGTTTCCGCGCCCCCAGGAACCCGCTGCTGCCGCCGGTCGAAGTCGAGACCGTCTACATTCCCGAGGAAGACCGCGGCACGCTCTGTGTCTCCTCCCAGGTGGGTTGCACGCTCACCTGCTCGTTCTGCCACACCGGCACGCAGAAGCTGGTGCGCAACCTCACCGCCGGCGAGATCCTCGGCCAGATTCTGATGGCGCGCGAGCGGCTGGGCGATTTCCCCGGCGGCGTGCGCCCCAATGACGGTGGCCTCGTGCCGGCGCCGCGTGGCTCCGGTGGTTCGGAAGGCGACAGCCGCGCCATCACCAACGTGGTGATGATGGGCATGGGCGAGCCGCTCTACAACTACGACAACGTCAAGCAGGCGTTGCTGATCGCCTCCGACGAAGCCGGCATTTCGCTGTCGAAGCGCCGCATCACGCTTTCGACCTCGGGCGTCGTGCCGTTCATCGAGCCGACCGGCCGCGAGATCGGCGTCATGCTGGCGATCTCGCTCCACGCCGTGCGCGACGAGCTGCGCGACATGCTGGTGCCGATCAACAAGAAGTATCCGCTCAAGGAGCTGATCCAGGCCTGCCGCGATTACCCCGGCCTTTCCAATGCCCGCCGCATCACCTTCGAATACGTGATGCTCAAGGACATCAACGATTCCGATGCCGATGCGCGCGAGCTGGTGCGGTTGCTGGCCGGCATTCCGGCCAAGATCAACCTGATCCCGTTCAACCCCTGGCCGGGCACCAACTACGATTGCTCGAGCTCGTCGCGCATCGAGCGCTTCGCCGACATCGTCAACAATGCCGGCTATGCCAGCCCGGTCCGCACCCCGCGCGGCCGCGATATCTTCGCGGCATGCGGGCAGCTGAAGAGCGAAACCGAGCGGCTGACCAAGAAAGAGCGCGACGCGCTCACCGCCTGAGGCGCGAGGGTCTGGCATCAAGCGGGTGCGCGCCGCCGGGCGGGCACGAAAAGCACGGCCGCACCGGCGAGGCAGAGGCCTGCGCAGACCGAAAAGATCGACCAATAGCCGAATGCTTCGGCGAACAGGCCCGTGCCCAGCCCCGATAGCAGGCCGCCGGCGCTCATGGTGTTGCCGAACAGCGCCGAGGCGACGCCGGCCCGGCCGGGCAGCAGTTCCTGCACGTAAGCCATCCCGACGACGCTGAGGATCCCGATTCCGGCAGCGCGCAGAATCTGCCCCAGATAGAGAGACAGCAGGGTCGGCCAGACGATCGCCATGATGAAATAGCCGGCAAACAGCAGGAAACCGAAAGCCAGCAGACCGACACTGGCCTTGCGCATCGGGCGGATGACGAACAGCCCCATCACCAGCACCTCGAGTGCCGCGCACAGGCTGAACAGCAGTCCCACATCGGTTTCGGTGCCGAGCTCACGGGCAACCACGATCGACATGGCGTTCGAGCCCATGAACATCGAGGTGTGGAAAGCCGTCATGGCGATGACTGCCGGCGCTGCGGCCAGTACCACGCCGAGCGTGATCTTCTGCCGCTCTTCGGTCGCTGCAGGGACCACTTTGATCCGGCTCGCGAACACCACCACCAGAGCCAGCGCCGAGAGCAGCGCCGCGCCCACATAGACGCCGGTAAAGCTCCAGCCTGCCACCAGCGCCGCGCCGATCGCCGGCCCGATGGCCCAGCTCAGCGACGAGGCGACCCTGAGGCTTGCCATGCCGCGCGACACGGTCTCGCCGCCGACCCGGTCGAGATAGCCCTTGGCCATGGCGAACATCAGCGCAAACGAGGCCGAGCTCGGCCCGAACAGAGCAACTGCAACCGCGATCAGCATCCAGCTCTGCGTCAGCGCCGCGCACAGCCCGAACGCGACGACCTTGGCTCCCAGCGAGACGATCAACGGCCAGAGCACCGGCCGCCGGTCGTGCAGGTGCCCGAACACCGTCGTCACCGCAATGCCGGAGATCGCCGACAGGGTCAGGAACGCACTGAGCTCCAGCGGGCTCATGCCGATCTTTTCTACCGCCAAAAGCGCCATGTAGCTGAACCCGACCGCCTCGGCGAGCACCGAGCAGAGGATCGCCAGCAGTGCCGGCGTGAACGATGGCACCTTGAACAGCGCAAGGCTGGAGCTGAGCGACACGGCGGAACCTCGTCACGCCCATTGGCGTGAGTTGAAGGGCGAGACGGCGGGGTGATACAACTAACTGGCCCGCCACGGCGCGGCAACCACGGCGCGGTGCCCTCCGGCACGTCTGATCCGGCCTGTCTCGGAGCGTTTTCAGGAGAAGTTGTGACACTTCTCCGGTTCGAAAGCGCGACAAACGGGAATGCTGGTGACGCCTCCCTTCATCGGAGCCCAGCCATGCCCATCCAGATCAAGCGTATGCAACCCGGCGACGAACTCGACATTGCCGAGGTTGCGCCCGACGTGTTCGACGAACCGATCCATCCCGAGCGGCTTGAAGCCTACCTGCTCGAGCCCGGCCACCTGATGCTGCTCGCCTTCGACAATGGCGTGGTGGTCGGCCAGTGCGCCGCCGTCATCCACCGCCACCCCGACAAGGTCACCGAGCTCTATATCGACGAGGTCGGCACCGCCTCGACCCATCTGCGCCAGGGCATCGCCACCCGCATGGTCGAAGCGATGTTCGCCTGGGGCCGCGAACTCGGCTGCCGCGAAGCCTGGCTCGGCACCGAACTCGACAACCTCGAGGCCAACGGCCTCTACACCAAGGTCGGCGGCAAGGGCGAGAAGATGATCTACTACGAGTTCGAGCTTTGAGCAGAGCGATCGCTGGTGCGGGCCGCCCCCACCCCTTAATCCCTCCCCGCAAGCGGGGAGGGAAACGATAGAACCGCGATACTGGTGTGAGGGTCTCCCTCCCCCTTGCGGGGAGGGGACAGGGGTGGGGGCAGCCGGCACCGGGGCCGGTGCTTCGTCTGCTACCCTCACTCCTCGCCGCGCAGCCACTCCAGCTTGTGCCGGCCCTGGCCGGGATCGCCCAGCAGTTGCGCCAACGCCGGCAGCAGGATTCGCAGCTCGCCCTCGAGCGTGAACGGCGGGTTGACGAGGATCATCCCTGAGCCATGCAGCCGCGGCGGGTTGGAGGCCGGGCGGATGCTGAGTTCGGCTCTGAGCATCCTCGTGATGCCGGTATCGCGCAGCGCCGAGATGAAGTCGTGCACGGCCCGGGTGTCCTTCAGCGGATACCACAGTGCGTAGACGCCGGTGGCGAACTTGCCGTGCGCCTTGACCAGCCCATCGACCAGCCGCTCGAACTCGCCGCGCTCCTCGAACGGCGGATCGACCAGCACCAGGCCGCGCTTCTCCTTGGGCGGCACATGGGCGTTGAGCGACAGCCAGCCATCGAGATGGATCACCCGCACCTGCACATCGCCCTCGAACAGCTTGCCCAGCCGCTCGGCATATTCGGGGTGCAGCTCCAGCGCCGACAACCGATCCTGCGGCCGGAACAGTTTTCGGACCAGGAGCGGTGAGCCCGGATAGGTCTCGAGCTTATCGTTGGGATTCAGCTCGGCGATCACCTTGAGATAGGGCTCGGCCAGCACCTGCGCCTTCTGCGGCAGCCCGCCCTGCAGCAGCTTGCCGATGCCGTCGGCCCACTCCGGCGAGCGCTTGGCGATCGCGCCGGTGAGGTCGTACCTGCCGATCCCGGCATGGGTATCGATCACCCGGAACGCCGCATCCTTCTTCTTCAGGTACTCGACCAGCCGGGTGACGATGAGATGCTTCATCACATCGGCAAAATTTCCGGCGTGGAAGGCGTGCGAGTAATTCAATGTCTTGCCTGTGCGGTGAGGATGGTTGCGGCGAATGCCGTAAAGATCGCGGCAAAGCTCCAGTTCAGCGCGCGCTCCACCCACTTCGAACGCCGGAACGCCGCAGCCAGCCTTTCGGCGGCAAACACGATCAGGAAGCCGAGCGGGATCGACAGCACCACGAACTGCGCTCCGAGGAACAACAGTTTGCCTGCCGCGGCCGGATCATGCGCTTCGACGAACTGCGGCAGGAAGGTCACGAAGAACAGCACCACCTTGGGGTTGAGCAGGTTGATGCCGAGCCCGGTGGCAAAGCTCTGCCACAGCGTCGGCACTTTCTTTGCCGCCTCGGTGAGCCGCAGCCCGCCGCCATGGGCGATCGCCTGCCAGGCCAGCCAGATCAGGTAGACCGCCCCGGCAAGCTTCAGCGCCATGAACAGCGGCGGTGCGGCGAGGATCAGCACCGAAATACCGAAGGCGACCAGCGTGGTATGCACCATGATGCCGGCCATCGCCCCGAACATTGCCGCCAGCCCATGCGCCCGGCCATAGTTGATGGCGCGGCTCATCTGCAGCGCCATGTCCGGGCCGGGCGTGATCATCAAGACGAAGGTGGCGACGGCAAAGGCCAGCATCACCGGCAGGTCGGGAATGAAATCGGGCATGGCGCAACACCTGTGGGTTCACCCGTCTTTGACACGACGTTAGCCGGCTTGCCAGCCCCATCGCCGACGCGGCACAACGGGTCATGTCCACGTCGCTGGTTTTCCCGATCGCTGCCGATGCCCTGCCACGGGTCGCGGCGCTGGCCTATCGCATCTGGCCCGAAGCCTTTGCCGGCATCCTGCCGGCCGACCGCATCCCCGGCATGCTCGCCGAGATCTATGCGCTCGAAACGCTCGAGGCCGACATCGCCGAGCGCGGCCACCAATATTGGCTCGCCACCTATGACGGCGGCGACGTCGGCTTCGCTTCGGCCTACCGCGCCGATGGCCGGGTCTGGATCAAGAAGCTCTATTTGCTTGCCGAAACCCGCGGGCTGGGCCTCGGCAAGGCGCTGATCGCCACCGCCCACGCCCATTTCGGTGCCGCGCTGCCCCTCGCTCTCTACGTCAATGACGGCAACGCTTCCGCCATCGCCTTCTACCGCTCGCAGGGGTTCGAGGTGGAACGGCATGTGCCGGTGCAGATGGGGCCGTACCAGTTCACCGACTATGTGATGGTGAAGCCGGGCAACACTGGAACCGCGAGCCCGGTGGCTGTGGCCCCCCACCCTTGATCCCTCCCCGCAAGGGGGAGGGAGACGCATACTGAGATGTCCGTGTGAGGGTCTCCCTCCCCCTTGCGGGGAGGGGACAGGGGTGGGGGTCAACCCGCACCGGCTTCAGAGCGTCCTTCGACCTGCCTCGCCCCGGCTCAAGCAAAAGCAATCGCAGCCCCGGCGATGGGCGACCGCTTCCTGCTGCGTATGCAAATGCGTGTTACTGCGTGGCCAACCGCTAGGCATTTCTTGCCGGTCGGCGCGTCGGCTTCTTGCTGATTTGCGCACTAACGCCTAGCAAAGCTGATCTTTAGTTCTCATTAACCATAAAATACTGACACTTCAGGCCAGTTTCATCGCGTACCCGGAGTAGAGTCATGCGAGTACTTGCCGTAGCAACTACCCTCGGCCTGTTGGCGGGTATCGTGCCTGCCTCGGCCCAGTCCGTTAATCTCGACTTCACCGGCACCGTTATTCCCGGCTGCACCCTCAGCGCCGGCGATGGCGGCACCCTCGGCCTCGACTACTCGACCGGCACGACGCTTGGCTCCGAGGAGGCCGGCGGCGACGCCGCCCACGTAACGATCCTCTCGATCGGCGCCAACACGCTGACGGTCGGTGCCCCCACCCGCACCGGCCAGGCTGGCGGCTATGTCGCGACGGGCGAGGCGATCGAGGTGAGCTATACCGGCGCCACCGGTCTCTCCTCGATCACGCAGGCCTATACGCCCAGCCAGACGACAAATCCCATCACCACCATCGCCGCATCGGTGCTGACGGTGCACAACCGCATCACCAATCCGAACGGCTTTCCGAATGGCAACTACTCCACGCGGACGGTCGTCACATGCGCCCCGTGAGCCGGCTCGGCGCCAGAGTTGTCGCCTTGGCGGCCACGTTGGCGCCGCTGCCAGGGCTCGCCTGCTCCATCAGCCTGCCGGCATCGGGCACGCTCAGGAACTCGATGAGCAACACCGTGCTCGGCTCGCAGGTCAACGGCAACACGCCGGCGACGGTGACCATGGTGCTGCCGCTGCTCTCTGGCGTCTCGGTGACCGTCAATGCGCCGACGGTCATCCAGTCCCCTCCCGGGTACAACGCCGCGATGGAAACCCGCGAGGTCGCCTACACCGCCGCGGTGATCGGGCTGATCCAGCTGGCCAACCAGGGCTACACCAGCGCGGCCACCAACTTTTCGACCGGACTGCTCGGCGCCGTCACCCTGACCATGACCGTGCACAATCGGGTCAACAATCCCAACGGCTTTGCCCCCGGCACCTACACCACGAGGACCCTCGTCACATGTCACCCCTGAAGGCCGGCATTGCACCGCTGCTTTTGACGCTTGGGCTGGCGATTACCGCCCCGGCGCTCGCCCAGTCCCTGTCGCCGCTGGAAAAATCCGGTCTCACCCCATCGGATCGCAAGGCGTTCCGGCTGCAGGTCGGCAACCCCTACGAGCGGCGCATGACCTTCGCGCTGCTGCCGATGCTGCCCGATTACGCAACCTCGGCCAAAGGTGTGGTGGTCAAACCGGCCGAACTCACCCTGGGCCCCGGTATTACCCGCAACATCATCGTGACGTTCGACATCGATCCAGCAAAAAAGGAGCGGACAATTGCGCTCTGTGTCATGCCCAAGGCCATTGATAGCCCGATCCTTCCGCGCGTGTGTGGTCTCTATACTGGCCGCATGGCCGGTCGCGGCAGCTGACGGCTTGCTGCTGCCGCCCCCTCCGGTCGGGCCCGGCGGCGAGGATTCGATCACCACCTCCGAAGGGGTGCGCTGCAGCCAGTCGATCAACTCGTCGGGCGGCTACCTCGATCTCGGCATCGCCGGCGGCGATCTGTCGAGTGCCTACTCCAATTCCGGCTATGGCAACGACGATGATGGCGCGCCGCAAAGCGCTGTCGCCTATGCCCGCGTCATCATCCCGCTCGGCGAGGCCCCGACCCGGCTCAACTGCGCCCGCCTCTACGAACTCGAAATCCAGAAGCTGAAAGCTGAAATCGAGATGCTGAAAGTGGGGTTGGAATAGCGGCGCCTCGGCTTAAAACCATCTTAACTGCGCTTCGCTAGCGTTCCCCGCTGATTATAGGATTTTGAGGGGGCCTGATCAGAAGTGAAGGCGCTATCGGCCGATTCCGCTCGTAAAGCCGCCGATGCGTTGCTGCTCGATGCTGCACTGCAATCGGTCCCCTACGGCTTCTGCGTCTGGTCGCCCGAATTCAAGCTGGTGATGTTCAACCAGCATTACCTCGATATTTACGGCTTCTCGGCCCGCCGCGTCCGCAAGGGCATGACCCTCGAAGCGGTAGTGAAGCTGTCCGCCGAGATGGGCAACCACCCCGACCAGTCGCCCGAAGAATTCCTCGCTGCCTACAAGTCGGAACTGCTGGCCAATCGTGGCGGCGCCCGCTCCAAGGTGCGCGAGCGCGTGGCTGGCGAGCGCTGGCTGGAGACGGCGCACGTCTATTCGCCCGGCCTCGGTTGGGTCATCACCCACGAGGACGTCACCGAAGAGATCGCCTCCTCCGAGATCATCCAGAAGCGCAAGCGCGAACTCGAGCGCCAGAACATCCGGCTCGATGCGGCGGTCAACAATATCAGCCAGGGCCTGTGCATGTACGACCTCAAGGGTCGCCTGGTGATCTGCAATCAGCCCTACCAGCGCATCTACAACCTGCCCGAGCACCTGCTGAAGCCCGGCACGCAGCTCGACGATATCCTCGGCCACCTGTTCGACGAGGGCATGCAGGCAGGCGCCAACCGCGAGGATTATATCCGCTGGCGTCGCGAGGTGATCGCCCGCGGCGAGTACGGCAAGAACATCCACGAACTGAACGGCCGCACCATCATGATGCAGCACCATCCGATGAAGGATGGCGGCTGGGTCACCACGCACGAGGACATTACCGAGCAGCGCCAGCAGGAAGAGCGGATCCGCCACCTCGCCCGCCACGACGCCCTGACCCAGCTGCCCAACCGGGTGCAGTTTCTCGAGGAGATGGCCGGTACCGAGCCCGGCCTCGCGCGCGGCGAACACATTGCAGTGCTCTGCATCGACCTCGACCACTTCAAGGCCGTCAATGACACGCTCGGCCACTCGCTGGGCGACAAGCTGCTGCAGCAGGTTTCGGCGCGCCTGTGGGGCGCCACCCGCGAGAACGACCTGCTGGCCCGGCTCGGCGGCGACGAATTCGCGCTGCTGCTGCGTGGCGTCGATAAGCCGGCGGAGGCCGCGGCCATTGCCGAACGCATCGTCAAAGCCATGGCCAACCCCTTCACCATCGATGGCCACCAGCTGGTGATCGGCACCTCGGTCGGCATCGCCATGGCACCACAGGATGGCGAGACCTCGGAGATCCTGATGAAGAACGCCGACCTGGCGCTCTACAAGGCCAAGAACGAGGGCCGCTCGACCTACCACTTCTTCGAATCCGGCATGGATGCGGCGATCCAGAAGCGGCGCAGCATCGAAGCCGGGCTCCGGCTGGCGCTGGCCAAGGGCGAACTGCGCCTGGTGTTCCAGCCGCTGGTGGGGCTGAAGGAGAACCGCATCACCTGTCTCGAGGCGCTGTTGCGCTGGGACACTGGCGAGCGCGGCACCATCTCGCCCACCGAGTTCATCCCCATCGCCGAGGAAACCGGGCTGATCGTCCAGATCGGCGAGTGGGTGCTGCGCGAGGCCTGCCGTACTGCCGCCGGCTGGCCGGCCGGCGTCCGTGTCGCGGTGAACCTCTCGCCGGTGCAGTTCAAGAACAAGCGGCTGTTCGAAACGGTCGAGGCGGCTTTGCGCGATACCGGCCTGCCGCCGACCCGGCTCGAGCTCGAGATCACCGAGTCGCTGCTGCTCTCGGACAACGAGCCCACCCTCAAGACCCTGCACAAGCTGAGGGCGCTGGGCGTGCGCATCTCGATGGACGATTTCGGCACCGGCTATTCTTCGCTGAGCTACCTGCGCAGTTTCCCCTTCGACAAGATCAAGATCGACCGCTCGTTCATGCGCGATCTGAAATCGAAGGGCGACAGCCTTGCCATCATCAAGGCGGTGATCGGGCTCGGCCAATCACTCGGCATGTCGACCACCGCCGAGGGCATCGAGACCGAAGAGCAGCTGAGCGCAGTGCGCGACCAGGGCTGCAACGAAGTGCAGGGTTTCCTGTTCTCGCCGCCGGTCAGCGCCCAGGCCGTGGCCGAGATGCTGGCCGATGAGGGCCAGCAGCGCCCAAAACTCCGCCGCGTCTCGTAGTTTTTTGGCTTCGCCTGCTCACGCGTTGCTGCCTGGCGGCAACTGACTCATGTACCGCCGCCTGCCGGCGCATGATCAGAAGGACCATCCCATGCCGTTCCGCCCCTCGGAGACCTGCCTCGTCTATCACTCCGCCGATCTCGATCGCACCGCACGCTTTTATCGCGAGGCCTTCGACATCGACTTCGAGAAGCGCGGCAGCGGCCGCGACGCCTTCCTGTTCGCCCGCCTCGGCCCGGATTTCTCCATCAGCTTCAACCAGGGGCAGCCCGAGGTGGGCAAGAGCCCGATCATGACCTTCACCCTTGCCGATGGCGGCATCGCCGATGCGGTGTCGGCGCTGGCGGCCAACGGCGCCACCATCGTCGCCCCGGTCGGTGCCGCCCCGCAAGGCCACGGCGCCGTGCTGCTCGACCCTGACCGGCACCGGCTCGGCCTCTACCAGCCGGCAAGCAAGCCGCTGTCGCTGCGCTGACCGTTTCGCCGAAGCTATTGCGAGCGTCGCCCGGCCTTGGCACCTTCCGCGCGGGAGGATCGGATCGTGCGACGAGCGACCTATGAGCAGCTGCTGGTGGCGGCGCGACGGCATTCCCGCCGCGCCGACGAGGCCGACGATCTGGTGCAGGAGGCACTGCTCGAGGCGATCAAGGCCGGCCGCACCGACTTCGAGACCGCGCTCACCATTCGTTGGCTGGGCGGCGTCATCCGCAACAAGGCTCGCCTCGCCGCCCGCGGCGCCGGCCGCCGCCGCCTTCGCGATACCGCCTGGCATGAGACCCGTACTGCACCGCCAATCGGTGACGACACCCCGGTCGCGACCCTGCTGAGCGGCCTGCCGCCAGCATTGAAATCCGTCGCCGCCCTGGCGCTCAGCGGTCATGATCGCCGCGAGATCGCCTACCTGCTGCGGCTCGACGATGTGACGCTGCGCCAGCGCATCTCAACCCTCGGCAAGCGCCTGCGGGCTGCCGGGCTCGAGTTGCCCGCGGGCACGCCCGGCCTCGGTCTCAATCTCGCTTACGGCCGCATCCGAGACGCCTTGCTGCCCGCCCTGCTGCGTGAAGGCGGGGTATTCGCTTCGCACGATCCGGATGGTCACCTGTTCATCGTGCGGCGGGCACCGCAGCGCTAGGCGGTCAGGATTCTTCGCCGCCCTTGCTCACATTGCGCCTTTCGGCGGCAACCAGTCATGTAACCACCCATCAGGAGCCAAGATCATGATTCCGAAACCGCATCGCGCCAGCACCGTCTACTACGTCGCCGACATCGCCCGCACCGAGCGCTTCTACAACGAGACGCTCGGCATCGAACTGGCCCGCATGGAGGGCGCCGAGCCCTATTGGCTGCAAGGTTCGCTCGACAAGGGGCTCGAGATCATCTTCTTTCAGATGGACGGCTCGCGCGGCAGCTCGCCGGCGCTGATCTTCGACCTGGCCGAAGGCGGCATCGACGATGTGGTGGCGGCGCTCGTCGCCCAGGGCGTCACCATCGTCACCCCGGTGAGCGAGGCACCCGGCGGCTGGAGCGCTGACTTTCTGGATCCGGATGGCTTTGGCCTCGGGCTCTACCAGTCGGGCGACAAACCGCGATCGCGGAAGGGCTGAGCGCCGACCCAGATGACCGCGAGGTGCGCGCGCAAACGTGCGCGCACCTGATCTGTTCCCGGAAATGTTAGGCAAATCAACGTGATGGCTCTGGCCGATCACAAGCGCCGCGGCGCTGAAACTCTCCCTCTCCACCCCCGTAGCTGATCACAGCGTCGTAATCGAAACGCGTGAAGCCTCGCTTCGCGAGATGGAGAAATCTTATGCTCGTTCACTATGACCGCAGCCGCAGGCGGCTGCTGAAGTGGTCTGCCGCATCGGCGGCCGGTGTCGCCCTTTCGGGCGTCATTATGCCGAACTTCGGCATCTCCGCCGCGCTCGCAGCCGACCTGGGCGAGGGCGATGTCGGCGTCCTGAACTATGCCTACGCGCTCGAGCAGCTCGAAGCCGCCTTTTACACCATGGTTGTCGACAGCCCCTATGCCGACATCAACGATGACGAGAAAGCCATCCTTACCGATATCCGCGATCATGAAGTCGAACACCGCGATTTCCTCAAGGAAGCGCTGGCAGCCGGCGCCATCCCGGACCTCGAGGTGGATTTTTCCGCCGTCGATTTCACCAGCCGCGACAGCGTGCTGGGTACCGCAATGGTGTTCGAGGATCTCGGCGTCGGCGCCTATAACGGGGCCGGCAAGCTGCTCGAGAATGCCGATTACCTGCTCAACATGAACAGCGTCTCGTTCGCCGGCGACGATGTCGTCGACAAGAACGGTCTCGACGTGGCCTACGCGCCCACCGAGGTGCTGCCTAAGGCGGATCCGTTCATCAAGACCGACGTCACCGCCAACGCGTTCATGTGAGGAGAGACAAGATGACGCTCAACCAGAACACGCTCCTCTCCGGCGTCGACCCGGAGATCACCGAACGGCTCGTCGCCAACCGCCGCGAGTTCTTCCGGTCGTCGGCGCTCAAGCTCGGCGCCCTTGCAAGCGCACCGCTGCTGCTCGCTGCGGCGTCGCAGCAGGCATTCGGCCAGGATCTTCCCGCCGAAATAACCGACGTGCTGTTGTTCGCGCTGACCCTCGAGCATGTCGAGGACGCCTTCTACCGCTCGGGCCTCGAAGCGAAGGGCCTGATCCCCGAGCAGTATGTCGGGGTCTTCAACCAGATCGGCAAGCACGAGGCCGAACACGTTGCCTTCCTTTCGGCGGCGCTCGGCCCCAAGGCAATCGACCGCCCCAAGCTCGACCTCACTGCCGGCGGCAAATATGCCGACGCCCTGACCAACTTCGAAACCTACCTGACCTTGAGTCAGACCTTCGAAGACCTGGGCGTCGCCGCCTATAAGGGACAGGCCGGCAACCTGATCTCGAATGACGACATCCTTACGGCGGCCCTGCAGATCCACTCGGTCGAGGCGCGGCACGCCGCGATGGTCCGCAGGATCGGCGGCAAGAAGAGCTGGGATGGCGCCTTCGACGAGCCGATGTCCAAGGAGGACGTCCTCGCCGCTGCAGCCCCCTTCCTGGCCTAACCACACCGTTGGCCGCTCCTCTCGAGCGGCCAACGATCTCGCTTCCCGTCACTTTGCGCGACTGCGACATCTGCCACTGTCGATCCGGCGGCCGGCCATTCGTCGCAACAGCGAGGGTGCTTTCCGGGCGCTAACGCGCTGGGTAACCGGGGAGCGCCCTCACCCTCGACGAGCAGCCGCAACGCAGCTATTCGGCGAATTGTCTTGAGAATGTGACCCTTGTCCGATATGGGGCGCGGCTAATCTCCCAAAAGTCCGATCGGCCGCCCCTCATGTCTTTGCGTAACATCGCAATCATTGCTCACGTTGACCATGGCAAGACCACCATGATCGACGTCCTGCTCAAGCAGTCCGGCTCGTTCCGCGACAACCAGCGCGTCGAAGAACGTGCCATGGACAGCAATGACCTCGAACGCGAGCGCGGCATCACCATTCTCGCCAAGGTGACCTCGCTGGTCTGGAAGGACACCCGCATCAACATCGTCGATACGCCCGGCCACGCCGATTTCGGCGGCGAGGTGGAGCGCATCCTGTCGATGGTCGATGGCGTGGTGATCCTCGTCGACGCCGCCGAGGGCCCGATGCCGCAGACCAAGTTCGTGCTCGGCAAGGCGCTGGCCCAGGGGCTTCGCCCGATCGTCGCGATCAACAAGATCGACCGCCCGGACGAGCGCCACCTCGAAGTGCTCGAAGAGATCTTCGATCTGTTCATCGCGCTGGACGCCACCCCCGAGCAGCTCGATTTCCCGGTGCTCTACGGCGCCGCCAAGCTCGGCTGGATGTCGGAAAAGCCGGAAGGCCCAAAGGACTCGCTCGCCCCGCTGCTCGACAAGGTGCTCGAATACGTGCCCGAACCGAAGGTGGAAGAAGGCCCGTTCCGCATGCTGGTCACCACCATCGAGCGCAACCCGTTCCTCGGCCGCATCCTCACCGGACGCATCACCTCGGGCACGGTCAAGGCCGGCGACCCGATTCACTCGCTCGGTCGCGACGGCAAGGTCGTCGAAAAGGGCCGCGTGTCGAAAGTGCTGGCCTTCCGTGGCCTCGAGCGCACCCCGATCGATCTCGCCGAAGCCGGCGACATCGTCGCCATTGCCGGCCTCGAGACCTCGACCGTCGCCGACACGCTGGTCAACCCGTCGGTGACCGTACCCCTGCCCTCCAAGCCGATCGATCCGCCGACCCTGTCGGTCACCTTCCGCATCAATGATGGCCCGCTGGCCGGCCGCGAAGGCGACAAGGTGCAGTCGCGCGTCATCCGCGAGCGCCTGTTGCGCGAGGCGGAAGGCAACGTCGCCATCCGCGTCACCGAAGGCGACGACAACGATTCGTTCGACGTCGCCGGCCGCGGCGAACTGCAACTCGCCGTGCTGATCGAGAACATGCGCCGCGAAGGCTTCGAGCTCACCATCGGCCGCCCCAAGGTGGTGATCCGCGAAGAGGACGGTGAAAAGCTCGAGCCGATCGAGGAAGTGATCATCGACGTCGATGACGAGCACACCGGCGTCGTCGTGCAGAAGCTCACCGAGCGCAAGGGCGACCTGGTCGACATGCGTCCCTCGGGCGTCGGCCGCTCGCGCCTGCGCTTTTACGTGCCCACCCGTTCGCTGATCGGCTACCAGCCGGAACTGCTGTCCGATACCCGCGGCACTGCCATCTTCAACCGCCTGTTCCACGGCTACCAGCCGTTCAAGGGCGCGCTGCCGGGCCGCCGTACCGGTGTGCTGATCTCCAACGGCACCGGCCAGGCCGTGACCTATGCGCTGTGGAACCTCGAAGAGCGCGGCCCGATCATGATCGATGCCGGCGTCGACATCTATGAAGGCATGATCATTGGCGAGCATTCCCGCGAGAACGATCTCGAGGTGAACGCGCTCAAGGGCAAGCAGCTGACCAACATCCGCACCACGTCGAAGGATGAAGCGGTTCGCCTGACCCCGCCCAAGAAGCTCACCCTCGAACAGTCGCTCGGCTACATCGCCGACGACGAGTATGTCGAAGTGACGCCCAAATCCATCCGCCTGCGCAAGATCTGGCTCGATCCGAACGATCGCAAGCGCATGATGCGCGCCGCCAAGGCGAGCTGAGGCGCAGAAGGCCCCCTCACCCGGGCCTTCGGCCCGACCTCTCCCCCCCGGGGCGCTACCGCGTCCCCAGGGAGAGGTGACGAGGGGGCAAGATCGCGCCATAGCCCCACCTCTCCCTGGGGGGAGAGGTCGCCGCGCAGCGGCGGGTGAGGGGGCCTTTCTTTGGGAGCGAACCATGGCCAGCTGGATCACCCAGATCATCACCGACCTCGGCTATGTCGGGATCGCCCTGCTGATGCTGCTCGAAGCGGTGTTCCCGCCGATCCCCTCCGAACTGATCGTGCCGTTTGCCGGCTTTGCCGCCGGCCAGGGCGAGTTGAATTTCGTCGGGGTCATCGTCGCCGCCACCATCGGCTCCCTGGTGGGCATGTTGCCCTGGTATTTCGTCGGGCGCCTGTTCGGTCTCGAGCGGGTGAAGTGGCTGGCCGACCGGATCGGCCGCTGGTTCGCCTTCAATGCCGATGAGATCGACTATGCTGCCCGCATCTTCGACCGCTGGGGCAAGCCCATCGTTCTCGTGGGACGGCTGTTCCCGATCCTTCGCACCCTGATCTCGGTGCCGGCGGGCCTTGCGAAAATGAACTTTGCAACCTTCGCGCTGTTCTCGGCCATCGGCATGCTGATCTGGAACACCGTGCTGGTGAGCGCCGGGTACCTGCTGCACGAACACTACCACCTGGTCGAGAGCTGGCTCGATCCGCTGACCTGGCTGGTGCTCGTCGTGGTAGTCGGCCTCTATGTGTTCCGGCTCTTCACCTGGCGCCCGAGCCGGGCCAGCCAAAAAATCTGAGGTCCATGTCACACCGGCTGGGGGCTGGGTCGTCTTGTTATCGTGAGCATCACAATGACATGGAGACAATGATGACCAAGCGCGTGAACCTCTACGCCCATGTAAACCTGCTGCAGCCCTTCGTCGACTACTCGCACGCGGCTGCCGCCGAGTCCGGGCTCGAGCCGATCCTCAAGGAGCTGGTGAAGATCCGCGCGAGTCAGATCAACGGTTGCGCCATGTGCCTTATGCTGCACACCACCGAGGCGCGCCGGATCGGCGAAAGTGAGATGCGCATCTACCTGCTCGACGGCTGGCGCGAGGCGCAGCACTTCACCCCGCGCGAGCGCGCGGCGATCGCCTGGACCGAGGCGCTGACCAAGCTCGACCACTCCGCGATGGACGAGGCCTATGCCATGATCGAGGCCGAGTTCAACGAGCAGGAGCGCGTCTGGCTCAGCATGCTTATCGGCATCATCAACGTCTACAACCGCCTCAACATCGGGTTCCAGGTCAGCCCGCCGCGCTCGGCGCAGATCGCCGTGGCGGCGTAACCATGGATGCCGGGCGGGCCGATGCGGCCATCAGTTTCGTGCCCCATCGGCCCCGCCTCACCCGGGTGGCCTACCGCATGCTCGGCTCGGTCGCCGACGCCGAGGATGTGGTGCAGGACGCGTTCCTGCGCTGGCACACCACCGACCGCTCCGAGATCGAAAACGCGGAGGCTTTCCTCGTCCGTGTCGTCACCCGGCTCTGCCTCGACGTGCTGAAATCCTCCCGCCGCCAGCGCGAGACCTATATCGGCCCCTGGCTGCCCGAGCCGGTGGTTGAAAGCGAAGCCGACCTCGCCGAAGACGTCACCCTGCCGCTGCTCCTCGCGCTGGAGCGGCTCTCGCCGCTCGAGCGTGCCGCCTTCCTGCTGCATGATGTGTTCGGCATGGAGTTCGACGAAGTGGCCGGAGCCATCGGCCGCGACCCGGCGGCGACCCGCCAGTTGGCGAGCCGCGCCCGCCAGCATGTGCACGAGGCCCGGCCGCGCTTCGCCGTCGACCAGCGGCGCGGCATGGAGCTCGCCGAGGCGTTCTTCACCGCCTCGCAGACCGGCGATATCGCGCTGCTGAAAACCATGCTCGCAGCCGATATCACCGTCACTGCCGATGGTGGCGGCAAGCGCCCGGCCGGCCCGGTGCCGATCGTCGGCTTCGATGCCGTGGTGGCGCTGATGGAGCGCATGGCGCGCTTTTTCGCCAATGCGCCGTCACAGCTGGTGCGGATAGCGATGATCAATGGCCTCCCCGGCTATATCACGCGCGAAGCCGACGGCGTACTGCAGACCACGGCGCTCGAGATCGTCGACGGCAAGGTCGTCGGGCTCTACATCGTCCGCAACCCCGATAAGCTCGGCCACCTCGACGGCGCGGCGCTCAACTGAGCGCCAACCCACCATGCTGAAAGGCAAAATCGTCGCGCCCGCTTGCCGCTTGGCCCGCCGCCCCCTAAATAGGGCGGCGAACCCGAGAGGCCGACGATGACCTTTGCCATTCTGCAGACGCTGAGCTTCATTCTGAACATCGTCTGGTGGATCTTCCTGATCATGATCATCATGAGCTGGCTGATCAGCTTCAACGTGATCAACACCCGCAACCAGTTCGTCGCCTCGATCTGGCGCGTGCTGAACCAGATCACCGAGCCGATCCTGAAGCCGATCCGCCGCGTCATCCCGCCGATGGGCGGCCTCGACCTGTCGCCGCTGATCGTCTTCGTCATCATCTTCTTCCTGCAGAACCTGCTCGCCTCCTGGGCCGTCGGCCGCGTCATCTGACGTGACGCTGCCCTGGCGGGCCGAGCCGGACGGCGTGACGCTGTTCCTGCGCGTCACGCCCAACGCCGGTGTCGACCGCATCGAAGGGTCTGAGCGACGCGACGACGGCACCATCGTGCTCCGCCTCCGCGTCAAGGCCGTGCCCGACAAGGGCAAGGCCAATGCCGCCGTGATCGGGGTGCTGTCCAAGGCGCTCGACGTTCCGAAGTCGGCGATCACCCTGGTTTCCGGCGACACCGCTCGCCTCAAGACCCTGCGCCTCACTGGCGATCCCAGCGCACTGGCCGCCGCCCTCGCCAAGCTGGCCTAGAGCACTTACATTACGCTCAGCATCAAACGGAGCGTGTGATGAAGGTCTCCCGCGAACAGGCAGCCAAGAACCGTGCGCATGTTGTCGAGGTTGCCGGCACCGAGTTTCGCCGGCATGGCTTTGACGGCATCGGCGTCGCCGACCTGATGCAGGCCGCCGGGCTCACCCATGGCGGCTTCTATAACAATTTCGCCAGCAAGGACGCACTCGCTGCCGAGGCGGTCACCCGGGTCTTCGCCGAAACCACCGACCGCCTGCGCCAGCACGCCTTCGCTGCCGCCGATCCCTATGCCGCGATAGTCCGTTTCTACCTTTCGCCGGAGCATCGCGACTCGGTCGAGGCCGGTTGTGCCATCGCCGCGCTGGCGCAGGACGCCGCCCGCGGCAGTACGGCACTGCGCGCCGCCTTCGAGGCCGGCATCGCCGCCTATCTCGAGCTGATCGTCACGGCCACCGGCCTGACACGCCCCGAGGCCATGGCCGCCTACGCCACCATGGTCGGCGCCCTCACCCTTTCTCGAACCGTCACCGATCCGGCGCTGTCGGCCGGCATCCTGGCGGCCGCAGCGGACAGCCTGTTGGCCGGAAAAGAATCTTCTGCCGCAGCCTTGCACAGTTAAATTATGATCATCATGTAAATGGTGTCACGCCATTGCAGGAGATGATCATGGCCACACATCCCGGAACTGCCCTCGTCACCGGCGCCTCCTCAGGCATCGGCGAAATCTACGCCGATCGCCTCGCCGGGCGCGGCTACGACCTGGTGCTGGTCGGCCGCAACGCCGACAAGCTGCAGCAGCTCGCGACCAGCCTTGCCACGACCCACGGCATCAAGGTCGAGCGCATCGTCGCCGATCTCGGCGAACCCGGTGGTCTCACGCGCGTCGAGCGCCGTCTCGAGGCCGATCCGGCCATCACGCTGCTCATCAATTCCGCCGGGCTGATCGGCGGCGGTCCGCTGAGCGCCGGCCATCTCGATGAGCTCAGCAGCATGCTGAACATCAACGTCGTCGCGCTCACCCGCCTCGCCGCCGTCGCCGCCAAGGTTTTCGCCAATCGCGGCAGCGGCGCCATCGTCAACCTCGCCTCGGCCATGGCCTTCATCGACACCCCGGCGGCCGCGGCCTATGCCGCCTCGAAAGCCTACGTGCTGAACCTCAGCCTGTCGCTTGATCTGGACGTGAAGCCGAGGGGCGTGCAGGTGCAGGCGGTACTCCCCGGCTACACCCGCACCCCGATGATCTCCGGCGGCGCCGGCCTCCCCGCCGAGATCGTCATGGATGCCGACGCCATGGTCGATGCAGCGCTGGCCGGCTTCGACGCCGGCGAACTGGTCACCATCCCCTCGCTCGAATCCGTCGCTGCCTATGACGACTGGGCGGCGCGACGGGTGGCGTTACAGCCGCATCTGTCACTGTCGAAGCCTGCGTCGCGATATCTGGCGGCTTGACTGCTGGTCTGGCGCGGGCTGACCCCCACCCTTGCTCCCTCCCCCTAAACATGGGGAGGGAGACGACAGCCTCGATATTAGTGGAGGGGTCTCCCTCCCCTTTCTTAGGGGGAGGGGCCAGGGGTGGGGGTCAGCCTGCGCCGGGTTCTCGATTAATTCCGCCGCCCACCCCCATCGCCATCCCCCATTGCGCCACCTGCGGCGATTTGGCACAAGTTTCTCACGCGATCGCTGGGGGGCGAGGAGGAGCGGTTCGCCGCTGCAACTACGGAGCGTTCCCCGGTGACGTCACACCGAGGGAACATTCGTTATGACTCTATTGCTATGGGCGATCGTCGTCTGCGGTCTGCTCTCCATCGTTTACGGCGTCGTCACGACGCAAGGCCTGTTGAGGGCCGATGCGGGTTCGGCCCGCATGCAGGAGATTTCCGCCGCAGTGCGTGAAGGCGCCTCCGCCTATCTCCGCCGCCAGTACACCACCATCGGCATCGTCGGCGTGGTCATCTTCATCCTCGCCTTCATC
>NZ_DASZAW010000085.1:0-20823 GCF_035944845.1 Devosia sp. | reverse complement strand
GATCAGAACGATGGTCTTGGTCATTTTGGGTCTCTCCTTGGTTGGGCGAACCCTTGTCCGCCGCGATGTGATGACCCTAAGCTCACCCCCGATCGGCGACGATTGCCGCAACTGACATTGTCGGGGCCAGAAGTGACAAAGACGACGGACGCGCTGAGACACACCGAGATCGGCCTCCTGCTCTACCCAGGCTGCGCCATGGCCTCGGTGCACGGGTTGACCGATGCCTTCCAGGTGGCCAACGACTATGCGCGCCAGCATGGCGGCACCGATCGCATCCGCACCAGCCATTGGCGCGTCGATGCAGGGGGCTTCGTGCGGGCCTTCGACAGCAATCCTGAAGACATCGGGCAGCCTGAATACATCGTCATCCCCGGCCGGCTGGCGGATCCGCTGACTGTCGATGAAGCCGCGGATTTCGTCGATTGGCTGCGCCAGCGGCACGGCACCGGCGCTACCATCGCCTCGATCTGCGGCGGCGCCTTCATGCTCGGGCACGCCGGGTTGCTCTCGGGCCGGCGGGCGACGACCCATTGGCTCTATGCCGAGGCCTTCGGGGCGGCGTTTCCCGATGTCGATGTCACGGCTGGAGACATCATCGTCGAGGATGGCGACATCATCACCGCCGGCGGCATGCTGGCGTGGACCGATCTCGGCCTGCGCCTCGTCCACCGCGTGCTCGGCCCGACCGTCATGGCGGACACCGCGAAGTTCCTGCTGGTCGATCCGGCCGGGCGCGAGCAGCGCCATTACTCGACCTTCGCGCCGCGCCTTTCGCATGGCGACGACGCGGTGTTGAAGGTGCAGCATTGGCTGCAGGCGCACCGCAGCGAGGAGATCAATATTCCGGACCTGGCAGAGCGAGCCGGGCTCGAGGCGCGTACCTTCCTCCGCCGCTTCCAGAAGGCCACCGGCCTCAGGCCAACCGAGTATGTCCAGGCGCTGCGGATTGCGCTGGCGCGCGAACGGCTGGAGTTCAGCCGCGACACGGTGGAACGTATTGCCTGGAACGTCGGCTACAAGGACCCCTCCGCCTTCCGCCGGGTGTTCCAGAAAGTTACGGGCCTCTCGGCCAGCGCCTATCGCGACCGCTTCGGCGCCGCGGTGCGCGCCTGATGGCTCGATCGATGCCTATGCGGTGGCAAGCTTGATCGACAGCTCTACCTCCCAGAGCAGCTTTCGCGGCTCGAGGCGATAGTCCGTCAGATAGGCTTCGTAGCGACAAGCGTACGACTCCGACAGAGCGGGATCGATGGCTTCGAACCGAGTTCCGCTATCGCGTCCCCATTGCATCAGCGCCTGATTGCCGCGCAGCCCATTGCCTCGATAGATCAGCGAGGCGTAGGTGCCTCCGGGCAGTACGGCGGGCCTGATGGCGGGATGATCAGTCGGGACGGCACGGGTTACGAAACCGGCCTCGATCTCCATGATGTCGCTCATGTCGCAATGGTAGTAGCGGAGGAAGTACGGCCCTTGTTCCTGAAGGTCGTTGCGCTTGCTCCACGACCGCAGTTCCTTCAGCGCCCGCGTTGCAACAGCAAACATGCCAGCGAACGGGGTCTGCAACCGGATCCCTGCGTAATGCCGATCGGGTTTCTCGACGATCGACACCGGACCGATGATGGTTTCTGCCTTCATGATGTCCTCCACCCGGAAAGCGTGGATTAATTTCGAGGCCCTCGCAACCGGCGCCCGCAGGCTGCGATCGCGTTGACACGCAACCGCGTGAGGGCTAGCTTCCCTCGCCTGCGCAAGAGAGGAGGCGTCCAATGACTGACATTGTGAGAACCGCCCTCCGTCGCGCCGCCGCGTAGTATCCGCACATCAGGGATTCCGGCCGGCGCCTTCATGGCCCTGATCCAAGGAATTCCATCTTGCTCGAACAGTTCGGCTGGAGCGATGCGCTACAGCAGCAATTCATCCCCTATGCCGCCCAGGGTTTGATCCCAGCGCGGATTACCGTCCAGCAACGCGGTCTCTATGAGATCGTGACGGGTATCGGCGAACTTACCGCCACGCTTGCCGGCAAGCTGGCCCATGACGCAGTTGACGGCGCCCTGCCCGTCACCGGCGATTGGGTCGCGGTACAGGCGCGGCCCACCGAGGGCAGCGCGACAATCCAGCATGTGCTGCCGCGCAGTACCACCTTCATTCGCCGCGCCAGCGGCCCAGGGGCGGCGCGGGGTCAACTGGTCGCCGTCAATGTCGATGTTGCGTTGCTGGCCGCCTCGATGAATGCCGACCTCAATGCTCGCCGCATCGAACGCTATCTCGCCACCGCGCTGGAAAGCGGAGCCGACCCGGTGGTGGTCCTGACCAAGGCCGACATGTGCGACGATGCCGCGGCCCGTATCGCCGAGATCGAAGCGGTAGCGATGGGCGTGCCGGTTCTGGCCGTCTCGGCCGTCACCGGCGCTGGGCTCGACGCACTGCGCGGTTATCTCGCGCCGGGGCGAACGGCAGTGCTGCTGGGCAGTTCGGGCGTCGGTAAGTCGACGCTGGTCAATGCGCTGGCCGGCCGGGCGCAGATGGCGACACAGGCGATCCGCGAAGACGATGCGCGCGGCCGCCACACCACCTCGCATCGCGAGCTCGTGCTGCTGCCCAGCGGCGCGCTGATCCTCGATACGCCAGGCATGCGCGAGCTCGGACTGTGGGATGCCGGCGAAGGCATGTCCACTGCCTTTGCCGATATCGAGGCGCTGGCGGCACAATGCCACTTCCGCGACTGCGGCCATGACACCGAGCCCGGCTGCGCTATTGTCGAAGCGCTCTCCACCGGTGCCCTCGATGCAGCGCGCTGGCGAGCCTATGGCAAGCTGCAACGCGAGCTGGAGTTCCAGGTTGGCAAGGAGGATCCCAAGGTACATGCCGAGAGCCGCAGGGTGCGGATCAAGCGAAACAAGCTGCATCGGGCCGAGATGAAGTTCCGCAAGCGGCTCGAATGAGTTGCGCTATGGGCAAGGGCTCTGTTCCAATCCCGACCCACTCGGTAGGCTAACCTAGCCTTCGTATTTTGCTGCTAATGCTCGGTGGCATTTCGCGAAAAACCGTCGCATTTCCGTCGCGGCCTCACGCTAGAGCCACGGGAATGCCCTAGTGCTATTGGACGCTCCACGTGCAGGTCTATCTGCCGATCGCCGAACTTTCGATGAACCTGTTCTTCCTCGTGGGGATCGGGGGCGCGGTCGGGTTCCTGTCGGGGTTGTTCGGGGTGGGCGGCGGCTTCCTGTTGACCCCGCTGCTGATCTTTTCCGGTGTCCCCTCCTCCGTGGCAGTGGCCTCGGTGACCGGCCAGGTGGTGGCGGCCTCGACCTCGGGTGCGCTCAGCTACTACCGACGCGGGCAGATCGACCTGCATATGGCGATGTACCTGGTGCTGTCGGGCGTGCTCGGCGCGTTCGGCGGCGTTGCGACCTTCCAGGTGCTGCGTGCGGCGGGCCAGCTCGACCTCGTTATTTCGCTCGGTTTTTTGATCCTGCTCGGCTTCGTCGGCACGTTGATGCTGATCGAGGCGGCGCGCGCCATCATGAAGCGGCGGGCCGGCATCGTCGTCCGCGAGAAGCTGCCCAACCAGCACAACTGGTTCCATGGCCTGCCCTGGCGGGTGCGGTTCAAGAAATCGCGGCTTTACATCTCGGTGATCCCGGTGCTGGCGCTGGGCGTCGCCATCGGCTTCGTCGGCTCGCTGCTGGGCATCGGCGGCGGCTTCATCCTGGTGCCGGCGCTGGTCTATATCCTCAGGATGCCCGGCAACATGGTGATCGGCACCTCGCTGCTGCAGGTGGTGGCGATGATGGCGGCAACCACCATCCTCCACGCCGTCTCCAGCCAGAGCGTCGATATCCTGCTCGCCTTCTGCCTGATGGTAGGCGGCACGGTGGGGGCGCAGTTCGGCGCCTCGGCCGGCAAGTACCTGCGCGGCGAGCAACTGCGCGCGCTGCTCGCCATCCTCGTGCTCGCCGTCGCCATCCGCTTCGGCATCAGCCTGGTGCTGACGCCGGGCGATGTTTATTCGACCGCCGTGATCGGCGCGTCGGGGGTGATCTGATGCGCCGGCTGCTGCTTGCCCTCGCCATGCTCTTCGCCGCCGCGCCGGCCCTGGCCGAGCGGCTGGTGACGCAGGTGAGCCAGGACGAAGTGTCGATCACCTCGAGCTTTGCCGGCCAGACGCTGACCCTGTTCGGCGCGATCGAACCCGAAGTCGGGGCCGAACAGCGCTTCGTCGAGGGCCCGTACCACGTCATCATCACCGTTACCGGACCGCTGCAGAACCGGGTGGCGCGACGCAAGACCAACCAGTTCGGCATCTGGCTCAATACTTCGCAGGCCGAGTTCGAGCGCTTCCCTTCGTTCTACCAGGTGCTGAGCGATGCGCCGCTCAGCAACATCACCGATCCGATCACGCTGGCCGAAAAGGAAATCCCGCTCGACAGCCAGGCGCGCTACACCGCCAAGGCCGGCTGGTGGGATGCCACGGTGTTCGGCAGCGAGTTGACCCGGCTGATGCAGCAGAAGGGCTTTTTCAAGCTCAACGAGAACGGCGTGGTGTTCCGCTCGGACACCTTCTACTTCGCGCAGGTGTCGCTGCCGTCGGACGCCCCGCCGGGGCCCTACCTCGCCCACACCTACCTGATCAAGGACGGGCAGGTGATCGCCGAAAAATCCGACGGCTTTTCGGTGCGGAAGATCGGCTTCGAGCGTTTCCTCGGCCAGTCGGCGCGCACCCAGCCGCTGCTCTACGGCCTCGTCTGCGTGGCGCTGGCGCTGTTCACCGGCTGGCTCGGGGGCGTGGTGTTCAAGCGGTAGGACGGGAAAGCGCCTGACGGGGCACATGGCCGCCCCATACGCGGTGTCACCCCGGCGAAGGCCGGGGCCCATCCTGAGATGCTTCAGTTACTCAGATGAATTGAACGATCTCAGGATGGATCCCGGCCTGCGCCGGGATGACATCGAGTGTTGGGAAGGACCCCGCCCAATCGAGAGCCTAGTTCTCGATCTTGATGTCGCTGCCGCTGCTCGCTTCCTGGTCCATCTCGGCAGGGTTGCCATAGATGCTGAGGTGGGAACCCGAGGAGGCGTTGGCCTTGATCGACTTCGACGCGTAGACCTCGAGATCGGAGCCGCTGGACGCATTGGCATCCATGGTAGCGCAGAGCAGGTCCTCGGCATCGAGGTCGGAGCCGGACGAGGCATTGGCCTTGCCGTCGACGCAGGCGCCTTCGATCTTGAGGCCGGCGCCGGAGGAGGCGTCGAACTCGACCAATTTGCCCACCACGCCGCTGAGCGACAGATCGGCGCCGCTCGAGGCACCGAATTCCAGCGTATCGCCGGTCACGCCGGTGGCGACGACATCGGAGCCGGCACTGGCTTCGATCTTGCCGAGCACCGGCACGCCGATGGTGAGCTTGATCTTCTCACGATCACCGAAGCTGAAGATGTCGAAGAAGCTCCAGTCGTAGTAGGCCTTCAGCGTATTGCCCTCGACCTTGAGCTGCAGGTCGTCGAGCAGCCGCTTGTCCTTGGCCTCCACGGTGATCGACTGGGTGCCGCCGACAGTAACGATGGCATCGATCCCAGACGAAATATCGAGCGCGGTGAAGGCCGGCAGGTCGACGGTGCGGCTCTCTGCCAAAGCCGGCGCGGCCAGAAGCAACAGGGCTGCGGAGGCAGCAGCGCGTTTCACGATCCCATGCATTTTCAACAGTCCCATTCAGTTTGAGGCTGACACGTGGGTGGTGTGTTACATGCCGATCAAGGGTTCGTGACCGGAATATTTTCGGGCACGTACCCCATCGGATAACTGACGCAGACGGCCCCCTCCCATCCTCCCCCATCAAGGGGAAGGTGCCCGTTGGTGCTATTGGCATGATCGACGACTGAGCCTCGACTCTTCACCTCCCCCTTTATGGGCGAGGCTGGGAGGGGGCCGTCCCTATCAGTACGCGTCGTAACCAGTCACCAGCCGCTTCGGGCTCACCGGGTACACCCGGCCTCGCCCGATCATGGCCACTTCGAGGGTCGGCCAGTGCAGGAGGCCGACAAAGGCCGGGCTGAGGATGTTGAGGCTGCCGGTAGCAGCGCCATAGGCGGGCAGCACCATCAGCCGGCCATCGTGGACGAAGCACGGGCGGCGGACCGAGCGGCCGTTCATCGCCACATGCGCCGCGGGATGGAGATGGCCGGCGATGACGCCCTGCCCCGCCCCGGGTTGGTGAGTCAGCGTCAGCCCGGCGCGCGACAGGCCGGTGACGCAGACGCCTCCGAGGCTATGCGGGGCGGGATCGTGATTGCCGGAAATCCAGGTCCAGCGCGCCTTGCCCATCAGCGCGGCAAGCCGCAGGCGGTCGGCGTCGAGCAGGGTGGAGGTGCCCTCATCGCGGTGGAAACTGTCGCCCAGCGCGATGACCTCGGTGGCGCCGGTCGCAGCGATATCGGCTTCCAGCCGGCGCAGCGTCAGGCCGGTATCGTACGGTGGCAGCAGGCTGCCGCGCCTCGCGAAGGACGACAGCTTTTCGAGATGCAGGTCGGCGACCAGCAGCACGCCCTCGGCGGCCCACCACAGGGCGCCCGAAGGCAGCGGCTCGAAACTGTGACCGGCGAAATGCAGGTACACGGGGTCGCCCTTGTCGTCGATCGGGGCGGTGCGCGCCGCCCAGGCTGAAGTCAATTCGCCCGCTTCCTTGTCTCGCCTAATGTGGGGCTCGCGCCCATGGCCTCGGCGATCAGTTCCTCGGCGGCTTCGGCCATGGTGCTTTCGCGGGCCTCACCGACCACCGGAACCTTTCCGATATCGAGCAATACCGGTACCGCCAATGGCGAGATTCGGTCGAGTGGCTTGTGCACGATGTGTCGCTTGATGCGGGCGAGCATCTGGCCGAGCCGCTCGATATCGAGCAACCCGCGAGCGGCATCCCGGCGGGTGGCCTGGATCAGGATATGATCCGGCTCGTGCTGGTAGAGCACATCGTAGATGATGTCGGAGGAGACGGTGATCTGCCGGCCGGTCTTTTCCTTCTGGCCCGGGTGCCGGCGCTCGATCAACCCGGCGATGATGGCGCAGTTGCGGAAAGTGCGGCGCATCAGCTGGCTCTCGTCGAGCCAGGCTTCGAGGTCGTCGCCCAGCATATCCTCATCGAACAGGTCGTCGAGCGACAGCCGGCCGGTGCGGATCAGTGCCGAGAAATCGCCCAGGCCCCACACGGCGAGCGAATAATCGGAGGCGACGAAGCCGAGCGGGCGGGCGCGGGCCCGCTCCAGCCGCCGGGTCAGCAGCATGCCCAGCGTCTGGTGCGCCAGCCGCCCCTCGAACGGGTAGCAGACCAGGTAGTTCTGGGCGCCGCGCGGAAAGGTCTCGACCAGGAGGCTATCCGCGGCCGGCAGGATCGAGGCTTCCTGCTGCAGGCGCAGCCAGTCGCTCACCTGGTCGGGCAACAGGTGCCACTGGTCCGGATGGGCGAGGAGTTTCCGCACGCCATCGGCAAGGAAGGTGGAGAGCGGGAACTTGCCGCCCATATAGGACGGGATTTTCGGGTCCTTGCCCTGCGAGCGCGACACGTAGGCCTCGCTTTCGAACATCCCCTCATAGGCGACGATCTCGGAGCCGAACAGAAAGGTGTCGCCCTTGGTAAGGGTGGTGAAGAAGTATTCTTCCATCTCACCCAGCACCCGGCCGAAGCGGCCGATCGGGCCGGTGGTGGCGCCCTTGGTGAAGCCGCGGCCCTTGACCAGCCGCACCTTGACCATCGGCTCTTCGACGATGGTGCCGATATTGAGCCGGTATTGCTGAGCCACCTGCGGGTTGGAGATGCGGAACTTGCCGTCACCGGTCTGCCTGAGCTTGGCGTAGCGCTCGTAGGCGCGGAGCGCATAGCCGCCGGTGGCGACGAAATCGACGGTGCGCTCGAACTGCTCCCAGCTCAGCTCCCGATAGGGCCAGGCGCGGCGGATTTCGGCATGCAGCGCCACCGGATCGAAGGCATCGGCGCAGGCGGTACCAAGAATGTGCTGGGCCAAAACGTCGAGCCCGCCGGAGACCGGATCCTCGCTGTCCTGGTGGTTGTGCTCGACGGCCTCCAGCGCCGCCTCGCACTCCAGCACCTCGAAGCGGTTGGAGGGGACGAACAGCGCCTTCGATGGTTCATCCAGCCGGTGATTGGCGCGGCCGATGCGCTGCAGCATGCGGGAGGAGCCCTTGGGGGCGCCGACCTGCACCACGAGATCGACATCGCCCCAGTCGATGCCGAGGTCGAGCGTCGAGGTGCAGACCACGGCCCTGAGCCGGCCCTCCGACATCGCCGCTTCCACCTTTCGCCGCTGCTCCACTGCCAGCGAGCCGTGATGCATGGCGATGGGGAGCATATCCTCGTTGGCCTGCCACAGCTCCTGGAACAGCATTTCGGCCTGGCTGCGGGTGTTGACGAACAAGAGCGTCGTCTTGTGCTCCTTGATGGTGCGGTAGAGGTCGGGGATGGCGTAGAGCGAGGAATGGCCGGCCCAGGGGATCACCTGGTCAGACTTCAGGATTTCGATATGCGGCTTGGCGCCGCCCCGCCCCATCAGCAACCGTGCCTCGGCGCCCGGTACGGGGCCGGCGATCCAATCGCGCAGCAGGTCCGGGCGGGCGACGGTGGCGCTGAGCGCGGTGATCCTGAGCTGCGGCGCAATGCTGCCGAGCCGCGCCACGCCGAGCGACATCAGCTCGCCGCGCTTGTTGGTCACCATGGCGTGCAGCTCGTCGAGCACGACGCGGCGGAGCGAGCCGAACAGCTTGCCGGAGTCCGGATGGCTCAACAGCAGCGCCAACTGCTCGGGCGTGGTCAACAGGATCTGCGGCGGGTCGTAGCGTTGTCGCTGCCGGCGGTGCGACGGCGTATCGCCGGTGCGGGCCTCGACTCGGATGCCGAGGCCCATTTCGCTGATCGGCGTCATCAGGTTGCGCTGCACGTCGACCGCCAGCGCCTTGAGCGGCGAGAGATACAGCGTGTGCAGCCCCGGTCGCGGGTTTTCGATCAGGTCGTTGATGGTGGGGAGGAACCCCGCCAGCGTCTTGCCGGCGCCGGTCGGGGCGATCAGCAGCGCCGAGTCCCCGGCTTCCGTTGCCTCCAGCACCGCGAGCTGATGCGCACGCGGCGCCCAGCCCTTGCCGGCGAACCAGTCGGTGATCTCTGAGCGGAGGGGCAAGGGGTGTTCCCGGTTTGTGCCCAGTATGGGGGGACTGGATTGAAGGAGCAAGAGCCGAGAGAGAGGGCCCCCTCCCGGCCTCCTCCATGAAGGGGAGGTGAAGAGCCGAGGTTCGGTCTTCGATCGTGCCAAACGCAATGGAATCCGCTACGCCATTCGCCGGAGGCCCCCGATGAACGACAACGAACAGCAGGTGTTGCAACTAAGGCCGGAGGCGGCGCTGGCGCTGCTGGTCGAGCGGGTGCGGCACATGCTGACCACCTACGAGGGGCGCATCGCCATCGGGCTCGCCGGCGGGCCCGGCGTCGGCAAATCGACACTGGCGGTCAAGCTGGTGGAGGCGCTGAATGCAACAACCCCTGACCTCGCCGCCTATGTGCCGATGGACGGTTTCCACATGCGGCATGCCAAGCTCGAAAGCCTCGGCACCGTGAAGGACAAGGGGGCGCCGCACACGTTCGAAGGCGCGGTGTTCGCCGAGTTCCTCGCCGGGGTCAAGGCGGCGACGCTGCAGGTGAGCGGCCCCGGCTATTCGCGCGAGATCGAGGATGTGGTGATCGACGCCTTCGTCGTTCCGGCTGGCGCACGGGTGCTGGTGGTCGAGGGCAACTACCTGCTGCTGGCCAATGCGCCGTGGTGGCAGGTGCGGCCGCTGCTCGACCTCGCAGTGTTCATCGATCTGCCGCGCGACACAGTAAAGGCCCGGCTGCTGGCGCGGCATGCGGAGCACGGCCTGTTCACCGCCGAGCGCAACCGGCAGCACGTCGAGCGCGTCGACCTTGCCAACTATGACCTGGTGAAACGCTCCCGTGGCCGTGCCGATATCGCCATAGACCTTCTTACCGAGCACTGAACTTGACCCGACCGAGCTATCCGTTCGACGTGCGCTCGCGCGACGTCTGGGCCATTGCGCTGCCCGCCTCCGTGGCGTTCATCACCGAGCCGCTGGCGGGCCTAGTCGATATCACGGTGATCGGCCGGCAGGGCGATGCGGCGATGCTGGGCGGCGTGGTGCTGGGCGCCCTGGTGTTCGATTTCATCTTCTCGATGGCCTATTTCCTCAGAACCGGTACGGCCGGGCTGACGGCGCAGGCGGTCGGGGCGCGCGATCCGCGCGACGGCTTGCTGCATGCGGCGCGGGCTATCGGCATCGGCATTATCGCCGCCGCGCTGATGATCGCGCTGCAGGTGCCACTGCTGGCGCTGGCCAACTTCGCCATGGCGCCGACGGCCGGGGTCGCCTTGGCGCTGCAGCAATACTTCGAGGTGCGGATCTGGGCGGCGCCGTTCTCGCTGGTCAACTATGCGCTGCTCGGCTGGTTCTACGGCCGCGCGCAGGCCAAGACCGGCATGATGCTGCAGATGCTGATCCACGGCCTCAATATCCCCTTGTCGATCCTGTTCGTGATGAGTTTTGACTGGGGGCCGCATGGCGCGGCACTGGCGACGGTGATCGGCCAGGCCGCGGCATGCCTGCTCGGCCTCGTCCTCCTGATCCGGCATTTCGGCGGCCTCGCCAAGGTCATGGCGATGATCGTGCCGGACGAGCTGTTCCACGGCCATGCATTGAGGCGGATGTTCGGGCTGAGCCGCGACCTGATGATCCGCTCGATCGCGCTGATGGGGGCCTACGCCTATTTTGCGGCGCAGGGCTCGCGGCTCGGCGAAGTGCCGCTCGCCGCCAACGCGATCCTCCTCAATTTCCTGATGATTTCCGGCTTCTTCCTCGATGGCATCGCGCAGGCGGCCGAACAGCTCTGCGGCAAGGCGGTCGGCGCCAACTGGCGGCCGGCCTTCGACCGCGCCTACGCGCTGGCGTTTCGTTGGGGGACACTGATCGCGGTTGGCCTGGCGCTCGTCTGGTTCGCGGCCGGCTGGTACCTGATTGACTTCATGACCACCAGCGAGCCGGTGCGCGAATACGCCCGGATGTTCCTCTGGATTGCGGCGCTGTCATCGCTCACCGGCATGCCGGCTTTCGTGTTCGACGGCATCCTCGTCGGCGTCACGCTCAACACGGTGATGCGCAATGGCATGGTGCTGGCGCTCGGCTTCTTCCTCGCCGTTGCCGTGGTGCTGCAGGGGGCGCTCGGCAATACCGGACTATGGATCTCGATCCACCTGTTCTTCCTCTGCCGCGCCGGCTTTTACTGGTGGGCGCTGGAGCGGAAGAAGGCGGGGTTGTTTGACGCGTAGCGGCGCAAGAGCAAGGCCCCACCCAGCGACGCTATCTCGCTTCGCTCACAAGCTTTGCTGCCCTCCCCACAGGGGGGAGGGAGACGCAGGAACCGATAGCTTGCAGTCAGATCTCCCTCCCCCTTGTGGGAAGGGATCAAGGGTGGGGGTGGCCCCACGCACCGGCTCCTAGAGGCTAGCCTTGCCCGAAGCCCACTCCGCCGTCGTCAGCCCGGTCAGTTCCGACACCGACTTCAGCCCGCGGCTCCGCACCGCTGCGCTGAGGCCACGCTTCAGCCGGTCGAGCATATCGAGGCCGCCGAACACCAGGGCCGAGTAGAGCTGAATGGTATCCGCTCCCGCCTCGAATTTGGCCACGGCGCTCTCGGGGGAGTGAATGCCTCCGACCCCGATGATGGGCAGTTTGCCCACCCGCTGGCGGACCTGCGCCAGCTTCTGCGTTGCAAGATTGAACAACGGCCTGCCGGAGAGCCCGCCGGTTTCGGTGGCATTCTCCATGCCCTGCACCGGGTCGCGGCTCAGCGTGGTGTTGGAAACGATCAGCCCGTCGAGATCGGTGGCGAGCACCACCCTGGCGATGCCATCAAGGGCTTTCTCGTCGAGGTCAGGGGCGATCTTCAGCAGCACCGGCACGCGCACCGATGCCTTGGAACGGGCCTTCAGCACCGCTGCCAGCAGCCGGGTCAGCGCCTCGTCGGCTTGCAGGTTTCGAAGCCCCGGCGTGTTCGGCGACGAGATGTTGACCGTCAGGTAATCGGCGACCTCGGCGAAGCGGGTAACGCCGGCGACGTAGTCGGCGACGAAATCCTCGGAATCCTTGTTGGCCCCGATATTGACCCCGAGAATTGCCCCGACATGCGCCCCCTTCAACCGGGCGAAGGCCGCGTCATGGCCTTCGTTGTTGAAGCCCATGCGGTTGATCACCCCATCCGCCGGGGAGACGCGGAACAGCCGCGGCTTGGGGTTGCCCTGCTGCGGGCGTGGCGTGACGGTGCCGACCTCGACCATGCCAAAACCCATGCGGGCCAGCGGCTTGGGCACCTCGGCATTCTTGTCGAAGCCGGCCGCCATGCCGACCGGGTTCCTGAGGTCCAGCCCGCATAGCGTGGTGCGCAGTTCAGGCGGATCGACACCCTCCTGCTCCGGCGCGAGGCCCAGCCGCAGCGCCGCGATGGTGGCGCCATGGGCGATCTCAGGATCCATCTTCAGCAGCGCATCACGGGTCAGGCCCGACACGAGCGGCATGCGCAGCAGCGGGGAGAGACGCGAGAAGATCATTTGACCCAATCCGGCAGCGTGACAAGGCCATCGGCAGGCACGTCGAGCCGCGCCATGTTGGACACCGAAGTCATCGACAGTTGGGCAAACAGGTGCGGAAACAGGTCGCCGCCACGCGACGCCTCCCATTTGAGCGCATCACCGAGTGGCGTCGCGGGCACCTGAAACAGCACCTGATCGCCAAGCCCGGCGAAGTAGAGCCGGATGGTTTCGCCGAGCTGGGCGGCAGTGGAGAAATGGATGTAGCCGTCCTTGAGATCGATCGGCTGCCCGACGAAGCTGCCGGCAGCCAGCGACGCCTCGTAGATTTCGCGGCTCGCGACCTTGTAGATGAACTGAGGGCTGTGCATCGAGGTGACCATGCGCAGCCTTTTGGGCGACCGGGCGCGCGATGGCAAGCGGGTGGACTGCTCAGCGGAAGAAAAACCAGCCAAGGCCCGCTGCAAAGAGCGCCGCGGCGCTGGCGGCGGCGACCTGCAGGCCGATTATGCGTCCACCGGCGGCCATGGCGATGATGGCCTTCGAAACGGTGTTGACCCCGACCGCGATGATGATCGCAAGGGTTGCGATATCGAGGCCGAGATGGCCGGCCTGGCGGGCGATCGACACGGTGACCGCGTCGACGTCGGCGATGCCTGAGATGGCGGCCACGGCAAGCACCGCGGTGGGGCCGATCAACCGGCGAGCCAGTTCGGCCGCTATGGTGACGACGGCGATGAAGACGGCGAGCTTCAGCGCCATGCCGATTTCGAGCGGGTTGGTGATCTCGAGCTTGGGCGAACGCCTTTCCCGGTTGCCGATCAGCAGCAGGAACGCAGCAGCAGCGGCAAGCACGAGGGCCAGCCCGCCTATTGGGCCGGCGAGCGGCAGGATCAGCGCCGGATTGAGCAGTGCCGCAACGACGCCGACGCGCAGCGCCATGACCAGGCCGGCAATGAGAATTCCGGCCGACAGAAGCTTGGCGGACTCGGGATGGTCCTTGCCGAGCCGGGCGAGCGACAGCGTGGCCGCGGTGGACGAGGCAATGCCACCGGCCGCGGCGGCCATCAGCACGCCCAGCCGATCGCCGAAGACCCGTACTGCGACATAGCCGCCGAACGAGATGGCGGCGATCATGATGGCGAACAGCCAGATCTCGAACAGGTTGAGCACGCCCCATGGATCGACTGGTTGCTGCGGCAGGAATGGCAGCAGCAGGAAAGTCATGGCCAGAAGGATCAGGACCGCGCGCAATTCCCCCCATTGGAGCGAGGCGACCCAGGCGTGCAACTGGGTGCGCAGCGCCAGCAGCAGCGTCATGGCCACGGCAGCGCCGGCCGCCACGGTCAGTTCGCCCAGTACGGCATAGGCTCCGAGCGCGAAAGTGAGCGCGCCGGCGACGACCGATGTGGCGCTGAAGTTCTGTTCGCGCTTCGCCTCGAGCCAGTGGAAAGCGGCGAAGACGGCAAGATAGCCGAGAAAGATCGCAGCCAGAACGATTGGTTGACTGACCGCCGACAGGGCCGCGGCAATGCCGCCAAGCAGGCCGGACAGCGCGAAGGTCCGAAAGCCGGCGGCCCGCTGACCGTCCTCCTCGTCGCGGGTTTTCCAGCCTCGCTCGAGCCCGACAAGCAGGCCGATGGCCAGGGCCACTGCAAGGCGCGCCACCAGATCCAATGCACTCATCGCTCCCCCACGGCGGCTCGTCGACTTTACGCTAGGACTGGTTTCCTTGTGAGACAAGTTTCCTCGCAAGCGGCTGGGCAGGTGCTGTCACACGTCGATATCTGGAACGCGATGCGATCGCCGAGCGCCATGGGCTATCGGCGTCCGGGCTGGTGGAGCTCCACCCGCTCAACCCCACCGATCCAGCGCGTGTCCTCGAGATGAAGGACGGCGAAGGCATGGGCCGCACCGTCTGGGCCAGCCAATAGTCTGATGGCCTGCGGGGTTGACCCACGGGTTGCATGTGGCGCATTTGCGGTCTGCACATCCTCCAGGCCTGCATGAACCCGATCCGCTCGAAAGAACTGCTACAGACGCTGCGGCGCCGTGGCGCGACCCTGACCGGGGCCATCGCCATCGGTTTGCTGGCGCTGGTTTTCGCCTTCGCGGCAGACGCCGCGCAGCGGTTGTTCACCCTGCTGGCCGGCAGCTTTTCGCTCCTTCCCTTGCTGATAACACCGCTTGGCTTTGCGGCGCTGGTGTACCTGACGCGGCGCTTTGCGCCGGATGCACGCGGCTCAGGTGTGCCGCAGGTCATTGCAGCGGCGCAGTTGCCGCATCCCGAGCTCTCTCCGCTGATCAGCCTCAGGACCGCGATCGCCAAACTGCTGTTGACGCTCGGCGGACTGATGCTGGGGGCATCTTCGGGACGCGAGGGCCCAACCGTGCAGCTGAGCGCCGCGGCGATGACGGCGACCCACCGGCTGTTCCGCGTCCCCTTGTCGTCAGCAGTGGTCATCGCTGGGGGAGCCGCAGGGGTGTCCGCGGCGTTCAACACACCGCTGGCGGGCATCACATTCGCGCTTGAGGAACTTGCCGCAGCTTATGAGCAGCGCCTGACCCTGCTGGTCATGGCAGCGGTCGTCGTAGCCGGATTGGTGAGCCTGGGGATCGCCGGAGACTACCTGTATTTCGGCGCCATGAACGACACGATGACGCTGGCTGCCGGGCTGCTGACGGTCCCGGTGGTCGCCGCGATCGGTGGGGCGGCCGGCGCATTGTTCTCGCGCCTCGTGCTGTTTGCCGCGAACGGCGTGCAGCCCCTGCTGCGGCCGATACGCGAACACCCGATCCTGTTCGCCGCCGGTTGCGGGCTCGTCGTTGCGCTTATCGGTACGGCAACTGGCCTGACATGGGGAACCGGGTACGAGCCGGCCAAGATCCTCATCGAGGGTGGCACGCAGCCCGTCTGGTTTGCACCCGCCAAGTTCCTCGCGACCCTCGCGACTTCCGTCAGCGGGCTGCCAGGCGGAGTCTTCGCACCTTCCCTGTCCGTTGGGGCCGGACTGGGGGGCCTGCTGTCACCGCTGTTTTCGGTTGCGCCGCCCGCCACTGTGGTGGCGGTCGGGATGACAGCCTACTTCGTCGGGGTGGTCAGGGCCCCCCTCACCTCCGTGGTGATCATCATGGAAATGACCGGCAGCCACGCCATGCTGCTGGCGCTGATCACCGCCGCGATCATCGCCGAAGGCGTGGCGGCTGTGCTTTGCCCCGAGCGGCTCTACCATGGCCTGTCGAAAGCATTCCGGCAGGCCCCAACGGCGCGCCGCGACACAACGCCAGCCGACTGATGGGTCAGGCGGCGGTGACCAGCTTGCCGGCCAGCGCATCGGCGATGAGCTGGCGCGTTTCGGCGACGCCGTAGAGCGCGATGAACGAGCCGAAGCGCGGGCCCTGGTCGGCGCCGAGCAGCACCTGGTAGATGGCGCCGAACCAATCGCGCAGCGGATCGAAGGCGTGCGCGTTGCCGACCGCGTAGACGATGTCCTGCAGTTCCTTGGCCTCGAGCGCCTCCTTGCCGGCGAGCTGATCGGCCAGGTCGGCCAGCGCGGCGCGTTCCTTGTCGGTGGGGGCGCGGAACGTCTTGGTCGGCTTCACCTCATCGTTGAAGTAGCGCACGGCATACCCGGCGAGGCGGTCGAGCTCGGGGTTGGTGACCGGCGTCTCGCCCGGCAGACGACGCGAGATGTAGTTCCACAGGGCCGATTTTTCATGCGCGTTGGCGGCCGAGGCAAGGTTGAGCAGCAGGCCGAAGGTGATCGGCATGTCGACCACCGGGACCTTGCCCGAGTGAATGTGGAAGGCGGGGTTTTCAAGTGCCGCCGCAGCGTCCTGGCCATTATAGGCGGCGACGTGCTGGTAGTACTCATCGACGGCGCGCGGGATCACGTCGAAGTAGAGGCGCTTGGCCACCCGCGGCTTCTGGAACATGTAGAGGCTGAGGCTCTCGGTGCCGGCATAGGTCAGCCACTCGTCGATGGTCAGCCCGTTGCCCTTGGACTTCGAGATCTTCTGGCCCAGGTCGTCGAGGAACAGCTCATAGACATAGTGCTCGGGCGGGGTGCCGCCGAGAATGGCGCAGATCTTGTCGTAGATGTGCTGGTTGGTCTGGTGGTCCTTGCCGAACATCTCGAAATCGACGCCCAGCGCTGCCCAGCGCATGCCGAAATCGGGCTTCCACTGCAGCTTTACATGTCCGCCGGTCACCGGCAGGGTGGCGTCGCGGCCATCCTCGTCGACGAAGGTGACCGTGCCGGCCTTGGCATCGACGTGCTTCATCGGCACGTAGAGCACGCGGCCGGAAATCGGCGAGATCGGCAGGAACGGCGAATAGGTCGCCTGCCGCTCTTCGCCGAGGCTGGGCAGCATCACCGCCATGATCTGATCGTAACGCTCGGCGGCGCGCAGCAGCACCTCGTCGAAACGACCGGCCTTGTAGTACTCGGTGGCGCTGGCGAACTCGTAATTGAAGCCGAAGGTATCGAGGAAGCGCCGCAGCATGGTGTTGTTGTGGTCGCCAAAGCTCTTGTAGTCGCCGCCGAACGGGTTCGGCACCGAGGTCAGCGGCATCTGCAAATAAGGCTCGAGCGCGGCGCGATCCGGCACGTTTTCCGGAATCTTGCGCATGCCGTCCATGTCGTCGGAAAAGCACAGCAGCCGGGTCGGGATCTCGTCGCGGGTCAACAGCCGAAAGGCGGTGCGAACCATGGTTGTGCGCGCCACTTCGCCGAAGGTGCCGATATGCGGCAGGCCCGAGGGGCCGTAGCCGGTCTCGAACAGCACCTCTTGCAACCCCAGCCGCTCGACCCGAGCCACCAATTTCCGGGCTTCCTCGAACGGCCAGGCGCGCGCCGTCTGGGCGGCGTCGAAGAAGGCGGGGTCAAGGGTCGGAAGCGGCGCGGGCACGGCAGGCCTCAGATGCTGAGTGGGGAGAAGGCGCTCAATTGCACCAGCCGGCCACGGGCGTCAATGGGAAGCGCCCTGCCCGCCTTGCCAAGCGCCAGTACGGTGCCTAGTTATGCGGGACTTTCCAGCCAGGTCTCTGTTTGTCGCGAGATCGAACCGGAAAACTCTGCAACTCTCCCGATCCCGCTCCAGAGGACCCGATGGCCATTTCCCTGCAGGACGCTCTCATCCACATCATGGTGGTCACCGCCTCGTCCGACGAAGGCATTTCCGACCACGAACTGGATGTGATCGGGAGCCTCGTGGTGCGCTCGCCGGTGTTCGCCGATTTCGACCTCGAGCGGCTCTCGGCGGTCGCTAATGCGGCGGTCGACAAGACCAACAGCGCAGGTCTCGACGCGGTGCTCGACGACGCCATCGCTGCCGTGCCCAAGCGCCTGCATGACACCGCCTATGCGCTGGCCGTGGAAGTCGCGGTGGTCGACGTGCAACTGCCGCAGGAAGAATTGCGCCTGCTCGAGATGGTGCGCGACCGGCTGGATATCGATCGACTGGTCACCGCAGCGATCGAGGCCAGCGCCCGGGCCCGGATGCGGTCGGCGTGAGCCGACCTCCAAACGCGCGCTGTGCACGGTGTCATCCCCGCGAAAGCGGGGATTTCTGTTTCCGGGGCCGGCATCGCAAACTGAGGTTCCCGCCTTCGCGGGAATGATCCGGCGGCCAGGGCAGCGCCCGGGGGCAGGTTCGCCCTCAGTAAAAGCTGACCGGGAACCACCTCAGGTAGAGCTCATCGAAAACGCCCGAGCGCTTCAACCGGGCGAGACCGTAGTCGATGACCTGGCGGACGGCATCGGCGCCGGCCGGCATCGCCACGGCAAGGCCATCGCCAAACAGATCGGGTCGGAAGTACGGCTCGCCCGCGAACTCGCAGCAACCGACATGCTCGTTGAGCCAGAAGGAGGCCCGCATGGCGTCGCCGAAATAGGCGTCCGCCTCGCCCTTCGACAGCGCGTCGAGCGCCATGATCTCGCTGTCGAACTGGATCAACCCGGCCGCCGGTAGATAGCGCCGGATGAATTCGGCATGGGTCGAGCCCCGCCGCACCGCGACGCGCTTGCCGTCGAGCGCGGCCGGATCGAACCCAGAGGCCGCAGCGACCGGGGTGACGAAGCGGCCCGGCAGCATCAGGTAGATCTGCGAGAAATCGAACAGCGCGCCGTTTTGCGGGGTGAGCGCCAGGCCGGCGATCAGCGCGTCGCCCTGCCGATCCTCCAGCGCCCGCGCCGCCTGGTCCCACGGCCAGGCCTGCACGGTGCAGGTGATGGCAAGGTCGGCGCAGAGGGCCCGGGCCAGGTCGACGTTGAAGCCGACCAGTTCGCCGGTATCGTCACGAAAGTTGAACGGTGGGAAATCCGCGGTGGTCAGGAAGCGGATCGACGGCACCGCCGTGAGATTGGGGACGATTTCGCGCGCACCGGGATCGATGTGATAGGGCAACGCCTGCGCCAACACCGGCGCCGACGGGGCGAGCAGCAGAGCGAGAGCGAACAATAAGGCGCGCATGACGTCCCGGGGCGAGCGATCCTCGGCTTATCGCCCAATTCGCCGGCAAAGGCGAGGGCCGATGCCCGGTGTTCCCAAGCTCTCGATTTCGGATGGGCTCCGATCCACCGCCATAGACGCTCAGGTACGGTCGTGCCCATCCACCGGCTGTCGTCATCGAGTTTTGGGCGCTGCCAGGTGGCAAATCCGCCGATGGGCGCTGCACCTGAGCAGCAGAGCCCCGTGGGTCTAGGCGTAACGGCTTAGCCCGAGATCGCCGATCTCGATATCCGGAGCCTTGCCGGAAATGAGGTCGGACAGCACCCGGCCGGAGCCGGCAGCCATGGTCCAGCCGAGCGTGCCATGACCTGTATTGAGATAGAGGTTGGAAAACTTGGCGCGCCCCAGCACCGGTGTGCCATCAGGCGTCATGGGCCTGAGCCCGCACCAGAAGGTTGCCCTCGACGCATCCCCGGCCTTGGGGAACAGTTCGCGCAGCGAGCGGTCGAGCGGGCCGCGCCGCGAGGAATGGAGCGTCGTGTCGTAGCCCGCAATCTCGGCAGTGCCGCCGACGCGAATGCGGTCGCCGAGGCGCGTCGTCGCCACCTTGTAAGTCTCGTCCATCACCGTCGAGACCGGCGCCTGTGCCGCGTCGGTGATCGGCACGGTGAGCGAGTAGCCCTTGATCGGGTAGATCGGCAGGCCGATGCCGAGCGGGCGGAGCAGCAATGGCGAATAGCTGCCGAGGGCCACCACATAGGCATCGGCGGTGAGCATGCCCTTGTCGGTTGCGACACCGGTAACCTCGCCACCCGAGGTGGCGATGTGGTCGATCGTGGTGCCGTAACGGAACGCAACGCCGTGGCCGGCGGCACGTGCTGCAAGCGCTTCGGTGAACATCTTGCAGTCGCCGGTGTCGTCGTTGGCGAGGCGCAACCCGCCGACGAACGGTACGGTCGCCGTCGCCAGGCCGGGCTCGGCAGCCACGCACCCACGGGGGTCGAGCACCTCGTAGGGCACGCCATACTGCTTCAGCACGGCGATATCGTCAGCGGCGTGATCAAGCTGCTTCTGCTCCCGAAACAGCTGCACCGTACCCTGCTGCCGGCCATCGAAGGCAAGGCCCGTCTCGGCGCGCAGGGCGATCATCATATCGCGCGAGTATTCGGCGAGCCGCACCATGCGACCCTTGTTGATGGCGTAGGCGCGCTCGGTACAGTTGGCCAGCAACTTGAGGCCCCAGAGCCACATGCGCGGATCGAGCTTGGGCCTCAGCACCAGCGGGCCATCGGTCATCAGCAGCCACTTGATGGCCTTGACCGGAATCCCCGGGCCGGCCCAGGGCGAGGCATAGCCATAGGAAAGCTCGCCGGCATTGGCGTAGCTGGTTTCGAGCCCCGCCCCTGGCTGCCGATCGATTACCGTCACCTCGTGCCCTGCCTCTGCCAGGTAGTGGGCAGAGCTGGTGCCGATGACGCCCGAACCGAGGATGAGGACTTTCATGCCCTCATCATCACGAGAGCAGGCCGAAAGGCAATACGCGACAGCAAGATGGGCAAGGTTGCGGTGCATCGTACATGCATGCCGGCTTGCGCTTGGGTGCGCTGGTGGGCATGCTTCGCCGGCGGGGGCGCAACAAAGACCATCGGGGAAATTTACGGTGAGAATTGCCGCGCTGTTCTTGGGCTTGATTGCCGGGCTGTTTGCGCTCCTGGCGCCGAGTGCGCTGCGCGT
>NZ_DASZAW010000084.1:0-8739 GCF_035944845.1 Devosia sp. | reverse complement strand
CCCCATCGACACCATCCTTGTGGGCGATTGCATCAAGCACATGAATGCCTTGCCGGCCGGCTCGGTTGACCTCGTATTCGCAGACCCGCCTTACAACCTGCAACTGGACCAGGGCCTGACCCGGCCGGACCAGTCGCGCGTTGCCGGCGTCGATGACGACTGGGACAAGTTCGACAGCTTTGCCCATTACGACAGCTTCACCCGCGCCTGGCTGAAGGCGGCGCGGCGCATCCTGAAGCCGGATGGCGCCATCTGGGTGATCGGCTCGTACCACAATATTTTCCGCGTCGGCGCGGCGTTGCAGGATCTCGACTACTGGCTGCTCAACGACGTGATATGGCGCAAGGCCAACCCGATGCCGAACTTCCGCGGCACCCGGTTCACCAATGCACACGAGACGCTGATCTGGGCCGCCAAGGACCGCGACAGCCGCGTCACCTTCAACTACGAGCAGATGAAGCAGGCCAATGACGACGTGCAGATGCGCTCGGACTGGCTGTTTCCGATCTGCACGGGCGCCGAACGCCTGAAGGACGACGACGACGAAAAGCTGCATCCGACGCAGAAGCCGGAAGCCCTGCTCTATCGCGTCATCAGCGCGACGACCAAGCCCGGCGACGTGGTGCTCGACCCGTTCTTCGGCACCGGCACCACGGGTGCCGTGGCCAAGAAGCTCGGCCGCCACTTCATCGGCATCGAGCGAGAAGACACCTACATCGCCGGCGCGCTGAAGCGCATCGCCGCGATCCGTCCGCTCAACGCCGCGACAATCGAAACGGCGGTGCCCAAGCGTGCGGCGCCGCGCGTCGCCTTCGGTTCGCTGGTCGAGATGGGGCTGATCGCGCCGGGCACCGAGCTCTACGACGACCGCCAGCGCTGGAGCGCCCTGGTGCGCGCCGACGGCTCGCTGGTCTCGGGCGACCATATGGGCTCGATCCACCGGGTCGGTGCGCTGGTACAGGGCGCCGAAGCCTGCAATGGCTGGACCTTCTGGCATGCCCGGCAAGGGAGCCGGCTTGCCCCCATCGATGATTTCCGCAGCCAGGTGCGGGCTGAGATGGAACGACTTTCGGCCTGAATCTGACCTCCATTCAACTCAGGCTGCGCTCGCCGCCGGCTCGAAAGAGCCGGCGGCTTTTGCATGTGGGGGGCCTTCGCTATTGGGCACCAACTCTCCCCGTCCACGGTCATCCCGGTGAGGGCCCATGCGCGCAAAGTTAGGGTCGCGCCCCACCCACCGGGTCATTCCCGCGAAAGCGGGAACCTCTGTTTTCGTGCCTACCGCACGATCGCAAACGGAGTTCCCCGCTTTCGCGGGGATGACATCGAGTTTGGGGGACTTGCAGAGCCTCGGTTCGCATACCCAGCGTCACCCAAAAAGTCCCCTACTCCACTCCAGCAGCAGCCAGCACTTTGCGGAAGACGCTCGGCAGGGCTTCGCCGTCGAGCTCGCGCGGATCAGCCCACCAGCCCGCTTTGAGCTCGGCCGGGTCGACCACCACCGCCGACCACACCTCGAGCTCGAGCCGGAAATGGGTGAAGACGTGAACGATCTGCCCGTGGTGGCGCCAGTCGGATCCGACCGGGTGAGCGACGGCGCGCTTGTCCGGCGTCCAATCGGAAACCGGGGTCTCAGTCATCTGCGCCAATAAGCCCTTCTCGGCCCGCGTCTGCAGATACACATCGCCATCAGTGTCGCGCATGACAAAGGCGTGGCCGTAGCGGGTCGGGCGGTCTGCCTTTTCGGCCTTTACGGGGTAGAGCAGCGGATCGAGCTCAGCGCCGCGACAGCCGGGCTGGATCGGGCAGAGCATGCAACTGGCGTTGCGTGGCGCGCAAATGGTGGCGCCCAGATCCATCAGCGCCTGGGCAAAGTCGCCGGCGCGCTCAGGGACCACGGCCTGCACCGTGCTGCGCACCAGGTCCTTGGCGTCGCGAACGGGGACCTCCAGCGCCAGGTAGCGCGCTACCACCCGGTCGACATTGCCATCGACCACCGCCACCCGTTCGTCAGCGGTGATCGCCGCAATGGCAGCTGCCGTGTAGGGCCCGATGCCCGGCAGCGTCAGCAACTCCGCCGACGTCGTTGGAAATCGGCCGTCGAAGCGCTCAACCACCGCCCTGGCGCAGGCGTAGAGGTTTCGGGCGCGAGCGTAGTAGCCGAGCCCGGCCCATTCGACGAGTACGGCTTCAAGCGGCGATGCCGCGAGGGCTGTAACCGTCGGCCAGAGGTGGAGGAACCGTGCATAGTAGCGGCCCACCGCAGCGACGGTGGTCTGCTGCAGCATGATCTCGCTCAGCCAGACGCGATAGGGATCAGCGACGATGCCGCGAGCCCGGTGGGCCGGGCCAACCCGCCATGGCAGGGTGCGCGCGTGCCGGTCGTACCAGGCGAGCACGGCAGCCGCATCGAGCGGCACGGGGTTTTGCTGGGGCGCGGCTTTTGACATGATAGGGCGCACAGATGGCGCGCCGCAGCGACGGGCGCAAGCGGCGGCGGGAAGTTGTTACCAGTGGCGGACAAGCCGAAATCGAAATCCAAAGAGGACGCGCCACCCAGGCGGCTCAACCGGGCCGTCGGCGTGGCCGAGGCCTTGGGCGGGGTGCTCGATCCGGCGCTGAAGAAACGCGGCTTTGCCAGCCGCGATATCCTCTCGCACTGGCCCACTATCGCCCCGGCGCCCTACGACAAGGTGACCCGGCCGGACAAGCTCAGTTGGCCACGCGGCGAAAAGGGTGCCGAGGGGGCGACGCTGTACCTCCGCTGCCACCCGGGCCACGCTCTGGCGCTGGCGCATGAGGGACAGCGCGTCGCCGCCTCGATCAACCGCTATTATGGCTATTTCCTTATCGGGCAGGTGCGGCTCAGCGCCGAACCCTTCGTGATCGAGGACGAGGTGCCAGAGACCGTTCCCGCCCTCCCCGAGGTCACGCGTGCCCGGATCAGCCGTACCGTCGAGCGGGTGAGCGATCCCGGCGTGCGGGACGCGCTCAGGCAACTGGGCCAGGCAATCGCCCGGGGCAAGCCGAAATGACCGTCGCCACATAGCCATTCGAGCGCCGCTCTCATGGCCTTCGCGCTTCAAATCGCTCGACGGGAGCGATTTGCCCTGCGGGACATCGCGAAGTGTTCATCGCCGGTTGTGCTTGTCCCGCCTAAGTTGGGCGCGATATAGGGCGAGCAACGAAAACGGAGAAAAACTCGTGGCCAACCGTCGCAACCTTCTCGTGGGCTCGGGCGCAGCAGTTGCTGCGGCAGCCGTCGGCACCGGCTTCAGCGCGCTGTTCGGCGCCACCAGCGTCCTCGCCCAGCAGTTCGACCAGGCCAAGCTGATGGCGCCGGCCGGCGGCGTTGCCGACCACCCGCTCGGGCCCGCCGACGCCAAGGTGACGCTGATCGAGTATCTGTCGCCGACTTGCCCGCACTGCGCGGCCTTCACCAACACGGTCTTTCCGCAGCTCAAAACGGAATACATCGACACCAACAAGATCCAGTTCATCCCGCGCCCGTTCATGCGCAACGTGCTGGATGCCGTGGTGTTCATGCTGGCCGAGGCCGCCGGCCCGGAAAAGTACCACGAAGTGGTCGACACCTTCTTCAAGACGCAGGACACCTGGGCCGCGTCCAACACCCCGAACGACGCGATCTTCGCCATTGCCCAGCAGCTCGGTTTTACCAAGGAAACCTACGACGCTGCCTTGACGAATCAGGACCTGTTCAAGGGACTGGAAGCGATGCGGGATCAGGCGCTGGACGAGTTCAAGCTCGAGGGCACGCCGACATTCTACATCAACGGCAAGAAGCTCACCGGAGAAAGCTCGTTTGAGGCTCTCAAGGCCGAAATCGATCCCCTGCTCGCCTGACGCGCTGCCCCATAGGGGCGCGCGATGAAATTCACGCGCCTCAAACTGCACGGATTCAAATCCTTCTGCGACCAGACCGAGCTCTACCTGGAGCCCGGTCTGTCCGGCGTGGTGGGACCGAACGGCTGCGGCAAATCCAACCTCGTCGAAGCGCTGCGCTGGGTGATGGGCGAAAGCTCGTACAAGGCGATGCGCGCCTCGGGCATGGACGACGTGATCTTTTCCGGCTCAGGCAGCCGGCCCGGCCGTAACACCGCCGAAGTCACCCTCGTCCTCGACAATTCCGACCGCACTGCGCCCGCGCCGCTCAACAATGCCGACGTGCTCGAAGTCACGCGGCGCATCGAGCGCGAAGAAGGCTCGGTCTATCGCGTCAACGGCAAGGAAGTGCGGGCCCGCGATGTGCAGCTGCTGTTCGCCGACGCTTCGACGGGCGCGCACTCACCGGCACTGGTGCGCCAGGGACAGATCGGCGAGCTGATTGCCGCCAAGCCGCAGCAGCGACGTGCCCTGCTCGAGGAAGCCGCGGGCATTTCGGGGCTGCACTCGCGCCGGCATGAGGCGGAGCTGAGGCTGCGGGCCGCCGAACAGAACCTCGAACGCGTCGACGACGTCATCGCGCAGGTCGAGCAGCAGCTCGAAACGCTGAAGCGACAGGCCCGGCTGGCGGTACGTTACCGCGCGCTGTCAGGCGATATCCGCAAGGCCGAGGCGACGCTCTACCACATCCGCTGGATTGCGGCGCGTTTCAACGAAAAGGACGCCGAGGCGGCGCAGGCCAAGCTGGTGCGTGATCTCGCCGAGGCGCAGCATGTCGAACTCGAGGCGCAGAAAGTGGTGTTCCTCGCCGACAAGGCGCTGGCGCCGTTGCGCGAAAGGGAAGCTGCCGCCGGTGCGGTGCTGCAGCGGCTGACCATCCTCGCCGAACAGCTCGACAACGAGGCGCGCCGGGCCGAGGCGAGGCTCATCGAACTGGGCGAGCGGCTGAAGCAGATCGAGCAGGACGCGGTGCGCGAGCGCGCGCTGGTCGGCGAGAGCGACGAAGCTTTGGCGACCGCGAGCGAGGAGCGCGCCCGCCTCGAGGCCGAAGTGGCCGGCGAGCAGCAGGCGCTCGAAGCGGCGCGCGCCGCGACGGAAGCGGCGCAGCACGCGGTGGCCGAAGCGGAAGATGAGGCGCAGGCCGCGGCCGACGCATTGGCGCAGTTGCGGGCACGGCGGGCTGCGGCCGAGCGCAGCGTCGCCGAAGCGCGCTCGCGGGTGATGCGGCTCGAAACCCAGATCGCCGACGTGGCGCGCGAAGCCGAACAGCTGGCGCGGACGCTGGGGGCCGACGCGACGCTGAACGCCAAGCGCGAGGCGCTCGAAGCAGCGCAGCATAATGCCACGGTCGCCGAAACAGCGGCCGTGGCCGCCGAATCGGCCGCTGTCGCAGCACAGACCACCGCCGACGCGGTGCGTCCGGAACTGCAGCAGATCGAGGCGGCATTGAACCGGCTGGAGGCGGAGGCGCAGACGCTGAGCCGCATCCTCGACCATGGCGGCGCCAGCAAATGGCCGGCTGTGGTCGACCAGCTGAAGGTGTCACCAGGCTATGAAACGGCGCTCGGCGCGGCGCTGGGCGACGATCTCGACGCGTCGTCCGATACCGGCGCACCGTTGCACTGGGCAGGCGCCGCGTCCAGCGGCGACGCCCCCCTGCCGGCAGGCGCCACGCCGCTGTCGCAGTTCGTTTCCGGCAGCCCGTTGCTGAAGCGCCGGCTCGACCAGATCGGTCTGGTCGACGCAGCCGACGCCGCCCGACTGATGGCGCAACTGCTGCCCGGCCAGCGACTGACCACCAAGTCGGGCGGGCTGTGGCGCTGGGATGGCTTCGTTGCCGCCGCCGACGCACCCACCGCCGCGGCAGAACGGCTGGCGCAGCGCAACCGGCTGGCCGAGCTCGAAGCGGAAGTCGAGGACGTTCGGGCACGGCGCAACAGCCGGCGTGCCGATGCCGCGGCCCTCGCTGAAGCGTTGAACGACGCCCGCACCGATGAGCGCCAGAAGCGCGAAGCCTGGCGCGTCGCCCAGCGCGAGATTGCCGTCGCGCAGGGCGAGCTGGACAACGCACAGCGCGCCATCAGCGAGCTTGCCGCACGGCAGGTGGCGCTCGACGAAACCCGCATCCGGCTCGACGCCAGTCTCGCCGAGGCGGAGGCGGCCGCCGCGGAGGCGGAGGGCTTGCTGTGGGACGCTGGCGATGAGACCGAAGCAGCAGCGCTTGCGACATCACGTCAGTCGCTGCTCGGCGAGCTGCGCGAGAAGGCGGATAAGGCGCGGCTGAAGCTCGGCGGCTTCGAGACGGCGGCGCGGATGCGCGGCGCGCGGCTCACCCAGATCGCCTCCGATGTTGCCGCGTGGTCGCGCCGCCGCGAGGGCGCCGCGGGTCAACTGGCAACGCTCGACGCACGTACCGCCGAAGTACGCGAACAGATCGTGGTGCTCGAGGCCTCGCCGGAGAGCCTCGCCGAGCGCCGCCAGGCGCTGGATGCCGAAATCGCCGTGGCGCGCGAGGCGCACAAGGCGGCGACCGATGCGCTCAGCGTCGGCGACACCCGTCACCGTGAAGCCGACAAGGCGCAGCGGCTGGCGCATGACGCGTTGTCCGGCTTCCGCGCCGAACTGGCCAGGGTCGAGGAACGCATCAAGGGCCTCATCGCGCAACGGCACCAGATCGAGCGGCAGGTGCACGAGACGCTCAACATCGAGGCATCGCAGACGGCGCAGCTTGCCGGTATCCGGCCCGAACATGCCCTACCCGCCGAAACACAAGTCGAATCGCAGGTCGATCGACTGAAGGCGGAGCGCGAGCGGCTGGGCGGGGTCAACCTCGGGGCCGAGAAGGAATCGGAAGAGGTCCGCGAGAAGCTCGACCTGATGGTGAAGGATCGCGACGACCTGATCGCCGCAATCGCCAAATTGCGTGGCGGCATCCAGAGCCTCAACCGCGAGGGCCGGCAGCGGCTCAACGAGGCGTTCGAGAAGGTCAATGCGCATTTCCAGGAGCTGTTCACCTCGCTGTTCGGCGGCGGCACGGCGGAACTGCAGTTCGTCGAGAGCGACGACCCGCTGGAAGCCGGGCTCGAAATCCTCGCACGCCCGCCCGGCAAGAAGCCTTCGACCATGACGCTGCTCTCCGGCGGCGAGCAGGCACTCACGGCAATGTCGCTGATCTTTGCGGTGTTCCTGACCAACCCGGCGCCGATCTGCGTGCTCGATGAGGTGGATGCGCCGCTCGATGACGCCAATGTCGAGCGGTTCTGCAACCTGCTCGATATGATGACCCAGCGGACGGAAACCCGTTTCCTGGTGATCACCCACAATCCGATTACCATGGCCCGTGTCGACCGGCTGTTCGGCGTCACCATGGCCGAGCGCGGGGTCAGCCAGCTGGTCTCGGTGGACCTCAAGGGAGCCGAGGCAGCGGTGCGGGCAGCAGGCTGACGCCCCATCCTTGCCGCAATAGTGGCGGCCAGAGTCGCGATGACTCAATGTCACACCTGCTTTGGCTACATAAACCTCTATATTTATCAATGTGTTAGCAGTCTGTTCACAGCCTTGACACTGGTGGGGGGCGCCACTATGTTGCCCGCGACTTCGAGGGGCTCCAGTTCCAATTTTGGCCCGGAGGCGCAGGGGATAGCGGGATGGCACTGTCACGCAAGACCAAGCGCCCACCAGGTGGTGAACCAGCAGGGCCCCTGACTTCGGATCTTGCCGCGCGGATCAAGCGCGCGCAGGCCGCCGAAGCGGCGCCGGGGGACGCGGAAATCTCCGCTGCCAACCGGAACTTGTCCGGGTGGAACCGTGGTATGCGGCTCGGCACGGAGTTTATTGCGGCCATCCTGGTCGGCGCGGGTATCGGTTACCTGCTCGATCTGTGGCTGAAGACCGGTCCCTGGCTGATGCTGGTGATGTTGCTGGTCGGCTTTGCGGCGGGCGTGCTCAATGTGGTGCGCTCTGCAGCGGAAATGAACCGGGCGGCGCCGCCGCCCACGGCCGCGATGCGCGTGCCGGACGACGAAGAAGACGAGTGAAGGCCCCGAGCCTAAAAGGAACAGCAGTTGGCCGATCCGAATAAAGTCGACCCGATCCACCAGTTCCAGATCACCGATATCGTCTCCTTCGGTGAAGGCGGCATCTCCTTCACCAACTCAGCCCTGTTCATGGTGCTGTCAGTTGGTGTGATCGCCCTCTACCTCCTGCTCTCGACGCAGAAGCGCAGCCTGGTGCCGAACCGGGTGCAGCTGGTTTCCGAGATGCTCTACGAGTTCGTCGCCAAAATGGTCTCGGACTCAGCCGGCAAGGCCGGCATGAAGTTCTTCCCGTTCGTCTTCTCGCTGTTCATGTTCGTGCTCGTCGCCAACATGTTCGGCATGATCCCGTTCTTCTTCACCTTCACCAGCCACATCATCATCACCTTCGCCCTGGCGCTGCTGGTGTTCCTGGTGGTGATCATCTACGGCATCTACAAGAACGGGCTGAAGTTCTTCAAACTGTTCGTGCCGTCGGGCGTCCCCGGCTACGTGCTCCCCATCGTGGTGCCGATCGAGGTGGTTTCCTTCCTCTCGCGCCCGATCTCGCTCAGTGTTCGTCTCTTCGCCAACATCCTCGCCGGTCACATCACCCTCAAGGTGTTCGCGGGCTTCATCGTGACGCTGGGTGGCCTGGGCTTCCTCGGCTGGCTCGGTGCGTTGCTGCCGCTGATCATGACCGTGGCGATCACGGCGCTCGAATTCCTCGTGGCGGCCCTGCAGGCCTACGTCTTTGCAGTGCTGACCTCGATGTACATCAACGATGCGATCCATCCGTCGCATTGATCTAGGCCGGTTCACA
>NZ_DASZAW010000083.1:0-48449 GCF_035944845.1 Devosia sp. | reverse complement strand
GTGCGGGGTGTAGGTCGGCAGGTGCTTGCCGCGCAGACGCATGGCGATGATGGAGGCGACACGGCCAACCACCAGATCCTTGGCGTCGATCAGGATCCACTTCTTCTGGATCTCGTCCGGCTTCGCCGTGTAGGTGCTCATTTGGTTTTCCTTGAAAGCAGGCAGAGTGTCCCCTGCCCCGTATTCGTGGCGCGGATATACGGATGGCGCGCACGAGCGTCAAGCGGAAAGATTTTCGCTTGTTATTTCAATGGCTTGCGTTGTTGGTATTATGATACCACATATTAAGTCATTGAAATCACACGACATCGCCACCTGCCAAAACGCACCCGTAACCACAGGGTCATTCCCGCGAAAGCGGGAACCTCTGTTTTCTCGCGTGAGGCACCATCGCGAACGGAGCTCCCCGCTTTCGCGGGGATGACAACGAGTGTGCGGCAGCGCCGGTGCTCAGGCCGACTTCCGCCGCGTGGTATCCGCGAGATATGCCGTCACCAGCCCGGCGAGCATGAACGCCAGGGCCTGGTGGCCCAACGCCAGCGAGATCGGCACCATGCTGAGGAGCGTGGCAATGCCGAGCCCGACCTGCAGCAGGATGAGCAGTGAGATGCGCGGCAGCCAGCCGTGCACGCCGCCGAAGCCGCCGCGCTTCGACTGCCGCCATACCAGCCAGCCGACATAGAGCACCACGGCATAGGCGATCATCCGGTGGATGAACTGCACGGTAAGGGTGTTCTCGAACAGGTTCTTCCAGAACGGCTCGATGGCGTCGAGCCCGTGCGGGATCAGCGCTCCATCCATCAGCGGCCAGGTGTTGTAGCCCATGCCGGCATCGAGCCCGGCAACGAAGGCGCCGGCGACGATCTGGATGAGGATCAGCGCCAAGAGGCCCCAGACCGGCCAGCCGGCCGGGCTTACGGACTTGGCCGGTTCAAGCCGTCGGGCCACCCAGATCAAGGCAATGAACAATAGCGACGCGGCGCCCAGATGTGCGGCCAGCCGGTATTGCGACACCGAGGTCAGCTCGGAGAGGCCGGACGAGACCATCCACCAGCCGAGAAAGCCCTGGAATCCGCCAAGCACGAATAGCCCGGCGAGCGGCGCGGCGAGGCTCCAGTTGAAGCGACGCTGGACCAGGAACACCACGAACGGGATGGCGAAGGCGAAGCCGATGACGCGGCCGAGGAAGCGGTGTGCCCATTCCCACCAGAAGATCGACTTGAAGTCCTCGATCCCCATCCAGGCGTTCTGCACGCCCTGCGGGATCTGCCTGTAGGCCTCGAACTCGGCCTGCCAGTCGGCATCGCTGAGCGGCGGGACGGCGCCGGAGATCGGCTTCCACGAGGTGATCGACAAGCCGGATTCGGTCAGTCGGGTCGCGCCCCCCACCACCACCATGATCAGCACCAGGAGCGCCATGCCGTAGAGCCAGATACGGACGGGCCGCAGCCGATCAGTAGCGGGCGTTGTCGATGTGGCGGATTGTGCTGTTGCGCTGAGGGCCAAGATGGGTTCCTTTCGGCCCCGACCTACTCCCGGCAGCGTCCCCTTACAATGGGCGCGATGCCGCATCGGAAGAGTCTTATTGTCACGCGGTCGAACCGGAAAAGTCTGCAACTTTTCCTGACCACGCTCCGGAACCAAGCATGACCCAATCCACCCGCAAGCTCCTCGGTACCGTGCTGATCCTCCTGTCCCTGGTGGTCTGGTCGGTGCTGGGGATGTGGATCTACATGAGCTTCCTCGGAGCAGCCGCCTGGTGGCTGCTCATCGGCTTCTTCGCGGTGATGGGGATGAGCTGGTTCTACCCGGCCACCTGGATCATCCGCTGGATGGCAAAGCCGGACGCGGAATAAGACTTCCCCGGTCGGCTTGCCGCCGCCTTGAGGGGAGGGATTGAGGGAGGCGGTGGTGCAGTCAGCACCGAGCGTCCCTCACCACCCCCACCCCCAACCCCTCCCCTCAAGGGGGAGGGGAGCAGAACGTCCCTACTCCCAGCGCACCTTGGCGCCGAGCTTGGTCAGCTTCTCGACGAAATGCGGATAGGCGCGGCGGATCGGGTCGGCATTCTTGATGCGCGACTCGCCGGGGATCTGGATGGCGGCCAGCAGCAGCGCCACCACGACGCGGATGATGTAGGGCGCCTCGACCGTTGCCGGGCGCAGCGGGTTGCCGCCGAACACCACGAGGCGATGCGGATCGGAGAGGTGTACGCGGGCGCCGAACTTCAGCAGTTCCGCGCTCCATCCGAGCGCCCCTTCATAGACCTTGTTCCAGAACAGGATGTCGCCGGTGCAGCCGACGGAAATGCCGATAGCGTGCGGCAACAGGTCCGCCGGGAAATACGGCCAGGGCGCCGCCTCGATCTTGGGCAGCATTTCGGCGGTGTAGGGCTCGGTGACCTTGCGGGTCCAGCCGGTGGCGGTGACCTTGCCGTCCTCGATCTCGAACTCCAGCCCGAGCTTGCCGAACTGGCGGAGGATCAGCGTCAGCTGCGGGCCCATGTCGGTCTCGACGGTCAGCCGGCCACCGGTGACCGCGCCGATGGCGAGGAAGGTCGCGACCTCATGGTGATCGTCCGGGACGCGGGCGGTGGTGCCTGCGAGCTTGCCCACGCCACGCACCGTCAGCCGCGAGGTGCCGATGCCGTCGATATCGGCGCCCATCGCCGCCAGCATGTCGCAAAGCGCCTGCACATGCGGCTCGGAGGCGGCGTTGTTCATGGTCGAGGTGCCGCTGGCCAGCGCCGCGATCATCACGAAGGTCTCGGTGGCGGTGACCGAGGCGTAGTCGGGCCACAGGTCGACGCCCTTGATCTGGTTGCGCCGCTCGATGCGATAGGGGTGCGTGCCGGCAATGCTGCCGCCGAAGCGCTCGAGGATTTCGAGGTGCGGGTCGATCTCGCGCACCCCGAGCGCGCAGCCCTTCGCCTCGGTGTCGAAGATCAGATAGTCGCTGCGCAGCAGCACCGGGGCGAGCAGCAGCACGGCAGCGCGGATGCCCACCGGCAACTCGGCATCGGAGGTGGCAAAGGCCTTGAAGTCGTGCTGGATGGTCAGCGTCTGCGCCTCGAGGCTGCGCTGCACGCGCGAGCCCTTGGAGCGGAAATACTCGACCAGCTTGTCGATGTCGCTGATCTCGGGGACGTTGGTGAGCGTCACCTGCTCGTCGGTCAGCAAGGTGGCGCAGAGCATGGGCAGCACCGCGTTCTTGTTGCCCGAGGGGCGGATGGTGCCGGACACCGGGTTAGCGCCATCGACGATGAGGTCAGCCATGAATGCTCCGGGAGAATCTGTAAACGAAGGACATGAGGTAAGAGCCGATCAACCGGGCAGCATTGAGAACACCGCCGGGGTGGCGAAAACGTCGACATAGCGTTTGGACTGGAACAGCCCGTTGAGCGAAACCCGCGGCAGCGAATGCAGACTGTGCCGGTGGCCGGCATAGAGCCCGCCGGGCCTCGTGGTCACCGCCGTACGCAACCCGAGTTCACGCGCCAAGCTATACTCCCGCGGGCCGGCGGACGCATTGCCGCCGATCGGATAGCTGAGATGCAACGGCGTCTTGCCGAACTGCGCCTTGAGGATGCGGACCGACTGCTCCATCTCGTTGCGCGCATCCGCCGGAGAGAGCTTGGCCAGCTCGTAGTGGTGCACCGTATGGGCGCCGATGGTGCAGAGCGGATCAGCCGCAAAGTGCCGGAGTTCGCTCCAATCCATGATCAGTTCGCGGCAATGCTGCTTGAGGTCGAAGCCGTATTGCCTGGCAAGGTCGCGGATCAGCTTGACGCGATCAGCCTCAGGCATGGTGCGCATCCGGCGGTATAGCGCGTCGTAGGCCTTCTGCTTTTCTTCAAGGCCGGCGGTCACGAAATACTCGGTTTCACCGGCGTAAGTGACCGCCAGCGCGTTCTGGCCGGCGATGATGTCCTCGAGTGCCTGCCACCACACCTCCCCCACCCCATCGACCAATGCGGTCGGCACGTAGAGCGTGAAAGGGCATTGCTGCCGGCGCAGTATCGGCAGGGCGTAGCGCAGGTTGTCGCGATAGGCGTCGTCGAAGGTGAAGACGACGAAGGGCTTGCCCGGCTGTTCGGCCTCGATGCGCCGGGCAGCCTCGTCCATATCGACGATATCGAAGCCGAGCTCGCGCATGCGGGTGATGGCGAAGGCAAGAAAGTCGGGCTTCACCTGGAGGATCGCGTTGGGCGCAAAGTCGGCCGGATCGTCCGGCAGCACCCGGTGCAGCGTGAAGATCAGGCCGCGCGCCTTGGAGCGCTTGCGGATCAGGTGCGTCACGCCGCTCGCCCATAACAGTTCGAAGGCGGCGCCGATCAGCCTGTACCTGAGCGTTGCCAAGGCCTAGGCCACGTCCGCCCTGACGGCGGGAAGACTGACGACGCGGCCGAGCTCGAAACCGAGCGCCGCGATATCGCGGCGCGCCATGCCGATCGCCACCGGGCTCGCATCCTCACTGGTCACCAGCACCACGGTGGCGCGAGCCCCCGAGAACAGCGGCAGGCTGGAGGCGACGCCGACGCGGCCGGTGTCGACGATCACCACATGATAGATGTCGGCCAGCGCCTCGATCAGCGTCGAGGGGCGTGGCGACCGGCGATCCAGCGACGGGAGGCGACCCCACGGCACTTCGGCAAGGTTGTCACCGGCGCGCTGCATGACGTCACCATAATCGGCCGCCTCGGCGGCAAGATCGGTGAGGCCGAGCAGCGGGCTGGTCTCGCCGCTACCCGCGTCCACCACGACGGCGCTGAGGTCATTCATCAGGGCATCTTCAAGCAACCGATCCATCACCATCAGCGTCTCCTGGCCGCCGTCGAGGCTGGCCAGCAGCACGGTGCGCAGTTGGTGCGCGGTAACGGCGGCGGAGAGCTGCGCCAGATCATCGTCCACCGGGCGGGCTGCAGTCGGCGGCGCAGCGATGCCGGCCTCGACAGCATGCTCCAGCTCGTCATCGATCGGATCGCTATCGGCCAGTTCGGCGGGCGCAGCGTCGTACTCCTGCTCGTCCCGCTCCTCCGGCTCCAGGTCGGCGCGCGTCCGCTCGGTCAGCGCCCTGCCCGACATCAGTTCGCCGAACAGGATCGCGCCGATCTGCAATGCCAACGCCACGAAACCGACGGCACCGAGGATTAGCGGGATCTTGGGCGAAGCCGGCTCTACCGACGGCGCCGCTTCGCTGACGATGCGAACATCCGGGAGCGCCGAATTGGACGCCGTGCGCGAGGTCGCATCGGAGTACTTGGCCAGGTAGTTCTCCAGCAGATCGCGCTGCGCCTTGGCCTCGCGCTCCAGGCTGTCGAGCGTCACGCCGCCCTTGGTCGCGTCGCCCGCTGTCAGTTTGGCGCGCGTCAGATCATCGCGCAGCCGTTGCTCGAGGTCCGCCTCGACCTTGGCCTCGGCGTCGAGCGAGTCGGCGACGCGATCGGCTTCGGCCGCGATCTGCTTGTTGAGCTCGCCGATCTGCGCCTTCAGCGCCTTGATGGTCGGATGGTTGGACAAAAGTGTCGTCGATTTCTGCGCCAGCTCGGCCTGGAGGTTGGCTTTGGTTTCGAGCAGCCCCTGGATCACCACGGAGTTGCGCACGTCGTTGATGCCATCGAGCGACTGGCCCGAGCCGAGCAGCCCGCGGATCACCTGCGAACGCGCCTGGGCATCGTTCTTGCGCTGCTGCGCTTCGGCGATCTGGGTGGCGACCACGGTCAACTGCTGGTCGGTCACCGGGATGCTGTTGGCGCCGACGAACAGGTCGTTTTCGACCTTGTAGTTGGCGACGGCGGTTTCGGCAGCGCTCACCTTGGGCCGGAGCTTGTCGATCTCCTCCTGCAGCCACACCGTCGCGTCGGCGGTATCGGTCAGCGACTGTGCGCCGCGGCGCTTTACGTGCGCGGCGGCAATGGCGTTGGCGATGCGAGCGGCGAGTTCGGCGTCAGTCGAGCGCACGTAGATCGAAATCACCGCCGAGTCGCGTTCACGAATGACCGTCATCCGGTCGGCGAGGTTGCCGAGCACCGTCTCATCGACACTGCGCTGCTCCGGTCCGCGCCCGATCAGGCGCAGTACGAAGCCCATGGGAGAAAAGCCGGCATTGGAGAACTCCGGCACCGAGCGCAGGTTCTCCGCATCCACCACTTCGAGCAGCAGGTCTCGCGACTTGATCAGCTCGATCTGGCTCGACATCAACGCTTCGGTGTTCACCGAGGTCCCAACCGAGCCCACATCCATCACCGCGCGCGTGTAGATATTGCTGCGCGGCTCGACCAAGAGGCTGGCCGACGATTCGTAGCTCTTGGGGATGAACAACAGCACGGCAGCCGTCGCGACCAGGAGCAGCACGGTGACCAGCAGAATGCGCAGCCCGCGCGACAGCACGGCAGCGACCAGCGCCCCCATATCCATCCGCACGTCACCGGCGCGCTCGAAATCCGAACTCACTCGCCCGCCCTCACTGTTACCCCTGAGCTATGCGGCCGGCGTGGTAAGCATTCAGTTAAGCCGGCTCGCAATCTGACGATGCCGCAGCAATTTTCTAAGCAGAATGTTAACCATAGCACCGCGACACTGGCGCCCTGATCAGGGTTTTTCGGGATAGCCATGCGCTGGCTGCGTTTCCTTCTCATTTTGCTGCTCGTGCCGCTTGCGGCCTGCGCCATCAACGGCAAGCCGTCGACCTATCTGGTCGAGGTGAAGGGCCCTTACACGCTCGATACCGGCGATGTGGTGCGGGTCAGCGTCTATGGCGAAACGGAGCTGTCGAAGAGCTATCAGGTCGACGATGGCGGCGCCGTGGCGCTGCCGCTGGTCGGGCCGGTGAAAGTGCGCGGCAAGACCACCCAGCTCGCCGCCGCTTCGATCACGGCGGCGCTCGCCGAGGGCTATATCCGTGAGCCGAGTGTGGCTGTCGAAATCGAGACGTACCGGCCGTTCTTCATCCAGGGCGCGGTCAAGAGTGGCGGCCAGTTCCCATATGTCTACGGCATGACGGTACGCGCCGCGATCAGCACCGCGGGCGGATTCTCCGATACGGCGGACCGCGGCAAGGCGGTGATCTACCGCCGGCAGGGCAACCAGATGGTGAAGGGATCGGTCAACCTCGACTTCCCCATTTACCCTGGGGATACCATCGTCGTAGCGGAGCGCTGGCTCTAAAGGGTTCGGAAACCCCGGCCCTTCTAACGCTGGGCCATGTCCAGCGCATCTCGCCCGCTCCGCATCCTCCAGATCCTTCGTGCCCCGGTTGGTGGGCTGTTCCGGCACGTCTACGACCTGACGCACGAACTGGCGGCGCGCGGCCACGAAATCGGCATCGTCGCCGACAGTCTGCACACCGATGCGCTCACCGAGGAACGGCTCGGAAGACTCCGCCCGCTGGCGCCGCTGGGCATCCACTCGCTGCCGATTCCTCGCACCTTCGGCACAGCCGACCTGACGACGCCGCTCCAGGTTCGTCGCCTTGCCGATGCCTTGCAGATCGACGTGCTGCACGGCCATGGCGCCAAGGGAGGGCTCAATGCCCGGCTGGCGCGCATCGGGGCGCGGCAGCGGGTATCGCTCTATACGCCGCATGGTGGTGTGCTGAACTACCAGCCGGGCTCGGCCGCCGGGCGGTTGTTCCGCCTGATCGAGCGCGCGCTGATCGGCGCCACCGACGCCATCGTGTTTGAAAGCGGCTTCGCGCAGGCTGCCTATATCGAGCAGATCGGCCGCCCCTCCTGCCCCGGCCCGGTGATTCACAACGGCCTGATGCCGGCGGAGTTCGAGCCGATACTGCCCGGCCCGGAAGCCGCGGATTTCGTGTTCATCGGCGAGTTCCGCGCGGTCAAGGGCATCAGTTATCTGCTCGAGGCGCTCGTCGGGGCGCGCACACCCGGAGGTCGTCCGGCCAGCCTGGTGATGGCCGGCGGCGGCCCTGACCTCGAGGCAATCAAGGCTCAGATCACGCAGCTCGGCCTTGACGATCGCGTCACCCTCGTCGGGGTGAAACCGGCGCGCCCGACGCTCCATCTTGGTCGCATCGCGGTGGTGCCATCGCTCGCCGAGTCGCTGCCCTATGTCATTCTCGAGGCGGCTGCCGCCGGCCGGCCGGTCATTGCCACCGATGTCGGCGGGGTGAGGGAAATCTACGGCCCCACCGCCGCGAGCCTGCTTCCAGCGGCCGACGCCGGGGCGTTGCGGCGAGCCATGCAGGCGGCGCTCGACAATCCAGTTGCCGCAGCGCGCGAAGCCAACCTCCGGCTGGCCCATATTCGCGCCGGTTTCTCCATTTCGCACATGACCGACCAGATTGAGGCGCTCTACCGGCAGGCGCTTGCCGCCAGGGTGCCAAACGGTTTCGCCACGTCCTCAGCGCTCTCTTCCTAGCGCCCCGCACAACAAGAGCCCAGCAAGAGCCCCACCGATGTTTCATCTCGATCCGCAGCAGGCCGTCCTCGAACACGTTGCCCAGCCCCCAAAGGCCCAGGCCGCACCGCCTCGGCTGAGCGACCTCGCCGCCGCACTCGCCGACCAGCCGATCGCCCCGACCTACTCGACCGCGGTCGTCGCCGGCGTGGCGCAGGCGGCCGAGATCGTGCTGATCATCGCTACCGGGGTGGCCCTGTTCGGGCTCAATGGCGGCGACACGCTGCTCAGTGTCGTCACGACGCTCGGCGTCGTGGCAGTGGCTGAAGTGTTCATCGGCTTGCTGCGGCTGCACGGCATCGCGGCTTACCGGCTCGGCATCTCGCAGCTGTGGAAGTCCGCCCTCGGCTGGACCGCTGCCTTTGCCCTGCTGGGCGGGCTGGTGCTGCTCTATGACAGTGGCCATGCGTTGTCGCGCCCGTGGATCCTCACGTTCTGGGCCGCCGGGCTCGGCGTGCTCGCGATCTATCGCATGGTGCTGCACCAGGTGGTGATGCACTGGACGCGGCAGGGCAAGCTCAAGCGCCGAACCGTGATCGTCGGCGGCGGCAAGGATGCGGAAGCATTGATCGAGTCAATCCAGAGCACCGGCCGCGACGACATCGACCTGCTGGGGCTGTTCGACGACCGCAACGATGATCGCTCGCCCGAATCCGTTGCCAGCCTCGCCAAGCTCGGTCGGGTTGCCGAACTTATCGAGTTCGCCCGGCAGACCCGGATCGACCTGGTGATCGTGTCGATGCCGCTGTTCGCTGAGCACCGGGTGCTCGACATGCTGAAGCAGCTCTGGGTGCTGCCGGTCGACATCCGGCTTTCCGCCCACATGAGCAAGCTGCGTTTCACCTCGAAGGCCTATTCCTATGTCGGCGGCGTGCCGGTGTTCGATATGGCGGACCGGCCGATCTCGGACTGGAATCTCGTGTTCAAGTGGCTGTTCGACAAGCTGGTCGCGGTCACCGCCCTGATCCTGCTCTCCCCGGTGATGATCGCCACGGCGATCGCCATCAAGCTCGAGAGCAAGGGGCCGGTGTTCTTCCGCCAGAAACGCCATGGCTTCAACAACCAGCTGATCGACATGTGGAAGTTCCGCTCGATGCGGACTGACATGCTCGACGCCAACGCGACCAGGCTCGTCACCAAGGATGATCCGCGGGTCACCAAGGTGGGCAGGTTCATTCGCAAGACCTCGATCGACGAGCTGCCGCAGCTGTTCAACGTGCTGCTGGGCGAACTGTCGATCGTCGGGCCCCGTCCTCACGCGCTCGCGGCCAAGGCCGACAACCAGCTGTACTACGATGCCGTCGAGGGCTACTTCGCCCGTCACCGGGTGAAGCCGGGGATGACCGGCTGGGCCCAGATTCACGGCTGGCGTGGCGAGACCGACACGGTCGACAAGATCATGCAACGAGTCAAATGCGACCTCTACTACATTGAAAACTGGTCGCTCTGGCTCGACGTGAAGATCGTCGCGATGACCCCGATCTCGCTGTTCACCCAGCGCAACAACGCGTTCTGAGGCTGAGCATGCGCTGCGGTAAAGGCCCCCTCACCCGGCCTTCGGCCGACCTCTCCCCCCAGGGAGAGGTGCGATGGGGCGCGATCTTGCCGCAGCACCACCTCTCCCTGGGGGGAGAGGTCGGAAGGCGCAGCCTTCCGGGTGAGGGGGCCTTGCGGCCCGCACGATGACCACAGCAACGCTCCCCTCCCCCGCCCTCGCCGCCGCCTGGCTGCGCGCCCGCGCCACGACGCTGCTCGACGCGCTCGTCGTCGGCTGGATCTTTGCCGGGGGCATGGTGATCACCGAGCCCTCGCCCTATGAACTGGCGTTCCTCGCCGTGCTCGGCGTCTCCCTGTTCGCCGGCTTCACGCTCCGCCGCTCGACGCTGGGGCTGCTGGTGCTGTTCGCGAGCTTCGTGCCGTTCGCCGTCATTGCGGCGTTCCAGGTCCGCTTCAGCACGATCCCGGACGCGCTCATCTATCAGGCGGTGACGATCTTTCTGTTCTTCACTTCGTACTGGGTGGCGAACTACGTCGCCGACGCGCCGCAGGCCCGCATGCGGCTGATCATCGGCGCCTACCTCGCCACGGCCCTGCTCTCGGCGGTGCTCGGCAGCCTGGGCTATCTGGGCATCGGACACGAGCTGTTCACCCGCTATGACCGGGCCAAGGCCTTCTTCAACGATCCCAACGTCTTCGGGCCGTTCCTGGTGTTGCCGGCGATGTATGTGTTGCAGCGCGTGCTGCTCGGTACGCCACGCCGGGCCATCTGGGCAGCGTTGGCTTATGGCGTGCTCGTCGTCGGGGTTTTCGCCAGCTTTTCGCGCGCCGCCTGGGGGCACATCGTCATTTCCAGCGCCATCGTCTACGTTCTAGTGTTCGTCCTCGAAGCACATGCCCGCCAGAAGGTGCGGATGCTGCTGTTGGCGATGACGGGGCTCATGATGCTGGCGGTCGCCGCTGTCGGCATCCTTTCGATCCCGCAGTTCCGCTCGTTCATCGAACTGAGGACCCAGTCACAGACCTACGATACCGGCGAGAGCGGCCGCTTCGGCCGGCAGGGCTATGCCTTCGACCTGGCGCTGCAACACCCGCTCGGGCTGGGGCCGCTGGAGTTCCGCAACCTCAGGGTCAAGGAAGAGCCGCACAATACCTACGTCAACGTACTGCATGCCTATGGCTGGGGCGGCGGGTTCGTCTTTATCCTGTTCATCGGCGTCACGCTCTGGCGCTGCGCCACCTTCATCGCGCGGCCCGATCCCAACCGGCTACTGCTGATCCCGCTGGTCGCGGTGTTCGTGCCGCTCGCCGGCGAAGCCGCGATTATCGATATCGACCATTGGCGGCACTTTTTCCTCGTTGCCGGCCTGATCTGGGGCGTCACCGCCGCCTATGGGCGGGTCGACAAGCGATTTGGCTTGGCGGCGCCGCTTCCCTGAGAGCATGATCAGGCCCGGCGCGACAGCCGGGGGCCAGCGTGGAACCACAGAACAGCTCGATGCAGGCGGTGCTCACCACCACTGACGACCTCGCCAAGGTTCGCTACGACACCGGCGACGTGCTGATCAGCGAGGGCCCGAGCACCGGGGTACTCTACATTCTGGTGGAGGGCGCGGTCGAAGTGCTGCGCGGCGACGTGCGTGTCTCGCTGGTCGACGAGCCGGGCGCCGTGTTTGGCGAGATCTCCGCCCTGCTCGGCCGCCCGCATAGCGCCACGGTGCGCGCCATCGAACCGGTGATCGTCCACCGCATCGAAGACGCCGAAAGTTTCCTGCAGATGCGGCCGGAGATCGTCTTCCATGTCGCCCGCATCCTCGCCAGCCGACTGATCGATGCCACGACTTACCTTGCCGACCTCAAGCACCAGTTCGCCGACCGCAACGACCACCTCGGCATGGTCGATGAGGTGCTGGAGGCGCTGGTGAACCAGCAGTTGCCGGCCCAGACAGCGGCTCCGGTCGCTGCCACCAGCAAGCCCGACCCGCGGCTCTAGGCCGCCAGCGGCGCTCGTGGCAGCCAGGCCGGCCATTCGAGCATTTCCTCCGGCGTGCCGCCGCCGCCCCAATCGAGCGTTCCGGCGCCCTCGAAGGAAAACCAGGCTGCCTGCCTCACCTCGGTATCGACCACGATGTGGGTCGGCACGTCGCCAACCTGCCGACCAGGGTTGAAGATCCAGGTGTCGCCGAGCCGCGAGGCCCATGAGCCGCCGCGCGCAAACGGCGCTTCGTGCACATGGCCGCTGAACACCAGTTGCGGCTGGTATTGAGCGATCCAACCCCCGAGCTCGACATCGCCGTAAGAGCGCGAACCCGACCAGCTCACCGCCGCCCCGGCCGGCGGCGCGTGGTAGACCCAGAACCAGTTGCGCCCGCGCGTCGCCGCCGCCTCCGCCAGTTGCCGGCCGATGGCGTGCTTGGCGATATCGCCATCCCACCAGGGGCAGACGGTGATGCTGTCCTCACCGACGGCAAAGCTCTCATTGTCGGCATGCGCGCCCTTGCCGCGCGCGTAGGGCACCCAGCGCGCATAGCGCTCGCCGGTCGAATAGCTGTGGTTGAGGTCGTGATTGCCCGAGCAGACCACCAGCGGCACGATGGCGCGGAGCCGCTCGAGATACTTCAACACCACCACCATCTGCGCGCTGGTGGTGACGAAGGAGCTGCCGTCCAGTAAATCTCCGGCGATGATCAGCAAGTCATAGCGGTTGGCGACCGAGACGAGCCAATCGAACTGCGGCAGGTTGTAGTGTAAATCGGCGACGGCGAGGATGCGCATGGCGCCCTCCCCCCGGTCGTCAGCGGCTCAGATACTTTCGCGCCATTGTCGCCGTGTCCAGTGCAAAGCGTTCAGCATGCGATTTGGCCAGGTCGGTTTCGCCGTGCGAGCCGATCCACGCCAAGAGCGCCATGCGCCGCAGCAGGATCAGCGTATCGATCATCCGGAGATCCTCCGGCTTCAGCGGCCGGATTTCCATGTAGGCGCCGAGCCAGGCGCGGATCAGTGCCGGCACCTGCGGCGAGGTCTCGATGAACGACAGGCTGGCGGCGAGATCGTAGAGAAACCAGCCGAAGCCGGAGTCATCGAAGTCGAGCAGCACGGTGTGCTCACCATCGACCAAGAGGTTTGCGAGCCGCATGTCTGCATGGATCAGCCCGAAGCGGTCGATGTCGGTGCCATAGGCCCTGAGATCGGCGCGCAGCGCCGCATCGAGCTCGGTCAGTGTCGCCAGCGTCTCGCCCTCGACATGTGGCGCCTTGCGCCAGTCGCCCCACAGCCCCGAGGCCTCGAGAATGCCGACGGCGTCCCAGATCGGTCGGACGAACTTCTCCGGCTGCTGCCAGCCGGCGATGTGGTTGTGCAGCGTCGCCGCATAGCGCCCGAGCGTTGCGAACAGCGGCACCAGATCGGCGTCAGGCTGCGGCTCGGTACCGTTCTCGAAGGCGAACAACGCTGCGAAGCGGTCGGGCGCGACCTCCTGCACGATCTCGCCATCGGCGCCGGGGACCGGCCGGGGCACCGGGATCTCGGTATCGTCGGTGATCGCCTCGAGCCAGGCCAGTTCGCTGCCGATCGCCGTCCTCGATTGGTAGCGCGGCCGGTGCAGCCGCAGCACATGGCGCGCGCCAGCGGCGCCATCGACGCGGAAGGTGTGATTCTCGGAGAGGTTGATCAGAACCGGCGTACCGCCTGCGGCGGCCGGCCAGCGCTCGAGGCTGCCGGCAACCAGCGACAGTTCCTCCGGGAGCGGATCGCTGGGGGCAATATCCAATCCGCTATCCTTTAGGCTTTGGAAGAAATGGTCGGAGTGGCCGGATTTGAACCGACGACCCTTTGTCCCCCAGACAAATGCGCTACCAGGCTGCGCTACACCCCGACTGCGGATGCCCTACCCAAACCAGCGTTTTGAGGCAAGCGGCTTTTTCGCGGCAAGCTGAACGAAGCACCTCAAACCCCCAATCCACTACAGCGCCGGCGCTGGGGCGGTGGGGGCGCCGATCCGCATCAACGGGCCGTCGATACCGGCGGCCGTGCTCGGCAGAATCCCCAGCATGGGCGCGATGCGCTGGATGATCCGGCCGCTGACTACGGCAACGTTCCAGCCGGCCTCGCGGGTCGAGCGGGCGTTTTCGGCCTGGGCCTCATCCAGCATCACCAGCATGGCGTAGCGCGGATCTTCCATCGGGAAGGCGGAGGTGAATACGGTGACGTTCTTGGTCTTCGAGTAACGCCCATCGATGGTCTTCTCGGCTGTGCCGGTCTTGCCGCCGGTTCGGTACCCGATGGCCTCGGCATCCATGTTGCGGCCCGAGCCCAGCAGCGCGTTCATCCGGAACAGGTACCGCATCTCCTCGCTGGTCTTTTCGCTGACGATCGGGCGGGCGAGTTGCTCGGCCTCGACCTCACTGCGGCGAAACAGCGTGGGCGGCACCAGCCTGCCTTTGTTCATCAGCGCGGCAACCGCCGTAAGCATGTGCATGGGAGTGGCGGCAAAGCCATAGCCATAGGAGGCGGTGGCGGCGCCGACATCGGAGAAGCTCTCGGGCACGCGCGGGGCGGCGCGCTCAGGCAGCTCGATGGCCGAACGCTGGTCGAACCCGGCGGTGCCGAGGAACGCCCGCAGCCGGTCCTTACCCATCCGCTCCATGATGCGGATGGTGCCGATATTGTCGGAGTAGCGGAACACATCGGAGACCGACATGATCTCATGCCGGCCGTGATCGAGCAGGAAGCGGCCGAAACGCACTCCTTCGCGCGCATCGATCATATCGTCGATGGCGACGGCACCGCTGTCCAGCGCGGCGGCGATCGTAATGGTCTTGAAGGTCGAGCCGAGCTCGAACGTGCCGTTGGTGATGCGGTTGAAGCGATCTGGCCGCAATGCCGTTGCAGGCTCGTTGGGGTCGAAATCGGGCAGCGAGACCATGCTGATCACCTCCCCAGTGCGGATGTCGAGGATCGCCCCGGCGGCAGCAATGGCGCGGAAGCGGGCGAGCGCGGCGAGCAACTCGCTGCGCATCACGTACTGCACCCGGCTGTCGATCGACAGCATTCGGGGCTTGAGTTCGGCACCGCGCGCCAGGCCCACATCCTGCAGCACGGCGAGGTCGTCGCGGTCGATCGCCAGCTCGGTTCCGGCGATGCCCTGGTTGTCGATGTTGACGCTGCCGATGACGTGCGCGAGCTCCGATCCTGCGGGGTAAAAGCGCTTGCTCTCCTCGATGAAATCGATTCCCGGCAGCCCGAGCGCCATCACTGCGTTCTCGATGGCTGGCGTCAGTTCTCGCTTGAGCCAGACGAAGCCCTTGTCCCCGGAGAGGCGCGCGCGCAGCCAGCTCTCATCGAGGTCGGGTAGCACGGTGCGCAGCTGGGCGACCGTGTTCGCCACATCGACAATGCGGCGCGGCTCGGCATAGAGCGAGGGCACGCGGATATCGATGGCGATGGCGATGCCGTTGCGATCGACGATCGGCGGACGGGATGCCTGAATGACGTCGCGCGTCACCCCCTCGATGGCGTCGTCGACCCGCTCCTGCCCCAGTTGCACAAGGCGCGCACCGATCAGCAGGAACCCCGCCACCAGCAGCGCCGCGACGATGGCGATGCGGCCGCGGGTGATGCGGTTATGGGTGCGGGCCGTACCATGAACAATGATCTCAGGATGCGGTTGGACAGGACGCAAAGGCCCTGCCCCGTCGAGGCGGTCGGCGGTGGTCATGATGGGTCAACGATGAGAGCAGCGGCTGCGCAAGTGCAGCGCGCTGAGCTTCACCACCCGGCAGCGCCGATCAATGGCATTTGACCCAACGGCTTAACGAGTGGTTAGCGACGCAATGACCAGCGTGGAAAACCATCCTATGGCCTCCCTGCCTCCACAATCTCGCCCACCTCTGCCGTCTCGACCTGCATGCCGAAGCGGCTGTCATAGACATGCTCCATGGCGTCGTGGGTCGAATCGGCTGACGAGCAGATGGCATCGGTCGCGATGATCACCCGGTACCCCAGGTCGATGGCGCCGATGACGGCGGCCATGACGCAGACCTCGGTTTCGGCGCCGGAGATCACCACCGTGTCGACGCCGGCCGCCAGCAGTTCGCCGTGCAGCCGGCTGCCGAGCCAGGGGCTATAGATCGGCTTGTCGAGCACCCGGGCGGGCGGCACGTGGCGTGCCAGCGCCGGAACGAGTTCGAGCAGCCCCGGATCGAGCCGCTCGCGGGTCATTGAGACCCAGCGCTGGTAGTAGCGGTGCCAGGTGCCGCCGACCTCATCTGCCGAACGAGGAGGGATAAAGCGGGTGAACACCGTGCGCTCCGGCCGCATTTCCACGAGGCGCACCACGTGAGGCATCACCTGCTCCATCCAGGGTGCATGCCATTCGGTCTTCTCGGCGAACATGCGCTGCATGTCGATGCACAGGTGTACCCAGTTGGCTCCCAGCGGTCCGAAGTTGAGGCCACGCGGCGCAATGAGGTCGGCGGGATTGGTCATCGCCATGCAACTGACGGCACCGCGCGCGGGTTCCGCGGGACCGACCAACATTCGGATTTGACGCGAAGTTTTCGTGCCTTGTGCCACGAATCCCCGATCTGCGCGTTGAACAGGCACCTGCATTTCCGCAGCGTCACGGAGACTTCAGATGTCCGTCCTCATCGGAATCCTCATTACCTTCCTCGTCGTCGTACTGATCCTCTGGCTGGTGCAGCGCCTGCCGGTCGATGCACGAGTCAAGCAGATCATCCAGATCGTGGTGATCATCATCGGCATCGTTTCGCTGCTGAAGTACCTGGCGGTGTTCTAGAGCGCCGCGCGGCTAGGCGGCGAGATCAACCAGCTTCGCCTCTGTCGCCTTGGCAGCATCGGCCGGCCTGAGGCCGACCAACAGGCCGCGCTGGCCGCCATTGATCAGCACTTCATCGAACAGCTCGGCGGTTTCGTCGATGGCGGTCGGAACCTTTTTCCGCTGCCCGAACGGGCTGATGCCGCCGACCTTGAAGCCGGTAAGACGCTCGGCGTCTGCCGGCTTCATCATATTTGCCGATTTGCCGCCGAAAGCGGCGGCGAGCTTCTTCATGCTCACTTCGGAATCGGACGGCACGACGACGCAGACCGGCTTGCCGTCGACCTCCGCCATCAGGGTCTTGAACACCTGCTCGGGGGCCTTGCCGAGGGCCTGGGCCGCCTGCAGCCCAGTGCGCGGCGCATCCGGATCATAGTCGTAGGGGAAGTGGTTGAACGCGACGCCGGCCTTGGTCAGCGCGAGCGTGGCTGCGGTGGTCTTGGACATGGGGAAGGGTTACGGCGGCGCGGGGCGCACGTCCAGCCGCTACTTGGCGTCCGCGACTTCCTTCGGGGTCGCCTCTGCCTCGTCGAGCAGGCGACGGATGTTCTCGGCCGAACGCGCCGCGCCGTTCTCGTCGGTCGCCCAGTTGGAGAAGCGCTCGAACAGCGATGCAAACACCATCAGCTCATGCTCGTTCCACTGCGCCAGCGCCCGCGTAAAGATCTGCACTTTGTTGCGCCGCACCGCTTCGACGAAACTGTTGCCCTTGCCGGTTAGTTCGAGACAGATCCGCCGCGCATCCTGCTGCGAGGCAACGCGACGGGCATAACCGCGCTCCACCAGGTCCGAGGTTACGCGGCTGGCGCGCGAAGGATCGATGGCCAGTCGCTCGGCCACGAGGCCGACGGTTACCTCGGTAATCTCTTCCCCCTTATGGGCGATGGCGCTGATTGCATCGAGATGGCTGACATCGAGGCTGGGGTCCATCTGGGCCATCACCTGGCGGCCGAAATCCCGCCGCTGGATGGAGCGGCGAACCTTGTGCATCACTGCATCGATGCTGGCGACGGCCTCCGCTGCATTGGGCGACAACCCGGCCTGCTCCGCCAATTCCACCATCTCGCGATCGCCGCGCGTCTGGCAGATGGTCGGAAGATCGGGAAAGGGTCCGCGGCCGGTGCCGCTCTTGCTGCTGCTCATGGAAGTCGCGGTAGCATGAATGCATGCCCTGGTCAATTATATGCGCCTGTCACATAATTGTCGTTGACATGCTTTTGCCCGAGGCACATAACCCGCTCCGAGTTTCGGAGGCATTCATGACTGTTGACTCATCCCCCATTTCCGGCTCCGCGCCGGTCGCCGAGGCGCCGTCGCGCCCCGACCGGGCGACGCTGCTCGTTTATTTCGGCGCATTGATCGCGATGTTCATGGCGACGCTCGACATGCAGATCGTCGTCACCGCACTCCCCACCATTGCGGGCGAGCTCGGTAACCTGCACCTGTTCGGCTGGGTCGGCTCGGCCTACCTGCTCTCGACCGCCGCGGTGGCGCCGTTCTACGGCAAGCTCGGCGACATGTATGGCCGCAAGAACGTGGTGATGACAGCGATCGTGCTGTTCCTCATCGGCTCGGCCGCCTGCGGCCTCGCGTGGTCGATGGAATCGCTGATCGCGGCCCGCGTGCTGCAGGGCATTGGCGGCGGCGGGCTGATGGTGTCGGCCTTCGCCATGATCGGCGAACTGTTCGGCCCGCGCGATCGCGCCAAGTACCAAGGCTACTCGTCGGCGGTGTTCGCGCTGAGCTCGATCCTCGGTCCGGTCGCCGGCGGCTACATCACCAGCCTGTTCGGCTGGCGTTGGGTGTTCCTCGTCAACCTGCCGGTCGGCATCGTCGTCCTCGCATTGATCTTCGTCGCCATGCGCTCGAAGTTCGTCGAGAAGCAGCACAAGGTCGACTATATGGGCGGCGTGCTCCTTGCCGTCGCAACCACCGCCATCGTCTATTGGGGCGACCATGTGATCGACCCGACCGGCCCGGATCTGCTTACCTTCGCCCTGCCCGTCATCGGCATCGGCGCGGCCATCTGGTTCGTCGTGACCGAGCGTCGCGCCGCCGAGCCAATCGTACCGTTACGGCTGTTCCAGAACCACACGATCACCATCGTGACGCTGGTCTCGCTGCTCGCGGGCGTCGTAACCCTGGGCCAGTTCTTCTACTTTGCGCTCTACTTCCAGGTGATCACCGGGTTCGGCCCAGCCGAAGTCGGCTTCCTGTTCCTGCCGGCTTCGGCGACCTCGATGATCGTTTCGATGCTGGCCGGCCGAATCATTGCAGCTACTGGCCGCTACAAGTGGATGCCGGTGGCCGCGATGGCGGTCGGCGCCCTGCTGATGGTGGGCTACACCTTCGTCGATGCGCACACGCCCGTGTGGATCATGGCGCTGCTGATGGCGGTGTTCGGCATCTCGATGGGCCTGCAGTTCCAGGTGCTGATGGTCGCCATCCAGGCAGCCGCACCGCTGCAGGATATCGGCGCCGCCACCGGCCTCATCACCCAGGCTCGCACCATCGGCGCCTCGTTGGGGCTGGCCGTAAACGGCGCCGTGATGACCTGGGCGCTGACACAGCAGAACGCACTGCTCCCGGCCGATGTCGCGGCGGCTGTGCCCGGCGGGCTCACCGCCCTCAGCCCGCACATCGCAGCCGGCCTGCCGGAGGCGACGCGCGAGGTGGTGCTCAGCCACTACACCGCCGGGTTCAACACGCTGTTCCTGTTCTTGGCCGCAGTATATGTGCTGGCGATGATCTTCACCATCATGCTCAAGGACGTGCAGATCCCGAAGCGGGGCTGACGGCCGAGTTGGCAAAACTGAAGGGGGCCATCCGGCCCCCTTTTTTGTTCGAGTTCTCGTGGTTCGCGGCGGACAGCGCGCTAGCAATCCCTGCCCTGCCCCGACATCGTCGCGTGCAGAAATTCCAGCAGTTGTGCGTTCGAGAACGGCTTTGCGAGAATCGGCCGATGGCGGTGTCGTTCCGCTATGGCCTCGGGCCCGGAAGCTGTCGCAAAGAAGAACGGCACATCCCGATGGGTCAGCGCGTCGGCCAACCCGAAGCTGTCGGCGCCACCGATTTTGACATCGAGAATGGCGCAATTGATCGCACGTTTGCCGATCGTGGCTTCGGCCTCGTTTGGGCTGGTGCAGGTGATGACTTCGGATGCGCCGAGGTCGAGCAGGAAATCCTCGATCATGATCGAGACCATGACCTCGTCTTCGACGATCAGCACCGTTCCAAAACTCGAACCATCCGATTGCGTGTTCAATAGCACTCGCTGTCTCCTTCCCTTTTCACATGCGCCCCCGGGGCCGGCAAATCGAGGAAAAAGGGAGTTAGCGCGTTGCCGCTTTGCAGCGGCTTATTGCGAATGAGTACCCCGCTTGCGTGCAACCATTTTGCGTTTAATGAGTTGAATGAGTAACGCAACCATTTCATGCTTCGCGATGTCAGAGAAAACCTACAAGGGCAACGACTTAGTCCGCGGTGAGCGGCTGCAGATCATGCTTGAAGCCGACGAGCTACGCGCTCTCGACGACTTCCGCTTTGCCAACCGCATGCCGAGCCGGGCTGCGGCAGTCCGCGAACTGCTGCGGCGTGGACTTGCCGTCGATGGAGCGGTGCCAAGCAGCGGCAATGGGTCGTCGCAGTCGTTCGGCGTGCTCGATCCGGGCCAAACGGAAGGGACTGAGTCGTAGGCCGAACACGGCAAAGCCGTCCTGACTGCCGAATGCGAACCGGGCACTAGGTGCCCTTCATGTCCGATCCCGGAAGTAAGGTCCTCAGCCCTCGCGCGCCCGCTCCAGCAGCCGCTTGCAGTCGAGCAGTTCACGCAACACGTCCGACAGCTTGTCGCGATCGGCGGAGGTGAGACCGGCCGGCTTGGGCTTGAAGCTCGGCAGCTTCAGACGAGAGGGCGCCGGCGGAGCGTCGGTCATATCCTCGTCGGGGAGCACGGCCGACTCGGCGGCGAGATCTTCCTCCGGCTCAGTGTCGGCAGGCAGGCGCTCGAGCGCCTCGACCGGCCGGCCTTCGCCGATGCCGATGACATAGCGAATACCCTGATCCTTGAGGATCCGCTGCACACCCTTGATGGTGAAGCCCTGGTCGTAGAGCAGGTGCCGGATGCCCTTGAGCAACAGCACGTCTTCGGGCCGGTAATAGCGTCGGCCGCCGCCCCGCTTCAGCGGCTTGATGGTGGAAAAGCGCGTTTCCCAAAAGCGCAGCACATGCTGCGGCAGGTCCAGCTCGTCGGCTGCCTCGGATATGGTGCGAAACGCGTCTGGAGACTTGTCCAAAAGGACTCACCCGCCCGGAAAGAGTCTTATTTTCCAGACCGGACCATAGATTTGTTGATCTTGGATTTCAACACGTTGCTGGGTTTGAACACCAGAACCTGCCGCGGCAGGATCGGCACTTCCTCGCCGGTCTTGGGATTGCGGCCGATGCGCTCGTTCTTGGAGCGCACCTGGAACGAGCCAAATGAGGAGAGTTTTACGTTGTGGCCCTCCACCAGCGCGTCGCCGATGAGGTCGAGCACTCGCTCCACCAGTTCGGCCGACTCGGTGCGGGACAAGCCCACCGCTTCGTAGACTGCCTCCGCCAAGTCGGCTCGCGTGACCGTTCTCTGCGTCATATGCCGCCCCTCCGTTCTTTACCCAGCTGGATACAGGTGCCCGTCAGGCGCCCCCACCCACGGATTTGTGGGAAAGATTAACGCGCTGTCACGCCACTGGCAATCTGGCTTACCAATCAAAGGCATTAGGCCAGCGAACCGTCCCGTTTACCGCACCCGACGGCATCCGGGCGGCCGGCCTCCGAGCTCGGCGGCCGGGGTCTGGTTCTGCCGCTCTACCAGCGGATCAGTGAAGCGCCCCAGGTGAAACCGCCACCCATGGCTTCGATCATCACCAGATCGCCGCGCTTGATGCGGCCATCAGCAACGGCGGTGTGCAGCGCCAGCGGCACGGAAGCGGCTGAGGTGTTGGCGTGGCGGTCGACGGTCACCACCACCTTTTCGGGCGGCAGGCCAAGCTTTACGCCAGCGCCGTCGATGATGCGCTTATTGGCCTGGTGCGGCACGAACCAGTCGAGATCGTCGATGGTGTGGCCGGTGTCCTCAAGCACCTTGTAGACCACGTCGGTGATCATGCCGACGGCGTGTTTGAAGACTTCCTTGCCCTCCATTCGGATGTGGCCCATCGACTGCGTCGAACTGGGGCCGCCATCGGTGTAGAGCTTGTTCCAGTGGTGGCCGTCGGAGCGCAGCGAGGTGGCGAGCACGCCCCGTTCTTCGCCAGCCTTGCCCAGTTCCATCACCACCGCCCCTGCCCCATCGCCAAACAGCACGCAGGTGGTGCGGTCGTTCCAGTCGAGGATGCGCGAAGCGGTCTCGGCGCCGATCACCAGCGCGCGCTTTGCCAGCCCGTTCTTCAGATATGAGTCGGCCGTGGCGACGGCATAGACGAAGCCCGAGCAGACCGCCTGGATATCGAAGGCCGCACCATGGTGCATGCCGAGCTTCTGCTGCACCACCGCCGCCGTCGCCGGAAAGGTCATGTCCGGCGTCGTCGTCGCGACGACGATCAGGTCGATATCATCGATGGTGAGGCCAGCGTTCTCCATCGCCTTGCGGCCGGCGGCAGCGGCCAGATCGGAAGTGTTCTCGCCCTCGGCGGCAATGTAGCGCTGCTTGATGCCGGTGCGCTGCTGGATCCACTCGTCAGACGTATCGACGGTCTTGGCCAGCTCGTCATTGGTCACCACTCGCGCCGGCAGGTACGAACCGACACTGCGGATGATGGATTTCTTGTCGGTCACGCGGATTTCGCCTCGGTTGCAGGAGCGGGCGCCGCCTCGGCAGGAGACGCCACGCTGAGGGTGGGGAAGCGGCGCATGCCTTCGCCGATCTTGTCCATGACGCGGCTGCGGGCCATTTCATAGGCCAGACTCAACGCGCCCTTGAAGCCGACCTCGTCGGTGCCGCCATGCGATTTGATGACGACGCCGTTGAGCCCGAGGAACACGCCGCCATTGATGTTGCGCGGATCGAGCTTCCTCCGCAGCGCCTGCAGCGCCTGTCCGGCAATGGCGGCGCCCAGCATCGAGATGATATCGGCCTTCAGCGCATTGCGGATATAGGCACCAACCTGACGCGCCGTGCCCTCGGCTGTCTTCAGCGCGATATTGCCGGCAAAGCCTTCGGTGACCACCACGTCGACGGTGCCCTTGCCGATGTCGTCGCCCTCGACGAAGCCGTGATAAATGAAGCCCTCGCCGCTCGCTGCCTGCAGGATGCGCGCCGCTTCCTTCACCTCGTCATGGCCCTTCATCTCCTCGGTGCCGACATTGAGCAGGCCGACGGTGGGCAGTTCCTGGTCGAACAGCGCCCGCGCCAGGGCGGCGCCGAGAATCGAAAAATCGGTCAGCTGCTTGGCGTCGCCGCCGACCGTGGCGCCGACATCGAGCACGATGATATCGGTACGCAGGGTCGGCCACAGCGCCGCAATGGCCGGGCGGGAAATGCCTTCGATCGGCCGCAAGCAGAAGGTGGCCATCGCCATCAGCGCGCCGGTATTGCCGCCGGAGATCGCCACGTCGGCCTCACCATCCTTCACCGACTGGATCGCCGCCCACATCGAGGAGGTGCCGCGCCCCTTGCGCAGCGCTTGCGACGGCTTTTCTTCCATCGAGATGACCACGTCGGCGTTGACGATGCGCGACACCTTCTTGAGGTCGGGGAACTCGTCCAGCAGCGGCTTCAGCTCAGCTTCGCGGCCGTGAAAGATGAAGCTGGAGTTCTTGCGCTCGCGCCAGAACAGACGCGCGCCTTCGACGGCCACACGCGGGCCTTTGTCGCCGCCCATGGCGTCAACGGAGATACGGATGGAATCGCTCATCGCCGCCCGGTCCAGCGTCCCCTGACGGAGACGGGTTTCAACATACTCAAACGCTTACCCCAAACAAGATATCACCCGGATGTGGCGGGGTCCTAGCTCTTGTCCTCGGGAGTCTTGAGGATTTTGAGGCCGGCGAAGGGCAAATCGCTCTCGGTATCACCGTCATCGCGCAAGGCGCCCAGGGTTTCGCCCGGCCGGCGCGGATAAGGATCGAGCGCCAGCGCCAGGGTTTCGACAATCAGCGCCGACAGGTCGGCCTCGTTGCCCTCGAAATGGTCCGGCACGTCCTCGCCGTCAAGGTCGACGAAGATTTCCGCGTCGGCCGGCCCGGCATAGGCCTTCTCGCCGCCCGGCAGGAACACCCGCTCGATCGGCTCGGCGATCTCCTGAACGACCGGCTCCAGCGATACGACACTCGGCTGCACCGTGGTGGCGACCAGCCGGCCCGTGACGCGCATGCCGCCCTTGAAGCGCACGGCGTGCAGCTTCACCTCGAGCTTTTCGACCGCGGTGATACCGAGTTGCTCGGCGATCGCCAGGCGATCGGTCGCGCCCACCGTCAGTACCAGGTCGCGTCCGGCGGTCGGCATCGAATCGAGCCGGATGCTCGCGTCGGGGATGCGGAACAATTCGGTGCTCATGCCGCGGCCGCCAGTTCGAGGCGCCCCCCGGCAATGTCGGCCAGCGACTGGCCGGCGAGCTTGTCGTACTGGGCGAAGAGGTAGGTGGCGAGTTGCGGCGCATGCCCCGACTCGGCCTCGGGATAAACGTTGCGGCGCAGCACGGCCTCGACGCCCGGACGGTCGTCACGGTCCATGGCCTCGTTGAGGCTGGTCATCAGCCCGTAGAAGATCTCGCTCATCTTGCGGACCTTCTTGGGCACGGCCATGTCCCCCGCCCCCAACTCGCGCAGCGAGCGGTCCATATCCTTGAAGAACAGGTCGAACAGCGCCTGGCTGAACTCGTGGCCCGCCTGTTTTTCGACTCTCAGGCGCCGGAACAACAGCGAAAGGTGCAGCGAGATCATGTCGAAGCGGCCGGTGACCGTGTCGGGAATGCCCCAGTCGGCATAGAAGACGGGCTGCCGGGATTGCGCCACAATGGCTGTATAGACGGCATAAACAGCGTCGGAGGACGGGTTTTTCCTGAACAAGTTCAATATCATCAGTCGCGCTCCGCGGTTTTGCGGGACAAGGTGCTGCCGGTGTGGAAGGGTTCGGGCAAGGACTCAAGCGAGCTTGCCAGCGGGCGCCTTTGACAGCTACACAGTGCCCGGCCGGCCAAGGCCGTGCTAATAGTAGACAGCGATCGGGAAAGTCAAATTGATGCCTTTGCGCACCGTCACTAACCGCCTCCTCCCGATGACCGCCGCCGTGCTCGTCAGCCTGTCGCTCGCCGCCTGCGGCAGCGGCATGAGCCTGACGCAGTCGAAAGCCCGCGGCTACGAGATTTCGGAAGATGCAGTGGCGCAGATTCGCGTTGGCCAGAGCGCCGCGCTGGTTACCGCCGTGCTGGGCTCGCCGCAGGTCACCAACTCCTTCGCTACCGAGACCGCCTGGTACTATCTGGGCGAAAAGGTGCAGCAGACCGCCTTCGGCATGGAGCTGAGCAAGGAGCGCACCCTGCTCGTCGTCTACTTCGACAAGAAGAACAAGGTGGTCGATACCGAGCGCCTGGGCGTCAAGGACGGCAAGAGCTTCTCGATCGAGAGCCGCCGCACCCCGTCCTACGGCCAGGATCGCACGTTCCTCGAGTCGATCATTTCGTCGATCTGAGGGCGATCTCAACCTAGCCAATTCCACCGGCCGTCATCCCGGCGAAAGCCGGGACCCACTGCTCGGGCGGCCAGATCAGGCATCAGCCGCGCCGGTCCATCAACTGGGCAGGCGCAGCACCTAACTTAGCGCATATGGGCGTCCGCCGGGATGACAGCCGGAGGCTGTGGCCTGTTCGACCCTAGCCCGGCTGTCCCTGCGTCCTGCCCGGCCGAAAGCTGACCCAGGCCAACGCCAGGATTGCCGCCGCTGCGACCGGAATCGCCAACAGATTGATGGCTTCCCAGCCGATCAGTTGCAGCAGCAGCCCCGAGGCGATCGAGGCGACCGCCATGACTCCGAACACCACCTGCTCATTGGCGGCCTGTACCTTGGCTGCCTCTTCCGGCCGATAGGCGGCAGAGAGCATGGCGGTTGCGGCGATGAATCCGAAGTTCCAGCCAACACCAAGCAGGACCAGCGAAATGTTGAAGTGCATGGTGGTGATGCCGTGGAGGTTTACCCCGGCCGCGAAGAGGATCAGCAGCAGCCCGATTGCCGCCGTCAGCTTCGCACCGATGCGCTGGATGACGGCGCCGGTGACGAAACTCGGGGCGAACATGGCCACGATATGCCACTGGATGGCGAAGGCCGCCTCTTCGGTGGTGTGGCCGCAGACATAGACCATGGCCAACGGTGCAGCGACCATCACCAGCACCATCAGGGAATAGCTGATGGCCGCAACCACCATCGGCACCCAGATGCTGGTGTCGCGCAGCAGCACTGCCAACGGACGACCAGCCTTACGATCTTCCGCGCGCTTTACCGTGGGCGCGAGGCGGGTACGGCTGATCACCGCGATGGCCACCAGCGCCAACAGGCCCATGACCAGGTAAGTGGCGGCGAATTCATGCCCGGGGATCCAGCCCTTGGTGTGGGCGGCGACCTGCGGACCAAGAAAGCCCGCGACCACCCCTCCGAACAGTACCCAGGAAATGGCGCGCGACTTGAGGTTGGCAGGCACGCTGTCCGCCGCCGCGAAGCGATACTGGTTGGCGAAGGCCGCCGGGATGCCGAACACCGCGAGGGCCAGACAGAACAGCCAGAACTGATCGAGCCAGGCGGCGAGCGCGGCGATGATCCCGGCCGGAATGGCGATCGCGGCGCCGAGCATCAGCCCCTCGCGCCGCCCCAGCGAATGGATCAGCAGCGCCGCGGGGCCAGTGGCAAGCGCGGTACCGATGATCATCAGGGTAACGGGGACGGTGGCAAAGCCCTTGTCCGCCACCATGGTCGCGGCAGTTAAAGAGGCGATCGACATGATGATCGCCTGGTTGGAGCCGAGGATCGCCTGGGCTACGGCCAGCAGCCCGATATTGCGGAGCGGCGAGCCGACACTGGGGGCGCGCTCATCCATGCTGACTACCTGGCCTTCACCGCATCGTCGTCGCGGCCGGCCGCGCGGGCTACACCGTCGAGCACGGCGTTGACCATCTTGGGTGCATCGTCCTCGTAGAACGCCTTGGCGACGTCGACATATTCGGTGATGACCACGCGCGCCGGGATATCCTTGCGCCGCAGCAGTTCGAACGTCGCCGCCCTGAGGATGGCGCGGAGCGTGGCGTCGATGCGCGGCATCGGCCAGTCATCCACCAGCGCGTTATCGACCGCCGGGTCGATCTGCAGTTGCGCCTTGATCACGCCGGTGACGATCTGGCGGAAGAAGTCGGCGTCGGCCGGCAGGTACTCCTCGCCTTCGACCTCGCGGCCGACATGGATGGCGCTGAACTGGCTGAGCGTGTCCTCGAGCGTCTGGCGGCCGACATCCATCTGGTAGAGAGCCTGAACGGCGGCAAGGCGGGCCGCGCCGCGCTGGTTGGCGGTTCGCGGCGTTGTGGGATCACGCGGCTTGGGCTGGGCCATATCTGGAAAGTCATTCTGTTGTGCGCGCTCAAGCGCGCAATGGTCTGGCCCTTGGCTTAGCCGGGGGGCGCACGAACCGCAATCTCAATCGTCGCGGTTCGGCTTCAGTCGCTCGTCGTCGCCCAGTTCGGTGAGGAACGAGCGAAAGTCATCCGGGGTAGAGAAGTTCTTGTAAACCGAAGCAAAGCGCACGAACGCCACATCGTCGAGGCCCTTCAGCCCTTCCATGACGAACTCGCCGATTTGATCGGAGGTCACCTCGACGTCGCCGAGGCTTTCGAGCTGGCGGACCACGCCCGAGATCATGCGCTCGACCCGCTCAGGTTCGACATCGCGCTTCCTCAGCGCCGTGCCCACCGAGCGGGCCAGCTTGTCGCGATCGAACGGCACCTTGCGTCCGGATTTCTTGACCACCAGCAACTCGCGCAGCTGCACGCGCTCGAAGGTGGTGAAACGGCCGCCGCAGGCATTGCAGATCCTGCGGCGGCGGATGGCGTTGGAGTCCTCGGTCGGCCGGCTGTCCTTGACCTGCGTATCGTCATTTCCGCAATAGGGGCAGCGCATCGGTAGGCTCCAGGAAGGCTTCGCAAAGGCGAAGCTATGCTCAGTCGGCGTAGATCGGGAAGCGCGAGGTCAACGCCATGACCTTGTCGCGCACTGCCGCTTCCACCGCGGCGTTGCCGTCGTCGGAATTGGCTTCACGCAGGCCGTCCAGTACCTCGACGATCAGCTTGCCGATCTCGCGGAACTCTGCCTCACCGAAGCCACGGCTGGTCGCCGCCGGGGTGCCGAGACGGACGCCCGAAGTGACGAACGGCTTTTCCGGATCGAACGGGATGCCGTTCTTGTTGCAGGTGATGTAGGCGCGACCGAGGCCGGCTTCCGCCCGCTTTCCGGTGGCGTTCTTCTTGCGCAGGTCGACCAGCATCAGGTGGTTGTCGGTGCCACCCGAAACCACGTCCAGCCCGTTCTCGATCAACGTCGCGGCGAGGGTGCGGGCATTGGCCACCACCTGGCGGGCATAGGCCTTGAACTCAGGCTGCAAGGCTTCCTTGAACGCGACGGCCTTGGCGGCGATGACGTGCATCAGCGGACCGCCCTGCAGGCCGGGGAACACCGCCGAGTTGATCTTCTTGGCGATCGCCTCGTCGTTCGAGAGGATCATGCCGCCACGCGGACCACGGAGCGACTTGTGCGTGGTGGTGGTCGTGACATGCGCATGCGGCACCGGCGAGGGATGCACGCCGCCGGCGACGAGACCGGCAATGTGGGCCATGTCGACCATCAGGTAAGCGCCGACTTCGTCGGCAATCTCGCGGAACCGAGCCCAGTCCCAGACGCGGGAATAGGCCGTGCCGCCGGCGAGGATCAGCTTGGGCTTGTGCTCGCGGGCCTTACGAGCCACTTCGTCCATGTCGAGCAGGTGATCGTCCTGGCGCACGCCGTAGGAGACGACCTTGAACCACTTGCCGCTCATGTTGACCGGCGAGCCATGTGTCAGATGACCGCCCGAATTGAGGTCGAGGCCCATGAAGGTGTCGCCTGGCTCGAGCAGGGCCAGGAACACCGCCTGGTTCATCTGCGAGCCGGAGTTCGGCTGGACGTTGGCAAAATTGGCGCCAAACAGTTGCTTGGCCCGCTCGATCGCCAGGTTCTCGGCGATATCGACGTACTGGCAGCCGCCATAATAGCGCTTACCCGGGTACCCCTCGGCATACTTGTTGGTCATGATCGAGCCCTGGGCCTCGAGCACGGCTTTGGACACGATGTTTTCGGATGCGATCAGCTCGATTTCGTGCTGCTGCCGACCAAGCTCCAGCTTGATGGCTTCGGCGATCTCGGGATCGGTTTCAGCCAGCGTATTGGTGAAAAAGCGCGGAAAGAGCGGAAGGGATGTGGCGGCGCTCATCTGGCGTCTCCCGAGGCAGAAGGATTGGGGTTTCGGCTGGCGTGCGTGTAGCACGCTGGCGCAAGCGATTCCAAGCTGACGACAGCCTGGCAGAGTCTGTGGATGGTCCGGGTCATGCGGGCTCCCATGCGGTTTCGAGGGGTGCCCAGGCGAGCGGCAAGTGCTCGTTCGCGTTCCCCGATGGTGCCCCATCTGATCTCGCCAGTCGCGCGAACGGCTCCTTATCGCAGAGTTGCCGGAGCTGTGAAAGCCCCTGCCCGCAGGCTGCGGCAACTATGCCGGAGCCACCGCGTTGTGTGGGCAAGCGTCGGCTTAACAAGAAGACTAGGAGTCCTTACATGCACAAGCTCGCTTCCGCCATCGTTGCCACCGGTCTCGCCGGCATCATGATGATCCCCGCACCTGCCAGTGCCGCCTCGGTCAACATCAGTATCGGTGCGCAGCAGCGCTACGTTTCCGAACGCTGCCTCGATCATCCTAACTGGCGCGGCTGCGACGACTGGCGACGCAACCACAACCGCTGGGGCAAGAACGACTACCGCAACTGGTATCGCTGGAACCAGCCGAACCTGGGCAGCGTCGCCGCGGGCATCTTCGGCTTTGCGGTAGGGGCTGCGATCGTCGGCAGCATGGACCGCAACGGCGACCGCTACGACCGTTACGACGGCCACGTCGCCGCCTGCGAGGCGCGGTATCGGTCGTACAACGCCGAAACCGACATGTTCCTCGGCTATGACGGGCGCTATCACCGCTGCAACCTTTGATTGCAGCTGCCGAGGCGCCTTTTGCGGCGCCTCGGTCTAGCCTTTGGGCGGGCGCAGGAAATGCGCCAGGCGTCCGCACCGCGGCGCCAGCTCCATCCAGCCCGAAATATCGCAGTCGATAACCGCGATGCCGCCCGTCGGGAAGTTTGCCGGAGATTCATTGCCGGCCGTCAGCAGCAGCGCCGTTTGTTCTGTCGCACTGTTGTGTCCCACCACCATCATTGCCTTGGCGTCACCGCCCTGCTCGGCGATCAGCTTGAGATAGTCGTGGTCGCGACGGTCGTAGACCGCATCGGACCAGATCAGATCGAGGCTCGGCGGGTTGGCCTGCAGCCGGGCCAGCGCCAGTTCCAGTGTTTCCCGAGTGCGGCGCGAGGTGGAACAGACGATGCGATCCGGCAGCCAGCCCTGCGTGGCCAGGGTCTCACCGATCCATGCCGCAGCAGCAATGCCACGAAGCGCCAGCGGTCGCTCGAAATCGCTGAGCCCGGGATCATCCCAGGCGGATTTGGCGTGGCGAACGAGGATCAGCCGTAGCATGGACGGATCGTAGCGCAAGTCGAGACGGGCGCAACCTCGCCGCTGCCTCTTCCCGAAAGCCGAACTCAGGGGATGCGGCCACGCTGCACGCCCGGTTCTCGGCGCAATCGTTATAGTGCGAAAATGATTCGCATGAGCCTGACCAATCGATGAGCGACGACAAAACCCTGCCGCCCGGCGGCGAAAACACCGAAGTCGTCGACCTTCGCCACGCGCTCGAAGAGCGCTACCTCTCCTATGCGCTTTCGACCATCACCCAGCGCGCCCTGCCCGACGCGCGCGATGGGCTGAAACCGGTGCACCGTCGCATCCTGCATGCGATGCGACTGCTCCGGCTCGATCCCGGTGGCGCCTACAAGAAGTCCGCCAAGGTGGTCGGCGACGTGATCGGTAGCTTCCACCCGCACGGCGACCAGTCGATCTACGACGCCATGGTCCGCCTGGCGCAGGATTTTGCCATGCGCTACCCGCTGGTCGACGGCCAGGGGAACTTCGGCAATATCGACGGCGACGGCGCAGCGGCCTACCGCTATACCGAAGCGCGGATGACCGAAGTGGCCTCGCGGCTGCTCGAGGGCATCGGCGAGAATGCGGTCGACTTCAAGCCGACCTATGATGGCGCCACCGAAGAACCCTCGGTGCTTCCTGCGAACTTCCCGAATCTCCTCGCCAACGGCTCGACCGGCATCGCCGTGGGCATGGCGACCTCGATCCCGCCGCACAACGTCGACGAGATCTGCGACGCAGCGCTGCACCTGATCAACAATGGGCGCGACGCCACGACCACTGCCGACCTGATGCACTACATCCCCGGCCCTGACTTCCCGACCGGCGGTATCCTGGTCGAGAGCCAGGCTTCGATTCTCAACTCTTACGAGACCGGCCGTGGGTCGTTCCGCCTGCGGGCCCGCTGGGAACGCGAGGACAAGGGGCGCGGCGTCTACCAGATCGTCGTCACCGAAATCCCCTATGGGGTGCAGAAGTCCAAACTGGTCGAAAAGATCGCCGAGCTGCTGCTCAACAAGAAGCTGCCGCTGCTCAAGGATATCCGCGACGAAAGCGCCGACGACGTGCGGCTGGTGATCGAACCACGCGCCGGCACGGTCGATCCGGCGATCCTGATGGAGCAGTTGTTCAAGCTCAGCGACCTCGAGCAGCGTATCTCGCTCAACATGAACGTCCTCGACCGCGGGATCGTGCCGCGGGTGATGAGCCTCAAGGAGGCGATCGTCGCCTGGCTCGAGCATCGCAAGGACGTGTTGGTGCGCCGCACCAATAACCGCTTGGCCGACATCGCCCGCCGGCTCGAAGTGCTCGACGGCTACATCGTCGCCTACCTCAATCTCGATGAGGTGATCCGCATCATCCGCGAGGAGGATGACGCCAAGGCGTCGCTGATGGCGACGTTCAAGCTCAGCGACGTGCAGGCCGAAGCGATCCTCAATATGCGGCTGCGCTCGTTGCGCAAGCTCGAGGAAATCGAGCTGCGCACCGAACACAAGACGCTCACCGAGGAGCAGGCGCACCTCAACGCCCTCATCGCTTCGGACAAGAAGCAGTGGGGCGAGATCGCCAAGCAGATCGCCGACCTCAAGAAGGCCTACCCCAAGTTCGAGAAAGACGGCGTCACCCGCCACCCGCTCTGGGGCCGCAAGACCGATTTCGCCGAGGCCATCGACATCGACCACGAGGAAGTGGCGACGCAGATGATCGAGCGCGAGCCGATCACGGTAATCCTCTCCGAAAAGGGCTGGATCCGCTCGATGCGTGGCCATACCACCGAAATCGACGAGAAAGGCTTCAAGACCGGCGACCGGCTGAAGCTGTTCATCCACGCCCAGACCACCGACAAGCTGCTGCTGCTCTCCACCGGCGGCAAGGTGTTCACGCTCTCGGGCGATCGGCTGCCGGGCGGCCGCAGCCAGGGCGAACCGGTGCGGCTGATGGTTGATATTGAGGAAGGCCAGGACCTGGTCGATCTGTTCGTCTATCGGCCGGGCCGCAAGCGCGTCATCGCCTCGCGCAAGGGCGACGGCTTCGTCGTCGCCGAGGACGAACTGATTGCCAATACCCGCAAGGGCAAGCAGGTGCTCAACCTGTCGGGCACCGAGGAAGCGCGGCTGATCGCTCCCGTCGAAGGCGACATGCTCGCGGTGATCGGCGAGAACCGCAAGATGGTGGTGTTCCCGCTCGAGCAACTGCCTGAAATGGGCCGCGGCAAAGGCGTGCGGTTGCAGAAGTACAAGGATGGCGGACTGTCGGACCTCAAGACTTTCCCATCCGGCGTCGGCCTTACCTGGACCGACTCTTCAGGGCGCACCTATAGCAAGTCGATGGGTGAGCTGACCGAGTGGGTGGGCGAGCGCGCCACCGCGGGTCGCCAGCCGCCGACCGGCTTCCCAAGAAACAACAAGTTCGTCGGCTAGTCTGCTCGCCGGCCGTCAGTGTGTACGAGTGAGTATTAGGGCGTAGCGACTTGATCGAGACCTTATCCGGCGCGGAGCGGAAGCCCCGCGATTGCGTGGTATTCACCACTCACGTGTGGACGCCCGAAGTGGCCGAGCATTACACGCGGCTGAAGCGCGAGGCCGGTACAGTCCTCGATGTGTTTCTCGCCTACCAGCAGAGTGGCGACGAGGTTCCCGACGACATCCGTGCTGATTTCGTGATCAGCATGGCCGACAGCGCCAAGCACTTCCCGGCCCGGTATGAGGAGTTTCTCGGACGCCCTACGCCCTGGGGCTATGTCGACCTGGTCTGGATGACCGCCTTCTTCGACACCAAGCTCGGCGCCTACGACCGGTTCTGGCTGGTGGAGTACGACGTCGATTATTCCGGCAACTGGGCTGACTTCTTCAAGTCGACGGAAAGCTACGAAGGCGACCTGCTGACGACCCGCATCCACCCGCTGAGCGCCGAGCCGAACTACTTCTTCGCCCCGATCTACCGCCAGCCCGACTATGCGATCGCCGATCCGCTGATCGTGTTCATGCCGATCTCGCGCATATCGCGCCCCTTGCTGCAGCACTATCGCCAAACTCTGCTGCAGCCGGGCTGGCATGGTCATTTCGAAATGCTGCTGCCGTCGATGGCGCGGGCCGATGGGTTCTCGATCGCCGAGATCGGCGGCCATGATGCGCACACGCCCAGCGAACGCTGGGGCCAGCACTACGACGGCACCCATGTGGACATTCACACGATGGGCACCACCCACGCCTATCGGCCGCCGCGGGGTTTCCGCTACTTCGTCCGGGCGCCGCAGCAGTTCCGCCAGAAGAACCGCATCTATCACCCGATCAAGGTGGGGCTGACGCTGCGCCGACGCCTGCATATGCGCTACCTGCCGCAGCTGCAGAAGCTTCGGGCGTTCTCGCGATGGCTCCGCGGCAAATCCTGAGGCGCTACTCGAGCCGCCGCCACCCCAGTGGGCCGCGCTGGACCTCCAGCGGGCGGAACTGGCCCTTGTAGGCCATCTTGGGCGAATCCTTCACCCAATAGCCCAGGTAGACATAAGTCAGCGCCGCGAGCTTCACCTGCTCGATGTGGTCGAGTATCAGCAGGTTCCCCAGTCCGCGCTTGTCGAGCAGCGGATCATAGAAGCTGTAGACCATCGACAACCCGTCGGGCATCACGTCGGTGAGCGCTACCGCGATGAGCGGGCGCTGCGGGTGCGAAGTCAGCCGGTACTCGACCACCACGGTTTGCACCGGGGTATCCTCGACCATGTACTCGTAATCGACAAAGCTCATCTGCGTCATGCCGCCACCGGCATGACGCGCGTCGAGATAGCGCTTGAACAGCGAAAACTGCTCCGCGGTGGCGCGCGGCTGGCAGACCTCGACCGCGATATCGGCATTGGCCTTGCGGATGCGCCGGTAGCGCGCCGACGGCACGAATTCCTGCGCTACGATGCGGACAGACTGACAGGCCGAGCAACCGTCGCAGGCCGGGCGGTAGATCAGGTTCTGGCTGCGGCGAAAGCCGTTATCGCTCAACAGGTGATGGAGCGAGGCGGCCCGGCGACCGGTCAGGTGCGTGAAGAGCTTGCGCTCCTGACGCCCCGGCAGATACGGGCACGGCATGGCCGCAGTCAGGAAGAGCTGGGTGTTCTCGGGCGTCTGATCGGTCATCGTCGTCCTTCGAGCGATGCCCTGAAGATAGACGCGACCCGATGGGCCGGCAATGGCCCATCATGGCTCAGCGCACCGCGATCGGCGCCCCCCCGATCAGCGCAGCTGGATCAGACGGAGTGCATGCCGCCCGAGCGCCAGAAGCGCTGCATCGGCGAACGGCGCAGCATCAGGGTGCCGACCACGAGATCGTGCAGCATCTGCTGGCGCGGCGTGAACAGCGCGATGAGGATCGAGACCGGCCACGAGATCCAGACCGTCACCCAGAACAGGATGGGATGGATGAGGATGCTCCAACCATTGAGCGGCGTGCCGCGCACCGGGGTCAGCACGATATCCATCATCTGCATGCCGACAGTGGCGCGCATCGGCGAGCCGAGTGTCGCGGCATAGTAGCCGAGGATGGCAACCGGGATGATGATCGGCAGGGCCAGCAGGCCCAACCCCAGCGTCACGATGCCGAAGATGCCACCGACCAGCAAAGCGGCGATGGTGATGAAGGTGATGATCACGCAATCGATCAGCCACGCCGCGGCTCGGCGCAGCAACACGCCATCGAACAGTTCCGGCGCGTTGGACGGGTCGGGAAGATGATCGTTCATGGTGTTGCCCTGGTTCATGAGGGGAAAGATGGGGACCATGAGTTCCCACACAAGTGGCGACACGAAAAATCCCCTTCCCAACGGCCGAACGCGACGCCAGTCTGATCAGCCGCCCGTCCTCCTGAGCAAACGATCCTGGGCATCGACATGCTTGATCTGAGCCGTTCTTCCATCGCCATTCCCATCCATCTCAGAGATGTGCGCTACAATGCCGACCACTTCCCGGGCGCCCCCAACCTGCTGGGGGTCGAGGGCGGCGCGAACTGCCAGCAATATGTCTACGCCGTGCTCCGCCATCACGGGTTCGTTCTGCCCGACCTGCGGTCGAAGGAACTGTGGCTAGACAGCGAGTACACCGCGGTGGCTGATCGCCTGGCGCCCTTCGACCTGGTGCTCGTTCACGACAATGCCGACAGTTGGGGCGCGCATGTCGGACTGTGCGTCGGGGCGGACCGAGTGCTGCACCTCTCGAAGACGATCGGTGTCCCCGCGATCGAGACACTCGCAGAATTGCAGCAGCGGGACGCCTACCGACACCTGATCGGCTTCAAGCGTCCGCTGCGCCGTGTGGCTGCCGAAGCGAGCTAGGCGTTGAGCAGCCGGGCCGTTTCGAGGGCGAAATAGGTCAGCACGCCATCGCACCCTGCCCGCTTGAAGGCCACGAGGCTCTCCAGCATGGCGCCCTCGCCGTTGATGGCCCCTGCTTCGGCCGCGAAGCGGATCATCGCGTACTCGCCTGACACCTGGTAGGCGAACAGCGGCACGTCGAAGGCGTCGCTGACGCGCTGCACGATGTCCAGATATGGCAGCCCCGGTTTCACCATCACCATGTCGGCGCCTTCGGCGATGTCCTGCGCCACTTCGCGCATCGCCTCGTCGGAATTGGCATAGTCGAGCTGGTAGGTGCGCTTGTCGCCGACCAGCCGGCTGCCCGAGCCGACCGCTTCGCGGAACGGCCCGTAGTAGACCGAGGCGAACTTGGCCGAATAGGCCATGATGGCGACCTGATCGAAGCCTTCCGCATCGAGCGCGCGGCGAATGGCAGCGACGCGGCCATCCATCATGTCGGAGGGGGCGATGATGTCGGCCCCTGCCCTCGCCTGCATCAAGGCGGCTTTGACCATTGCCTCGACGGTCTCGTCGTTGAGGATCTCGCCGCCGCGCACCAGCCCGTCCTGGCCGTCCGAGGAATACTCGTCGAGCGCCACGTCGGTGATCAACCCGATATCGACACCGGCATCACGAATGGCGCGCACGGCCTGGCCGGTCAGATTGTCCGGGTTCCAGGCCTCGCTGCCGTCGGCGTTGCGACGATCATCCTGGGTATTGGGGAACAGTGCCAGTGCCGGGATGCCCTCGGCGGCTGCAGCCCTGGCCGCTTCGACCACCAGATCCACACTCAAACGCTCGACGCCCGGCAGCGTGCGGATGGCCGTGCGTTCGTTCGTGCCCTCGATGACGAACAGCGGCCAGATCAGATCATGCGGGGTCAGCACGGTTTCGCGCACCATGTCGCGCATCCAGCCGGTACGGCGCAGCCGGCGTTGCCGGCGTCCACCGAGAAAGCTCATGTCGTGCCTGGGCCAGTTCGTCGTCATGGGGCGCTCCGATAAGTCTTCGGGCTTCTATCAGGCGGTGCGCGCTCGCGCCAAGGCTTGCGCTTGTCGCACCATCCCATCCGCGCTATCCACGCCGGATGGATTTCAAGAGCGAACTCGCCGGGCGTTACCTGAGGATCATCGCGATCATCGCGCTGCTGCTCGGCCTCGCCGATGCATCCCGGCTGCTCGGGGTATCCTCGGGGGCCGTAAGCCCGATCGCCCAGCTCGGCCCCACCGGCTTCGCCTTCCTAACCGTGTTCTGCCTCGCCCGGCTGTTCGCTGCGGTGGGCCTGTGGATCCGCGCCAGTTGGGGCGCGGTGCTGCTGGTCGGCGCGACCCTGGTCGAGCTTGCACTCTATCTCGCAGGAGTTCCCGGCGCCGAGATGGGAGCGTTCGGCTTTGCCCTCAGGCTGCTGCTGGTCGGCGGCATAGCGGTGCTGTTCTTCCTCAGCTTCCGGCTGCGCCGCGCGCACGACTGAACCTGAAGCACGTCGCGATCATTCAGGTTCGCTCCGTGCGTTTCAGGTACCTTCTCGCGCATGCCTTTTGTCCCGAAACCGATGCCCACTTTCGGGGGACATGCCGTAGGTAACGGACGATTCAGGTTACAATTTTCTGACCTGCGGTTACCTCTCGTAAAGCCAAATTCCTGAACTTTTTCCGTAAGATAGTTTTAAGTCTACGGCTTAAGGCGATCTTATTTGGGCCCCCGTAGTTTGGGGCCTATGAGACGCGAAGAAATCGCGCAAGACGACAGGACAGTGAGGCAACAATGGCAATCAAATCCAACGCCGCAGAGGCAATGGTTCCGGAAGAAGCCCAGGGGCTGAAGCCGCTCTACCTAGAAGCCGTCAGCCGTGTCGAACGGCTCCACCGCCGGCTGCTCGACCTGATCAAGGACGAGTTCGACCGGATGGGCTGGGACGATATCAACCCCGTCCAGGCGCTGCTGATGTTCAACATCGGCGATGCCGAGATGACCGCAGGTGAGTTGCGCTCGCGTGGCTACTATCTCGGCTCAAACGTCTCGTACAATCTCAAGAAGCTGGTCGAGACCGGGTACATCTTCCAGGAGCGCTCGCGTTCCGATCGCCGCTCGGTCCGTATCCGCCTCACTCCCAAGGGCGAGGAAGTGGCCGAGGTGATCGACGAGCTCTACGATCGTCACCTCAAGTCGATCGAGAAGGTCGGCGGCCTCAACGGCGAAACCTTCGAGGGCCTCAACAAGGCACTCGGCCGCCTGGAGCGTTTCTGGGTCGATCAGATCCTCTACAAGCTCTAAGGCCCCGGCGACGTCGCCGGTCCAACCACTGTGGCATCCTTGCCACAGCAGGTTCAGCAAACGCCGGTCTTAAGCCGGCGTTTCTTATTTATGCCCAGAATGAAGCTATGCATCGCACCAATTGCAGGCTGATCCCTCGTCACTGCAAGTCCCTTGGCTTTGTGCGTTCAAACGGCCGGCAGTTCAAACCTGCTTGACCGCGTTGGAGCCATACCGGGGCCGATGCTATGAGGGACAACCTCTCGGAATGGCGACTTTGGGTGACTTGATGCGGCTGAATCGACGGAACCTCCTGACCTCCATGGCAGCGCTGAGCGCCGGACTTGCGATGCCGGCCATCGTCAGGGCTGAGGAAGACAACTTCTGGGACTCGCTCAACAAGGAAAAGCGGATCAAGAGCGTCGACCAGGAAGGTAACACCGCGACTGCCAAGAGCCTCGTCGATACGATCGAGCCGATCCTCAGCTACGACACCTCGTACAACCTGCAGCTGGCGATCCAGAACTACGAAGCGTTCGTTGCCGCGAATGGCAGCTGGGAAGCGCCGACCCGCGAGACTTTCGGTCTGAAGCTCGGCGAGTCGCGGCGCGCCGCAGCGCTCCTGAAGCGCCGCCTGATGATCAATGGCGACATGCCGCTGGAGAAGCGCGTCAACGACGAATTCGATGCCGGCCTCGATGCTGCGGTCCGCCTGTTCCAGGCGCGCCATGGCCTCGTCATCAACGGCGCGGTCGACGAAGCGACGTTCTACGCCCTGTCGGTGCCGGCCGATTACCGGCTCAACCAGCTCCGGCTCAATGCGCAGCGCATCGAGCAGTGGGCCTCGGCGCTTTCGGACCGCTATGTCGTGGTGAACATTCCTGCCGCCATGGTCGAGGCGGTCGAGGGCGCACAGGTGGTGCAGCGCCACAATTCGGTGGTCGGCAAGGTCGACCGCGCCACACCGATCCTCAACTCCAAGATCTTCCAGGTGAAGTTCAATCCTTACTGGACGGTGCCCAAGAGCATCATCGAGAAGGACATGATCAAGTACATGAACGAGGATCCGGAATACCTGACCAAGTTCCGCATCCGCATCTTCGACGGCAAGGGCAACGAGATTCCGCCGACGGCCATCAACTGGCAGACCACCGAGGCGGTGAAATACACCTTCCGGCAGGACCCGGGCGGCGAGAACTCGATGGGTCACTGCAAGATCGACTTCTACAACAAGTACGATGTCTACATGCACGACACGCCGCAGAAGGCGCTGTTCGGCGAAAATGCCCGGTTCCACTCCTCGGGCTGCATGCGCTGTGAGAACATCGAGGAACTGGTGGCCTGGCTGCTGCGCGACAATGGTGGCGGCTGGACCCCGGAAAGCGTCATGGCCGCCTGGGAACAGGGGATGCGTGAAGACATCAAGCTCGATGTGCAGATCCCGATCCACACCACCTACATCACGGCCTGGGCCAATCGGCAGGGCACGGTGAGCTTCCGCGACGACGTTTATCAGTTCGACGCGCAGGGCATCGTCAGCTTCGGTGAAGGCTGACGCCATGGCCGGTCGCGACGACAAAAGTCCGGCCGGCCGCGTTTTCTTCGAGTTCACCCAGCTCGGCCAGCAGATGCGGGTTGCCGCGATCGACGAGGCGACCGGAACCGAAGTGGTGGTCATTACGCCGCTGACCGCCACCCGCTTTCAGATGCAATCGCTGGCGCTCGCCAAGCTGCGCCGCAAGCTCGGAGCGGACGAGCCACCCCCACCGCCGGGGCCGAAACCGGCCAAGTACGCTTAGTACCTGAGTTCTGCGTAGCTCTGGCCCCACCCGCGGTGTCACACCGGCGAAGGCCGGGGCCCATCCTGAGGTTTCTCGGCGGATCACAGCTCTCCCGTCAACTCTTGATTGAGATCGTTTTGCTCAAGCATGCCCTGGGTGATCCGGTCAGCGCACTTTGCGGATCAGGTGGATCGTCTCGGCATCTCAGGATGGGCCCCGGCCTTCGCCGGGGTGACACCGTGTTGGTGGGACGCTTGGTGGCAGGCGTCCAACCCGCCGTGATGGCGGTCCCTAACCGGTCCCGATTCGTGGCCTCATCCCCTCTCGGCTACTTCCCCACCACATACCTCGCCAGATTCTGCAGCGACGAGCGCAACCCCTTGTCGTGATCCTCCTTGCTGACACCGGGCGGCACGTCTTCGGCGAGGAAGATGACGCGGGTGCCGCCATCGGCGGGTTCGAGATCCCAGACCATCCGCATGATGCCGGCGAAGGCCGGATCGTCGCTCCTGAAGCGCACCAGTTGCACCACCCGCTGGTTGGGGACGAGTTCGGCGAACTCGGATTCCACGATGTCGGTGTCCTCGGTGGTCTTGCCGTGGCCGGGAACGCTGTAATGCAGCGCCATGCGGAAGGCGCCGCCAGGGCGCGGCTCGAACTCCAGCATCTCGCCGGTCATGCCGTCGGGCGGCAGCCAGGTCAGCAGCGCGTTGGGGTCGATGAAGGCCCGGTAGATCGCCGCGGGCGGTGCGTCGATGATCAGCGATGCGGTGTCGATACGCAGGGGTTCGGCCATGGCGTTCTCCTTGCACCAGCAACGCGCGAGAGGCGCCGATGGATCAGTCAGTCGGTTTCGACACCAGTTCGATGAAGGTCTCGCGGATCGCCGGCGGTTCAAGCTGGCGCGCCAGCCAGACATGCATATCGAGGAAATGCCCGGTCAGCGCGAAGGCGTTGCCGACATCCTCGAAGGTCGGATCGGCCGGACCGATCAGGAACTGCGGCAGCCGCAGCAGCCGCGACAGGTAAGGCTCGGCCGCCGCGCGGCTTACCGCCCGTCCAGATTTGGGCGAGACGTGCGTCAGGTCGCGTGTCACGCCGGTGGCGGCGCAGCTCGAGAGGTCGAGACCGAAGCCCAATTCGTCAAGCAGGATCAGCTCGAACCGGGCCACCGAAGCACCGAGCTCCAGCCTCGAACCCGCCTGGTCGAGGATGCGGATGGCGAGGCCAAGCAGCCGATCATGCGGATCGCGCTCCGGCAGCAGGCGCAGGTGCTCGCAGACGATCTGGCTGGCATAGAGTTTGGCCCGATCGGCGATCAGCCCGGCGGCGCGCGCCTCGAGCAGTTCCAGCGTGAAGGTGCCCAGGTGCTCTTCCAACCGCGCCCGCCAGCTCACCTGCACCGAATTGCCGGGCTGCAGCGTCGCGGCAAGTTTCGACGAGCGGCCACCGCGGATCAGCCCGAGATGCCGCCCCCTGCCCTCGACCATCACCTCGGCGATGACGCTCGACTCGCCATGGCGGCGCACGCCGACGATGAGGCCTTCACCGTCCCATTGCATGACGCGTGGCCTGCAGGAGGAAGGCCCCCTCACCCGCCGCTACGCGGCGACCCCTCCCCCCAGGGAGAGGTGAGCGAAGGCACGATCTCGCCCAGCCACCACCTCTCCCTCTGGGGGAGAGGTCGGCCGAAGGCCGGGTGGAGGGGCCTTTTGTCACGCTCACTTCTGGTGCGGGTACTCCAGCCCCATCTCGCGATAGCGCTCGGGGTCATCGCCCCATTTCTCGCGGACCTTGACGAAGATGAACAGGTGCACCGGCACCTCGAAGATCTCCATCAACTCCTTCCGCGCCTCGGCGCCGATGGCCTTGATGGTCTGGCCGCCGGCGCCCAGGACGATCTTCTTGTGGGTGTCGCGGGTGACGTAGATCACCTGGTCGATGCGGTATGAACCATCCTTGTTGATGGTGAACTTCTCGCCTTCGACCGTGGCATTGTAGGGGATTTCGTCGTGGACGCGCAGGAACAGCTTCTCGCGTGTCACCTCGGCGGCGGTAATCTGCAGCGTCAGGTCGGTGAGTTGATCCTCGGGGAAGTGCCAGGGGCCCAGCGGGATGCGCTCCAGCGCCCAGTTGAGGAAGTCCTGCACGCCGCTGCCAGTCAGCGCCGAGATCATGAAGGTCTTGTCGAACTTCAGCCGGGCATTGAGTCCCTCTGCCAGCGCGAACAGCTTCTCGGGCTTGATCAGGTCGACCTTGTTGAGCACCAGCACCTTGGGATGCGGCACTTTGTCGAGGCCCTCGATCAACGCCTCGATCTCCGGCGTTACCCCGCGCTCGGCGTCGACGATGAAGGCGACGAGGTCTGCGTCGCCGGCTCCGGTCCAGGCGGCTTCCACCATGGCGCGGTCGAGCCGGCGCTTCGGCGCGAAGATGCCGGGCGTGTCGATGAAGACGATCTGGCCCTCGCCCTCGGTCACCACGCCGCGAACCATCGAGCGCGTGGTCTGCGCCTTGTGGGTGACGATGGAGACCTTGGTGCCGACCAGCGCATTCAGCAGCGTCGACTTGCCGGCGTTCGGGGCTCCCACGAGCGCGACGAAGCCACAACGGGTGTTCTCGCCCGCTTCAGGCAGCTCGGCAGCCTCGGGCATCTCATTCTTGTCAGTCATATCGTGTCGCGCCAGACCTTCTCTCGGATGAGGAAGGCTTCGGCGGCCTTGTGCTCGGCGAGCTTCTTGGAGGGGCCGGTGGCGGTGATGGCGGGGAAATCGCCAAGCCGCACGGCAATGGTGAATTCCGGCGCATGGTCGGGGCCGGTGCGCTCGATTTCGGCGTAGAGCGGCGGCTCGAGCCCCCTGCCCTGTGCCCATTCCTGCAATGTGGTCTTGGGGTCGGCGCGGACATGGCCGGCATGGTCGAGCTGTTCGCCGAACAGTCGCTCGACGATCTCGTAGGCCTGGCCCAGCCCGCCATCGCAGAAGATGGCGCCGATCACCGCCTCGGCAATGTCGCCGAGAATGGCGTCCTTGTTGGCGCCGCCGGTGCGCGCCTCGCTGTCGCCGAGGTTCATCTCGGAGCCGAGGTCGAGCTGCCGGGCGATCGCCGCGCAGGTTTCCTTGCGCACCAAGGTGTTGAGCGAGCGCGACAACTCGCCCTCGTTGGCCTTGGGCATACGGCGATAGAGCATATCGGCGACGACGAGACCAAGCACGCGGTCGCCGAGGAACTCGAGCCGCTGGTAGGAGCGCTCGATGCGCTTGCCGGGTGAAACGGCGCTGGAATGGGTCAGCGCCCGATCGAGCAGGTCCGGGTCGGCGAACCGATATCCCAGACGCGCCTCGAGCTTTTCGTGCGAGCGCCCCTTCGCCATCAGTTCACGGACTGGAACATCCGGTCCCAACGGACGTTGGCCGGCCATTCCCAGAGCTGCCACGGCGGCAGGTTGTTCTTGATCGAGAAGAACCGCGCCTCGGCCTTGCCGATCAGGTTGTCGAGCGGCACGTAACCGACCTGGCTCAGCACGCGACTGTCGGCGGAGCGGTCTCGGTTGTCGCCCATCATGAAGAAGTGGCCCGCGGGAACGACGTACTCGGCGGTGTTGTCGAGCTGCTCGCTGTCGGAGATTTCCTGGATGGTGTGCTTGACGCCGTTCGGCAGCGTTTCGGTGTAGACGGTCACCGGCACGGTAGTCATGTAGCTGTCGGTATCGGTCGCCGTCCCGGTCTGCTCGCGCTCCACCATGGTGCCGTTGATGAAGAGCCGCCCCTCTTTCATCTGGATGCGGTCGCCCGGCATGCCGATGACGCGCTTGATATAATCCTCGTTGGTGATCTCGTTGCGGAACACCGCAACGTCGCCACGCTTCGGCTCGCTGCCGAAGATGCGGCCGTTGAACGGCAACGCGATCGGGAACGAGTACTTGCCGAAGCCCCAGGTCCACTTGTTGGCGATGAAATAGTCGCCGATCATCAGCGTCTGCTGCATCGAAGCGGTGGGGATCGAGAAGGGCTGGTAGAGGAAAGTGCGAAAGATCAGGGCGATCGCCAGCGCCTCGATGATCACGACGATCGTCTCGAGCAGCTCGTTCTTCTTTTTGCCGGCCTTGGCTTCGGCTTTCGACATGGACTGGCTCATTTCTCGCCTCTACCCCTGGGGGTCAAGTGGTTACGGGAGGGCCGCCGCCTGGTCAATCGGCAGCGCCTCGATAATGACGAATGCCTGGGCCATGCCGCCGTCGTCGGTAATGGTCAGGTGGATATGTGGCTTGTGACCGGCAGGGACAAGCCGCTCCAGCATGCGGGCAGCACCATTGGTCAACTTCATGGTCGGCTTGCCCGAGGGGAGGTTCACGACGCCCATGTCGCGCCAATAAACGCCGAAACTAAGGCCGGTTCCCAGCGCCTTCGAGCAGGCTTCCTTGGCGGCGAAGCGCTTGGCGTAGGAGGCGGCGCGCTGTGCCCGCCGGTCCGACTTCTGCCGCTCGAGCTCAGTGAAGATCCGATGCGTGAAGCGGTCGCCGTAGCGTTCGAGCGTCTTCTCGACCCGCTTGATGTCGCACAGGTCGTTGCCGAGACCGATGATCATGTGAGGCCCCGCTCGCACCGTTCTTCCTTCTCCCCTTGAGGGAGAAGGTGGCGCGCAGCGACGGATGAGGGGTATCGCAACCGCGGGTTGCGCGATCCGAACGGAGTGAGGAGCGACGGCCCCTCACCCGCCCTGCTCCGCAGGGCACCCTCTCCCTCAAGGGGAGAGGGAAGAAAGTGGGGCGCCCCCATCACGAAAGCCCCCTCGACCCCGGCTTGATCGCCGGGATGGCCGCCAGCTCAGGCGGCAGCGCGTCGGCGGGGTAAGCCGGCACCTTGTACTGGACCAGCGAGATCAACGGCACACCGACATCCGCTTCGCCAGCCGAGCGGTCGATCAGGCATGCCGCGGCGACCACGTTGGCGCCGGTCTTCCTGATCGCCTCGATGCACTCGCGGATCGAAATGCCGGTCGAAACGATGTCCTCGACGATGATCACCTTCTCGCCGGGCTGGAGCTCGAAGCCGCGGCGCAGCTCGAACTTGCCCTCGACCCGCTCGGTGTAGATCGCCGGCACGCCCAGGTGCCGCGCCGTCTCGTAGCCGGGAATAATGCCGCCGACGGCGGGGGAAACGATCTGGCTGACGTCGCCATAGCCTTCGGCGCGAATTTTCTCCGCCAGGGCGCGGCAGAGCTTTTCCGCCTTCTGCGGGTGCATGAACACCTTGGCCTTCTGCAGGAAGATCGGCGAGCGCAGGCCCGAGGAGAGGATGAAATGCCCTTCGAGCAGCGCGCCGCTCTCACGGAACAGGTCGAGTACTTGGTCGGTGGTCACGCGGGCTCCTCTTGCCGTTCGGGCGCAGTCCATTCCAGTCGATCGAGCGCCCGGGCCTCGGCGACCGTGGCGCGCTGCACATCCGAGATCCCGGCCGCCAGCTTCAGCGAGTTCAGCACATCGGTGAGCTGGGCGAGGTCGCGGACTTCGATCTGGAAGATGAACCGATGAAAATCGGGCGATTCCATGCGCATCACCAGATTATGGATGTTGGCCTCGCAGGCGGCAATCACCGTGGAGATCTGCGCCAGCGAACCGGGCTTGTTCTGCGCCTGCATCGAGATGACGCACGGGTGGTCGCGATCCTCTCGACCGGCCAGATCCCAGCGTACATCGATCCAGGCGACGTCGCTGTCGTAGAGCTCGGAGAGCGCGTCCGAATGGATCGGATAGATGATGATCGGGGTGTCCGGCGTCATGATGCCGACCAGCCGGTCGCCCGGCACGACTCCCTCCGGCGAGACCTCGACACGCGTGTTGAAATCGAGCTGGGTCAACGCCGCCTTGGCGCGTGGGCCGGAGCGCGGGTTGCCCGGCACGCGGAAGCGGAACTCGTCGGTCGCCTTGAGCGCGAACCAGCCCTCGGCCTTGTCGGGCACCGGCAGGTCGATCTTCTTCCGCCGCCGCTTGATCCCCTTGACCTCCATGACCTGGGTGTCGAGGTCTTCGCCCGTGATCTTGCCTTCGCCGAGCGCGATCAGCAATTCGCGCTTGCCGGGCTGGCCCAGGGCCTCTGCCAGCACCTTGAATTCGCCGTCGTCCAGCCCGCTCCCCTCGCGTTCGAGCAGGATCGAGACCATGTGTTCGCCCAGCGCATAGGCGCGGGCCTGCGCCTGCAGCCGCACGGCGCGGCGGATGGCGGCACGCGCCTTGCCGGTGGCGGCGATGGTCTCCCAGTTCGAGGGCGGCAGGTGGTTCTGGTCGCGGATGATCTCGACTTCGTCGCCCGACCGCAGTTGGGTGACCAGCGGCACGATCTGCCCGTTGATCTTGGCGCCGACACAGGTGTCGCCGATGTCGGTATGCAGCGCATAGGCGAAGTCGATCGGCGTGGCGCCGCGCGGCAGGGCGATCAGCCGGCCGCGCGGGGTGAAGCAGAACACCTGGTCCTGGAACAACTCGAGCTTGGTGTACTCGAGAAAATCCTCGGTCGAGGAACCGGCCGTCAGGTGGCTGATGGTCGAGCGCAGCCAGACAAAGGCCTTGCTCTCGTTCTCGATCTTGTGGATGTCGGTGGCGCCCTCCTTGTAGAGGGCATGCGCGGCAATGCCGAGCTCGGCAATGCGATGCATCTCTTCGGTGCGGATCTGCAGTTCGGCGCGCTGCCGCCCTACCCCGACTATGGTGGTGTGGATCGAACGGTAGTCGTTGTGCTTGGGGACCGAGATATAGTCCTTGAACCGGCCGGGCACGACCTTCCAGTTGGTATGGACGATCCCCAGCGCCCGATAGCAATCTGCCACCGTCGGCACGATCACGCGGAAGCCGATCATGTCGGAGAGCTGTTCCAGGGCAATCTGCTTGCGCTCGATCTTGGTGAAGATCGACCAGGGCGATTTCACCCGCGCCGAAACCAGCGCATCGATGCCGTCACCCTTCAGCTTCTCGCTGAGCTCGGTCTTGATGGTCTTGATGGTGTCGGCGAACTCCGACTTCATCTCGTCGAGGCGGTCGGTGATGGCCTTGTAGTGGTCAGGCTGCAGTACCCGGAACGCCAGATCCTCAAGCTCCTGGCGCATGTCCTGCATACCCATGCGGCCGGCCAGCGGCGCATAGATATCCATGGTCTCGGTGGCGATGCGCTTGCGCTTGTTCTCGGGCATGAAGTCGAGCGTGCGCATGTTGTGCAGGCGGTCGGCGAGCTTGACCAGCAGCACCCGGACATCGGCGGAGATGGCGAGGAGGAGCTTGCGGAGGTTTTCCGCCTGCGCTTCCTCGCGGGTCACCAACTGCAGCCGTTCGATCTTGGTCAGCCCATCGACGATGGCGCCGATCTCCGGCCCGAACAGCTGGTCGATCTCGGCGCGCGTCGCGTCGGTGTCCTCGATGGTGTCGTGCAGCAAAGCCACGGCGATCGAGGCATCATCGAGCTTCAGGTCGGTGAGGATGGCGGCGACTTCGAGCGGGTGGGCGAAATACGGATCGCCCGAGGCGCGCTTCTGCGTGCCGTGCTTCTGCATGGCATAGACGTAGGCCTTGTTGAGCAGTGCCTCGTCGGTATTGGGGTTGTAGGCCTGCACCCGTTCGACGAGTTCGTACTGACGCATCATAGGGTTACCGCACTCTCCTACGCGGCCCCGCCTCGGCGGCTCACGTCTTTCCGGCGCGAGATTGGCCGGACGTCCCACGCCCCTTCCTGACCTCGCTCCAGCGACGATGTAAACAAGAAACGCTTGGGCAAACAAAAAAAGCGCCGGGCGGAAACGCCCGACGCCTCAAGACTATATATGCGAGATCAGCCGCCGATCAATCGCAGCTTAGTCGTCGCGGCGCTCCGGCGGCGCCAGCGATTCGATGCCGCGCAGCAGCTCGTCTTCGCTGATGGTGTCGAAGGTGTCGCTGTCCTCGTCGGCATTGGCGTCGAGCAGCGGCGCGGCGTGCTTTTCGGGCTCATCGACTTCGACGTACTTCTGCAGCGAATGGATCAGGTCCTCGCGCAGGTCTTCGGGGGAAATAGTGCCGTCGCCGATTTCACGCAGCGCCACGACCGGGTTCTTGTCGTTGTCGCGATCGACGGTGATCGACGAGCCGGCCGAGATCATGCGAGCGCGGTGCGCGGACATCAGCACGAGGTCGAACCGGTTCTCAACCTTCTCAATGCAGTCTTCGACGGTGACGCGGGCCACGTACGTCTCCAGGATGTTGTGGGATCAAGCGGCCCTCATACACGAGGTGGCGGGTGGGCACAAGGATTTCGCTCCCGGTACACGACGGCGTGTTTTTACCACAGGGACGTGATGGCTACGCAGTTTTTGTTTCGCATGGCGGAACAACGGGTTGGCCCGCCATGCCGAATCCGGACCGGGTGGCTCCGATTTTATGGGGATTGCAAATTCCCGGGATTAAGCGCGTATTCCGAACTTAGGGAGCGGACCACGCCTTAAATGGGCTACCCTTCGATCCTAGCGGTAAGCCAATGATAGTTTATGCCGGGCAGCCTGAGAGGCCGGCCGCCCC
>NZ_DASZAW010000082.1:0-31672 GCF_035944845.1 Devosia sp. | reverse complement strand
CGCCATGCGTCTGCGCGGCAAGCACCTGCCGACCTACACCCCGCACATGGATACCGGCGACCACGTCGTCGTGATCAATGCCGACAAGGTGAAGCTGACCGGCAAGAAGCTCGATCAGCGCCGGTTCTTCTGGCACACCGGCCATCCCGGCGGCATCAAGGATCGCACGCAGCGTCAGCTGCTCGAGGGTCGTTTCCCGGAGCGCGTGCTCGAAAACGCCGTCCGCCGCATGATCCCGGAAGGCCCGCTCGGCCGCAAGCAGTACGGCAACCTGCGCGTCTATGCCGGTGAGACCCACCCGCATGAGGCCCAGGCGCCCGTGAAGCTCGACGTCGCTTCGTTCAACTCCAAGAATGTGAGGGCCAAGTAATGGCCGAGACCATCAATTCGCTCGAAGACCTGGGCGCTGCCAACGTCGTCGCTGTTGCCGCCGACGCTCCCGTGCACGTGCAGAAGCTCGACGCGCAGGGCCGCGCCTATGCTACCGGCAAGCGCAAGAACGCCATTGCCCGCGTCTGGGTGAAGCCGGGTAACGGCAAGATCACCGTCAACGGCAAGGAGTTCAATGCCTTCTTCGCCCGCCCGGTGCTCCAGATGGTGCTGCAGCAGCCGATCGTCGCCGCGGCCCGCAAGGATCAGTACGACATCGTCGCCACCGTTTCGGGCGGCGGCCTCTCCGGCCAGGCCGGTGCGGTGCGTCACGGCATCTCCAAGGCGCTCACCTATTACGAGCCCGAGCTGCGCGGCGTGCTGAAGGCCGGTGGTTTCCTCACCCGCGACAGCCGCGTGGTCGAGCGCAAGAAATACGGCAAGGCGAAGGCCCGTCGTTCCTTCCAGTTCTCCAAGCGCTAAGCTTCTTCGAGTTCAGAGAATTTGCCGAAGGGCCGGAGCAATCCGGCCCTTTGCTTTTGGCGGCCGTCCACGTTACGCATTGCCCGCCTTCAGACGAGCAGCCGATGCCGCAACCAAAGACCGTTCTCATCGTCACCGACGCCTGGCACCCGCAGATCAACGGGGTGGTGCGCTCGATCGAGCTGGTGATCAAGGAGATGGAGAAGCGCGGCATCGTCGTAAAGCTCCTGACACCCAACGAGTTCAAGACCTTCCCAATGCCCGGCTATGGCGAGATTCGGCTGAGCCGCACGCTGATGAAGCCGGTCTATGCGCGGATCGAGGCCGCGGCGCCCGAAGCCATCCATATCGCGACAGAAGGACCGCTCGGCATCATGGCGCGCCGCTGGTGCCGCAAGCGCCGGTTCGAGTTCTCGACCGCCTACCACACGCAGTTTCCCGAATACCTGCGCGCCCGCCTGCCGGTGCCGCTGCGCTGGAGCTACCGGTTCCTGCGCTGGTTCCACGGCGCCGCAAAGTACTGCCTGGTGGGTACCCCGCACCTCAAGGTGCTGCTGGAGCAGCGCGGCTTCACCAACGCGGTGATCTGGCAGAAGGGCGTCGATACCGAGTTGTTCAACCCGGCGCGGCGCGAGCCGCTCGCCTATGACGGCCCGGTGTTCCTCTATGTCGGCCGCGTCGCCGTGGAAAAAAACATCGAGGCCTTCCTGACGCTCGACCTGCCGGGGACCAAGCTCGTCGTCGGTGGTGGCCCGAGCCTCGAAAAGCTCAAGGCGGAGCACACCGACGTGGTGTTCGTTGGCCCCAAGCAAGGCGAGGAGCTCGCGCGGCTGTTCGCCTCGGCCGACGTGTTCGTCTTCCCGTCCAAGACCGACACCTTCGGCCTCGTGCTGCTCGAGGCACTGGCCAGCGGCACGCCGGTGGCTGCCTTCCCGGTGACCGGCCCGATCGACGTGATCGGCGACGCCCCGGTAGGCGTTCTTGGCCACGACCTGAAGGCGGCAGCGCTCAAGGCCATGCACGTTTCCCGTGACGAGTGCCGGACCTACGCCCAGCAGTTTTCCTGGACCGCCAGCACGGACCAGTTCCTAAAATACCTGCCGGTGAAGGGTGATGCTCCTTCGTCTTGACTCTAATTAGAGCATTGTCTAAATAAGTCCGTCGCCAACGCGAGCGGATCTTATGGGTATCAACGCCGTCTTCGAAGCGCTGTCGCACCCGGTGCGCCGGGAAATCCTCCAGCTCCTGAGGGGCGGGCCGATGTCCGCGGGCGCGCTGGCGGAGCACTTCACGCTGTCCAAGCCCACGCTCTCCGTGCACTTCGCCAAGCTGAAGGAGGCTGAGCTCGTCGCCGTCGAGCGGCAGGGCACCAGCCTCATCTACCACCTCAACATGTCTATTCTCGAAGAGGCGCTGTCTGGCCTCTTGAGCCTCAAGGAGCCCAAATGATGCGCCCGCTGTTCACTCCGATCCGCATCGCGCTGTTCGTCGCCATAATTGCGGCGTTCGCCGCCGGGCTGGTGTTGGTCCCTGCCGGCACGATGCTGCCGGTCCATTGGGGCGTGAGCGGCGAGGCCGACGGGTTCCTGCCGCGCGAATGGGCGCTGCTCATCCCGCTGCTGATGGTCGCCCTTGTCTGGACAGTCTTCTACGTCGTCGGCCGTGTGGCCAAGCCTTCCGACGCCGCTGCGGGACGTTACTCCGCAGGGGTGGCGATCACCGCGCTCACCGGGCTCGCCCTGGTGCTCGAGGCCGCTACGGTGCTGATCGGCCTCGGCGTCGCGCTCAACATGGTGCAACTGCTTGGCCTGGCGCTGGGCGTGCTTTTGGTGGTCCTGGGCAACGCCATGCCGAAGTCTCAGCCCAACAGCTTCGCCGGCCTGCGCATGCCGACCACGCTGAGCGACCCGGCCAACTGGCAGGCGACGCATCGCCTCACCGGCCTGCTCTGTATCATCGGCGGCCTGGTACTGATCGTCGCCGCGCTGCTGCTGCCTGCCTCGGCCTTGATCTGGTGGCTGCTCGGCTGCGTCTTCGTGCCGATCCTCATCGGCGTCGCCTATTCGCTGAGCTATGCCCGCAGGGCCAAATCATAAACCAGATGGTTTACAGTCGGCATCGCGGCTGCTAACTAAACCATATGGTTTCAGATCAGCAGCTCGATGCCGTCTTCCATGCCCTGAGCGACCCGACCCGCCGCGCCATGCTGCGGTCGCTGGTGGCCGGCGAACGCAATATCGGCGAACTGGCGCAGCCGTTCGAGATGTCTTTCCCGGCCGCCTCGAAACATGTCCGGGTGCTCGAGCAGGCCGGGCTGGTGCGGCGCGAGGTGCGCGGACGCTCCCATATGTGCCGGCTGGCGCCCGAGGCGCTGGCCGATGCGAGCGAGTGGCTGCGCTTCTACGAGCAGTTCTGGACCGAGCGCTTCGACGCACTCGATGCATTCTTCAAAGCGACAAAGGCGGACAAGCCATGAACAGCACTGCACATAAGCTAGAGATCGTCCGCATCTTCGAGGCGGCGCCCGAACAGGTCTATGCTGCCTGGACCGATATCGACACCATGCGCCGTTGGTTCGGCCATCTGGTCGAGGCCGATGCTCGCGTCGGCGGCGCCTATCGGGTCGAGAATCCCTCTGGCGACGGCGGCAGGTTCGCTCATGTCGGCAAGTATCTGGTGCTCGAGCCGCCGCATCGGATCGTCATGAGCTTTACCTTCGAAGGCACCGAGCCGCATGGTTTCACCGACGAGTACATCGAGATGCAGTTCCGCCCCCTCTCCGGCGGCCGCACCGAGATGCGCTTCACCAATGCCTGGAATGGTCCCGGTATGGACGACGCGGAGCAGGGCGCCTTGAACGAGGGTTGGGGCACCTGGTTCGACCAGCTCGCGCGGGCCCTGTCCGGTTCGGACGTGATAGCGCTCTATTGAGCTTGACCGTCCGGCGTGTCCGCCACTAAAGCTCCGTAATCCTCGCTCAGGGTTTGGACATGACTCAGGGAGTAGCAGCGCCAATCGCAGCCGCCGGCTTTAGGGCCGGAGCGGTCGCGCGCGCTAAGGCCCCCGCTCGCTAGCTCTCCCCGAGCGCCGCAATGCGGCTGGGGAGAGCGGAACCAGAACGAGCCTGGCGGTCGAGATCGGCCGCTTAACCGAGTCAAAACCATAATTCCGCGATAATACCTGCCTTCATGAGGGTATGGCATGCACCAAAGGGTGCGTCGCGGTCCACCGAGGTTCCAATGAACGACGATTTCCACCGCATCCGCCGCCTCCCGCCCTACGTCTTCGCCCATATCGATCCGATCAAGGCGAAGCTCCGCGCCAACGGCGTCGACATCATCGACCTCGGCATGGGCAACCCGGATATGCCGACGCCACAGCACATCGTCGACAAGCTCAAGGAGACGGTGAAGGATCCGCGCACCCACCGGTACTCCTCGTCCAAGGGCATTCCGGGGCTGCGCAAGGCCCAGGCCAGCTACTACGGCCGCCGCTTCGGTGTGAAGGTGAACCCCGACACGCAGGTGGTGGCGACGCTCGGCTCCAAGGAAGGCTTCGCCAACATGGCGGCGGCGATCACCGCGCCGGGCGATGTGGTGCTGGTACCCAACCCGACCTATCCGATCCACGCCTTCGGCTTCATCATGAGCGGCGGCGTCGTCCGCTCGATGCCGGCCGAGCCGGACGAGAACTTCATGCGCGCGCTCGATCGCGCCGTGCGGCATTCGATCCCCAAGCCGATCGCCCTGATCCTCAACTACCCGGCCAACCCGACCGCCTACACGGCGTCGCTGGATTTCTACAGGGAAGTGGTCAAGTACTGCCGCGAGCACTCGATCTTCATCCTCTCCGATCTCGCCTATTCCGAAATCTATTTCGATGACGAAGTGCCCCCCTCCGTGCTGCAGGTCGAAGGCGCCATGGACATCACGGTGGAATTCACCTCGATGTCCAAGACCTACTCGATGCCCGGCTGGCGTGTCGGCTTCGCCGTCGGCAACGAGCGGCTGATCGCGGCGCTTACCCGGGTGAAGTCCTATCTCGACTACGGCGCCTTCACCCCGATCCAGGTCGCCGCTGCCTCTGCCCTCAACGGCTCCGACAGCGTCATCGAGGATGTGCGCGCCGTCTATCGCGACCGCCGCGATGTGATGGTGGAAAGTTTCGGCCGCGCCGGCTGGACCATCCCGTCGCCCAAGGCGACGATGTTCGCCTGGGCGCCGATCCCCGACCAGTTCGCGCACCTCGGCTCGCTCGAGTTCGCCAAGCTGCTGATCCAGGAAACCGGCGTCGCCGTCGCCCCCGGCGTTGGCTTCGGCGAGTATGGCGACCAATACATTCGCCTGGCGCTGGTCGAAAACGAGCAACGCATCCGGCAGGCGGCGCGCAACATCAAGAAGTTCCTGCAGAGCCAGCCAAGCCACGGCAACGTCGTGCCCATCACCGCGGCGAAATAGGGCGGCGCGATCAGAGTTTGCAACGGCCCGGTCAGTAACCGGGCCGTTTGCCATTTGTGAGCGCCACCCCAGCTTTCCCTCACTCGGCGTCATCCCCGCGAAAGCGGTGACCTCTGTTTTCTTTCGAGCATCGCAAACGGGTGGGTGTGGCGCGCGCTGAAATCCGCTTGCTCCAATAACATGACTGTGATTATCAGCTTTCAGCTTGCTGGAGGCCATGTCATGTTCCGCCGACTTCTCGTTGCGCTCGCCCTGCTGTTCGCCGCCGCTCCGGCGCTGGCGCAGTCCTTCCCGGTCACCATCAAGCACGCTTTCGGCGAGACGGTGATCGACAGGGCGCCCGAGCGGATTGTCACCTGGGGCTGGGGCAACCATGATGCTTTGCTGGCGCTGGGCGTCGTGCCGGCTGCCATGCCGTTCTCTAGCTATGGCGGCGGCGACAATGGCCTCCATTCCTGGGTCGAGCAGAAGTTGAAGGAGCTTGGCGCGGCGACCCCGGTCCAGCTCTCGGACAGCTCCGACATCCCGTTCGAACAGATTGCGGCGCAGAAGCCCGATGTGATCGTCGCGGTGTTCTCCGGCATCAATGCAGAGCAATACGCCCGCCTGAGCCAGATCGCGCCGACCGTCGCCTATCCCGACCAGCCCTGGAGCACGCCGTGGCAGGACGTGACCCGCATTGTCGGCCAGGTAGTCGGCAAGTCCGCCGAGGCTGAACGGCTGGTAAACGACACGCTGCAGTTCGTCGCCGATGAGGCAGCAAGATACCCCGAGATCGCTGGCACCACGTTCGCCGGAGTGAACGACTTCGACGGCTCGATCGCCGTCTATGACGCGCTCGATGCGCGCATGAAGTTCCTCACCGATATTGGCCTCGTCCTGGCGCCCAGCGTCACCGAACTCTCGCCCAAGGACGGCTCGTTCTACTATCCGCTGAGCTACGAGCTGTTCGATCAGCTGAAAAGCGACATCCTCATTACCTACTACGAGACCCAGGCGGCTTCGGACGAGTTCTTCGCCAAGCCCTACGTGCAAAGCCAGCCGCAATACCTCAAGGGCGCTTTCGCCTCGCTGGTCGGCATCGAGTATGTGGCCGCGGTATCGCCCCCGAGCGCGCTGTCGCTGCGCTGGGGCTTCCCGCACTACGCCGAAATCATCGCTGCGGCCGCCCGCAACGCCAAGAAGTGAGATCACAGATGAAACTCGTCCTCAACGCCGTCGCGGCCTTGTGCCTTACGATGTTTGCCTTGCCGGCGCTCGCGCAGAGCTTTCCTGTCACCATCAAGCATGCGCTCGGCGAAGCGGTGATCCCGGCCGCGCCGCAGCGCATCGTGACGCTCGGATGGTCCTCGACCGATGCCGCCATTGCACTGGGCACCGTCCCGGTGGGGTTTCCGAGCTTCCGCTCGGCCGGGTTTGACAAGGATATCGTGCCGTGGGTGGAGGAGGGGATTGCCAGGGCCGGCGCCCCGACGCCGGTGACCTTCGATGACACGGCCGGGGCGCCGATCGAAAAGATCGCCGCGTTGAAGCCCGATCTGATCCTGGCGGTCTACTCCGGCATCACAACGGATGAATACAAGCTGCTCAGCCAGATCGCTCCCGTGGTGGCCTATCTTGACAAGCCGTGGACGGCGACCTGGCAACAGGTGATCACCATCGCCGGCGAGGCGATGGGCAAGCCCAGCGAGGCGACTGCGCTGGTTGCCGAGCTGGAGGCTTTCATCAAGGCCGAGGCCGCCAAGTACCCGGCTTTGGCGGGCAAAAGCGCCGTGACGCTGATCGACTACAACGGCGCCGCCGCCATCCATTCGGCCGACGATGCACGCGCCAAGCTGCTGGCGCTGGCCGGGCTGGTGATCCCGGAGCGCTCCCCTGCCGGCGGTGAGCTGCAGGGTTTCTGGTATCCGTTGAGTTACGAGAACTTCGATCAGATTCCGGCCGACATCCTCATCGGGTTCTTCAACTCACCCGAGCTGGCGGACGAATTCTTCGTGCGGCCGTACATCGACAGCGCGCCGCAGGTGAAGAGCGGCGCCTACGTGAAGATGGACGATCGCATCCTCAACATGGCGGTGATCTCCTCGAGCGCCCTGTCGATCAAATGGGGCATGCCCCGCTATTTCGAAAAGATCGCGGCGGCGGCCGAACACGTTGGGAAGTAGGGTGGCCTCAGGCTTCCCACGGATTTATCACAGTAATCTCCGGATCATCGAAATGGAGATCTTGCGTGTCGCGACGGCAGTACCCTTTGCGACCGCAATGGCGGCGATCTGGGTGTCCAGGAGATCGACGGGGCGGCCCAGCCTTCGGCGACGGGCGGTAATCCGGGCGAAGGCGATGGAGGCGGCCTCATCGAACGGCAGGATGCGCCCGCCGAAGTCTTCGCTGAGCATCGCTTCGACTGCCTCGTGGAGGTTCCGCTTCTTTTTCCCATCGATTAGGATTGAAACACCAGCCCTGAGCTCTGCTGCTGTGACGGCGGTGGTCCACAAATCCCGATCGGCTGTGCTGCTAGCCATTCTAGCACGCGCGGCGTCGGGATAGCCGCGATCGCGTCCGAAATGACGTTGGTGTCTAGGATGATCACTCCGCCGAGCCATCCCTGTAGCGCTCGTCGTAGTCATCGAGAGCGAAGGGAGGGTCTCGACCTAAGAAATGGCTGATGAGAAATAGATCGGCGCCCCCGAGCGGGCCGAACCTCGCGCGCAGCCGCGTAGCCATATTGTCCGGTTCTGTCAGCGCGCGCGCAAGGAGGTCGCTGGCTTCCTCCTCGCGTGTTCGCCCGTGTCCCTTTGCTCGATCGTCGAGAGCGGCGACTAAGGCGGCGTCATCAACTTTGATCGTAATGTCAGAGATGGCATCCTCCCAGAAGACAGCAGCGACTAATATAGGTGGCAGCGGTCTGCCCATCAATCCTATTGACGGATAGGGTCTTTCCTATCCATAGCTCTCGCACCAACTCCGAGAGCTGTTCTATGTCCGATATCCAGTCGTTCCGCCAATCCGTCGAAGCCTTCATTGCGGCGCGCGGTTGGACCCCGACCCGGTTCGGACGCACCATCGCCGGCGACCCGCTCTTCGTGTTTGACCTCAGGGAAGGGCGCGAGCCCCGTTCGGATACGCGGACCCGGATTCTGAAGTCGATGCAGGACCACGCCGATGCCGCGCTCGAGGCGCCGCTCCGCATCGGTGTTGCCGGCCTCGGCAATGTCGGCGCGACGCTGGTCCGCATCATCCAGAAGGACGGCGAGGAGCTGACCCGTAAGCTCGGCCGGAAAATCACCGTCACCGCCGTCTGCGCCCGCTCGCGCAGTCGCGACCGCGGCATCGATGCGAGCAACCTCGAATGGTTCGACGATCCGGTGGCGCTGGCCAAATCCGACAGCATCGACCTGTTCGTCGAGCTGATCGGCGGCGAGGACGGGCCGGCTTTGGCCGCGGTGAAAGCCGCGCTGGAGATCGGCCGCCCGGTGGTCACCGCCAACAAGGCGCTGCTGGCGCGGCATGGCGTGAACCTTGCCAAGGCGGCCGAAGAATCGGGCGCCCAACTTGGTTTCGAAGCGGCCGTGGCTGGCGGCATTCCGGTCATCAAGACGCTGCGCGAGGGCCTCGGCTCGGCTCGCATCGCCCGCGTCTATGGAATCATGAACGGCACCTGCAACTACATCCTCACCCGCATGGGCAACGAGGGCATCAGCTTTGCCGAGTGCCTCGCCGACGCGCAGAAGCTGGGCTACGCCGAGGCCGATCCCACCTTCGATGTCGAAGGCTTCGATACCGCGCACAAGCTCGCTATTCTCGCCTCGCTCTGCTTCGGCTGCGAGATTGCGCCCGACGAGATCTTCGTCGAGGGCATTACCAGCATCAGCCAGGCCGATATCAAGGTGGCCGGCGACCTCGGCTACAAGATCAAGCTGCTCGGCATCGCCCAGCGTTCGGCCGACGGCATCGATCAGCGCGTGCACCCGACCCTGGTGCCCAAGACCTCGGCGGTGGCCGGCGTCGATGGGGTACTGAACGCGGTGGCGCTCGAAACCGACCACGTGCACGAGCTGCTGCTGGCCGGCCCGGGCGCCGGCGGCCCGCCGACCGCATCGTCGGTCCTCTCCGATATTCTCGATATCGCCCGCGGCACCCGGGTGCCACCGCTCGGCGTGCCGAGCGCCGAACTGACCCCGTACCGCCGCGCGCCGATCCGCGAGCACGAGGGCGGCTACTACATCCGACTAAATGTCAGGGATGTGCCCGGTGCGTTTGCGGCTATTGCTACCCGCATGGGTGCCGCGGGCATTTCGCTCGAAAGCGTCATCCAGCGTCCGGATTTGCGTGTTAGCGAGCCGGGCGTGACGGGAACCGACTCCCGCACGGTGGTGCTGCTTACGCACTCCACCATGGAGCAGACTGTTCGCGACGCCTTATCGGCGATCAAGAGCGACGGCTTCATCGTCGGCGATCCGCAGATGATCCGGATCGAGCAGCTTTAGCAGCCTTCCCGGCTTTGCGGCGCGGGCAGGCGACCGCATAGGCCACGTAACGCCCCCGTGCGGCGGGGCAGGGAGTGTTCATGAAGCTCAGCAAGTCCGATACCGACCGGCAGGCGGCCATCGACCGTTCGCTCACCCTCGAACTGGTACGCGTCACCGAGGCCGCGGCGCTCGCCGCCGCCACCTGGCGCGGCAAGGGCGACGAGAAAGCCGCCGACGCGGCTGCCGTCGAAGCGATGCGCGGCGAGATGGGCAACGTCCATATCCACGGCCGGATCGTTATCGGTGAGGGCGAGCGCGACGAAGCGCCGATGCTGTTCATCGGCGAACAGGTCGGCGCCGGTGATGGCCCGGAAGTCGACATCGCCGTCGACCCGCTCGAGGGCACGACGCTGTGCGCCAAGAACCAGCCGGATTCGATCTGTGTCTTGGCCATGGCCGAGCGCGGCGGGCTGCTCAACGCTCCTGATGTCTACATGCACAAGATCGCCATCGGCGCCGGCTATCCCGCGGGCGTCGTCGATCTCGACGAAAGCGCCACCATCAATGTCAGGGCGCTGGCCAAGGCCAAGGGCGTGCCGGTCAACGAGATCACCGCCTGCGTGCTGGATCGTCCGCGCCACGCTGCGCTGATCGATGACCTGCGCACTGCCGGAGTCGCCATCAAGCTGATCTCGGACGGCGATATCGCGGGCATCATCCACGCGGTGAACACCGAGGATACCGGCATCGACATCTATCTCGGCTCCGGCGGCGCCCCCGAAGGCGTGCTGGCCGCCGCGGCGCTCCGCTGCATTGGTGGCCAGATGCAGGGCAAGCTCATCCTTGATACCGACGACAAGCGGGCCCGGGCTTTGAAGATGGGGATCACCGATCCGAGCCGGAAATACCGCACCGACGAACTGGCTTCGGGCGACGTGCTGTTCGCCGCCACCGGCGTCACCGATGGCAGCCTGCTGAGCGGCGTGCGCTACGGCAAGAGCGCGGTCCGCACCAACACCGTGGTGATGCGCTCGTGGAGCCAGACGGTGCGCTGGATCACCGCTGAGCATCGGCGGTCGTCATACTGATAGATACAGTCCCTCCCGGCCTCTCCCCATGAAGAGGGAGGTGAAGAGTCGAGGCTCTGTCTTCGATTTTGCCAGACACTCGATGCGGCACCTCCCCCTTCATGGGGGAGGATGGGAGGGGGCCGTCTCGGCGAGCTAAAACAAAGCGGGCCGCCCAGTGGGCGGCCCGCTCGCATTCGGTAACTCAAAACTTACGCGTCCTGGATAGCGCTGATCAGCCAGCGGCCGCCGTTCTGGCGCTGGAAGGTCCAGACCTCAGTGGTCTCTGTGACCCGGTCGTCGCCGGAGACGATCTCCCCCGTAGCCCGGTTGCGGGTGACGTCCCGGCTTTCGTAGCGCATCGCCACGCTGGCGTAGTCGGTACCGCCTTCGCGCCAGGCTTCGGCGACGTCGCCTGCCAGCAGCGCCACGTCGAACACTTCATTGCGCAGGCCCTTCGTGGCGTTCTCGCCGAGTTCCTCGGCGAGGTAGCCCATCACCTCTGGGGTGGTGATCCGGCGGAGCGCCGCGTAATCCTCGCGCGAGTAGGCGTCCTGCATCTCCCTGAGGTGGCTTTCGAAGGTCGAAAGGTCCTGATCGGTAATGCCGACCTCGTCACGCCGGCCGGCGCGCTGCGACGCCGCCGAGCGCGGGCCGCCGGGAGCCGAGGTGCCGCCACCACCGCCATAGTTGCGGATATTGTCCTGTGCCTCGTAGTTGAGCGGGCCGCCGGCCATTGCCGGGCGCTGCTGCCTGCGGCGCACGAAGAACGCCACGATCAGGCCGATGATCGCCACCTGAACCAGAAGCGCCAGCATGCCGCCAAAGCCGCCGAAGCCGAAGCCGAACAGCAGGCCGAACAGGCCCGAGAACAGGAAGCCGCCGAGCAGCGCACCGCCAAAGCCGCCGAACAGGCTCGGGCGAGCGGGCGTCGTGGAGTTACCCACCGTGTTCCGCTGCTGCGTGCCGTTGGTCATGGTGTTCTGCACCGGCGCGGTGGTGTTCGGCGAGACCTGCGTCGACGGCACGCTCCGCTCGGTGCGGATACCGCGGCTGCCGAAACTACCGCCGCGCCGCGCCTCGGCGGTGTCGACCGCGACGAGCGAGAAGGCCATGATCAGAGTGGCAAGGAGGGCCGAGAAACGGAAGCCCTTCGAAGCGAACATTGTGGTTCCCCATGTGAAAACGTTGCGCCTGATATGGGGGGAAAGGTGACGAAAGTGTAGACCTCGGCAATGGAGCCCTGCCGATTTTTCCCGGCGGGCGACCGGCAGCGAGGAAAACCAGCGCCGCGCCCTCGACTATCGGGCACTTTCTGCTTACCTCGCCGGGTGATGGACGAGCCACGCCCCAACTTCCTGAATGTGTCGAGATCCGCCCTGGGCCGCGCCTGGGTGGATCGGCTGAACCCCGCGGCGGCGCGCACAGCCGCCGCCATCGGCCAACGCACCGAGCTTTCGGAGATCCTCGCCCGCATCGTCGCGGGGCGCGGTGTCGATGTCGACGCAGCGGTGACTTACCTGCAGCCGACCATCCGAGAGCTGATGCCCGATCCCTCGACGCTCGCCGGCATGGATGCGCTGGCCGAACGGCTGGCCCGAGCCATCACCGACAATGAGCCGGTGGCGCTGTTCGGCGATTATGACGTCGACGGCGCTTGCTCCTGCGCGCTGATGACGCGCTATCTCAAGCATTTCGGGCTCGACCCGCAGGTCCACATCCCCGATCGCATCTTCGAGGGCTATGGCCCCAACACCACGGCCATCGACAAGCTGGTCGACGGTGGGGCCAGACTGTTGATCACCCTCGACTGCGGCACCACCAGCGACGGGCCGATTGCCCATGCGCGCGAACGCGGGCTCGATGTGCTGGTGATCGATCACCACCTGTCCGATGCAGACCTGCCGCCCGCCAACGCGCTGGTGAACCCCAACCGCCCCGACGACATCTCCGGCCTCGGCTACCTCTGCGCCGCCGGGGTCACCTTCATGGTGCTGGTGGCGACCAATCGGCTGCTGAAACAACGCGGCGATACCGGGCTGCCCAACCTGATGACCATGATCGACCTCGTGGCGTTGGCAACGGTCTGCGATGTGGTGCCGCTCAAGGGCCTGAACCGCGCCTTCGTCGCACGCGGCCTCGAGGTGGCGCGGACTGGCTCCAATCGCGGCATCGGCGCCCTGGCGCTGGCGGCGCGCCTCTCCGGTCCGCTCAACGCGTATCATCTCGGTTACCTGATCGGTCCGCGTATCAATGCCGGCGGCCGCATCGGCGACGCGGCACTGGGCACCCGGCTACTGTCGCTCGATGACGAGCAGCAGGCGCTGATGATCGCCGCGCAGCTCAATGAACTCAACAGCGAGCGCCAGCGCATCGAGGTCGAGGCGGTGGAGGAGGCGGCGCGCGCGGCCGAAGCCGAGATCGGCGGCGGCGAAGGCCCCCCGGTGCTGGTGCTGGCTTCGGCCAACTGGCACCCGGGCGTGGTTGGCCTGATCGCCGCGCGGCTGCGCGAGCGCTTCGAACGTCCGACCTTTGCCATCGCGCTCGCGCCTGACGGCTCGGGCACCGGCTCCGGTCGCTCCATGCCGGGCGTCGACCTTGGCAGCTCGGTGATCGAGGCGGTGGAACTCGGGCTCGCCGCCAAGGGTGGCGGCCACGCCATGGCGGCCGGCGTGACGCTGAAGCCGGGCCAGCTCGGGCCGTTCCGCGCTCATGTCACCGACCGGCTCGGCAGCAGCGTCAGCGAGGCGCGGGCGCTCACCGCGCTCGAGATCGACGCGGCGATGACGGCGCGCGGCGCCAACCCGCAGTTCGTGCATGAAATCGAGCGGGCAGGGCCCTTCGGCGCCGGCAGCCCACAACCGGTCTTCGCCTTTCCGGCGCACAAGGCGAAGTTCGCCGAGATCGTCGGCACCGGCGGACATGTGAAGTTCACCCTCACCTCGGACGACGGTGCGCGACTCAAGGCCATCGCCTTCCGCGCCGCGACCACCGCGCTCGGCGAAGCGCTGCTGAGCGCCGGCAACGACACGCCGCAGCACTTGGCGGGCACCCTCTCGATCGACCACTGGCAGGGCCGCGAAGAGGTGCAGTTTCGCTTGCTGGATGTGGCCTGCCCCGGCGAACGCTAGCCCCGCTGTCAGGCTTCTGTCAGGGTTGAAAGTCATGCTTGCATATCCACTTATGACGACTAAAGTGCTGCCCTAATTCACGGGGAGCCCCGTTGCTCGGTCTCGCAAATGTGCCCGACCCCGCACCGGCGCTGGTTTGGCTGCTCGGCGGAGCGGACCGTAGTCTGGAATGTTGCGTCATGGATAAGCTTGCGGTTGAAACGAGGGCAGCGTCGCCCACGCCGTGGACCCATCTGCTCTCGACCGTTGCGGCCTTTCTTGGAAAGCGGTTGATCGGGCGCCCCAAGCATGGGGCTGTCACCATCACCTTCCCCAACGGCAAGGTCCGCACCTTCGGGGATCCCGCCACCGGGGTGCACGCGCGGTTGACGCTGCACAATTTCAAAGTGCTGCAGAAGACCCTGCAGCGCGGCACCGTCGGGTTCGCGCAGGCCTATATCGACGGCGACGTCGAGATCGAGGATCTGACGGGGCTGTTCCGCTATTTCCTGCAGAACCGCGATGTGCTCGATAGCGGCGAGAACTCCTGGTACGGCCGGGCCGCCCAGGACATCACCTACCACCTGAGCCGGCACAACTCGAAAGAGGGGTCCAAGAAGAACATTTCCGAGCACTATGACCTCGGTAACGACTTCTATGCCGAATGGCTCGACCCCTCGATGACCTACTCCTCGGCGATCTTCACGTCCGACGACCAGTCGCTCACCGACGCGCAGCACACCAAATACCGCCGGGTCGCCGAGATGGCCGGGGTCAAGGCGGGCCATCGGGTGCTCGAGATCGGTTGCGGCTGGGGCGGCTTCGCCGAAACTGCCGCCAAGGATTTCGGCGCCGAGGTCTACGGCATCACGTTGTCGGCCGAGCAGCTGAAATACGCCAATGAGCGCCTCGAGCGGCAGGGGCTCGACAAGCTCGCCACCATGCATTTCGAGGATTATCGCGATACCCGGGGCGATTTCGATCATGTCGCCTCGATCGAGATGATCGAGGCTGTCGGCGAAGAGCACTGGCCGAGCTATTTCAAGACCGTGCACGACCGGCTGAAGCCTGGTGGCACCGCGGCGATCCAGGCCATCACCATCAGCGAGCAGGATTTCCACGACTACCGGGCGCGCCCCGATTTCATCCAGCGCTTCATTTTCCCCGGTGGCATGCTGCTGACCAAGACCGCAATGCAGGAGCAGGGCGATAAGGTCGGGCTGATCCTCGAGAACGTCGAGACCTTCAGGTTGAGCTACGCCAGGACGCTGAAGCTCTGGCGCGAGCGCTTCCTCGACCGCTGGAACGACATCAAGAAGCTCGGCTACACCGAAGAATTCCGCCGCAAGTGGGTCTACTATCTCAGCTATTGCGAAGCGGGCTTCTTCGAGGGCTCGATCGACGTCGGCATCTACCAGTACCGGCGGCCGGCCTGAGCACAGTCTTCGCGCAAACTCTCTTCACACCCGGTGGGGGCGCTGACTAGCGTCCGCCCTTGCCATTTCCCACCAGCGTCTCGCGATAGAACCGCAGCACCGCCTCGGCATCGACGCCGACTGCAATGGTCTGGCTCGGCCGATTGTCCCAGGCACCCGGCGGATAGCTCCGGCCATCCGGTTTGATGATGGTCTGCCCGGTGGCGATGCCCTCGGTGACGACCCGGATGGCGCCCGTCTCGGTCTCGTAGAACTCCGGATGCAGCGCCAGCGCCACGGCGCTCGAATCGTGCACGTAGAAGCCGTCGAGCCCGGCGCTCTCGCGGTGGAAGTTCTGATAGAACGCCGAGATGGCGCGAACGAACGCCCCGTCCTCACCGGCGGCGGCAGCGAGCTCGGCCACATAGGCTTCCGTCATCACCGTCGCCTGCGTCACGTCGAGCCCCGCGATGGCAATTGGCCACGCCGCACCGAACACGATGTCGGCGGCGTCCGGGTCGCCCCAGATATTGGCTTCGGCGACCGGCGTGACGTTGCCGGTATGGCCATTGCGGCCGAAGGCACCGCCCATCACCACGATCTGCTTGACCAGCCCGACGATCTCGGGCGCTTCACGCATGGCGCGCTCGAGGTTGGTCATCCGGCCCACGGCAATGATGGTGACCTCGCCCGGATTGGCCTTCACCAGGTCGATGATCAACTGGTGCGCCGGGCGGGGGTCGGCGGTGGCGGCAATCTCAGGCAGGTCGATATCGCCGAGCCCGTTCATGCCGTGCACGAAGGTCGGCGGCGCATCCGGTTCGCCCACCAGCGGCGCGCCCGCGCCCTCAGCCACCGGCGCGGCAAAGTCGAGCTTCTGTTTGAGGTAGAGCGCGTTGCGCGTGGTCGTCGCGATGTCGGCATTGCCGAACACCGTGGTAACGCCGATGAGCTCGATCCGCTGGTGGCGGGCGAGGAGGAGCAGGGCCATGGCGTCGTCAACGCCGGGGTCGGTATCGTAGATGACTTTGAGTGTTTGCATGTCCGACATCATGCATGCCGCCGCACGCCGCGCCAGTCTTGGCGTGACGTTGCCCAATACTTGGGTGGGTCGGCTTCATCATGTAAGGCTGTGGGCAGTCGCGGCTCAGTTCGCTCGCGTTAGTTGCACGTTTGAAGTGTTCGGCGCCTCCGGGGGCAAGGTCTCGTGCGCCCCTAAGCTTGCATCCGCCCAATTTGAGCCCATCTTTGCATAAAATGTGCGACGCCTAGTGCTCTCGTTCCGACTACGCACTTGTGCGAAACTCATTCCAGATGACGGAATGGCACCAGAATCGGTGCTAACGGTTCCGTGAACAGCAGGGGTGACCACTAGATGGCCAAGGCGCTCTACCTCGTGATTCAGAGCCGCGACAACTGGTGGGTCGATTTCGAAGGCAAGGCACACGGTCCGTTTCCCTCCCGCTCCAACGCCGCCCTCGAAGCCCAGTCGCTGGCCCGTTTCCAGGCCCATAGCGGTCGCGAAGCCGAAGTGCTGGTACCCGACGAGCAGGGCCGCTACTGGGTCGTCTGGTCGAGCCTCTCCGACAATGGCCGAACCTTCAGCCCGTATCGAGTGGCGAGCTAAGCGCGCGCTTACCGTCGACCACCGGGTCATTCCCGCGAAAGCGGGAACCTCTGTTTCCGTGCCCGAGGCACCATTGCAAACGGAGTTCTCCGCTTTCGCGGAGATGACATCCAGCGTGGGGATAGTTCGTAGCCGACGACGCAGCTACCTAATCAGCTTCCGCGGCACCTTGCGGACAAAGATTTCCTCGTGCCCATCCTCGTGCGCCCGGGTCATCCGGTGCACACCGTCGAGGATCAGCCAACGGCCCTTCAATCGGGTGATCTCGATCGGGAACACCAGGCTGGCCGCCCGCACCCGGCGATATTCTTTGTCGTAGCGGTAGGGCGAACGCAGCACCTGGCGCGGCGTCAGCGCATAGCGGTGCCCGTCGAGTTCCCACACTGGCACATCCAGGTGCCAGAGCAGCTTGTCGATGGGAAACGCCTCGGTCGGCAGGTCCAGCGCCCACAGCGCCTCGACATCCCAGTCGAAGGCGTACCAGTACTCTTGGATGGCTGGCGGCAGCTCGATCACATTACGGTCTCGCATTGGCTGCTAAGCCATAGCATCGATTGATGAAACCCGCGTGACTCGCCCCACGCGGCCGAAACATGACTTGACTAATCAGCATAGCGCGCTGATAGGTGACCCAAACTATCAACATATCCGGGTCCCTCACGATGTCCCTCAAGACGCTCGCCGCGACAGCCTTTGCGACATTTCTGCTCTCGGTGCCGGGCGCCGCTTTCGCTGACGCCTGGACCTATGCCGACGGCTCGGGAAACACCGTGACGGTGGATCACGTGCCGACCCGGATCATCGCCAGCCAGGACGCGGCGGCCGGTCTGATCCCGCTCGGCATCCGCCCGGTCGGCATCTACGTCGATAGCGTCGTCGCCGAAGCGAAGGCGCTCGAAGGGCTGGACCTTACCGGGATCGAGATCATCGGCGAAGCCTGGGGCGAGGTCAGCGTCGAGAAGGCCGCGGCGCTGAAGCCGGACCTCATCGTCGGCGAGTGGTGGCCGCTCGACAAGACCTGGAGCGGCGGCGCCGACGTGGTCAACGCGCTGAAGCCGCTGGCGCCGATCACCGGCCCGAAGCAGGGCGCGTCGATCGTTACGCTGATCGAGGATTACGAGAAGCTGGCCCAGAGCCTCGGCGCCGATCTCGCGGCCCCTGGGATCGCTGCCGACAAGGCGGCTTTCGAGGCGGCGCGCGACAAGTTCAAGGCAGCCGTCGCGGCCAAGCCCGATCTCACGGCGCTTGCCGTCTGGGCCGGCACCGATGCCCTCTATGTCGCTGCCACCGAAGGCTCATCCGAGCTGATGGACTTTGCCTCCTGGGGACTCAAGCTGATCGATCCGGTGATTGCGGACGATCGCGGCTACTGGGAGACGCTGAGCTGGGAGAATGCCGACAAGTACCAGCCCGATCTGATCCTCGTCGACAACCGGTCCAAGGCCACCATCGAGACCGCCAGGGCCCAGGCGACCTGGACGACGCTGCGCGCCGCCGCTGCAGGTCAGGTGACCGACTGGCCGGCATTCTGGCTGCGCAACTACGCTGCCTATGCCCGCGAGCTCGATAAGCTCACCGCTGCGATCGACGCCGCCAACGTCAGCATCGGCGACTGAGGCCTTGCCGCCGAGCGCCACATCGGCGACCGGCTTGTCGCCGGCTGCGCGCGCCGGCGGCTTTCTGCTGCTGGCGCTGGCGCTTGTCGCCGTGCTGGTGCTGTCCATCACCGTCGGCGCCCGCCCGATCGCCTTGGGTGACATCTGGAACGCCCTCACGGCGTTCGATCCGACGCAGACCAACCACAAGATCATCCTCGACCTGCGCCTGCCGCGTACCCTCGTCGGGCTGCTGGTCGGCGCGGCACTTGGACTTTCCGGCGCCATCCTGCAAGGCGCGACACGCAACCCGCTTGCCGATCCAGGGATCCTCGGCATCAATGCCGGTGCAACGCTCTGCGTGGTGCTCGGTATCTCGGTGTTCGGCATTACCCAGCTCTCGGGCTATGTCTGGCTGGCCTTTCTCGGGGCAGGGGCAGCGATGCTGGTGGTCTACCTCGTCGCCTCGCTCGGGCGCGAGGGCGCGACACCGGTAAAGCTGGCGCTGGCGGGTGCGGCGGTCACGGCGGCGCTCACCTCGGTCACCTCGGCCATCCTCATCACCAATGTCGAGACCCTCGACCAGATCCGCTTCTGGCAAGTCGGGGCGCTCACCGGCCGCACCACCGATATCCTGCTGCAGGTCGCGCCGTTCATCCTTGCCGGCATCGTGCTGGCGCTGCTGACCTCGCGCATCCTCGACGGACTCGCATTGGGCGACGACGTTGCCCGCGGCCTTGGTCTCAAGGTACAGCGCGGCCGCGCCATGGTCGGCTTTGCCGCGGTGATCCTTGCCGGCGCCGCCACCGCCGCGGCCGGCCCGATTGCCTTTGTCGGGCTTACCGTGCCGCACCTGGCCCGTGCCTTCACCGGTCCGAACTACCGCTGGATCCTGCCCTATTCGATGCTGCTGGCACCCATGCTGCTGCTTGGCGCCGATATTGTCGGCCGCATCATCGTGCCGCCGGGCGAGTTGCAGGTCGGCATCGTCACTGCGGCGCTCGGGGCACCGTTCTTCATCGCGCTGGTGCGGCGCAGGAAGCTGGCCGAGCTATGAGCGCCACCCAGAGCTTTGCGCCCGTGGGCGCGGTGGTAGCAGTGCGCAAGCGCCTGGCGCGCCGTTATGGCCTCGTGGTGCTTGGCCTCACAGTGTTGTCGCTGGCTGTGGCAAGCCTCTCGATGTCGATCGGCGATTACCCGCTGCCGCTGGTCGACGTCATCGCCTCGCTGCTGTCACCGTTCACGGGCAACACGGATGCGGCCAACGATTTCATCGTGCTCGGCGTCCGCCTGCCGCGCGTCATGGCCGGACTGCTGTCGGGCGCCGCGTTTGGCCTCTCCGGCATCATCTTCCAGACCATCCTCCGCAACCCGCTCGCCAGCCCCGATATCGTCGGCATCACCACCGGCGCCAGCGCCGCGGCTGTGCTGGCGATCATCATCTTCAAATGGTCCGGCCTCGGCGTCTCGATCATGGCCTGCGGCGGCGCCGTGCTGACGGCGCTGCTGATCTACGGCCTCGCCTGGCGCAACGGCGTCACGCCCTATCGGCTGGTGCTGATCGGCATCGGCATGGCGGCGCTGGCCGGGGCGGTGGTCTCGTACCTCTTCACTCGCGCCCGCATCATGGAAGTCCAGGAAGCGCTGAGTTGGCTGACCGGCAGCCTCAACGGCTCAACCTTTGAGAACCTCACCCCACTCGCCGTTTCCCTTCTGCTGCTGGTCCCGCTGGCGGCCTTCCTGTCGCGCGCCCTGCGCACCCTGCAGATGGGCGATGACGCCGCGACTGCGCTCGGCACTCGGGTCGAGTTCTCCCGCCTCGGGTTGATCCTCGTCGCGGTGCTGCTGGCGGCATTCGCCACGGCAGCCGTCGGCCCGGTATCGTTCGTCGCCTTCGTCGCCGGCCCGATCGCGCGACGCCTGCTCGGCCCCTCCGGCAACGCGCTGCTGCCGGCGGCTCTGGTCGGCGGGCTTGTCACCAATGCCGCCGATTTCGTCGCCCAGCACCTGCTCGGCCGCAACCAATTGCCGGTCGGCGTCGTCACCGGCGCGCTCGGCGCCGTGTTCCTCATCTACCTGCTCGCTGCCGCCCATCGTTCGGGCCGTGGCGGCTGATCGGAGGCCTCAGATGTCAGTCAACCACCAGCTTTCGGCCACCGACCTGACCCTCGGCTATGGCGATCGCACCATCGTCGACAAGCTGAGCATCGATATCCCGCCGGGCAAATTCACCGTCATCGTTGGCGCCAATGCCTGCGGCAAGTCCACCTTGCTGCGCGGCCTGGCGCGGCTGCTCACCCCGAGTGCCGGCACCGTCTATCTCGATGGACGTGCCATCCACCAGATGCCGACCCGCGAGGTGGCGACCCTGCTCGGCGTTCTGCCGCAGACTCCGGTGGCGCCCGACGGCATCACCGTCGCCGACCTTGTCGGCCGCGGCCGCTATCCGCACCAGGGCTGGTTCCGTCAATGGGTCGCCGCCGACGATGCCGCGGTGGCCACCGCGCTGCAGGCGACCGATACGCTCGACCTCGCCGGTCGGGCGGTAGACGAACTCTCCGGCGGCCAGCGCCAGCGCGTCTGGATCGCCATGGCGCTGGCGCAGGAAACCGAACTGCTGTTGCTCGATGAGCCCACCACCTTCCTCGACATCAACCACCAGGTCGAAGTGCTGGACCTGTTGACCGATCTGGTGCAGCAGCGCGGCCGCACGGTGGTCGCTGTGCTGCACGACCTCAACCTCGCCTGCCGTTATGCCGACCACATCGTCGCCATGCGCGACGGCAAGGTCGCCGCATCCGGTGCGCCGGCCGACGTGGTTACGACGGCTTTGGTGAAATCGGTGTTCGGCATGGACGCAGAGGTTTGTGACGACCCGGTGTCGCACAGCCCGATGATCGTGCCGGTCGGCAGGCACCGGGTAAAGCCGCGGCTGAAGGCGGCGGCGGAGTAGGGGGTGACTGATAGAGACGGCCCCATCCCGGCCTCCCCCACAAAGGGGGAGGTGAAGAGTCGAGGCTCTGTCTTCGATCGTGCCAAAAGCACTGGCAGGGCACCTCCCCCTTTATGGGGGAGGCTGGGAGGGGGCCGTCTCTCTCAGTCTGCTTGGCCCCGCAAAAACGCCACCACGACCGGCGCAACTGCCTCCGGCGCCGGCCCGTGTCCTTGCCCCGGCAGGGTCCTCCGCCCGGCCCCGAGCACCTTGGCGACCGCGTCCGCCCCGCCCGCCATGAACGGGAAGCTGGCGTCGCCATCCACCACCAGCACCGGCTGGGTGACCTTGTTCCAGCGCTCAGTCGTCGCCAGCCCGCCTTCGACGGCTTCTTTCCCCATGCAGAGCGCGTCGTACTCGATGGTGTGGCCAACCGGCTCGAGCATCGGCCAGAACGGGCTCTTCTTCATCGCTTCCACCTGCTCGGCCGGCATGTGGATGGAGGCTGTGAAGAAATAGGTCAGCGCCCCGGCCTTGTCGCCGGCCGCGCGGAACGCCGCCAACTTCTCGAAATAGTCGCGAGGCGGTGGCGTCCAGCTGTCGTCGACCACGTAGGGCGGCTCGTAGAGTACGAGTTTTTCCACCGGCAGCCCCGCCTGCGCTGCTTCGAGCGCCAGAGCGCAGCCCGACGACGCGCCATAGAGCGAAGCCTGCCCGCCGGCCACCTCGATCAGCGCTGCGATATCCTCGACCTCGCGCGCCACCGCATAGGGCAGGGTGTCGCCGCTTTCGCCGCGGCCGCGGCGATCATAGTTGATCACGCTGAAGCCGGCCTCCGCCAGCAGCCGCGCCAGTTCCGACGTCTGCTGGTCGATGGCGCGATATTGCGTGGCGCCGGCGATGAGAATGACGGCCGGGCCGGCGCCGATTTTGTCGTAGCCGATAACGGTCCCGTCCGTGGAAACGGTGGTGCTCAAGGCAAGTCTCCCGATGATGTGGTTAGTCCCGGCGCTCGTCGTGCCGGGCGAGGAACTCGCGCACGGCGTCCCAGAACAGCGGTTTGTTGACGGCCTCGTGGCCGACATTGGCGATGATGGCGAGCTCACCGGCCCCAAGGTGTCGGTAGAGCCGGTCGGCTTCCTCTATGCCGCCGAGGTGATCGCGGTCGCCCATGATCACCAGCGTCGGCGCCGAGATCGCCGCCAGCTGGCGCTCGCTGTAGTTGGGCAGGGTGAGCCATAGCTCCGAGATCTGGCTGAGGAACGCCTTCCAGTAATCCGGACCATAGTGATGCATGTGCGTCACCTTGATCTGTTCGAAGTACGGCCCGTACTCCGCCGCGACGCGCTCGAAATCGACCTTGCCCGGGGCCGGAAATCCCCAGCCGTGGAGGCCTTCGAGATAGGCCTCGGTCGGGCGGCTGAGCGTGCCGCCAAGCACCAGCGCTCCTGCCTTGCCCGGATGCCGCAGCCCGAACTCCAGCGCCGTCTGGCCGCCGTCGCTGTAGCCGATGATCAGCGGGCGCCTCAGCCCGAGCGCCGCGATGAAGCCGGCGACATCGTCGGCGAACTGCGCGTAGCTCATCTTTTGCGCGGGGTTGTTGGTCTTGCCGTGGCCCCGGGTGTCGAGTGCAAAGACGCGGTAGCGGTCGGCCAGCCGCGGCATCGCCTCGCCCCAGGAGTCGGCCGTTGCCGTTCCTCCGTGCAGCAGCAGCAGCGGCTGCCCGCGGCCTTCCTCGAGGTAATGCACCTCGAAGTTGCCGATCATCACGCTGTGCGACTTGGCGCTCATTGCTCGTCGAGCCACTTTCCCATCAGGTCGATCAGGTAGTTGGTGCCGGCCTCGCGGTCGGCCATCTTGTCGAGGCCATCGAGGAAGGCGCCGTCTTCCTTCACCACCATGCGGGTGCCGTCCCCGTCGGGAAACAGTTCGATCGTCGCCAGCGACACCGAGATGCGGTCGCCGTTCTTCAGCATCTCGTAGGTGTAGATGATGCGGTTATCGGGCACGATGTCACGATAGGTAACATCGAACACATAGGTGTCGCCGCCCATCTCGGCCTCGTTGAACTCACGGCCGCCGACGCGGAAATCCATGACGTCCTTCGGCTTGTCGGGGCTCGGCGAGCCGAACCACTGGCGCTTGAACTCGGGGTTGGACCAGGCGGAATACACCTTGCTCGGCGCGTGCTTGTACTTGCGTTCGACGGTGAAGCTGCCATGGGCGATGGAACGTTCGGGCATTTGGCTATCCTCTTTCTAGGCCTGGTTGATGACGTTGAATTCGAGGTGGGTGACGCCGGGCGACGCCGCGACCACCCGGATACGGGCGAGCTCGATGTGAGCGTCGCCAAGCTTGTCGAACAGCCGCGTGCCACCACCCAGCAGCACGCTGACCACCTGGATGCGCAGCAGGTCGGCAAGGCCGGCCCGCAGCACCTGTTGTGCAGCGGAAGCCCCCATGACCACGACATCCTTGTTGCCCGCCGCGGCCTTCGCCTGGCGCACTGCGCTCTCGACACCATCGGTGACGAAGCGGAAGCTGGCGCTCTTCATCTGCTGCTCGGGTCTGGGGTTGTGGGTGAGGACGAATGACGGCACGGGGTAGGGGGTGTCGTTCCAGTGCTGCAACCCGACATCATAGGTACGGCGCCCGACGACCACTGCGCCGACGGTCTTGAACGCGAGATCGATCTCAGCCGCGTCGTCGGCCTCGCTGCTGCTGAAACTGCCATCGCCCGCCTTGGTGCCGCTGCCGGCAAACATCCACTCGTGCAGCCGCTCGCCGCCGATCCCCATGCCATCCCGGCTGGAGACGTTCGGCCCGGCGACATAGCCGTCGAGCGACATCGAGAAACTCAACACCACCTTGGTCATCACCTTCTCCTGTTTCGACGGGCAAACCTCTCCCGTTGCCGAAAACGCTGTCTCCGGCTCATCGTCTCCGCTCTGTCGTCGAGTGACGCGTTACTTGGCCGGCTTGTCCGGATCGCTCGGCAGCGCGTCGAGGAACGCCCCCAGCCGATCCAGCCTGTGCTCCCAGCCGATGCGCCGATCATTGATCCACTTCTCGGCCATGCTCAGCGCTCCCGTGTCGATGGTGCAGGTCCGCACCCGTCCCACCTTCTGCGTCGTCACCAGCCCGCTCTGTTCCAGCACCTGAAGGTGCTGCACGATGGCAGGCAGGCTCATCTTGAACGGCTCGGCCAGCTCGCTGACCGACGCGGACCCTCGGCTCAGTCGTTCGATCATCCGCCGCCTGGTGGGGTCGGCCAATGCCTGGAACATGAGATCGAGGGGCTCTGTCTCTTGGTTAAGCATGATCTTAAGTATCGCGGCGCAGTGACGCTGTCAATACCTAAGTGAATGCTTAAGTGATCAGTTGGCGGAGATGCTCACGGCCTGAACGGTCCAGGCGCTGGGCGGCTGGTCATCGATGCGCATGACCGTAATCAGCTTGGGCGGTCCGCTCAACTGACCGAAATAGCTGGCAAAAGCCGAGTCGGCCGCATCGCGGCCGATACCGATCCGCATGATGCCGTCGATCGGGCAGAGCCGCGTCGCGTCGAACAGGTACCAGCGATCCCCGAGATAAGCCTCGAACACGGCGTGAAAATCCTGCGGGATCAGATCGAGCGCATAGGCTGAGACAAATCGCGCAGGGATGCCCAGCGCCCGGGCGAACGTGATGCCGAGATGCGCGAAGTCACGGCAGACGCCGGCGCGCAGCGTAAAAGTGTCGTAGGCCGACGTGCTGACGTCGCTGGAGCCTTCGAGATAGTCGACATTCTCGAAAATCCAGTTGCAGATCGCCGTCACCTTTTCGTGGCCGTTGGCGATGTCGCCGAATGTGCGCCAGGCGAACCGCCCGAGTTTGTCCGACTGGCAGTAGCGCGATGGCGACAGGTGGCCGAATACGTCGAATGGCAATTCCGCGACGGGTACCTGTGCGATCTGGCCGGGCTCGCCGACGAATGGCATCGTCTCGATATCGGCCGTGTAGCTGATCTGGTGTTGGCCGGCCGGCAACACCATGCGTCGATAGCGATTGCCCGTCTCGGGCACCACATGCGCATCCGTCGGCACGCCGCTCGAAATGCTGAAACGCTCGGCGAGAACATTCTGGCCGGCATTGCGCTGTGCCTCGACATTGAGGATCAGCGTCGTATCGGCCACCACGTCGTATTGCAGGCTGCAGCTTACGGAGAACTTCATCGCACCATCCAGTTGTACGCGCCTCAATTCGGGGCAGGGCGGGAAGTTCCACGGAACCCCTGCGACAGTTCAGCTGTTCTGACCGAGGGGCAACGGAACGGAAGCGGCGATGACTGTACTGAGAGTGCGCCATACCACGACGTACAGCTACGCACGGCCTGTGCGCTTTGGCCAGCACCGGGTGCTGTTCCGCCCGCGCGACAGCCACGACCAGCGGCTGCTGAGTTCGGCGATCAGAGTGTCGCCGGACGCGGAGCTGCATTGGATCCACGACGTGTTCGGCAACTGCATCACCGTCGCAGAATTCGGCGGGGAGGCGGCCGAACTGCGCTTCGAGACCGATATCGTGCTGGACCACACGCCACTGACTGTCCCACGCTTCAAGACCGAGGAGCGGGCCAAGTCGTGGCCGTTCGAATATGACGCCGAGACGCTGCCGGACCTTGCGCCATACATGCGGCAGCATCACCAGGCGTCGGAGGTCGAGGCATTTGCCAGGAAGTTCGCGCATTCCGGCGTGGTGATGGAAACCGGACACCTGCTGATGACCATGACCGCCGGCATCCGCGAGAGTTTCAAGTACTCCCGCCGCACCGACCCTGGCACGCAGCTGCCGCTACAGACGCTGACGACCGGCACCGGCACCTGCCGCGACTTCGCGCTGCTGATGATCGAGGCTTGCCGCAGTCTCGGTTTCGCCGCGCGTTTCGTGACCGGCTATATCTACGTGCCGTCGCGGGATTCGGGCATGGTGATGCGCGGCGGTGGCGCCACCCATGCCTGGGTGCAGGTGTTCCTCCCCGGCGCCGGTTGGGTCGAGTTCGACCCGACCAACGGCATCATCGGCAACAAGGACCTGATCCGGGTTGGCGTGGCGCGGGAGCCGCGCCAGGCCAAACCGCTCAGCGGCAGCTTCATCGGCGACCGCGCGGATTATCTCGGCATGGACGTACAGGTGCACGTTACCGCCGATGGCGGACGTCACAAAGTGCAGGTCGAGGCAGAGGCAGCTGGGCGGCGGCTGCGTCAGGCGAATGCAGCCAGCGTTGCCCGACAGAATTAGCCTTCCGGACCATTGCGCAGGCGGACCAAGTCGTTACACCTCGGGGCCGCAGCAATCGGACTTCGGGAGAGAGCGACAATGGCCGGCAGCGTCAGGTGGGGGATTTTGGCAACCGGCTGGATTGCCGAGCAGTTCGTAAAAGACCTGAACCAGCACGGCCACAAGGTGACCGCCGTCGGCTCGCGTAGCCAGGCGAACGCCCAAAGGTTTGCGTCCGAGGTCGGCATCGCCACGGCGCATGGCAGCTACGAAGCGCTCTGCGCCGATCCCGATGTCGATGCGATCTACGTGGCGACACCGCATCCGATGCATGCCGACAATGCCAGATTGGCGCTCAATCACGGCAAGCACGTGCTTATCGAGAAGGCCTTCACCGTCAACGCCCGGGAAGCGCAGGAGCTCGTCGATCTCGGCGCCGGCAAGGGCCTCGTCGTGCTCGAAGCGATGTGGACCCGTTTCCTGCCGCATATGCTGCGCATCCGCGAGATCGTCCGCTCGGGCATCCTCGGCGAGATCCGCTCGGTGGTTGCCGATCACACGCAGGACCTGTCGGATGACCCGGCACACCGGCTCAACGCGCTCGAGCTCGGTGGCGGGGCGCTGCTCGATCTGGGCATCTACCCGATTTCGTTCACCTTCGATGTGCTCGGCGCGCCCAAGACCATCGTCGCCACCGCGCGGCTCAAACAGACCGGAGCGGATGGCACGGTCGCGACGATGTTCACCTACGAGTCCGGCGCCATCGCGCTGACCCTCTCCGGCAGCGACACCGCCGGGCGCAACATCGCGACCATTCACGGCACCGAAGGTCGCATCGAGATCGACAAGGTCTGGTACACCCCCACCAGCTTCCGCCGCTACGACGCCAGCAACAGCGTGGTCGAAGAGTACGTCTCGAAGGTCGAGGGCCGTGGCATGCAGTACCAGGCTGCCGAACTGGAACGTCTCGTCGCCGAAAAGCAGACCGCCGGCACCATCCTGTCGCCCAGCGAGAGCGTCGCCATCATGGCCTGCCTCGACACCATCCGGCAGCAGATCGGGCTCAAATACCCGACCGAGTGATCCGCCTTTTGCCTGTTCGATCTCATATTCGGAGGAAACTGATGAAGTATCGCTATCTCGGCCGCAGCGGCCTGTTGGTCTCGCGCCTCTGCCTCGGCACCATGACGTTCGGCAATTCGCAGTGGGGCTGCGACCAGGAGACCTCGAGCGCCATCGTCAAACGCTTCGTCGAAGGCGGTGGCAACTTCATCGACACCGCCAACGGCTACTCCGGCGGCGCCTCGGAGACGATGCTTGGCGTGGCGCTCAAGGATTTCAGCCGTGACCAGCTGGTGATCGCCACCAAATGCTGGTTCCCGGCCGACCCGGCGGTCACCTCGCGCGGGCTGAACCGCAAGCACATCGTCGAGGCCTGCGAGAAGAGCCTGAAGCGGCTCGATACCGACTATATCGACCTCTACCAGTTCCACGGTCCCGACCCCTACACTCCGATCGAGGAGAGCCTGCGCGCCGCCGACGACCTGATCCGCGCCGGCAAGATCCGCTATCTCGGCTGCTCGAACTTTTATGGCTGGCAGATCGCCAAGGCAAACGGCGTCGCGGCGCTCAAGGGGTATGAGCCGCTGGTTTCGGCTCAGCACCTCTACAACCTCGTGCGCCGGGACATCGAGCGCGAGATCCTGCCGGCCTGCGATGACCAGGGCCTCGGCATGATCTGCTGGAGCCCGCTCGCTGCCGGCATGCTCACCGGCAAGTATCGGGGAGAGGACAAGCCCGACGAGAAATCGCGCATCGGTCAGCAGGCGGCGATCACCCTGCCGCGCTACTGGTTCGAGGATTCGCTGAAGATGATCGACAAGGTCGTCGAAGTGGCAGGCCGCCTTGGCCGCACCCCGAGCCAGGTGGCGCTCAGCTGGCTGCTCGGCGATCCGAGGGTTACCGCCGCCATCATCGGCGCCCGCCGCGTCGACCAGGTCGCCGAAAACCTCGACGCCGGCGATCTCGACCTGCCGGCCGAGGTGCGCCAGGAACTCACCGACGCCATGCCGCTGAAGCTCGGCTACCCCTATGAGTGGATGAGCACCAACCTGCCGGGCACCTTCGGCAAGGCGGAACTGGAACCGACTCACACGCAGCGCCTGCCGTAACCCCCTCCCGCGGTGCGGGGCAATCGCGTGCCGCGGGATAGTTTGGTGCGCGCAGAGCACCCCCACCCTGTCCCTCCCCCGCAAGGGGGAGGAGACCAAAACACCGGCGCCAGTGTTAGCGTCTCCCTCCCCTTTGCGGGGAGGGGACAGGGGTGGGGGTACTCTTCAACACCGGCTCATCAGTTTCGTTGTCGCGGCATGGCGCTGCTTCAGTCCCAGTCCGGCTCCCCCGCAAACCGGTGCCCGCTGATCCAGTCCTGATCCAGCTCCACTCCGAGCCCCGGCGCCATCGACACCTGCATCTTGCCGTCCCGCACCTGCAGCGGATTGGGCGACGCCCACGCGAGACCGTCCGCCCGTCGGGTGCATTCGATGCGCGGGCAGTTGAAGACCGACGCCGCCAGTTGCTGGCTCGCCGCGTTCATCAGCAGCCCGCTGACATTGTGCAGCGTGATCGGCGTGCGATAGAGCGCCGCGAGATCGGCAATCTTCTTGGTGCCGGTGATGCCGCCCGAGCTGATGATGTCGGGCTGCAGGCAATCGACCGCTTGGGCTTGGAGGAACGGCAGCGCTCCCTCCGGCAACTCGATGTTCTCGCCGGTCATGATCGGGATGGTGGTCGAGCGCCGCAATGCCAGCCAGTTCTCCGAAAACCCTGGTTGCAGCGGGTCCTCGTAGTAGATCGGCTTGATCGCTTCCACGGCCTCGGCCACCCCAATGGCGCTCGGGGTATCGAGCTCGTTATGGCAGTGGACGATGATGTCGATCTCGTCGCCCAGGTGCTCGCGCGCCAGCTCGTAGGAGCGGCCTATCTTCTTGATTTCGCCCGGCGACAGGCTCGGAACATATTCCTGCATCTCGATGCCGATGGCGTCGTGGATGTCGACCTTGAAGGTCCTGAACCCGTGCGGATCGGATTTGAGGTCGGCCGCCGCGTCGGCCCAGGCGCCCGCATCGGTCAGGTCGAAATGCGGGCAGTGCGAGTAGAGCTCGAGCTCAGTGCGGAACGCCCCGCCGAGCAGCTTGTGCACCGGCTGCTGCAGCAGCTTGCCGGCAAGGTCCCACAGCGCCATGTCGATCCCGGAGCAGATCATGATATGCGCCGGGCGCTGCCGATAGGCGTAGAACAGGTTGTGGTGGTGCGCCCCGATATCGAGCGGGTCCTTGCCGATCAGCTGCAAATGCGGCAGCCGTGCGCCGCCTTCGGCATGGGTGCTGAGCGCCGCCCGCACCAGGTCGCCATCGAGGTCGCCGCACTCGCCATAGCCGGAAATGCCGGCATCGGTATCGATGCGGATGAGGCAGAAGCCGCTATCGAGCCGCAACGCCTTGATCGCGGTGATCCGCGCCTGTCCGCGATCCCGCTCCGCCAGATGGCCCATAGTCGACATCAACACTCCCCTCCGTTTTGCCGCTCTCTATAGCGGGGCAGGGGGTCACGGTGAAGTGAGGCGGCGCGGGCGCGGCCTGATCAACTCCGCTTTGCGAATTCCGCCTTCATCGTTCCCGCCAGGTCTTCGGCAGGGTCCCACTCGATGCCCGGTTGCGTGCAGAGGGCAGTTGCATTGCCGCCCAGCCACTGCTCGTAGCCACCGGTCTGCAGTGTCGCAAACGGCAACCACATGGTTCCCGTTTCAGGCGTCACCCGCGCCTCGCCGCACAGCAGTAACTGCCGACCACCATCAGCATTGGCGATGCTGCCGACGCGGACCGCGCGGAAGTCGGTCGGCGGCGGCGACTGGTGGGCGCGAAAGTCGGCGACCGAAGCGGCAACGAGTTCGTCTACCGTCGCCGGGGAGGAGACGGGCTGCGCTTGCGCCAGCAGCAGGGCCGCTACGGCCAGTACTTTGAACATCTGCAATCCTCCAAACGGCCGGAGCGGCTGGTCGCGCGGCTAGTTCCTCGACGCCTTCTGCGTCCACATGCCGAGCCGATTGGTCACGGCCACCAGGAAGGAAATCGACCACCCGACCATGATGATGCCGCTGAGCCCCTCGAGCGAAGCGAAGAACTGCCACGGCTCCTCGGTCTGCACCACGCCGCCACCGATCGTCGTGAACGTCGCCGCCGAAAAGTAGAGCGCCGTGTGCACCGAGCCGATCGCCCCCGTCACCACATAGATGGCCGCGTAGATCGCGATCTGCATGAGGTGCAGCACGAACAGCAGATAGACCACCAGCCCCATGATGGTGATCTGCCACGTCTGCGCCATCCCCTCCGGCCGTGCACTCAGCCGGCTCACCAGCCGCGAGATCAGGCTGAGGCCCGCAATTTGGATCAGCACAGCGGCGGTGAGGCCGACGGCCAGCCAGCCGAGTTGCAACAGAATGAGATCGGTCACAGAGCCCTCCGGGGACGATAGTGTCCATTGCTGCACAGGATAGCGAAGCCGAACAGAGCTGTCCGCGACGAATGCCGAAGGCATACGCCGAGCCAAGTGACTTGGATGAAGAAGTGAATTGGCGCGCCCAAGGGGAATCGAACCCCTGTTCCCGCCGTGAGAGGGCGGTGTCCTGACCGCTAGACGATGGGCGCGGAGGAACTCTTTATCGGCGATGAGCGCCGTACCGTCAACCACCGGCCCATGAGGGGAAAGTGGCGCGCCCTAGGGGAGTCGAACCCCTCTCTGCACCGTGAAAGGGTGCCGTCCTAACCGATAGACGAAGGGCGCCGCGGTGGCGTCCGTATAGGGAGGTTCATTCGGGCTGGCAAGGGTGTTTT
>NZ_DASZAW010000081.1:0-47741 GCF_035944845.1 Devosia sp. | reverse complement strand
GATCAACTTCTACATGGGTGGCCCGACCACCGCGATCGACGCGGTCAAGGAAGGCATTCCGACCATCACCATCGCCTCGATCTTCCAGAAGGACCCGCAGGTGCTGCTGGCCCATCCGGATGCGGGCTTCAAGACCTTCGCAGACCTCGCAGGCGCCTCCAAGTACATCCTCTCCAAGGATGGCTTCATCTCGTATTTCAGCTGGATGAAGACCGCTTACGAGGGCTTCGTCGACGAGAAGTTCGAGCCCTATACCTTCAACCCGGCGCCGTTCATCGCCGACAAGATGGCGATCCAGCAGGGTTATCTGACCTCGGAGCCCTACGAGATCGAGAAGCAGGCCGGCTGGGTGCCGCAGGTGTTCCTGCTCGCCGATAACGGGTTCGAGCCCTACTCGACCACCATCGAAACGATGAAGCCCTGGTATGACGCCAACAAGGACGTCGCCAAGCGCTTCGTCGAGGCGACCATCATCGGCTGGTACAACTATCTCTATGGCGACAACGCCGCGGCCAATGAGCTGATCAAGAAGGATAACCCGGAGATGACCGACGGCCAGCTCGCCTACGGCCTCGCCAAGATGAAGGAGTACGGCATCGTGGTTTCCGGCGACGCGGAAGCCAACGGCATCGGCTGCATGACCGACGCACGCTGGAAGAGCTTCTACGAGCAGATGAAGGCGGTGGGGCTGTTTGCCGACGGCATCGACTACACCCAGGCATTTACCACTGAACTGGTGTGCCACGGGCTTGGCAAAGAGCTGGTGAAGTAAGCTAAGACCTCCGCCAACCAACTCGGCGCGGGCAATCCCGTCCGCGCCGTTCGACCCTAACGTGGGCTAACGCACTTGACTGATCTTTCTCTCGCCGAGCCGGCGACCGCAGCGAAAGCGACACAGACCGTCGTCTCAATGCGCAACGTCTCGAAAGTCTTCTCCAATGGCACGCTGGCGCTCAAGGACATGTCGCTCGACGTCGCGCGCGGCGAGTTCCTGAGCCTGCTCGGCCCATCGGGCTGCGGCAAATCCACGGCGCTCAGGATCATTGCCGGCCTCGGCGGCCCGAGCTCGGGCAGCATCGACTGGCCCTCCTCCAAGATCAATTCGCGTGGCCTGCCCGAAGGCGATGTCGGCTTCGTGTTCCAGGAGCCGACGCTGATGCCTTGGCAGACGGTGTTCGGCAATGTCTACCTGCCGCTGCGCCTCGAGGGCATCGGCAAGACTGCGGCACGCCCCCGCGTCATGGAAATGCTGGCCTCTGTCGGCCTTGCCGATTTCGCCGATGCCTATCCCCGGGAATTGTCGGGCGGCATGAAGATGCGCGTCTCGATCGCCCGCGCCTTGGTCACCAAGCCGAAACTGCTGCTGATGGACGAGCCATTCGCGGCGCTCGACGAGATCACCCGGCAGAAGCTCAACGACGATGTGTTGCGGCTGTGGAAGCAGTCGGGTGTCACGGTGATCTTTGTTACCCACTCGGTGTTCGAGAGCGTCTACCTTTCCAATCGCATCGTGGTGATGAAGGCCCGCCCGGGCCAGGTGTTCGCCGACCTGCCGCTCAAGACCAGCGGAGCGCGCGATGCAGAATACCGCACCTCGGAAGAATACCGAGCCGCTACGCATGACGTGTCGCACGCGCTGCACGAGGCCATCCACGCCGGCGGGGGGACGCACTGATGAGCAACGTCGTGCAAACCGCCCCCGACGACGAAGCCGGGACTGACAGCGCCGTCGCCATTCTGCGGCCGCGCACCTCCAACACGGAGCGGGTGCTGCGCGTCGTGGTGCCAATCGCCATGCTGGTGCTGGCGGTGATCGCCTGGCACTTCACCGTGGTGCTCAACGGCATCCCGAAATACATCCTGCCTACCCCGGGCGATGTGGTGAACTCGCTGCTCAACGACTGGCCGACGCTGCTACCCGCCCTGCTGGTGACGCTGCGGATCACCTTCACGGCGCTGATCCTCGCTCTGATTGGCGGCGTCGCCATGGCGATCATCCTCGTCCAGAGCAAGTGGGTGGAACTGGCGCTGTTCCCGTTCGCAGTGATCCTGCAGGTGACGCCGGTCATCGCCATCGCGCCACTGCTACTGATCTATGTGCCCGACACCCAGACGGTACTGCTGATCATCGCGTTCCTCGTGGCGTTCTTCCCAATCCTCTCCAACATGGTGACGGGTCTGAAGAGCGTCGACCATAACCTGCTCAACCTCTACGATCTCTATGGCGCGTCGCGCTGGCAGACGCTGGTGTTCCTGAAGCTACCGGCCTCCCTGCCCTACTTCATGGCGGGGCTCAGGATCGCGGGTGGCCTGGCGCTTATCGCAGCAGTGGTGGCCGAGTTCGCCGCCGGTGCTGCCGGCCAGGGCTCGGGCCTGGCGTTCCGGCTGCTCGAATCGCAATACCGGCTCAACATCCCGCGGTTGTTCGCCGCGCTGATTCTGTTGACCGGCACCGGCGTCGCCATTTTCGGCATCACCTCGTTCATCGCCTGGCTGTCGCTGCACCGCTGGCACGAGAGCGCGGTCAAGCGGGAGAACTGAGCGTGCTGACTGAGAGAGACGGCCCCCTCCCATCCTCCCCCACAAGGGGGGAGGTGCCGCATCCAGTGTTTGGTACGATCGAGCCACGGCCCCAACTCTTCACCTCCCCCTTCATGGGGGAGGCCGGGAGGGGGCCGTCTGCTTCAGTCGGCAGTGACGCGACTCCGGAAGTCTCCTGATGCACGGCACCCCTGCCCTTTCCACCGGCACAGTGACCCTGCGCAACGCTCGTGTGCCGAGCGCGGCGCGCGGCAAGATCGGTAGCGGCGACATCGAAACCGTCGATCTCGACATCGTCGACGGCCGCATCGCCGCCATGCGCCCCGCCGGCTCGGCGCCGGTCACCGGCCCGAGCCACGACCTCGATGCCGGTCTGATCCTTCCCGCCTTCGTCGATATCCACACCCATCTCGACAAAGGCCATATCTGGCCGCGCAAACCGAACCCTGACGGGACCTGGCTGGGTGCCCTGCTCGCCGTCGGCGCCGACCGCGAGCGCAACTGGGCCGCTGCCGATGTCGAGCGGCGCTTCGATTTCGCGCTCCGCTGTGCCTATGCGCACGGCACCGCCGCGATCCGCACGCATCTCGACAGCGCGCCACCGCAGCACGAGATCAGCTGGGCATTGTTTGAAGAGATGCGCAGGCGCTGGGCCGGCCGCATCGAACTACAGGCGGTGTCCATTGTCGGGCCGGACACGCTGGTGAACCCCGGCGAGCTCGATGCCGTGGCGCAGCAGGTCAAGGCCTCGGGCGGTATCCTCGGCGGCTCCGTCGCCGAATATGCCCGCTCCAAAGAAGCCATGTTGCGGGTGGTCGAGAAGGCCGGCGAGCTTGGCCTCGACCTCGACCTGCACACCGACGAGACCGGCGACCCCTCGGCGCATGCCCTGCTGCACCTTGCCGAGGCCGTGCTCGAGACCGGCTTCACCGGCAAGGTGATGGCCGGCCATTGCTGCGTGCTCACCGTGCAGGACGAGCGCACCCAGCGCCTGACCATCGACAAGGCGGTCGAAGCCGGCATTGCCATCGTTTCGCTGCCGATGTGCAACATCTACCTGCAGGACCGGGTGAACGCGAACGGCACCGTCCGCACCCCGATCCGCCGCGGCGCCACGCTGCTCAACGAGTTCAAGGCGGCCGGCGCGGTCGTCGCCATCGCCTCGGACAATACCCGCGACCCGTTCTACGCCTACGGCGATCTCGATGGTGTCGAGGTGCTGCGCGAAGGCGCGCGGATCCTGCAGTTCGATCACCCGCAGGACCAGGCCTGGGATTGGGTGCGCGCCGTCGGCTCGGCTCCGGCTGCGCATGGCGGCTTTGCCTACAAGGCAGTGATCGAGGTCGGCGCACCGGCCGATCTCGTGCTGTTCCGGGCCCGCAGCTGGACCGAACTCAACGCCCGCCCGCAACATGACCGCATCGTGCTGCGCGCCGGCAAGGCGATCGACACGAGCCTGCCCGATTACCGCGAACTCGACGACCTGATGGAGTAGACCATGGATATTACTGGCTTTCGCGCCGCGCTCGGCGACATTCCGGTCGAAGACAACCCGCGCATCGTGCAGCAGAAGAGCCGCGACCACTACTGGTATTCGCCGCGGCTGAAGCAGCAGCTCGAAGGCGTCACCGCCGAGATCGTGGTGTCGCCGCGCTCGGTCGACGAGGTGGTCACCGTGCTGCGCGAGGCGTTCAAGTATGAAGTGCCGGTGACGCCACGCGGCGCCGGCACCGGCAACTACGGCCAGGCGATGCCACTCTCCGGCGGCGCCATGCTCAACCTGATGAACCTCAACAAGGTGATCAAGATCGAGCAGGATCGGGTGCGCGCCGAAGCCGGGGTGATCCTCGAGCAGCTCGACGAGCAAACCATCCATGCGGTCAATGGCGAGCTGCGCTTCCACCCCTCGACCTATCGCATGGCCTCGCTCGGTGGCTTCATCGCCGGTGGTTCGGGCGGGGTGGGTTCGATCCGCTGGGGCGGGTTGCGCAATTTCGGCAACATCCTCGGCCTGAAGGTCGTGACCTGCGAGGCCGAGCCGCGGGTGCTCGATCTGCGCGGCCCCGATATCCTCAAGGTCGCGCACGCCTACGGCACCAACGGCATCATCGTCGAAGCCGAAATGCCGCTGACCGCCCATTACGACTGGGTCGACATGATGGTCGGCTTCGATTCGATCATCGATGCCTGTGCCTTCGCCGAGCAGGTGGCGCTGCAGGATGGCCTCTTGTGCAAGGAAATCTCACCGGTCGCGGCGCCCGTGGCGCATGACTATTTCAACCGCCACCGCCCCTATATCCGCAGCCGCGAGCAATCGGTCGTGCTGTTGATGGCGGCGCCGGCGGCGGTGCCGGCGCTGGTCGATTTCGTCGCCTTCCACGAAGGCGACCTGCTCTATCGCGCCGATACGCTGACGCCCGAGGAAAAGGCAAAGCTGCCGCCGATCTATGAGCTCGCCTGGAACCACACGACGCTGCGCGGGCTGAAGATCGATCCGACCATCACCTACCTGCAGACCCAGTACCCCGACCTCGCCCACGTGAAGTGGGCGGTGGAGACTTTTGGCGACGAGATGCCGATGCATATCGAGATGACGCGCTTCGACGGCCGGGTGGTGTTCTCCGGCCTGCCGATCGTCCGCTACAGCTCGGAAGAGCGGCTCGAGGAGATCATCCGGCTGCACGAGGAGAATGGCTGCCTCGTCTTCAATCCGCATCGCTACACCCTCGAGGAAGGCGGCATGAAGCGCACCGACCGGGCGCAGCTGCAGTTCAAGAAGGAAGCCGACCCCAAGGGCATCCTGAACCCCGGCAAGATGATTGCCTGGGACGACCCGGATTTCGATTTCGAATCCGGCCGCACCTGGCTGTTCACCGGCCTTTACACGCTCGGCGGCGCGGCCGAATGAAGGTCCTCGTCGTCCACGCCCACCCGGTCGAAACCAGTTACAACCGCGCGCTGTTCCATGCGGTGTGCGAGGCGCTGCGGGCCAAGGGCGACGAGGTCGATGCGCTCAACCTCTACGAAGAGGATTTTCAGGCGGCAATGAGCCGGGCCGAACGGCTCGAGTATCACGACGTTCCGGGGAACCTCACGCCGCTGACCAAGCCCTATGTCGATCGGCTGCGTGCCTGCGACAAGATCGTCTTCGTCCACCCGGTGTGGAACTACGGCTACCCAGCCATCCTCAAGGGCTTCTTCGACCGGATCTTCCTGCCGGGCGTTTCCTTCGTGCTGGAAGGCGGTGACGCGCCGGACAAGGGCAAGCTGATCCCGGGGATGAAGAACATCAAGAAGGTCGCCTACGTCACCACCTATGGCGGCGATCGCCTGCGCACCATGATCATGGGCGACCCGCCCCGCCGCCTCGCCATGCGCTGGGCCTGGGCCACCTTCGGTACACTGATGCCGCCGACCTACCTGGCGCTCTACGACATGAACAATCAGACCGAGGCGGGGCTGAAGGGTTTCATCGACAAGGTGAAGCGGAAGATGGCAGCGTTCTGAGGGGATACAATCGCGCCCTCCAGCGCCCCCACTCTTGGAATTCTCCCCGCCATTTGCACTGGAGTATCAGTCGGGACTCTCCCCCTTGGCGGGGGAGAAAGCGAAAATATGGGCTTAGCGCAGTTAAGTCCTTAGTTTTCGCAAGAGAGGGGGTCTGGGGGCACGTACCCAGAATAATCTCAACCCCTTATCAGCCGAACTTCCAGCCACGCTTGAACTGATAGAAAACGTGCATGCCGATCTTCACGTTCTTCTTCATGCGGGGGGCCCAGTGCGGGTAGACGTAAGTGGCATGGTAGTGGGTCGAGTAGCCGACCTCGGTCAGGTATTCCTTGCCCGAGATCACGTCCTTGGCGATGGCCATGGCCTGCTTCCACGATTTCTGGTCGTTCACCGTCTCGGGAATGCCGTCGCAGGCGAAGGAGAACTGGCAGGCGTTGCGCTTGCTCTGGTTCTGGTAAACCACACCGCAGATGCTGTCGGGGTAGAGTTTGTGGGCAACGCGGTTCATCACCACCTGCCCCACCGCCACCTGGCCGCGATAGCTCTCGCCGCGGGATTCGAAGTAGATGGCCGTGGCCATGCACCAGACTTCCTTGTCGGAAACCTTCTTGCCCGACTTGTTCAGCACCGACCCATCAAACACGGTCGCCGGCAGGTCGGCGCGTGCGTAAGCGAGCTTCTGGGACATGGTGTGCGGCATCGGCACATCGCTGCCGGTGCCGGCAAGACCCTCGATGGCGTCGAGCGCCGGTGTGGTCCAGGCCGGGTTGAGCGCCGCGACGGCGACCGGAATGTCCGTGGGAAGCTTGGTGTCGCTCTTGGTCAGATCGGAAAGTTCCGCCTTGGCGGTCTCCACTGTCGCCGGCGTACCCCCCTTGGGGTTGCGGGCCGCGGCAATCCTGGCGCGAATGTCGGCGAAGCTCGCGGTCAGTTCCGCCAGTTCTACAGTGGGGCGGGCGCGGTCCTGCTTGATGGCGCGGTTGGCGCCGACAAAACTCTGCGACAGGAAAATGTTGTCGATCGACCCGGTGATGATCACATCGGTACCGGAACGACTGAGCGTCGGCCGCGTTAGGCTGGCTTCATAGGCCGAGAGCGAACCGCCATCAGGGGCGTGCGCAGCGCCGGTCAGGCCGGCGACGGCGAAAATCGCGAGCGCAAAACCTGCGCACAGCTTGAGCACGGCGAGCTCGTTGCGAGCCCGGCGCATCGGGGTGGTCCGGTATTGGGCCATCAGAACGCTTTACTATCCACGCGAACGCAACAAACGACGCGCCGGCAATCTAGATAAACTGTGACGCAAATGCCGGCTTTCGCGATAATGCGGGTTTAGGGTTAGCCGACCGTAAACACGGGAAACTTGGCGTCAGGGCGGGCTGGAAATGGCCGAGGCTGGGCCATATGCAGGCAAAATCGGGCAGCCAAGTTGACTTAAACTGTTCCGCATCGAAGCCGTCGCAACGCCCCCTTGCGGGAGGGAAAACGATCCTTGCGGTCCACGGTCAGTGTTATCCGCGTGCTCGCGCGGCTGCCTAGATCGTGCAACCATGCCGCCGACTTGGCGGAGCAAAGAGTGACTTGACGCAGCAATGGTGGGTCGTCAGGCGGATCAGGAACTGGGCGGCGCGCGGCCTCCGGCGCATTTCGTTGTCCCAGCGCTTCTTTCTCATCGCCCTGTCGGTCGTGCTGGCCGCGATGCTGATCCTGGGGAATTGGACCAGTAGCTATGTCAGCGAGAGTATCACCAAGGGGGTCGCCGGTACGGCCGCGGCGAGCATTGAGGCACTGATCTCGCAGAGTCTCGATGGCGCGATGCTGTCACCAGATCGACGCGCTGCACTGCAGGCAGTATTCACGGTTGGCAACAGCGCCGACGCTACCCGTCTGCTGCAGATCAGGGTCCGCGATATCGCGGGGAGCGTCGTGTTCGAGTCGCTGGGCGGCCTCGAGGATGTGGCCGCACCCGAGGATCTGAGCGACGCGGCGGCAGGCGTGTTGAACGCTCATCTGGTCGATGTTCCGCTAAAACCAGTCGGCTCGCTGCCGCGCTCGACCCTGCCGATCATCAAGATCTACACGCCGCTGCGACGGGCTGAAACCGGCGAAGTGTTCGGTGTGGCGGAGCTCTATTTCAGCGCGAGGACGGTCCGCGAACTGCAAGCGCAGGCCCGCTCAGACGTCTGGATCATCACCGCACTGATCGGGTTCGTCTCCGTCGGTACGCTGGCTCTGCTCGTCGACGTGACGGGCAATATCATCACGCTGCAACGCCAGCGACTTGCCAAAACGCTGCGAGAGACCCGCTCGCTGCTGCGACAGAACGTGGCGCTGCGCGCCGCATCGGAGCAGTTGCGGGTAGAGTCGAGCCTTGCCAACGAGCACGTGCTGGCTCAGGTGGGCTCGGACATCCACGACGGGCCGGTCCAGTTGTTGACCTTGCTGATACTTCGCCTCACCCGTTCGGGAGCGGAAGGATCAGAGCCAGATGCGCCAGCGGACCCGAGCGCCGAGCTGGCGCGTGAGGCGCTCGAGGACCTGCGGGGTATTTCGGCCGGCCTGGTACTGCCCGAGCTGGCAAAGCTAGGCGTTGGCGAGACGATTGCGCTGGCGACCTCACGCCATGAGAGCCTCACCGGAACAGAGGTCAGGCGCGAGCTGGACATCCCCAACAGCACGCGGACACCGATCGCCGCCAAGATCTGCGCCTATCGCGTGGTGCAGGAGGCCCTCAACAACGCCTACCGGCATGGGGGCGGGCAGGATCAGCGCGTGAAGGCAGCCGTCTACAATGGCTGGTTACGGTTGGAAGTGACCAACCGCGTGAGCGACGCATCGCGGCAAACGTCCTCGACAGATCAGACGGGGTTGCGCGCCATGCGCTTTCGCGTCGAGTCCCAGGGCGGCATCCTGGCGGTATCCTTTGAAGCAGAACTGGCTCGCATCGATGCCCGGATTCCGCTTGATAGCAGGGGCTAAATGTCGCCGTCGGCGCGGTTCGGCATTTCGATATCGTATGGCGCCCGCAGCCGCTGGGCCGCCAGCACCACTTCGAGGCGGCTCTTCACCTTCAGCTTGTTCATCAGGTTGGTCATGTAATGTTTGACCGTTTTTTCGGTGAGGTTGAGGGCTCGAGCAATTTCCTTATTGCTCTTGGCCTCAAACAGGCACTGCACCAGTTGCTGCTCCCTGGAGCTGAGCTTGGCGGCTGACCGCTCGCGCTCGCGGCGAGTGCGGTTGCGGAACCCCGCAATCAACTTGGCGGAGAAATCCGGCGAAACGTAGAGTCCGCCTGTCTTGACCGTCTCGATGGCGGCGAACAGGTCCTCGGACGGCCGCCCTTTGAGCACGAAGGCATTCGCACCGGCATCGAGCGCCTGCAAGGCCAGGTCGACGTCGGCATAAGCGGTAAAGATGATCAGGCGGGTGAGCGGCGACAGTTCCGAGATCGAGCGGATCGCCGCGAATACGTCGCCGGGCATGCTCATGTCGAGCGTCATAATGTCGGGCCGGCCGGACCGGGCCAGCTCCACGGCGCCAGCGGCCGAGGATTCCGTGCCGACGATGGCGTAACGGGCGTCTGACGAAAACAGCGCAGCAATTCCCATCAGCAGCGTCGGGTGATCGTCGACGAAGGCAATCCGGGTCGGCGGCGCGGCGACCGCCGTGTTGTCACTTGTTGTTGCCGTTGCCATTGCCGTTTCCATTGCCGCCGCCACCCGCGTTGCCGTTGCCGTTCTCGCCCGAGTTGCCGTTACCGTTCCCGCCACCGTTGCCGCTCCCGCCGGAGTCGCCATTCCCATTGCCGCCGGAATTGCCGTTTCCGTTGCCGCCGGAATTGCCGTTCCCGTTGCCACCCGAGTTGCCGTTCCCGTTGCCACCCGAGTTGCCGTTGCCATTGCCACCCGAGTTGCCGTTGCCATTGCCGCCCGAGTTGCCGTTGCCATTGCCGCCGGCGTTGCCGTTGCCGTTGCCGCCCGAGTTGCCACCGGCGTTGCCGTTGCCGCCCGCATTGCTGTTTGCACTGTTTCCCGGCGCTGTCGTGGCAGTGGCCTCGGTCAGTGTCACATCTTCGCCGGCGACCGCCGTCTGTTCGGCGTCGGTAACGAGATCGCGGATGACGGCCTTGCCGATCTCCACGACCACTGTCCCGGCATCGCCTGACACTCGCAGCCTCGAGTGTCCGGCACTCATGGCGACCGTCATGGCCGAGGTCCTCAACGTCAGGCGCTGGCCCGAGCGCAATTGCGCTTCGACTTCGACCGTACCGGCGAACTGAGTGATGAGCGTCAACCGCTGCGTCGGCTGATCAACCTGGACGGCGCTGTTGGGTCCGAGCTGAAGCATGACATCGCCGCGGCTGAGGGAGACACGTGCGCCCTGCAAGGTGCGCACCGGAACGCCGATGGGCAGTTCCGAGCCGGCGGGCAGCTCCGACCATTGGCTGCCAACCATGGACAACACGGTGCCCTTTACCGACTTGGCAACCCAAGCTTGCGCCGCGATCACCGGTCCCGCGAGCAGCATCAGCAGGATCAGCACCGCCGAAACGGTCACAAAATCGCGATCTAGGCGCATCGTCGATTACTGATGACGGTCAAACCACAGCAAAACTTTGTCGTGCCGTAGTGGTTTCCGCGCAGTCGATCAGTCGGACTACGCTGCGCCATGACAATCAAATCCACCCCATTGCCCGGCCATCTCGCGCGATTCCCTTCGGTTTATCTTTGATCCCGAACCCCGACCAGTCCAGCTCCCGCCTTAACCTTTACAGCGAGATATGTACCGACCCAAGACCGACCGGCCAATGGCGACCTTAGCCCGTAGCGCCGACCCGGCCAGCTTGGTTACAAAAACATTAATTCGCAACAGCCAGATGGGTATCCAGCGACATAACACCAGACCAATCCTGCCACCGACCGGAGGCCAACCCAGGCGGCAGGTATTGTCCACAATAATCTAGCGTTATTCGTTCGACGTGCGGCCGTCGTAATACTTCCACCAGCTGACACTTGTTTAGTGCTACGTCAGCGCCAGAGGTAATCATGGCCGCATCAGTTACCAGCCTAAGAACATACCCTACTGGCAGAAGCAAAATTGCAGTCGTTGCAGGCGGCGCTGGTTTTGTAGGATCACATCTCTCCGAACAGCTGCTGGGCCAGGGCTACCGCGTGGCCTGTGTCGATAACCTGCAGACGGGCCGGGTGGAGAACATCCAGCATCTGCTGGCCCACCGAGACTTCGAGCTGTTCCACCATGATGTCATTTCGCCGCTGAAGCTGCCGTTCGAGCAGGTCGCAGAGGTTTACAACCTGGCGTCCGCCGCCTCCCCGCCGCTTTACCAGCGCGACCCCATCCATACGCTGAAGACCAATGTGCTGGGCGCCCTCAACACCCTCGAGCTCGCCCGCCAGACCGGCGCCCGCATCTTCCAGGCCTCGACGTCGGAAATTTATGGCGACCCTGCGGTGCATCCTCAACCCGAGGAGTACTGGGGTAATGTAAACTCGTTCGGTCCCCGCGCCTGCTACGACGAGGGCAAGCGAGCCGCCGAAACCGCATTCTTCGAGTATCGCCAGCAGTATGGCGTCGATATCCGCATCGCCCGCATCTTCAACACCTACGGGCCCCGCATGAGCCCCGATGACGGGCGGGTGGTTTCGAACTTCATCGTCCAGGCGCTGCGAAACATCGACATCACTCTCTATGGCGACGGCCTGCAGACGCGCTCGTTCTGTTTTGCCGATGATCTGGTCGACGGCATCCTGAAGCTGATGCAGCTCGAACAGGCACCGGCGGGGCCGGTGAACCTGGGCAACCCTGCCGAGTTCACCATGCGTGAGCTGGCCGAGCTCGTCGTCGCCTTGACCGGATCGCGCTCGCGCATCGTCCACCACCCGTTGCCGATCGATGATCCGCGGCAGCGCCGCCCTGACATTTCCCGCGCCAAGGCCCTGCTCGACTGGGAGCCGCGGATTCAGCTGAGGGAAGGGCTCGAGCGGACCATCGCCTATTTCGATGTCGAGCTCGTGCGGGCTTCGTCAGGGCTGGAGGCGGCACTTTGAAGGCCACCCCTATCGTCGTAACCGGCGGCGCCGGGTTCATCGGCAGCCACACGTGCAAGCAGCTCGCCGGTGAGGGCTATCTGCCGGTCGCCTATGACAATCTCAGTACCGGCAACGGCGATGCCGTGAAATGGGGGCCACTGGTTGAAGGCGATATCTGCGACACCGAGGGCTTCGCCGCGACGCTTCGGCTGCAACGGCCCGCCGCCGTCATCCACTTTGCGGCGTCGGCCTATGTCACAGAGTCGGTGACCGAACCGGCCAAGTACTATCGCAACAATGTCGAGGGCACGCTGTCGCTATTGGAAGCGTGCCACGCGGCTGGTGTCAGCAAGGTGATCTTTTCGAGCAGTTGCGCGACCTATGGCATCCCGGAAGTCCTGCCCATTGCCGAGACGTCCGGGCAGCGCCCGATCAATCCGTATGGCCGCACCAAGCTGGTCGGCGAGCAGATGCTCGCCGACTTCGAGTTTGCACACGGCTTTCGATCCGTGGCGTTGCGCTACTTCAATGCAGCCGGCGCCGATCCCGGAGGCGAGCTCAGCGAGCGGCACGATCCCGAGACGCACCTGATCCCGCGTGCGCTGCTCGCGGCCTATGGCCAGATCCCCTATCTCGAGGTGTTTGGCAGCGACCTGCCGACGAAGGATGGCACCTGTGTCCGCGACTATGTCCATGTCAGCGACCTGGCGCGGGCCCATGTCCTCGCCGCCCGTTACCTGATCGCCGGAGGAGAAAGCACGCGGCTGAACCTCGGCACCGGCCGGGGCACTTCGGTGCTCGAAGTGCTCGACGCGGTCGAACGCGCCACCGGACGACGCGTCCCTGCAGTGATGCGGCCGGCGCGTGCAGGCGATCCGCCATCGCTATATGCGGATGGCCGGCTGGCGCAGGAGGTGCTTGGCTTCGCGCCCCGCCTCTCCGACATCGACACCATCATTGGGACTGCCGCGCCCTCGTTCGCGGTCGAGCTGCGCCATGCCGGCTAATGGCGCAGACAGCCCCCGAATGGAGCCGGTGCTCAGCGGCAGAAGCCGGTGGCTGCAGACCCTGGGAGCCCTCGTCTGGACGACTTGCTTCGTGTTCTTGTGGGCATGGTGGATTCACCCCGAACATATCGGCGGCATATTTCCGTTTCTCACTGCGACAGCGACCCTGCTGTGGGTCACGCTCACCCCAGCATATTTCCTCCTCATCTTCCGCAACTCTCGCCGACCGTCGTCAGCGATCGAAATCCCGCCCGAGCTTCGCATCGCCATGGTCGTGACCAAGGCACCAAGCGAGCCGCTGGATCTGGTCATCAAAACGCTGACCGCCATGCTCGAACAGGACGTGCCGCATGACACCTGGCTTGCCGACGAGGCTCCGACCCCAGAAATCCTGAACTGGGCAGAGCTCCACGGAGTCAAGGTATCCACCCGGTTCGGAGTGACGGACTATCATCGATCGAGTTGGCCACGTCGCACACGCTGCAAGGAAGGCAACCTCGCCTACTTCTATGACCACTACGGCTATGACCTGTACGATGTGGTGGTGCAACTCGACGCCGATCACGTGCCCGAACAAGGCTACCTGCGGGCCATGGTGCAGCCATTCGCCGATCCGGCGGTCGGCTACGTCTCTGCGCCGAGCATCTGCGACAGCAACGCCAACCAGAGCTGGTCGGCGCGCGGCAGGTTGTACGCCGAGGCAAGTCTGCACGGCTCACTACAGGCTGGATACAATGGGGGCTGGGCGCCGCTTTGCATCGGCTCGCACTATGCCGTTCGTACTGCCGCATTACGACAGATCGGCGGCTTGGGCCCCGAACTGGCCGAAGATCACTCTACCACGCTCATGATGAACTCCGGCGGCTGGCGCGGAGTGCATGCCATCGACGCCATCGCGCACGGTTTGGGGCCGGCCAGCTTCGCTGATCTGGCGGTGCAGGAATTCCAATGGTCGCGCAGCCTAGTGACGATTCTGCTGCAGCACACCGGACAACACTTGGGAAACCTCCCCTTCAAACTGAAGTTTCAGTTCCTGTTCTCACAGCTTTGGTACCCCATTTTTGCGATCGTGATGCTGCTGAGTGTCATGATGCCGATCCTGGCGCTGGCGTTCGACTTCACCTTCGTCAACGTTGCCTATTTCGACTTCCTACTCCATTTCCTGCCGATGGCGGGGTTACTGATCGTTCTCGCCTTCGCGTGGCGCGCCACTGGCACATTTCGCCCCTACAACGCCAAGATCGTCTCGTGGGAGAACGCCGTTTTCGTGTTCGCGAGGTGGCCTTGGGCGATCCTCGGGACCATCGCCGCGATTGTCGATACCCTCGCGCACAGGCGTACAGAGTTCCGCGTTACGCCCAAAGCCAGCAGCGAGGCCCAAGACTTGCCCCTTAGCGTGCTCGCGCCATACGCCTGCATTTCAATCGTCTCCGGGCTAGCCGCATTTGCGATCCACGACATCCGCGCGGCCAGTGGCTACTACCTGTTCGCCGCGCTCAATGCCGCCGTCTATGCGCTGGTACTCGCGATAATCCTCATTGCACATCGCCGGGAAAACCGCGTCGAGCGACGTGATGTGCCGTGGTTGGCGCGTACCGGTACGGTCGCCGTGCTCAGCATTCTTCCTCTCGCCGCGGTGGGCCAGCACGGTCTCGATATCCTGGATGCGGTGGCCTGGAACTCAAATGTGCGGTTTACCGAGACGAAGTTCTCGGTCGCGGGCGCGGGTATGGGACAGACCGCCCGGCGTTCATTTTCCTTCAGCATCAAGTGGCCGGGAGCCGGTGATTCATGACCAAGCAATCTATCCCAGATGTCACCAAAGCGCTGCTCGCCGCATTGGGCGTGAGTCTGATGGTCGCGATACCTGCTTTGGCAGCGCCTCTTGGATTTGCGGGGCGCACCGCGACGACGAAATTCGCGATGGGCACGGGGCACGGGCTGCCAAGAGGAGCCGAGCCGTTGACCGGCCAGCAGCTGTTTGAACTCTACGTCGGAAAGACCTGGCAATGGGCCAAAGGCGGGGGCTATTTCGGGCCGCACGGCCAGTTCCGCGCCCGCACCGTCAGCGACAACGATGTCACGCTCGCCGCAGGCACATGGGGCGTCAGCGACAACGGCAGGATGTGTTTTCGAGCCGTGTGGAGCAAAAGCTCGGGCAGCTCCCGGGCGAACACCTGCTTTGATCACGCAGCGGTTGGCGCCGACATCTACCAGCGCCGGGTGCCCGACGGCGCCTGGTATGTGTTCCGGCATGGCGTGCCGGTCGAGACCGACCAGTACAACAAGCTGATCGCCAAGGACCTCGTCAGCGCCGCGGCCGTCACCTCCAAAGGGGGGGACGATAGATGATCCGACAGTTGCACCTATTACTCGTGTCGCTCGCGGTAGCAGCCTTCGCGTCCATCTCCGCGATGCCGGTGACATCGCTGGAGGCAGCAGAGGGCGATCCGCCAGCCGACGCGCTGCCCCTCAGCGCGCCGGAACTGCTGCAGCTCTATGGCAACAAGACCTGGAAATGGGGTGAAGGCGGCGGCTACTTCCAGACGGATGGCCGGGTGTTCAGAGCGCGAACCGTGGGCGAGAACGGCGTCACCACGGCGGAAGGCAAATGGAAGATTACCGACCAGGGCCGGCTTTGCTTCGAAGCCATCTGGGTGAATGCGACTAAAAGTTCTCCCGCTTCGACCTGCTTCCTGCATGTCGCAGTGGGTGAGCAAATCTACCAGAAAAAACTACCGAAGGGCGGTTGGTACATCTTTCGTCATGCCAAGCCTGAACCGGGGGACCAATTCAGCAAGTTGATCCGGGGGGATCTCGTTTCACCGGCACTTCAGAAGGCCAACCAGAACACCGACAAGCAATGATCAATGGTCCATTCGAGGTATCCAGCATGCGTAATATTTCAGGACTAGTGACAGCTCTGTTGACGATCGCCCTGCCCGCGATGGCGGCGGCGCAGGCATTGCCGGCCCAAGACGGTCGTCCGGTTCCCGGGCCCAACCCCTGGGTTCTGGGCGTCTATGATCCGCACGGCGATTTCACCAATGACACCACGCCATCGATAGAGCACCTCTTCCTGCCCTGGGAGGACATCGATCTCACCACCCTTGACCTCGCCGCAAGCTACGCCAAGGAGCGCAGCCGGGTGTTGTGGATCACGGTAGAGCCCTGGACCTGGGACCAGGAGCGGCGGATTACGCCCGAGCAGCTACGGAGCGGCATCTTCTCGGGCGCCTACGACGGCATCATCGATGGACTTTGCGGCGAGATCGGGCGGCTCAGCACACCCACGACGGTACGCTGGGCGCAGGAGATGGAAGACAAGACCGGGCGCTTCATCTGGTCTGATTGGGCGCCGGCGGATTACATCGCGGCCTATCGCCACTTCGTCGAACGCTGCCGCGCCAAGGCACCTCAGGCGCGTTTCATGTGGTCGCCCAAGGGAGAGGATGGGCTCGCAGCCTATTACCCCGGCGACGATGTCGTCGACGATATCGGGCTGTCGGTGTTCGCCCTGCAGCAATACGACCAGGACAAGTTCGGTCGCGACCGCTTCTTCGCCGAGCGGCTGAAGCCCGGATATGACTTGGTGCTGCCGTTCGGCAAGCCGATCTATGTCGCCGAACTCGGCTATATCGGCGACCTGGCCTACGTGGAGAAATGGGCCAGCGAGTCGATGGGCAAGGACCCACAGTTCCCTGAACTGCTCGGCGTTTCCTACTTCGACGACAAGGAAGTTGCACCCTGGCCGGAGCCCTACGGACTGCCGGACTGGCGCGTCACAGCCAATATTCTCGAGTAGGCCACCCGGCGCTCCGGCGTCGGCGATCAGCCGATGCTGGAGCGCAGGTAGCAGCGCGCCTTGCGACCAAAGCCGCTGGGCGTGCAGACATAGGGAGAGGAGCCGTAGAGCTTGACCGACCGGACCTTGGTGTTCGCCGCAACCTCGTAGCGCTCGCCGACGGGCAGCGGCGACTGGAGCGAAACTCCACTCGTCGTCGTCAGGAGCGTCGCGATCGCGACCGCAAGCATCATCGGCCGGGTGCCGGCCGCGTCTAGCAGTTTCATTGAGGTGCCTCCGCTGGCAGGGCGCCCCGTTCTGGAGGCCCTCACATCTGCAGAGGCTAGGCGGCCGGGGCTAAGTGCCCGTTCGTAGTATAGGGAGACGTTGATGCTTGTTGGCGATATCGCGACAACGATTCATTCACAAGTTCCTGCGGCACGGCGGACGGACGGTTTCAGGGGGGACCGCTGCACACCGTCCACTAGATCAAGTGAGGCGGCGTTGATCGACACGCTTGGTGCGGTCGGAGGAAGACAAACAATACTCTGCAAGCCGTCGGCATCGGAAACGCCAACGATCGTCACCTTAGGACACCGAGATTTGCCAACGCCAGACCTGAGAAGGGGAAACAAGATGGACTATCCAAGGCTCGTGGCCTTTGCGGCCGTTCTGACCGTCGCGAGTACAGCGCCGGCCTATGCATATCTCGACCCCGGTACGGCGAGCATGTTGCTCCAGGGGCTCATCGGTGGCGCAGTGGCGGCCGCTTCGGTTATCTCGATCTATTGGGCACGCCTTAAGGGCTTTGTCACCCGCGGCAAAGCCACGAACAAGAAGCTCGACGACGAGTGATGTCAGAGACCCCAGGCCGCGTCGCGGGTTCCTTCAGGGACCCGAAGGGCCATGTTCTGATGCGGGGCGGACGGGTCTTCAGGGTGATCACGCCGGAGGGACGTCGGGATTTTGAGAAGATGCTGCCGGTCATTGCGGATGCGGTTGCGGCTGGGCATCTGGTTCAGACTGAGATCGCTCCACCCGAACTTGCGGCGGATATCGGCCAGGATGGAGATCTGGTCGTTGAACATGAACCGATCTCTTTCATCAGCTACCCCTATGAGTGGGGATTTGAACAGCTGCGCGCCGCGGCGCTGTTTCACCTGCGGTTCCAGCTCTGGCTTCTGGAGCGAGGTGCCAGTCTAAGCGATGCGACGGCCTACAATGTCCAATTTCGAGGCGGAAAGCCGGTTTTCATAGACGCATTGTCTATCGTTCCCTACGAGGAAGGTGCGTACTGGGCCGGATACCGGCAATTTTGCGAGCAATTCCTTAATCCTCTCCTCCTGCGTGCCCTACGCGGGATTGCCCATAACGCCTGGTTTCGCGGTGCGCTGGAAGGGATAACCACCGAAGATCTGGCGGCGACCCTGTCATTGCGCGACAAGCTGTCCTTCAACGTTCTGGCACATGTGGTTTTGTTGGCGCGGCTGCAACGGTCGTCACGGGCCACACCGGACAAGGCCGTGCGTCAGGCGGGCCAGGGTAGAGGGCTCTCAGTCGCCGCATATCGTGGCATCCTCACAGGACTGAAATCCTGGATCACCCGCCTCCAGCCGAGGGGTGGGGCGGTGACGACATGGGGTGACTATGCCGCAGCCAACTCCTATCAACCCGATGAGACGACAAAGAAAGCAGCGGTGATTACGGAGTTTGTCCGCCGCCGCGAGCTTGCTCGGATCATTGATCTGGGCTGCAACTCGGGTAATTACAGCGTCGCTGCGCTTGACGGCGGTGCTCGCGAAGTCGTCGGATTTGATTTTGACCAGACTGCAGTCGACCGGGCGTTTGACCGGGCACGGAGCCTCCAGTTGCCGTTCCTGCCACTATGGCTCGATGCGGCAAATCCCAGCCCGGACCAAGGCTGGCGTCAGAAAGAACGTGACGGACTGGCCACCCGGGCGAAGGCGGACGGTGTGCTTGCCCTGGCCTTTGAACATCATCTGGCAATAGGACGGAATATTCCGCTCGATCAGGTCGTGGACTGGATCGTCGAGTTTGCGCCGCATGGCATTATTGAATTCGTGCCCAAGTCAGATCCGACCGTTCAGTTCATGCTGGCGCTTCGGCCCGATGTATTTCCTGACTATACGGAACAGACGTTCCGCGAGGCGCTGGGGCGCCGTGCGGAGATTGTATCGACAACGGTCGTTTCGGAGAGCGGCAGGGTGCTTTATGAATATAGCCGGTAGGTGGGGAGCCAGCCTCGTTGCCGCATGCGCAATTGCTTCCGGCGGCATCCTCGGGGCGTTCCTGTTGTTGCTTGCGCGCGAAAACCCCGCCGAGCTCACACAATTTGCCGTGTTCTATTGCGGCGGAATCCTCGTTGTCGCCTGGGCGATGGTGGCTGCCGTATACAGGGTTCTGGGACGGCGTCCGGCCATCGCCCTATCGCTGGTCCTCGTGGGTCTCACCGCCTTTTCCCTGTATGCGGTTCATTTGAACCTGGGCGCCATTTCGGTAGGTATTGCTGCAATAATGGCGGTATTGTTCTGGGTAGTGGTGGTGTCGACCGGGTCGACCGCCGCCGGACGACTTATCGGGGCGGCGGCGCTCGCTGTGATACCGCTTGTGCCCGTTCTAACCCAATCAAATCCCCCGGTCCCACCCGAACAGGTCGCGTTGCTGGATCGCTATGCGGCGATCCGTTTGAATGAACGCCCCAATATCTATCTGATAGGGTTTGACGCGATGATACCGCGCGAAGCCGCGTCTTTGCTTCTGGACTTAGCTCCATTGGCTTATGACGAAAGTGCGCGCGATCTCGGAATGAGTGTCGAAGACAATGTCTTCGCTGCCTTTACACCGTCCAGCGAATCCTTTGATTCCCTCATGACGCTTGACGACAAGGCGGCATTTCCCGGCGATGGCTATTTCGCGGGGCGCCGGCCGAGCCCGGTGGCGACGTTGTTCCGCGCAAACGGATACCGCGTCGAGACCGGTTCATCGCTGCCTTTCTATTTTGGCAGCGCGGGCGCGGGCGTCGATGAACATATCTTTCCGGTAAAGAATCTCTTTTCCGACAGCTCGCTGTGCCGCTTCGCATCGGAGACGGCGCGCGCGTATGGCACGTTTGGTCTGTGCCTACTATTTTCGGGTTCGGAGCCCAGCCTGTTGTTCGACGAATCCACGGACTTTAGCGACCCAGACGTACCGCTCTTTGACAGTGTCTGGCACAAGATGGTGCTCGACAGGATCGTCGCCGCTCCGGACAAGCCGCCGAAGATTGGTATCTATTACTATTATTATCCCATTGGTCACGCCCCCAATGATTTTGACAGTTTCGATCCATCTCAGCTGGCGCAGTATCGACACCGGTTCAAGGTTCAGGCCGACCTGGCGGCGCGCGTCATTCACGAGATCGTGGCGGTGGTGCGCGAACGCGATCCACATGCAATCCTGGCCTTCTTCGGCGATCACGGTGTAAAGATAAGCCGCACCATCAATTGGAAGGATGACACCGCATTCTGGGTTCGAGACAACCACGCTGTTTTCTATGCTGCAGCTAGACTTGGCGCATCCTGCGCGGTTCCGGATCAGTCTCGCTCGTATCGCGAGCCAACCTACACCACACTGGGTCGTCAGGTTGCTTCAATCGTCCGCTGCTTGTCCAGCAATCCCGAAGTTCTTGACGCTCTTGCCAATTTCACGGACAAATTCGACTTCTCGCAATACCTTCTCCCCAAGATCGAGTGAAGTGGCTGGCGCTGGCGCCTTCACCATCAGCTCCGAAAGTTGTGCCGCGTCGTGCTATCCGGGTACGCCGCTGGCCGGCGCCGACATCTACCACCGCCGGTTGCCCCCCGGGAGATCGCGTTACTGCGCCAATGTCAGGCGCGCCACGGGCACGCGATAGGGCGAGCAGCTGACGTAGTCGACGTCCAGCCGCGAGAAGAACCATAGCGAGGCCGGATCGCCGGCGTGCTCGCCGCAGATGCCGATCTTCAAGTTCGGGTTGGCGCCTTTGCCGCGCTCGATCGCCATGGTGATCATTTCGCCGACGCCCTTCTGATCCAGCGTCACGAACGGATCGAGATCGTAGAGGCCCTTGCGCTGGTAAGCCGAAAGGAAGGCCGGCGCATCGTCGCGGCTGATACCGTAGGTGGTCTGGGTCAGGTCGTTGGTGCCGAACGAGAAGAAGTCGACATGCTCGGCGATCTCCCCTGCCCGCAACGCCGCGCGGGGCAGCTCGATCATCGTGCCGAAGGCGAAGCGCTCGCGCGCTGCAGGCGGCAGGCCGGCCTGTTCGACGATGGCGTAGGTCTGGCGCTTGATCTCCACCACCTCGGAGACGGTGGAGACGAACGGCACCATCACCTCGAGCGTCACCGGCTCGGACTGCTTTGCCGACGCCGCCCGCACCCCGGCGCAGAGCGCCTCGATCTGCATCTTCAGAATTTCGGGGTAGGTGATGGCGAGCCGTACGCCGCGATGGCCGAGCATCGGGTTGATCTCGGCAATTCGGTCGAGCCTCAGCTTCAGCGCTCGCACTTCGAGGCCGAGCCCCTCGGCAGTCTCCTCGATATCCTCGTCGGTGCGCGGCAGGAACTCATGCAGCGGTGGATCGAACAGCCGCACCGTCACCGGGCGGCCCTGCATCGCCAGGAAGATCGCCGAGTAATCCTCGGTCTGGAAGTCGACGAGGCCGGTCAGCGCCTTGGCGCGATCATCGGCATCCTCGGAAAGGATCAGCCGGCGCAGCGCCACAAGGCGCTCACGCGAGAAGAACATGTGCTCGGAGCGAGCCAGCCCAATCCCCTCGGCGCCGAAGCTCAGTGCGGTGTTCACGGCCTCGACCGTCTCGGCATTGGCGCGAACCTTGATCCGGCGTGACGCGTCGGACCAGCCGAGGAGCTTGCCCATGGCGCCGCCGATATGTGGCTGGGCCAAAGGCAGGGCGCCGAGATAGACCGAGCCGTCGGTGCCATCGATGGTGATGCGGTCGCCCTGGCGAAACTCCTTCGAGCCGATCCTGCAGGTCAGCTCGGCGAGGTTGACGCTCAGCGTCCGGACGCCGGCGACGCACGGCTTGCCGGTGATGCGGGCCACGACGCCCGCATGGCTGGTCATGCCGCCACGCGCCGTGAGGATGCCGGTCGCCGCCTTCATGCCCTCGATATCGGTGGGCCCCGTCTCGGTGACGACGAGGATGCAATGGCGGCCGCGCGCCTTCATCCGTGCCGCATCCTCGGAGTTGAAGACGATGACGCCGCTGGCCGCCCCCGGGGAAACGCCGAGGCCATTGGCGAGCACCGTAGCGCTTTCGGGCGAGCGCAGCCGCGGATGCAGCATCTGCTGCAGACGGGCGGGGTCTATATGGGTCACCGCCTCGCGCTGTGTCCAACGGCCGCGCGCCACCCGATCCACCGCCGCCTCCAGCTCCGCCGCAGCCGAAGCCGGCGCGGCGCGGGCCGAGAGCAACCGGATGGTCTCGCCCTCGACGGAGACAAGGCAGCTCAGGTGCTGGCCGGCCGCGGCATCGAGCAGGTCGACGAACGCCGTGGCGGAGCTCGGCAGTGGACCGAACGGCGCGCCGTTCACTGGGGCCGGGCCCAGTGCGCCGCTCTGGGCGTCGCGGGTGAGGAACTGCCTGACATCGCCATCGGCCATGGCCTGGATGATGACGATCTGGCGCTCGGGCCGCGGGTCGAACGAGGCGTAGGAGGCGAAGGCATCGGAGATCGCCCGCGCCAGCGGGCGGGCGGGATCGACCGACTCGGACTCGTTGGCCGGCGGGTTCAGCCCCGGCCGGGCCGGCATCAGCCCGGCGCTGTGCGCGGCGCTCGAGGTGCGCACCACCAAAGCCGGCGGACGGCCGTTGCGACCGACCAGCCGGAACAGCGTCGCTACCCAGTGGACGCGCAGCCGGTCGTCATGCGCCTTGCGCTCTTCCTGCAGCGCGTTCCAGGCGGCGCGGCTGATGACGATGGTGGGGGAAACGGGCAGCCCGGCATTGGCGGCGCGGCTCAGCCACAGGGCCTTGCCCACCAGCAGCCCGTCCTGGATGGCCGAAAGGTTCGCCTTGCCCGTGGCGGGCGCGATTGCGAACATTTCCATTGCGAGGGTCACCGGGACACCTTCCGACCAACTTTAGCGAAACATATTGCCGTTCAGGCCGTTGCGCCGCAACTGCGCTCTTGAGGCCCCAGGGGGATCACTTTGGTCGCGGCTCTGGCGGCTTGACTTGCCCGGTCGTTGAACGCATCTGCTCTCCTATGCAAACAAGGCCGCACTTGGACATTACACTGTGTGCGCCGCGCGGATTCTGCGCCGGCGTCGATCGCGCCATCCAGATCGTCGAACTGGCGCTGGAGCGCTATGGCGCGCCGGTCTACGTGCGCCATGCGATCGTGCACAACAAATACGTGGTCGACGGGCTGAAGCAGAAGGGCGCGGTGTTCGTCGAAGAACTCGACGAGATCCCCGATACCGGCGCCCCGGTAGTGTTCTCGGCGCATGGCGTGCCCAAAGCGGTGCCGGCCGATGCCAAGGCGCGCAACATGTTCTTTCTCGATGCCACCTGCCCGCTGGTGTCGAAGGTGCATATCGAGGCCAACCGACATCACAATGAGGGCCGCGAGATCGTACTGATCGGCCATGCCGGGCATGTCGAAGTGATCGGCACCATGGGCCAACTGGTCGATGGCGCCATCACGCTGATCCAGACGGTCGAGGAAGCCGAAGCCTTCACGCCGCGCGACCCGGAAAAACTGGCCTACGTGACACAGACGACGCTCAGCGTCGACGACACCTCGGCGATCGTCGACGTGCTGCGGCGGCGCTTCCCCTCGATCGCGCTGCCGCACAAGGAAGACATCTGCTACGCCACCACCAACCGCCAGGAGGCGGTGAAGCGGGTGGCGCCGAATGTCGACGCGATGATCGTGGTCGGCGCGCCGGAATCATCCAACTCGGTGCGGCTGGTCGAAGTGGCGCAGCGTGTCGGCTGCGCCAATGCCTCGCTGGTCGAGCGCGCCGACAAGATCGACTGGAGCCGCTTCGAAGGCATCAGGACGCTGGGCATCACGGCCGGCGCGTCGGCGCCGGAGACCCTGGTCGACGAAGTGATCGAAGCCTTTGCGCAGCGCTTCGACATCGCCGTCAGCGCCAGTGGCGAACAGCGCGAGAGCATTGTCTTCAACCTGCCCCGCGAACTCAGAAACCAACCTGCAGCATGACCGACCTGACACTACTCGAAACCGACCGGCTGGTGCTGTCCGGCTGGCGCGCCGACCAGATCGAGGATCTCTATCGGCTGCATGGCGACCCCACGGTGGCGAAGTTCCTCACCGGCCATGGCCGGCCATGGACCACCGATGAGATGGATTCGGCGCTGGCCCATTGGATCGCGCTGTTCGAGCGCCAGAAGATGGGCAAGCTTCGCGTCACCCGGAAAGCCGACGGCGTGCTGGTGGGCCGTTGCGGCTTCGGCGTCTATGGGCCCGAGGAAATCCCCGAAATCGGCTATTCGCTCTACCCGGAATTCTGGGGCAACGGCTACGTCCTTGAAGCGGCAAGCGGGCTCAGGGACTGGTACTGGCGCGAGACCGACCGCGACCACTTCCTCGGCATGGCTGACGCGCGCAACGAGGCCTCGCTCAAGGTGCTGCGCAAGCTCGGCGGGGTCTACACCCATACCGGCGACAGCTACGACCACCCGGGTGTCGAGTTCTACCGCTATGACCGGCCGGTTGCGGCATGAACTCCGTTGTCATCCACACCGACGGTGCATGCTCCGGTAACCCGGGCCCGGGTGGCTGGGGCGCCGTGCTGCAGTATGGCGATACGGTGAAAGAGCTGAAGGGCGGCGCGCCGCTCACCACCAACAACCAGATGGAACTGACCGCGGCGATCGAGGCACTGACGGCGCTGAAACGCCCGTGCGAAATCGAGCTTCACACCGACAGCAACTACGTCAAGGACGGGCTGACCAAGTGGATCCACGGCTGGAAGAAGAACGGCTGGCGTACCGCGGACAAGAAGCCGGTCAAGAATGTCGAACTCTGGCAGGCGCTCGATGGCGCCACGCAGCGCCACAAGATCAACTGGCACTGGGTGAAAGGCCATAACGGCGACGAAATGAACGAGCGCGCCGACCAGCTGGCCAATGAAGGCATGGAGCCGTTCAAGACCAAGCGCCGCAAGCCCGAAGGCCTGATGCCGCCGGTTTAGGCAGCGGTCGCGCCGTTCGTTTCGCTTCGCAGCCGTCGGGGCTCGCGATCCGGGGCGATGCGCAGTCGCCGAGTGGGCGGGTCAATTGATGGCTCTGCGGCCCTTCCTCTCACCCGTCTCGGCCTTCGGCCGATCCACCCTCTCCCCGACGGGGAGAGGAAAGTGGTGGACACCGAAGGTCCAGGATTCTTCTCCCCGTCGGGTCGCGGGACGAGGGCGCAGCCCTCGCCCGGAGGTGGCGCGTACAGCGGACGACGGAGAAGCCGTCGCCGCGGCCGGATGAGGGATCAGGCACCGACCCTGGCGGAGTTTCACAGCAGACCTGCTCCACGCTCGGCACGAGGAGGTTCTCACTGCTCCTGCAAAAGTGGTAAGATCGCATCATGCGCCCTCTCATCGCCGCCGCCGCCATTGCCCTCTTCGCCAGCCCTGCGCTGGCGCAGTTTCCGCCGCCAGGGGTCTATGCCTGTGTCAGCGAGAACGGCGCTAATCTCGGTGAACTGACGCTGTTCGTAGCGGGCGACTATTCGTTCAAGAATGTCGACGGCAACAGCGCCAGCGGGCAAGTTGCCTCGGCCGGAACCGACGTAAACCCGCTCTCAGGCCCGCTCAAGGACATGCAACTCACCGGCGTGTTCGGTACTGACGATACCGGCAAGACAACGTTCCGCTTCACCGGCGCCGACGGGCTCGAAGTGAGCTGCCAGTAGCTGCGGCAAGCGGGCAGCCGGTCAGTCCCCAGCCTAATCAAGCAGCAAGCTTCCGCGACTCTTGCGGTTCAGCTAGCCTCGCCGTGGGTCGACATCAACTTTTGGATATTGGGGCGTTTCATGGGCGTTAGTCTGTTCGTACATTCCGTCCGCCTGGTGCTGGGCGATTGGCGCAATGCCCTGAAAATCACGGGGCTGCTCTACCTGATCTACGCCGTGCCGGCGCTGATCTTTGCGCTGCTGTTTCCAACGCCGGTGCAGCCGGAGCAGGCCATGGCGGCGCTGGGCAGCGGTGGCTTGCTGGACGTGATCACCGCGATCCTTGCTATCGTGGCGTTCGTCTGGGTGGCAGTGGCCTGGCACCGCTATGTGCTGCTCGACGAGATGCCGGCAGGGCAGCTTCCGGAATTCAACAGTAGCCGGCTGCTGTCCTATGGCGGCTATTCGCTGCTGATCGGCCTGATCGGTTTCGTTTTGTCGTTCATCGTCTCGGCTGTGGTCGGCATTGTCGCGATCCCCCTGCTCAGTATGGTCGGCGTGTTCATCACCGGCCTCTTCGCGCTGGCGGCGGTGCTGATCGTCGGCTACCGGCTCGCGCCGATCCTGCCCTCGATCGCCATCGGCAAGCCAATCACCCTGCGGCAGGCCTGGGAGGCGACCAACAGCGCCAACGTGCCGATCATCGTACTGGCCGTGCTCTCGGCGCTTGCGGCGCTCGTCATCGACATCCCGGCCTTTGTCTTTGCCATGGCCGGTCCGATCGGCGGCTTCCTCGCCGTGCTTTGGACACTGGCGGCGGGCTGGGTGAAAATGATCGTCGGCGTGAGCATTCTGACCACGCTCTATGGCCACTATGTCGAAGGCCGCGCCATCCCGGCGGCAACGGCAGGCGCCAACGGCTGACCAAAAAACCGGATGAACCGGCGCGGGCTCAGTCCGCGCCGCCGCCCGCCGTCTGCAGCCAGGCGGCGCCACATTCCTTTGCCAGTTCGCGGATTCTCAGGATGTAGCTCTGGCGCTCCTGCACCGAGATGACGCCGCGCGCGTCGAGCAGGTTGAAGTTGTGGCTAGCCTTGACGACCTGCTCATAGGCGGGGACTGCCATGGTTTGGCGATTGCCGTTGGCGCCCTTCTGCAGAATGGCGCGGCACTCGTCCTCGGCATCCCTAAAGTGCCGGAACAGCATTTCGGTGTCGGCCGCTTCGAAATTGTACTTCGAGAACTCCTGCTCGTTCTGCAGGAAGATGTCGCCGTAGGTGACCTTGTCGTCGCCCTCGCGGCCGTTGAAGTTGAGATCGTAGACGTTCTCGACGCCCTGCACATACATGGCGAGGCGCTCGAGGCCGTAGGTGATCTCGCCCGGCACGGGCTTGGTCTCGAAGCCGGCGACCTGCTGGAAATAGGTGAATTGGCTGACTTCCATGCCGTCGCACCAGCATTCCCAACCCAGCCCCCAGGCGCCAAGTGTCGGGCTCTCCCAGTCGTCCTCGACGAAGCGGATATCGTGCAGGCTGGAATCGAGGCCGATCTCGGCCAGCGACTGCAGATAGAGCTCCTGAATGTTGTCGGGCGACGGCTTCAGGATCACCTGGAACTGGTAATAGTGCTGCAGCCGGTTGGGGTTCTCGCCGTAGCGGCCATCCTTGGGGCGGCGCGAGGGCTGCACATAGGCGGCCTTCCAGGGCTTGGGGCCAAGCGCCCTGAGCGTCGTCGCGGTGTGGAACGTACCGGCGCCCATCTGCATGTCGTACGGCTGCAGGATCACGCAACCCTGCTCCGCCCAGAAGCGCTGCAGCGTCAGGATCAGACCCTGGAACGAGTTCCGGGGGTCCATGTGGGCGGGCAAAGCGTCGGGCATCAGCAAAAATCCGGGGTGCGAATGGCGCGCGGAACCTAGTTGGCGCGGCGCAACGGGTCAATTGCTCCCGTTGTAAGGGAGACCACCGACCGAAGGGGACGCCCCGACTATCTAGCGCCCATCGTCTTCGGGCGGCCGGAACTTGCCATCCTTATCGCGCTTCAGCGTGATGACATCCGGCCGCTGGCGCTCGCGCAGGTCGCGCTCGTGGCGCTCCTGGTCGAGCTGCTTGAACTGGCCGGTCCAATCGCGCCAGATCTTCCTGATCCCCCACAGGATCAGAACGATGATCGCGCCGAAGATCAGGATGCGGAGCAGCGTACCGGTCATCGCCTAGAGACCCAGCCTAGCCCAGACCGAGCGATCCTCGAGGCTGGCGGCGATATCGCCGGTCAGCGCGGCGAGGCCCAGCCGCGGCAAGGTCAACAGTCCGCGCTTGGGCGCAATCGGCAGCAGCTCGACCTTGTCGCCGAAGCGGGCGCGCAGCACCTCATGCAAGTCGCCGAGGCCATCGATCAGGCCGAGCTCGAGCCCCTTCACGCCGCTCCAGAATTCACCGGTAAACAGCTGATCGTCGGAGGCTTTCAGCCGTTCGCCGCGGCGCAGCTTCACCCAGTCGATGAAGACCTGATGGATCTCGCTTTCCATCTGCTTGATCCGCTCCACGTCCTCGGGCTTTTCCGGCAGGAACGGATCGAGCGTCGACTTGTTTCGGCCGGCGGTGTGCACGCGCCGATCGACCCCCACCTTCTTCAGCGTCTCGACGAAGCCGAAGCCGGCAAAGATCACCCCGATCGAGCCGACGATCGATGAGGGATCGGCAATGATCTCGTCGCCCGCCGTGGCAATGAAGTAGCCGCCCGAGGCCGCCGCGTCCTCGACGAACACCAGCACGGGCTTGTGGTGCTCGTCGGCAAGGTCCCGGATACGCTTCGAGATCAGCCGCGATTGGACGGCCGAACCACCCGGCGAGTTGATGATGATGGCGATGGCGGGGGCGGATTTCACCGCGAAGGCGCGCTTCAGCAGCGGCGCTACGGCCTCGATGTTCAGCCGACCGGGACGCTGGTCCGCGGCGATCACGCCATGCAGCCGCACCACCGGAACAACCGGGAAGGTCTGCCCCATTCTGCGCTTGATCCATGACCGCAAACCCATGTGACGCCTCGTTTTTGTCGGGGCACATGTATGTGCCCGGCGGCGGGATTACCAGATGAGGCGAGCCGTGCCGCGGAAGATGGCGTCGAACTCGGGCCGGAAACCGCGCCCTTCGGCTTCGTGCATCGCCCGTGCCGCGAGCAAGCGGAACGGCGCGCGCGAGCCCTTGATGCCACGGATCAGCACCCGGCTTGCCGCCTCGCCATGGCGCGGCAGCAGTGGCAGCACGGTGACCGCGCCGAAGCGCTGGGTGAACGCCGCAAGGAGCAGCGGCAACGCCTCGGCAACGTGGATGAAGATCACTTCGCCGCCCGGCGCTGCGTGGGTCGCCGCGGTCTTCACCCATTTGTCGAGCGCAGCGTCATCCATGTGCCGCGCGCCGGCCCGGGCGCGCGTCGGCGCGGAGCCCCGCCCCGGATCGAAGAACGGCGGGTTGGCGATAACGCAGCTGAAATGATCGGCGGCGAGCCCTGCATCGGCGCGCAGCCGCCCCGGTGCGGTCAAATCGAGCGCCAGCACCTTGCTGCGCTCCGCCACGGCATTGGCCACGAGGTTCAGCGCTGCAATTGCGGCCGTGGCGGCATCGGCCTCGAGCAGCGTCGCGCTGAGCCGCGGCAGGTCTGCCATGGCCACCAGCGCAGCGGTGCCGGCCCCGGCTCCCAGATCGAGCAGACTATGCGCATCGGCGCGTACTGCGGCCCCGAGCAACACCGAGTCCAAGCCGGCCCGAAACCCCTTTGCCGGCTGCGACACGGTGAGGCGGCCACCCAAAAAGGCGTCGCGCGTCAGCGTTTGTTGTTTTACAAGATCAGTGGCTTCGTCTAGGGACATCGCACCATCGCGACAGTTCGCAGGCACCCGACTATAGGGTGCCGGATGCGCAGCTCAAACCGGGGATTTCATGGCTCTATCGGCGGCAGCGGCAAACGAGGCGATGACCAGCGCCGGCGCGCTCGACCGGCTGCTTGACGCGACCCGGCCGGGCATGGATCGGGTCAATGTGATGATCCTCGAAAAAGCCAGCTCGCATGTCGAACTGGTGCCCGAGGTGGCGCGCTACCTGATCGATTCCGGCGGCAAGCGGCTGAGGCCGATGCTGACGATCGCCGCGGCGATGTTGTTCGGCAAATCCAATGGCAGCGAGGTCAACTTCGCCGCCGCCGTCGAGTTCATGCACAATGCCACCCTGCTCCACGACGACGTGGTCGACGAGAGCGACATGCGCCGCGGCCGCGCCGCGGCACGCATGAAATGGGGCAACCAGGCCAGCGTCCTGGTCGGCGATTTCCTGCTCGGCCAAGCCTTCATGATGATGGTCGATACCGGCAACATCGCGGCCCTCAAGGTGATCTCCCAGGCTGCGACCGTGATCGCCGAGGGTGAAGTGCTGCAGCTCGCCAAGACCCGCGACCTCAGCGCCAGCGCCGCCGACTATGACGAAGTGATCGGCGCCAAGACGGCAAAGCTGTTCGAAGCGGCGACCGAAGTGGGCGCCATGGCCGGTGGTGCCGACGCTGCTGGCCGGGAGGCGCTCCGCCGCTATGGTCGCGAGCTCGGCTTTGCTTTCCAGTTGGTCGATGACGTGCTCGACTATCGCGGCGAGGCCGGCACGCTCGGCAAGAACACCGGCGACGACCTGCGCGAGGGCAAGATGACCCTGCCGGTGATTCTCGCCCTGCAGCAGGCGACCCCAGCCGAGCGCGAGATCATCGCCAAGATCCTCGGTGCCGTCGATGCCGGCGAAGTACAGCTCAAGCAGGTGGTGTCGATCTTCGATCGCTACGACACGCTGGGCCGCACCATCGAGCAGGCGTTCACCCACGCCCGCCACGCTCGCGAAGCGCTGAAGCCGCTGCCGCCGAGCGAAATGAAGGCGCTGCTCGGCGATATCGCCGAGTTCACCGTCGCTCGTGCGTATTAAAGTCGGCCACTGGCGTTAATACTTAGCAATATCGGGTTGTGGGGCCGAATGTGGCAGGCAATGTGGCCAACCAGCAACATATGACCACGGTTCTACCCGCGTCACGCCACATGTGAATAGACACCTCCAATATCCTCCCGTAGTCGACGGATATTGAATTTAAGGAGACGTCTATGTGGACCAAGACGAAGATTGCATTGGCTAGCATTATGCTGTTGGGCGTGGCCGGTGTGGCGAACGCGGCAGACCTGATTGTCGACGATGTCCCGGTTGCTGATATTCCGGTCGCTGGTGATTGGACCGGGGCCTATGTCGGTGGGCACATCGGTTGGGTCAGCGGCAACGTTGACTGGGAACTGGTCCCGCAGCCCGGCCCCGCGGACAGCTATGGCATCGACGGTTGGTTGCTCGGCGCTCAGGCCGGCTACAACTGGCAGATGGACACTTTTGTGCTCGGCATCGAAGGCGATGTCTCCCTCGGCGACGTGACGGCTGATCTCGACGAAACCGGCTTCATCGAGCGCCAGGTCAACTGGGAGGCCTCGCTCCGCGCTCGTGCCGGTGTGACGTTCGATGCCATCCTGCTCTACGCTACGGCCGGTGTTGCAGTTCTGAACTCCACCAGCGAGCTCTTCGGCATTCTCGACGACACCCAGACCCACTTCGGCTGGACCGTCGGTGCGGGCGTCGAAGCGATGGTTGCGGACAACGTGTCGGCCAAACTCGAGTACCGCTACAGCGACTACGGCTCGCAGGAGTACGAGTTCTTCCCCGCGCCGATCGTCTCGGACTCGAGCATTACCGCTCACAGCATCTCAGCTGGCGTGAACTTCCACTTCTGATCGTTCCGATCAGCAAGTTTGCAGCGGCCCCCTCGGGGGCCGTTGTCGTTTCAGGCAATCACCGGGGCCGCGGCCACCCAGAACTGCGGGTATTTGGCGCGCATGTCGTGCGCGGCCTGGTGCGCCTGGGCGGCCGAGCCGAACAGCCCGAACACCGTACCGCCCGAGCCTGACATGCGGGCGAGCGCGCAGCCATCGAGCACTCGCATCTGGCGCAGCAATTCGCCGATTGCCGGCACCAGGGAGATGGCCGCCGATTCGAGGTCGTTGCGTGTTTCGGCCAGCCACAGCCCGAGCTGAGCCGGGCGGGTCAGTGGTTGCGGCAGGGCCGGCATCGGCGGGTTGCTGCGCTGTTCGAGCCGGCGGAACACATCGGCCGTCACCACCGGCACCAGCGGATTTACCAGTACCAGGTAGGTCGCGGGAAAGCCGCGCAGCGCATGGATGATCTCGCCGACGCCGCGCACTTCGCAGGGCTGCGACAGCAGGCAGGCGGGTACGTCCGCACCAAGCGTCAGCGCCAGCGCGCTGAGCTCGACAAGTTCGAGGTCGCCCCCCGCCATGCTCGACAGCAGGCGCAGCATCGCGGCGGCATCGGCAGAGCCGCCTCCTATTCCTGCCGCCACCGGCAGGTTCTTGGTCAGCGCGATATCGAGACCATCCGGCAGGCGACCCGGCCAGCGCGTACGGAACGCCTTCACGGCGCGCATCACGAGGTTGGAGTCACTACTCCCCGCTGCCGCTGCGAACGGGCCGGTGACACGCAACCGATCGGCCTTGGCCGGATGCGCAGTCACCTCGTCGGCGACATCGACGAACACCACCAGGCTTTCGAGCTCATGATAGCCGTCGGCGCGCCGGCCGGTGACGTGCAAAGCGAGATTGACCTTGGCGGGAGCCGCCTCGGAGACAGTGCCCTGCAGCATGCTACTGCGCGGGCGCGGCCTGACCCTCCGCCACCGGGCCAGCATCCGGGGCTGGCGCCACTGCATCGAGACCGTCGGCGAGTTTCTTCGCCACCCGCTCCTTCACGGCGCCTTCCTGATCAACCGCAGCGGCGATGTTCCACTGGAACCGTGCCTCGAGCTTGCGACCGGCGCGCCAATAGGCGTCGCCGAGGTGGTCGTTGATCTCGGGGTCGGTCGAGCGCAACTGCACAGCCATTTCGAGTTGCGTGACCGCCTCGTCGAAGCGACCAAGGCGGAAGAAGGCCCAGCCCAGGCTGTCGATGATGTAGCCGTCGTTCGGCGAAGCGGCGACGGCCTTCTCGATCATTTCGAGCGCCGGCATCAGGTTAACGCCCTGATCGACCCAGCTATAGCCGAGATAGTTCAGCACCTGCGGCTGGTCGGGGTTGAGCTCGAGTGCCCGCTTGAAATCGAGTTCGGCCTTGTCCCACTGCTTGGCGCGCTCGAAGGCGATGCCACGGACATAGTAGAACCGCCAGTCGCCCGGGGCGTCGCCGCCGGCGACACCCAGCGCCTTGGTGTAGGTGTCGGCTGCCTCGGCATATTTCTGCGCGGCGCGCTGCATGTCACCGAGCACCGAAAGGGCTTCGAGGTCATTGGGGTTGGTCGCGACGATGTTGCCAAGCCGGCGCAGCGCCTCGTCGCGGTTGCCGGTGGCGCTGAGATTCTCGGCGACGCGCACCACCGCCATCGGCTTCATCGGCGAATCCACCGGCAACTTGTCGTAGATGGCATTGGCCGCGTCGTGCTGGCCGGCGCCATCGAGCAACTGGCCATAGACCAGATCGATGACATCGGCCTTGGGATCGAGATACATGCCGAGCTGCAGGAACACGGCCGAGACATCGGGACTGCCCTCGCGCGCCAGCGCCACGCCCACCGAATGGAACATTTCCGCCGCGCCCGACTGCACGTCGGCAGCAAACACGCCCGGCCGCTGCTTGTTGTCGATCTTGGCCTTCACCGCGGCGATCAGCGGATGGTCGAGCCCCTGGGCCTCGAAATTGGCGATCACCTTTTCGGCTTCATCGAAGCGGCCGGCATTGCCCAGCATGCGCGAGTAGGCTTCGACAATGCGGGCGACGAACGGGTCGGCCTCATAGGCCTTGGCGGCGAACTCAAGCGCCGTCTTGCTGTCGCCTTCGACGTCGGCCATCAGGGCGCGATGGAAGACGAGAAAGTCCTCGAGCCCGCCCTGCCCGATCTCGTCGAGCACCTTGTTGGCTTCGGCCGGCTTGCCTTCGCCAACCAAGGCCCAGGCGTGCAGCAAGCCACCGGTGATGCCGGCGAACGTGTCGCCGCCGACATTCTCGAGTTCCTTGGCTGCGGCAGCGTAGCGGCGCTGCTTAACCGCCTCGGTGCCGATGACGAGGCTTGCAAGATCATTGGGCGCGCTCAGCTCCAGCAGGTGCTTGGCGACGCGCGCCGCATCCGACACCTGCCCATTGGCGGCGTAGGCGATGAAACTGCGCTCGACGATGATCGGGTTGTTCCAGTCACCTTCCGCAGCGGTGCGGAAATAGCGGGCCGCATCTTCCGTCCTCAGGTCCGAAAGTGCCTGCCGGCCGGCCAGGTAGCTGCCGGTCACGCTTTGATCCATCAACGGAAAGGTCGCGCCCGATTCGAGTGCTGCGGCGCTACCGATGGTGAGCGCGACGGCGAGAAGGATGCCGGAAGCAAGACGGGCTTTGTGGGTCACGAGGCTCGATATCTCCGAGGAGGGTTCTAGGCGGCTGACTAGCCCAAGAAACATGGGCGATTTTGCGACTGCGCCGCAAGAGGCAGGCACAATGAAGTGAGGGATTGGACGTCGTGGGGCGATGCTGCCTGCCACGGCTTGGTTGCCCCATCCACCGGCGTCATTCCCGCGCAGGTGGGGACCCGGTGGGATCTCTCAGCCTCGGCGGGTACCGCAGCATCCCACTAGGTTCCCGCCTGCGCGGGAATTGCGGCGGTGGGTGGGAGCATTGCCTTTGGCGGCACCTCACATCCCCGAATAGTTCGGTCCCGAGCCGCCTTCGGGCGGCACCCAGGTGATGTTCTGGGCGGGGTCCTTGATGTCGCAGGTCTTGCAGTGGACGCAGTTGGCGGCGTGGATGCGGAAGGCCGGTGCGCCGCCCTCCTCGGCCACCTCGTAGACCCCGGCCGGGCAATAGAGCGGCGCCGGCTCGCCATAGCGCGGCAGGTTCTCGCGCACCGGCAACTCGGGATCGGCGAGCTTCAGATGCACCGGCTGATCTTCGTCATGGCTGAGATTGGCGAGATCGACCGACGCCGCACGATCGTAGGTCGTCGCGCCATCCGGCCGCGGATAGATCCGGGGCGTCACCTCGGCGATCGGCCTCAGTGTTTCGAAATCCGCCTTGCCGTGCCGCAGCATGCCGAACGGGGAGAGACGAAACAACGCCTCGCACCACATGTCGAACCCGCCAAGCACCACACCGAGATAGGTGCCGAAGCGCGACCAGAACGGCTTGACGTTGCGGACCCGCCTCAGTTCCTCGCCGATGCCGGTGGCGAGGACGCTGTCATTCAACCCCGCGAGCGTATCATACGCGCGCGCCTCGCCGATTGCCGCCGCAACCCGCTCGGCCGTTGCCATGCCGGAGCGGATGGCATTGTGGATGGCCTTCAGCGCCGGGACATTCATGAAGCCGGCGGCGCAACCGATCAGCGCACCGCCGGGAAAGGCCAGATCGGGGATCGACTGCAAGCCGCCCGAAGTCATTGCCCGCGCGCCGTAACTCAGGCGCCGGCCGCCTTCGAGCAGCCGGGCGATCGAGGGGTGGGTCTTGAAGCGCTGGAACTCGCCGAAGGGTGAGAGGGTGGGGTCGCTGTAGCCAAGATGCACAGCGATCCCGAGATAGAGCTTGTTGCCGGCGGCATGGTAGGCGAAGCCGCCGCCCGAGGTGGTGTTGTCGAGCGGGAAACCCAGATAGTGGTCGACGCGGCCAGCCTCGTGCCGGTCGGCCGCAATCTCCCAGACTTCCTTGATGCCAAGCCCGTAAAGCTGCGGGTCGTGGCCGTCGGCGAGACCGAAATGATCGATCAGGTGCCTGGCCAGCGAGCCGCGCGCCCCTTCGCCGATCAAGGTGTATTTGGCTTTGAGCGCGATGCCGGCGGCATAGGTGGACTTGGGGTTGCCGGCATGATCGACGCCGAGATCGCCGGTGATGACGCCCTCGACCCTGCCACCTTCGCCGGTCAACACATCCACCGCCGCGGTCATCGGGAAGATATCGACGCCGAGACCCTGCGCCTGTTCGCCGAGCCACTTCACCAGGTCGCCGAGGCTGACGATCACCGCGCCAGGCGTTTGCATCTGCGGCGGAATCATCAGCTGCGGCAGCGCGATATCGGCGGTGGCGGTGAGAAAGTGGAAGGTGTCGCGGGTCATGGCCGGTCCGACCGGCGCGCCCAGGTCGCGCCAATTCGGCAGCAGCGCATCGAGCCCCACCGGGTTCATCACCGCGCCCGAGATGATGTGACCGCCCAGTTCGGCAGACTTTTCCACCACTGTGACAGACAGGTGCGGTGCCACCTGCTTCAGCCGGATCGCAGCGCTGAGGCCCGCCGGACCAGCCCCAACGATCAGCACATCGGTCTCGATGATCTCGCGATTGCCGGCGTCGGCCAAGGTCAGGTCCATTCACGGATGGCGGGAGAAAGCCGGCTGTGACATAACAGAACCCATGTCCGAAAATCGACCGCTAAATGACGCCGAAGCCCGGGCGGCGCTCGACTGGTATCGCGCCGTCGGGGTCGATTTTGCGGTCGGTGAAGAGCCGGTCGATCGCTTTGCCACGTCCGCCGCGCCATCGCGCGCCCGCCCCGCACCGGCGGCAGAAACGGCGGTTTCGGCTATAGCGGCTCCGGTCACTGCGCCCATCGCGATCTCGCTGACTTCCGACCCGACCGAAACCACATCGCTCGCCGCCGGTGCCCGGACGCTCGACGAGCTCAAGGCCATAATGAACGCCTATGAGGGGTGCCTGCTCAAAAAGCGCGCCACGCAGTTGGTGTTCGCCGACGGCAACCCCGAGGCGGAGATCATGCTGGTAGGGGAAGGTCCGGGCGAGCAGGAAGACCTGCAAGGCAAACCGTTCGTCGGCCGCGCCGGGCAGTTGCTGGATCGGATGCTGGCGGCGATCGGGCTCGACCGCAGCAAGGTCTACATCGCCAACATGGTACCGTGGCGCCCGCCCGGCAACCGTGACCCCTCGCCCGAGGAAATGGCGCTCTGCACCCCGTTCCTGTTGCGGCAGGTCGAACTGGTGGCGCCGAAATTGCTGGTGACGCTGGGGAACGTCCCCACCAAATCGCTGTTCCAGACCCAGAACGGCATCACTCGCATGCGTGGCCAGTGGCGCGACCTGACGATCAACAGCCACCAGACCCGGGCGCTGGCGACGCTGCATCCGGCCTATCTGCTGCGGACCCCCGCCAGCAAGGCGCTGGCCTGGCGCGACATGCTGAGCCTCAAGCAGGCGATCGGCGCGTGACGGTGTAGCGGCCCGGCTGGAGCATCAAGCCGGGCCCGAACGCGTCGCGGTTGCGCGTGGGAGCTGCCCCGACCTTGACCCCTACTTAAGACTATCCAGCCAAGAATGTTGATGGCGCTTGATTGTGCCGCCCGAATTTGGTCCGACTCCAAGGGCAAGCGCCTCAGGACCTCAAACCCATAGAAAGCGCCATGTCCTCCGCCCTCAAGATCTATGCGCTGTTCATCGGCTCGGCACTTCTGATGTTCGGAGGCGGCCTGCAGGGCCTCCTGCTGTCGGTGCGCGGCGCCGAGGAGGGGTTCTCGCTGACGGCGCTCGGCCTGATCGGTACCGGTTGGTCGGTCGGCTTCGTAGCCGGCTCGATCACCGTGCCGCTGCTGGTCAAACGCGTGGGCCATATCCGCGCCTACTCGATCATGGCGGCGATCGGTACGGTCACAATCCTCCTTAACCTGCTCTGGGTTCAGGACATCGGCTGGATCGTGTTGCGTGCCTTCTCGGGCTTCTGCTTTGCCGGCGCGGCGATGATCGTCGAGAGCTGGCTCAACGAGGTGGCCGACAATCGCAGCCGCGGCACGATCTTCTCGGTCTACACCACCATCAACATGGCTGCATCGACAGTCGGCCAGCTGGCCATGGCCGTCACCGGTACCTTCGGCCATATCCCGTTCGTGGTCGGCGCCATCGCCTTCATCTGCGCCCTGTTGCCCAGCGCCCTGACCTCGACGCCGCAGCCGCGGCCGATCTCGTCGGCGCGGCTCGACGTGGTGCTGCTCTACAAGACCTCGCCGCTCGCGGTGATCGCGGCCTTCGCCTGCGGCATGGCCAACGGCACCTTCGGCACTCTGGCGCCGGTCTACGGGTTCGAGCAGAAGCTCGATGCCTCGACCATCGCTTACCTGTTCGCCGTCACCGCGGTGGTCGGCGCCGTGGCACAAACGCCGTTCGGCCGACTTTCGGACAAGATCGACCGCCGGCTGGTCATCGTCGGGCTCAGCGGCTTTGCGGCGGTGATTGGGCTCCTCACCGTCCTGCTCAACCCGAGCAGCGGGCTGTTGATGTTCATACTCTTCGGCCTTTACGGCTTTGGCGCTTATCCGCTCTATGCCATCGCCGTGGCGCATGCGAACGACTTCGCCAAGGACGGCGAGTTCGGCCGCGTCGCGGGCGGTATGCTCCTGATCCTCGGCATCGGCCTCGCCATCGGCCCGATCATCGCCAGCTGGGTGATGAATGCCATCGCGCCGGTCGGCCTGTTCATCGTCACCGCCACGTTCCACGGCGCATTGGCGGTGACCGCGTTCCTCCGCATGAAGATCCGCCCGGTGCGCGATGCCGCGGGCCGCGTCCGCTTCCGCGCCATGAGCGCCGAGAAGGGCGTGTCGCCCGGCACCGTGACGCTCGACCCACGCGTCGACGAGAAGCCGACGCCCCGCCCCGCCGCGCCGGCGGCAGCACCGCAGGCTGGGGAAACCGAGCTGCTGGTTCCCGACCCGATCGAGCCGACGGTGATCGTCGAACGGCACGTGAAGGGCGACGTGCCTGGTGATAGCGAGACGTCGGACAAGCCCAAGCCAGAGTAACCATCATGTTCAAATCCGAGCTCGATCAGAGCAGACCGTTCACGCCGCTGGCGATCGCCGTGCTCGCGGTATCCGACACCCGGACGCTCGAGACCGATACGGCCGGCGCATTGCTCAAATCGCTGATGGAAGCCGATGGCCATCGTTGCTTCGAGCGCGCGGTGGTGCGCGACGACATCCACCAGATCCGCGCCAAGGTGATGGAATGGGTGGTGAACCCGGATGTCGACGCGATCATCACTACCGGGGGGACCGGCTTTTCCGGCCGCGACGTCACCCCCGAAGCGCTGGAGCCGTTATTCCAGAAGCGCATGGACGGGTTCTCGGTGCTGTTCCACCAGTACTCGTCGACCACAGTGGGCACCTCGACGCTGCAATCGCGCGCCACTGGCGGGCTGATCGGCGAGACCTTCATATTCGTGCTTCCCGGGTCGCGCGGCGCCTGCCGCGACGCTTGGGAAGGCATTCTCCGCGCCCAGCTCGACAACCGGCACAAGCCCTGCAACTTCGTCGAGTTGATGCCGCGGCTCGCCGAGCGCTAGGAACGGCTGCGGATCGCCGGCGTTTTCCTGCACAAAGGAGTCACCCGATGATCCGCAAGCTCAAATCCGGCGAATACCGGCTCTACTCGAAAAAGACCGACCGCAAGACCGGCAAGCGCCGTAACCTCGGCACCTTCGACACCCGCGCGGCGGCGGAGAAGCACGAGCGCGAAGTGCAGTACTTCAAGCAGCACTGAGATCGCGTTATTGTCCGACATGGCCAAGGAGCAGAAGATCACCGTTACCCTGACGCGCAGGCAGACAGCGCCGCGCAACGTTGCCGCGAAGTCGTTGCGCGAGGGGCAGTTTCAGCCCAAGGTCGAGGATGATCCCAAGGCGTATTCGCGCAGGAAAAAGCACAAGGTCGATCCCGTGCTCGAGGCCGAAAGGCAAGAGGGCGACGTAGAATAACCAGTATTTGGTTCATTCGATGGGCTTGCTGACCTCAAGTTCATCCTGAGATTCAGACGGATCTGCGAAGCCCTTCCAGAAACACGTTCATTTCCCATTCAGCCGGCGCAATTCAATTGCGATGCCTACGCGCTGGTGCCACGTTGCAGCACTCAGGGTGTCACATGCGGAGGGCTCCATGACTGGGTTGATCATTCTGGCGATCGTCGTCGCCGCCATCGGCTACGCGATCTTCGTCTATAATGACCTGGTATCGAAGCGGCAGCTCAAGGAAGAGGGCTGGTCGGGCATCGACGTGCAGTTGAAGCGCCGCACCGACATGATCCCCAACCTGATGGAGACAGTGAAGGGCTATATGGGGCATGAGCGCGAGACGCTCGAGGCCGTCACCCAGGCGCGGGCTGCCGCAACTGCCGGCGCCAATGCCGGACCGGCTGAGCGCAGTGCGCTCGAAGGCGCGCTCAGCGGTGCGCTGGGAAAGCTCCTTGCTATCGCCGAGGCCTATCCCGACCTCAAGGCCAACACCACCTTCCTCGAATTCCAGGGCGCGCTGCAGAACGTCGAAGACGAGATCCAGCTGGCGCGCCGCTATTACAATGGCTCGGTGCGCAACCTGAACACCGCGGTCGAGAGCTTTCCCTCCAACGTCGTCGCCAATGCCTTCAAGTTCGAAAAGGCCGAGTATTTCGAGTTGGAAAATGAAGCCGACCGGGCTGTGCCTTCGGTGAAATTCTAGGTTCGTTGAAGGTACGTGGAGGATCTGGTGGCTGTGGACCCCCACCCCTGTCCCCTCCCCGCAAGGGGGACGACAAGAGGTCGCCCCGAGGGGAGGGAGACCAAGACACCGTCACAGCAGTACGCGTCCGGGGACAGGGGTGGGGGTCAACTGACCACGAGGGTTGCGGCAGTTCTGCTGGCCCTCCTCACGCTGCTCTTCGCCCTCCCCGCGTCTGCCCGCGAAGCCATCACTTCTTTCTCGTCCGCAGTCACCCTCAACGCCAATGGCTCGGTCGACGTGATCGAGACCATCGAGGTCAATGCCGAGGGCTATGAGATCCGCCGCGGTATTTACCGCGACATCCCGCTGATCCTGATCAACCCGGACAATTCGCGGCTGCGCTCGGACCTCAAAGTGCAGTCGGTGACCCGCGACGGGCGGGCCGAGCCGTTCTCGCTCGAGAACCTCGCGGCCGGCTTCAAGCGCATCCGCATCGGCGATGCCGACGTGCTGCTGAGCGACGGCAAACACACCTACACCATCCGCTACTCGATGAGCCGGATGGGCCGGAGCTTTGCCGATCACGACGAGCTGTTCTGGAACGCCACCGGCAACTACTGGAACTTCCCCATCGATCAGGCCGTCGCCTCCATTACCCTGCCCAGGGGCGCGGTGATCGATCGGCTGATCGGCTATACCGGCGCCGCCGGCTCGACCGAGCAAGCCGTCACCATCACCCGCACCTCGGACAACACGGCGATCTTCCGGGTGAACCGTCCGCTTGCCTCAGGCGAAGGCGTCAGCGTGGCAGCGTCGTTTCAAAAGGGCATTCTCACCGAGCCGGAGGGACTAAACGGCCTTCTCTACTGGCTGAGCGACCACCGCGACATCGTAGCACCCGGCATCGCAGTTGGTCTGGTGCTGCTCTACAACCTTCTCGCCTGGAGCGCGGTCGGCCGCGACCCCAAGAAGGGCACGATCATCCCGCTGTTTCATCCGCCCAAAGGGTTCTCGCCGGGGCTCGCCGAATATGTCGACGGTATGGGTTGGCAAAAGGGCGGCTGGACGGCATTCACCGCCTCGATCTTCGACCTTGGCGTCAAGGGGTTGGTGAAGATCGACAACCCGGGCAAGACGCTGAGCGTAACGGTGACCGGCAAAGCGCCGCCGGACGATCTCGGGGCAGCCGAGCGCCTGCTGTTCGATTACTTCAGGTCGCAGGGCAAGGTAACGGTCAACACCACCACCGGCCCCAAGCTCAACGAGACGCGCGGCCAGTTCGTCGCGGCCATCGAGACCGAGAACCGGCTGGTCTATTTCAGAAACAATACCGGCTACGTCGTGCTGGGCGTGGTGCTGTCGGTGGCGGTCCTCGGCGCCATGGTGGTGTTCGACATGGTCGATCCGGTAACGCTGGTGTTCGCCGCGGTCGGTGCGACCTTTCTCGGCGTCTTTGCCGGCATCCTGCGGGGATTCTGGTCGAGTTCGGTCATTTCCAAGGTCATCCTGGGATTCTGGGTCATCATCTTCGGCGGCAACCTGCTCACGGCGGGCCTCAGCCTGCTGAGCGAGGTGCAACTCGACACCTCGATCCTCGGCGCGGCCTCGATCATCTTCATCAACGTGGTGTTCGCCGTGCTGATGCGGGCGCCGACGGTGCAGGGTCGCAAGATCATGGACCAGCTCGACGGGTTCAAGATGTACATGAACACCGCCGAGAAGAACCGGCTGAACATGACAAACGAGCCGCCAATGACGGTGGAGCGCTTCGAGCGCATCCTGCCTTATGCCATCGCACTCGGTGTCGAAAAGCCTTGGTCGGAGCACTTCGAGGGCGAGCTGGCGCGAAACGCCGTGGCCGATGCGCAGGGCAGCAGCTATTCGCCCGGCTTCTATAGCGGGCGTAACTGGTCGAGCAGTTCCGGTGGTTTCGCAAACTCGGTGTCGTCGGTCGCCTCAGGGATGAGCGCCGCCATGGTCGCGGCACAACCGAGTTCGTCGTCGGGCTCGGGGTTTTCCGGCGGCGGTGGCGGCGGCGGCGGTTCGGGTGGCGGCGGGGGCGGTGGCGGCGGCGGGGGCTGGTAGGGCGCCTGATCCGTGCTGCCGCTGCCGGTCTAGATCTGTCCTACCCACGATCGTGCCCAGCCTCCTACACCCCGCAATGGACAATCTCCCCTGCCCTTGCTAGGCAAACCGCGCTTTCAAACGCCCGGTCCTAGAAGATGCCCGAACTCCTCGTCGAACTGTTCTCGGAAGAAATCCCGGCGCGCATGCAGCGCAAGGCCGCCGAGGACCTGAAGAAGGCCGTGACCAATGCGCTGGTCGATGCCGGCCTCGTCTACGAGGGCGCCAAGGCGTTCGTGACGCCGCGACGTCTTGCATTGACGGTAACCGGCTTGCCGGCCCGCTCGCCCGATACGCGCGAAGAGCGCAAGGGCCCGCGCGTCGGCTCGCCGCAGCAAGCGATCGACGGCTTCCTCAAGGCGGCCGGCCTGAGCTCGATCGCTGAGGCCAAGATCGAGAGCGACCCCAAGAAGGGCGAGTTCTATGTCGCCCATATCGACAAGCAGGGCGCCGACGCCACCGATATCCTCGCGACTCTCCTCCCCAAGGTGATCACCGGCTTCGATTGGCCAAAATCCATGCAATGGGGCAATGGCGGGCTGACCTGGGTGCGGCCGCTGCGCGCCATCACTGCGACCTTCGGCACCGACAATGACGAGCCGGTGGTCATTCCGTTCAAGTCGAACACCGTCGCTTCGGGCCAGACAACCTTCGGCCACCGTTTCCTCGCGCCCGACGCGATCCGGGTGAAGCGCTTCGACGACTATGTGCAGGCGCTGGAAAAGGCCAAGGTGGTCCTCGACATCGACCGGCGCAAGGAAATCATCAAGGCCGACGCCGACAACCTCGCCTTCGCGCAGGGGCTGAGCGTCATCCACGACGAAGGCCTGCTCGAAGAAGTCGCCGGCCTCGTCGAATGGCCGGTGGTGATGATGGGTTCGTTCGACCCCGCCTTCCTCGAAGTGCCCGAGGAAGTGATCATCGCCACCATCCGCGTCAACCAGAAATGCTTCTGCCTGCGCGACAGCTCGGGCAAGCTCGCGCCGTTCTTCATCATCACCTCGAACCAGGTCGCGACGGACGGCGGCAAGACCATCGTCGCCGGCAACGAGCGCGTCATCCGCGCCCGCCTGTCGGATGCCCGGTTCTTCTACCAGACCGATCTGGCGCTGCCGCTCGAGCATGGCCTGCCCAAGCTCGAAGAGAGCGTGTTCCACGCCAAGCTGGGCACGCAGTTCCAGCGCGTCGAGCGCCTGGTGAAGCTTTCGGGCGAGATCGCGCCCAAGGTCGGGGCCAACCCCGAACTGGCCAAACGTGCCGCGATGCTGGCCAAGGCGGACCTGACCACCGGCATGGTCGGCGAATTCCCGGAGCTGCAGGGCATCATGGGCCGCTACTACGCGCTGGCCCAGGGCGAACCGCTGGCCATCGCCAACGCCATCGCCGACCACTACAAGCCGCTCGGTCCCACCGACCTGGTGCCGGGCGAGCCGGTCGCCATCGCGGTAGCCCTGGCCGACAAGCTCGACACCCTCAAGGGCTTCTGGTCGATCGACGAGAAGCCGACGGGGTCGCGCGATCCGTTCGCGCTGCGCCGCGCGGCGCTCGGCGTGATCCGGATCGTCACCGACAATAACCTGCGCTTCCCGCTTGAAGTCGAGCCGGATCTGCTGAGCTTCTTCCACGACCGGCTGAAGGTGACGCTGCGCGATGCCGGCGCCCGCCACGACCTGGTCGACGCGGTGATCGGCAAGGACAGCAACGACATGCTGGAGATCACCGAACGCGTCGAGGCCCTGTCGAAGCTGCTCGGCTCGGAAGACGGCAAGAACCTGCTCGCCGGCTACAAGCGCGCTGCCAATATCCTCGCCGCCGAGGAGAAGAAGGACGGCAAGTCCTACGACACACCGGTGGCCGAGGAGCAACTGAAGCTCGATGCCGAGATCGCCCTCGCCGACGCGATCATGAAGGCTGACGCCGCCGTCGCCGGCAAGGTGGGCGCCAACGACTACCGGGGCGCGATTGCCGCGCTCGCCACGTTGCGGCAGCCGGTCGATGCATTCTTCGAGGCGGTGCTGGTCAACGATGCCGATCCGGCAGTCCGCGCCAACCGGCTGAACCTTCTCGCCAAGCTCCGAGACACTATGCGGCTCGTGGCGGATTTCTCGAAGGTCGCAGGCTAACCTCACCGTCCTGGCTTCGCTGGTACCTCGCCGACGAGGCCGCTGGGGTTGCGTGCAGGGGACTCTCGGTGTCCTCCACCGGTGGGGAACCGCCGAAGGCGGTGGAGGCAGGAGACGCCGGTGTTTGTGGCCGCCCCCTCCATCAGCTTCGCTGCCCCTCCCCTGCTGCGCGGTGGAGGACCACGGTGAGCCCGGTGGCTTTTTCGCCTGCGGTAGCGCTGCCTTACCGACGCTGAGCCGGCCGAGACGTTCGGCCTCAACCTCGTGCGGTTGGCGCAATGGGCTTCGTGCTGTGGGGGGCCGCGGCGCGCCGGGCCTCTGAGGATGCGGCGCGGGGCCAGGACCTCGCCCTGACGTACCAATTCGACAGCGGAACGCCTTTCTGCCAGCCGGTGCTATCGGCTCTATGGCGCAGCGGTTTCTTTCCGCTGGTTTGTTCTTGTTCTGTTCTCATGCAACTGCTATTCCTAATGGAACGCTACCCGGGTGGCGAGTCGTCCCCCGGACCGTTGGAGACGCTTCATGGCAATGCGTGTGGCCCCGTCGTTCGAACAACTGGAGAAGCTGAGCGGGACCCGCGACGCGGATCTGATCGCGCGGCGTTACGTCGACCCGGCGCTCAATCGCGGGCGCGGCGCCCAAACCAACAAGGGCAGCCGCTTCGATCGCCAAAGCCGCGAAGAGTTCGACGACGGCTGGGGGCAGGTAGAAGACTTGAAGCCGTTCGAAACCATCGAGCATGTCGAGCGCGCCAAGTCGATCATTACCCGCAACGAGAGCCCGGATATCGGCTTTGATCGTTCGATCAATGCCTATCGTGGCTGCGAACACGGCTGCTCCTATTGCTTTGCGCGGCCAACGCACGGCTATCTCGGCCACTCGGCCGGGCTGGAATTCGAGCGCGATATCTATGTGAAGGCCAACGCCGTCGACCTCTTGCGGCGGGAACTGGCGGACAAGCGCTACAAGCCGAAGCCCATTGCCATGGGCACCAATACCGACCCGTACCAGCCGGCCGAGCGCCAGCACAAGCTGACGCGCGGCATCCTCGAACTGCTGCTCGAAACCCGGCACCCGGTGACCATCACCACCAAATCGGCTCTGGTGGTGCGCGACCTCGATATCCTCAAGCCCTTGGCCGAGCAGAACCTCGTGCGCGTGGCGCTGTCGATCACCAGCATGGATCACATCCTTTCCCGCAAGATGGAGCCGCGCGCCTCGACACCGGAGAAGCGGCTCGAAGCGGTGCGGCTGCTGTCGGAAGCTGGCATTCCGACCACTGTAATGGCGGCGCCGATGATCCCGGCGATCAACGACATGGAACTCGAGCGCATCCTTGATGCAGCGGCGGCGCAGGGCGCGGTTGGCGCCAATGCGATCCTGCTGCGGCTGCCCGGCGAAGTGCGCGACATCTTTCGCGAGTGGCTGCTGCGGCATTTCCCCGATCGGGTGAGCCACGTGATGAGCCTCGTGCGGGACACCCGCGGCGGCAAGGACAACGATCCGAATTTCGGCACGCGCTTCGTCGGCGAGGGTCCGTATGCGACGCTGCTGCGGCAGCGCGTCGACCTCGCCAAGGCGCGCTACAAGCTCGACCGGCCGATCGCGCCGCTGCGCACCGACCTGTTCACGCCGCCGACGGTGGACGACGGGCAGATGACGCTGTTCTGAGCGGGCTCGGTGACCCAGTCATCTCTCCCGTTGGGGATCGCGGAGGGCACTACCTGCCCTCCTCACCTGCGGTGGGTGTGGGATTAGTGTGCCTCCCACGCCCCTTTTGCGGCGAGAGTGGTCGGTAACACAGATGCCACTTGCCGAGCGCCCGCGCATGGCGATGCTTGAGGACATGCCGTCCGATTCGCCTGTCATCATCAGCAAGCCGACGCTCAAGTTCGAACGCGCCGCGATCAAGCGCGGGGCAAAGTTCGTGTGTGGCGTCGACGAAGTCGGCCGCGGACCGCTGGCCGGGCCCGTGGTGGTGTCGGCGGTGATCCTCAACCATCGCAAGGTGCCCGAAGGGCTCAACGACTCCAAGGTGCTGAGCGCGGCCGAGCGCGAAGTGCTGTACGAGAAGATCATGGCGTCGGCGATCGTTTCGATCGCGGTGGCGCCGCCCTCGATCATCGCCGAACTCAACATCCTGCAGGCGTCGCTCTGGGCGATGCGGAAGGCCGTGCTCGGCCTGCAGGTGAAGGCGGACCACATCCTCGTCGATGGCAACAAGCTGCCCAAGGATCTGCCCTGCCCCGGCGAGGCAATCGTCGGCGGTGACGGGCGGTCGGTGTCGATCGCCGCCGCCTCGATCGTCGCCAAGGTGACGCGCGACCGGATGTGCCTGATCATGGATTGCGAGGAGCCGCAGTTCGGCTTTTCGAGCCATAAGGGCTATGCCGCGCCGCAGCATCTCGAGGCGCTCACCACGCACGGCCCGGGCCGGCATCATCGCATGGACTTCGCCCCATGCATCCAGGCGCAGCGGATGAAGACGATCGCCGCCTGAGGTTACGCCTCCACACCGCCGTCATTCCCGCCAGTGCGGACGCGCGTCGTGTCGGTCTAGGAGCCGTAGGTGCCCCGCACGCAGCTCCGCGGCTTACCCCTCATCCGGCGCTACGCGCCACCTTCTCCCCGACGGGGAGAAGAATTCGGAGAGTGCGGTGCCCCACTGTTCCTCTCCCCGTCGGGGAGAGGGTGGATCGGCCGAAGGCCGAGACGGGTGAGGGGTGCCAGCCACGGAACTGAACAGCGCGTTGCACCTGACGCGCGGATATTCGCGAAGGCGGGCCCCCGCTGTCGTCGCGGCATTCCCTAGGTTCCCGCCTTCGCCACAATGACGCGGGAGGCATACGTAAGACCTCCTTGGCGACCCGAACACGTATCGGCGCCTTAACTTCTTGCTAACCTCGACGCTTAAATCCCCTTTAACCCTAACGCCTTACAACCGATCCCGTTAGTACTGCGTCAGGGTTCGAGTTATGTTGCGTACCGCGCGTATGGCGGCTTCCGCCAATGCGGAGGGGAGCCAGCTCCCCATCGACACCATCCTTGTGGGCGATTGCATCAAGCACATGAATGCCTTGCCGGCCGGCTCGGTTGACCTCGTATTCGCAGACCCGCCTTACAACCTGCAACTGGACCAGGGCCTGACCCGGCCGGACCAGTCGCG
>NZ_DASZAW010000080.1:0-22269 GCF_035944845.1 Devosia sp. | reverse complement strand
CACAGTCGATGAACTCCTTGCGGCCGACCGTACCCTGCTTCTGGTCGATGACGACAAGACCTTCCTGACCCGCCTCGAGCGGGCCATGCAGAAACGTGGCTTCGATGTCCGCATTGCCGACACCGTGGCCGGCGGCCTCGCCGCCGTGTCCGAGGCCCCTCCCGCCTACGCGGTGGTCGACCTGAGGCTCGAGGATGGCAACGGCCTCGATGTAGTCGCGGCCCTGCACCAGAAGCGCGAGGACGCCCGTGCCGTAGTTCTCACCGGCTATGGCAACATTGCCACCGCGGTCACCGCGGTGAAGCTCGGCGCCGTGGATTACCTCAGTAAGCCAGCCGACGCCGAGGACGTGATCAACGCCCTGCTCGCCACCGGCAACAAGCCGCCTGAGCCCCCCGAAAACCCGATGTCGGCCGACCGGGTGCGCTGGGAGCACATCCAGCGGGTCTATGAGCTGTGCGATCGGAACGTCTCCGAGACGGCGCGCCGGCTCAACATGCACCGCCGCACGCTGCAGCGCATTCTCGCCAAGCGCGCGCCGAAGTAATGAACTCACCGCAGCAGAAGGCCCCCTCACCCGGCCTTCGGCCGACCTCTCCCCCAAAGGGAGAGGTGGCGTGTCGGCACGATCGTGCCACAACCTCACCTCTCCCTGGGGGGAGAGGTCGCCGCGTAGCGGCGGGTGAGGGGGCCTTCCACTCTTCCTAGAACAAACCGGAGCACGCCATGACCGTCACGCTACATTTCCACGGGGCGTCGGGCACCGTGACCGGCTCGTGCTATCGCGTGGTGCACCCCAAAGGGCAGTTCCTCGTCGATTGCGGCATGTTCCAGGGCAACAAGACGGTCCGCGATCTCAACTACAAGCCATTCCCCTTCGATCCCAGGGCGATCGATTTCCTGCTGTTGACGCATGCTCACATCGACCATGCTGGCCTGCTGCCGCGGCTGACCCATCTGGGGTATCGCAAGCCCATCTGGGCCACCGAGCCGACCAACGGACTGCTCGAATATCTGCTCCCCGATGCCGCCGGCATCCAGGAGAGCGAGGCCGACCGCGAGACCAAGAAGCGCTCTCGCCGCGCCGAGGAGCCGTTCCAGCCGCTCTATGTGATGGAAGATGCCAACGAGGCGTTGAAGCTCACCAAGGGCCTGACATACGAGGAGTGGATCACCCCCGGTCCGGGGGTCCGCGCCCGCTACTGGAATGCCGGCCACATCCTCGGCTCGGCCTCGATCGAGGTTGAAGTCGAGGACAGCAACGGCAAGCCGATCCGCATCCTGTTCTCGGGCGATCTCGGCCCCGACGTAAAGGTGTTCTGGGAGGCGCCCGACGCGCCGGCCGGTTACGACTACATTTTGTCGGAGTCGACCTATGGCGGCCGCGAGCGCGAGGACTACACCCTCAAGCAGCGCCAGGACGCGCTGAAGACCGAAATCAATGCGGCGCTTGCCCGTGGCGGCAACCTGGTGATCCCGACCTTCGCCGTCGAGCGCAGCCAGGAGCTGCTGCATGATATCGGCTACCTGATCAAATCAGGCGAGATCAGCCCCAGCCTCGTTTTCCTCGACAGCCCGCTGGCTTCAAAGGTCACCGGCGTCTACCGCAAATACGCCTCGATGTTCGACGACGTCGAGCTCAGCGCCGACGAGCTGTTCAATGATTCCCGCTTCCGCATCGTCGAGAGCGTCGACGAGAGCAAGGCGATCAACTCGATCCGCGGCGGCGCCATCATCATGTCGGCCTCCGGCATGGCCGACGCCGGCCGCATCAAGCATCATCTCAGGAACAATCTGCCGCGCGCCAATGCCACCGTGCTGTTCGTCGGCTACCAGGCGCCGGGCACCCTCGGCCAGATCATCCAGTCGGGCGCCAGGGAAGTGCGCATCCATTCCGAGCTGGTGCCGGTGCGTGCGCAGGTGCGCAGCCTCGGCAATTACTCGGCGCATGCCGACCACTCCGAACTTGTCGCCTGGGTCACCAAGCGCCTGCCGGCGCATGGCGCGGTGTTTCTTACCCATGGCGAAGACGAGGAGCGCAAGGCCCTGCGGGCTGCGCTGATGCACGATGACGGCCTCGCCGGCGACCAGGTGCTGATGCCGCTGCTCGACGATGCCTTCGAGCTGAGGGCCGAAGGGATCGCCGGGGTCGCCCGTCCGGCCGAGCGCCGCATCGACCTCAGCCAGGTCACGGCCGACTGGCACAATGCCTATGCCAGCTTCATCATCGATTTGAGTCACCAGCTGCAAAGCGCCCCCAGCGATGCACAGCGCATCGCGGTGATGGAAGCGCTGAAGGCGACGCTCGCGGGCACCGGGCCGGTGACCCCGCCCTTGCCGATGAAGACGCAGGCCGGCAGTGCCCCGGTGCTGCACGGCGAGCCAAGCGGCGAGTAGGTCGCGCTTCTCTCGCAACACCCCCGACGCCGGAGCGAGTTGTCAGGTGAGGGCAAGCCTCACCCCTTCCGTGGCTCCAGGTACCGCGCCAGGTAGAACGCCAGCAGCAGCGGCGGCAGCAGCACTGCGAAGGTGATGCGGATCGACGCGACATTGGCGATCCAGCCGAGCAACGCCGGGGCGCCGAGCAGCAGCAGTTGCTGGCTCATGGTCAGCGCCGCGACATTTTCCGAGGCCGGGCGATCGCCGAGCCGCGCCGCCGCCGAGGCGGAGAGCGGGAACGACACGCAGACCCCGAAGCCGATCAGCGTGAAGCCGCAGAGCGCCACGATGAGGTTCGGCGAGAACACCACCAGCAACAGCCCGACCAGGCCACCACCGTCAGCCCCCGCGCCAGCGCCACCGGGCCCCAGCGGTGCACGGCGCGGTCGGCGAGCAGCCGGCCGATCGACTGCGCCGTCATGAAGGCCGGCAGCGTCAGCGTATCGACCCAGTCGGGGGCGACGAAGCTGTCGCGCATGAAGATCACCGACCAGTTGCGCAGGCCGCCTTCAAGCAGCGAGGCGCCGATGGCATAGCCGAGCAGCAGCAGCGTCATGGTGGTCGGCAGCGCGATGCGGAAACCCTTTGCCGTGGTGCTGTGCGGGCGCGGCGGGGCAGCCTGCATCGGCCAGGCGAACAGCGCCATCCCGACCAGGACCGGTATGAGCACGAGGGCAAAGTGCAGTGCCGGCGCGACATTGGCGCCACGCATCGCCGTGCCGATCAGCGAGGCGGTGAGCAGCCCGATGCTCCAGACGCCGTGGCAGGTGTTCATCAGCCGTCGGCCCGAGGCGGCTTCCACCCGGTCGGCCTCGACATTGATCGAGACGTTGCTCAACGCGAACACCGCGCCAAACACGGCGAAGCCGAGCCACATCACGACGAGGCTCGGCGCCAGGGCGATGCCGACCAGCACCAGCCCGAGCAGGGGAATCGTGGTGAGGATGATCACCCGGGTGCCGAGCCGTTCGACCACCTGGCTGGCGAACAGGAACGAGACGATGGCGCCAGCTGGCTGGCCGAGCAGCGCCAGCCCGAGCTGTGCCTCGTTCAACCCCAGCGCCAGCTGCATGTCGGGGATACGGCTGAATATGCCGCCTTGCGCCAGCGCATGGAGGAAGAACGCGATGGCGATCGGTGGAGGCATGCTCACTTGAGGCGGATACTCTGGATGACAGGCGGGCTGCTTTCGGCCCGCCTAGAGGTCATTGGGGTCCATCAGGACATGGATGCGGTCGGCGCCGAGCCGGGTGAGCTTCAAGAGCATCGCCTTGCGGCGGGCCGGCGGTAGCGGCGTCTCGCCCGCCATGCGCAGGATCGCCCCGTCATGTCCGTCAGCCACCATCAGCCCTTCCTCCACCGGGAAGATATCCGGGTCCAGCTCCGGCGGTTTGGCGAAGAAGAAGCGGTCGCAGAATTCCTTGTAGTTCGGCCATTTGCGGTCGACCTGGAAATCGACCAGCGAGGATTTGATCTCGACGATCCAGATCTCGCCCTTGGGGCCCACCGCCAGCACGTCGGCGCGCCGCCCGTTGCTGAGCGGCACCTCGGCGTAGCAGCAGAAATCATGGGCGTTGCGCAGGAACCGCATCACCCCCCGTTGCACCCGCAGCGCCGTCGGCGATTGCCTGAGGTCGACGATCGGCGGCAGTTCAGCCATGGGGCGTGGCGGGCTCCGGTTCGGTGATCAGTGGTGTCGGCCTGGCCGACAGTGCCCGGATCACCAGCAGCGCCGCGATGATCAACGGCACGCAGATGAAATACGACATGCGGATGCCGAAGCTCTCGGCGACGAAGCCGAGCAACGGTGGCCCGAGGAAGAACACCACGAACGTCATCTGCCCGAGCGAGGCGACGTTGACCGAGGCCGGACGATCGGTGCGCTGTGCTGCTGCCGAGACGGCAAGCGGATAGACCGACGAACAGCCGAGCCCCATCAGCATGAAGCCGAACAGCGCCACGAACGGGTGCGGCGCCAAGCCGACGATGATCAGCCCGATCGCAGCAATGCCCAGCAGCGCGCCCGCGACGACCCGCGGGCTGTAGCGTTCAACCACCGGATCCATGAACAAGCGGGCCAGCGCCATGAACAGCGAGAAGATGGTGATCGACAGCCCGCCGATGAACGGCTCGACCTGGAACACGTCGCGCATATAGATCGCCGACCAGTCGATGCCGGCGCCCTCGACGAGCAGCGGCGCCGCGCCGATCAGGCAGAGCGGCAGGAGGCCAATGGTCGGAAAGGCGACGAGCGGCATCTTGCCCTCGTGGCTATCGGCGCGGGCCGGGGCGTTCTCGATCTTCGAGAACACGAAGTAGCCGGCGACCACCACCACGATCAGGGCGATGAAAGTGTGCATGTGCACCGACACGCCGGCCTGGCGTACGCCGGCCGAAATGAAGGCGGTGACGAAGAAGCCGAGGCTCCACATGCCGTGCGCCCGGCTCATGATGCGGGTGCCGAGCTGCGCTTCGTGCCGGTCGGTTTCGAGATTGACGTTGATCTCGAGCGCCCCGGCCAGAATCCCGGCGATGAAAAACACCGGCAGCAGCAGGATGGCCGAGGGGATCCACGGCACGATCGCATACATGGTGGAGGCGCCGAACACCGTAACGAAGGCGGTGGTGCGCGCCCCGTATTTTTCGATCAGCGGGCTCGAGAAGGTGAGGCCGCAGAGTGCGCCGATCGACATGGCGATAAGCGTCAGGCCGAGCTGTCCTTCGGTGAGGTTGAGCGAGCGCTGCAGGTCGGGCAGGCGACTGAGCAGAGCGCCCATCGACAACGCGAAGACGAAGAAGATCCCGTAGACCCGCTGATGCGGCTTCAGACTAAACATCAATCAACCTCATGCCGGATCGGCTTGGCACCGAGTGCTCCGGCGAAAATCAGACTTAGAATGACCAGCGGAATGCCGATGCCGAACGACCAGCGGATGCCGAAATGCTCGGCAACATAGCCCAGAAGCGGCGGCCCGAGGAGGAAGGCAACGAACGAAATCTGCGCCAGCGACGCGACATTGGTCGCCGCCGGCCGATCGGTGCGCTGCGCCGCGGCCGACATGGCGAGCGGGAAGATCACCGAGGTGCCCACCCCCATCAGCCCGAAGCCGACCAGCGACAGCCAGTCGGATGGCGAAAAGAACACGATCACCGCGCCCACCCCGAGCACGCTGAGCAGCACGCGCGACACCAGCGTCGGGCTGTAGCGTTCGACGAACGGATCGGCAAAGAACCGCGTCACGGCCTGGGTGAAGGCGCCGAGCGCCACCGCGAACCCGGCAAGGAACGGCGACACCTGGAACTCGCCTTTCATGTAGATCGCCGACCAGTCGATGCCGGCCCCTTCCATGATCATGGCCGAGAGCGTCACCGCCACCAGCACCATGATGGCGAGGGTGGGTGCGGCGAAGCGCGGCGCCTCCTCGGTCGAGGCGCCGCTGCGGTGCGGTGCCGGGGTGAAGCGGCCGAGCAGCAGCGCCACCCCCAGGATGACCACCGGCACCATCAGCAACAGGTGCAGCTGCACGCCGAGCCCGGTCTGCGCGATCGCCGCGCTGACGATGCCGGCCGAAAAGAAACCAAAGCTCCAGAACGCATGCGAGCGGTTCATGATGCGCCGTCCGATCATGTGCTCGGTGCGATCCGCCTCGAGGTTGAGGATGATCTCGATGCCACCGATGACGAGCCCGACCGGCACCAGCAACAGGAAGAAGGCGAGCGGCCCGGTGGCGAAAGAGGCGATGGCGTAGCCGAGCGCCAGCAACGGGATCAGCGTCAGGATGGCCCGGCGATAGCCGAAGCGGTCGAGTAGCGCGCCGGCAAAGCTCAGCGAAATCAGTGTGCCCAATGCCGCGCCGATCAGACCGAGGCCGAGCGCCCCCTCTTCGATGCCCATCGCATGCTGGATATCGGGCAGGCGCGGCGGCAGGCTCCCCATGCAGAACGAATAGATAAAGAAGCCGCCATACACCCGCTGCTGCGGCGGCAACTCGATACCGAATCTCATCTTGGGGGGAACTCGCGGGTAGGAACGCCGGCGACCCTAGTAAAATCGGTTCAAAGGGGCAAGGTGGCGTTTGTGATGCGGGTTATTGGTGGGCCTGCCGATGCCGTTCGCTCACCGGTGCCCCCGCGGTCGCACAGGCGCTAAGTCGCGGTCGTGCCCCACCCACCGGCTGTCATCCCTGCGAAGCAGCGACCCATCCATCCACTTGCGCGGGCCGTGAGTTGGGTCCCTGCTTTCGCAGGGATGACACCGAGTACTGCGCGCTGTCGGTGGGCCGGGGGAGTAAGCGCTAAACCGCCACCTGCATCTCGTCGCGCATCACGCTCACCCCGCGCGCCGGCGAGCGGATGATCTCCAGCCGCCGGTACTGCAGGCCGGCCCGGCCATGCGTCTGCTGCGCGCCACGATCGGGACCGAGATAGGTGGCGGTCTCGAAATAGACCTGCGTGTGCTCGACCAGCCGTTCCAGCCGGCCGGCCACCCGCTGCTGCGTGAAGGGCAGGGTGAGCACGTCGTCGAACCCCATCTCGACACAGGTCTTGATCGCTTCGACCGAGGGGCTCTCGGAGAAGTAGACCATCGGGGAGAAGCGGATGCGGCGGCTCGGCGAGAAGCGGATGGCGTCGGCCACGCTCTTCAGCCCGCTGACGTCGTCGACCGCCGCGAACAGGAAGAACAGCAGCGGCGTCTGCTGCGCCTGCGTTTCGGCGGCGGCAAGGCCGGCATAGTTCTGAACGTTCGGGAAGCCCAACCCGCGCGCCAGATCCGTCAGCGCTGCCCCCGGACCATCCGGGGGGCCGACCACATAGGCGCAGGCCCGCATCAAAGGCACTCCAGTCGATTGCATTCCCCGCGACACTATCGCTGAGAGCCGCTTGCGGCGGAGTTAAGATGGTGGCCGGCGCATATGAAGCCACCGGGCTCGCAGTGGTCCTCCACCGCGTAGCGGGGGAGGGGGACCAGCGAAGCTGGTGGAGGGGGCGGCCACACAAACCGGCGCTTCCTGCCGCCCCCTCCACCGCCTTCGGCGGTCCCCCTCCCCCGTTCCACGGGGGAGGATCACTGAGAGACCGAAGTTAAGATGGTGGCCGGCGCCGCTCGCCGCGGAACAGCGGACCATGTTCGCGCATCAGCGCGGCGATCCGGTCGGCCACCAGCCGAACTTCGGGCCGGTGGCGATCCTCGTGATGCGTCACCAGCCATTGCTCGGTCTCGAGTTCGGTGATCGGCATTGCCACCCGCACCAGCCGCGCATCGCTGTCGCCGACAAAGCAGGGAAACACCCCGAGCCCCGCGCCCGCCGCCACCAGTTCGCGCACGCTCTGCACATCGTTGCCTCGCACGCTGATCCGATCGCCGTGATGCGCCATCAGCCAGCGCGCCGAGGCGACGTTGGCGGCGTCGCCGGTGACCCCGACGAACAGCCCCGCTTCGATGCCGTTGATGAGATGCAGGCCCGAATAGAGCGCGTGCGCCACCCGGCCGATCTGCCGACCGGCGAGGTTGGGGTCGAGCGGCCGCTCCGAGCGCACCCCGATATCGGCGGCCCGCCGGCCGATGTCGAGCTTCATGTAGGCGGTTGCGAACTCGATGCGGATATTGTCGTCAACATGCCACAGCTCGCCGATATGGCGGGCGAGGAAGGCCGAGGTCCATGTGCCGGCCGAGATCCGGACGATCTGCTCGCCCACCGAGCCGTCGCGCCAGCGGGTCAGCGCCCGCATCGCCGCTTCCACATCCTCGGCGCGGGCCAGTAGTTCCTCGCCGGCCGCCGTTAGTTGGTAGCCGGTCTGCCGGCGGACGAACAGCGGCTCGCCGATCTGCTGCTCCAGCGCCGTCACCCGCCGGCCGAGCGTCGCGGCGCTGAGGCCCGTGGTGGCGGTCGCGGCGCTCAGTCCGCCGAGCCGCGCTACGTCGAGAAACAGCCGCAGGTCATCCCAGGAGATGGTGTCGCCGACGCTCATCTTTCATTCCTGCAAAACGCATTGCGGTAATGCTTGTATCGCTTCAAGCAGCAGCCGGGCAAGTATGAGGCGTTCGGAGCACGCTTTCTGGCCAACGACTTGGCTTGGGTGTGGCTCCATCAAGCATAGCGCCATCAACAGGAATGTCCGCTCCGTCGCCGGAGTGAAGACGGTGTCGCTTTGCGTGGTTGAAAGGAGACCGAAGATGTTCAGAACCTTGACCCGACGCCTCGTCGAATGGTCACGCCTCCGCCGCGACATCCAGCGGCTGAAGCAGCTCGACGATCACCTGCTGGCTGATCTCGGCATCGAGCGCAAATGCATCACCCACAGCGCCAGGACGGGTGAGAGATGAGCGTGACGCTGCGCCTGTGGGACGGGCAACAGGTTCCCCGCGTCGGTGTCGGCTGCTGGGCCATCGGCGGTCCGTTCAAGATGGATGGCCGGCAGGATGGCTGGGGCGAGATCGACGACGCCCAGTCGCTCATGGCACTTTCCATCGCCCATGAGCTCGGCGCCCGGCTCTTCGATACCGCCGATGCCTATGGCACCGGCCACAGCGAGGAGGTGCTGGGCGCCGCCTTCGGTAACCGCGCCGACGTGGTGATCGCCACCAAGTTCGGCTTCACCCATGATCGGCAGAGGCGCGAACTCACCGGCACCGACGTCACGCCCGAGTATATGGAGGTGGCCTTGGCCGCCTCGCTGAAGCGGCTAAGGCGCGATCGCATCGACCTCTACCAGCTGCATGTCGGCGATGCCTCGGCCGAGGCGATGGACCGGCTGGCGCCAGCGCTTGAGCGGCGCGCCGAAGCCGGCGAGATCGGGGCCTGGGGCTGGAGCACCGACGATGCCGCGGCGGCGTCGCGGGTGCTGCACTACCCGCACTTCAAGGCGGTGCAGCAGGGGCTCGACGTGTTCCGCGATGGTCCCGAAATGGTGGCGCTCTGTGACCGGAACCGCCTGCCCAACCTGATCCGCTCGCCGCTGGCCATGGGGTTCCTCACCGGCAAGTTCACGCGGGAGTCGCAGCTGTCGACCGACGATGTGCGCGGCGCCGGCCATGGCTGGGTGCGCGACTTCAAGGACGGGCGGCCCTCGGCGGAGTCACTGCGCAAGCTCGATGCGATCCGCGACGTGCTGACCAGTGGCGGCCGTTCCCTGGCGCAGGGGGCGCTCGGCTGGGTGCTGGCCCGTTCGCCGCAGACCATCCCGATCCCCGGCTTCAAGACCGAGGCGCAGGTCCGCGACAACCTGGGGGCGCTCGACATGGGCCCGCTCCCCATGGCCGCCATGGCCGAAATCGACGCTCTGCTGGGGCGCGAACTGGCCCTCGAGGAAATCTGAGATGGAAAAGCGACAGTTCGGCTCGATCGGCGAAGTGAGCTGCCTGACTTTGGGTGGCGGCGGCATCGGTCAGGTCTGGGGCGAAACCAGCCGCGAGGAAGGGATCGCCACCTTGCACATGGCGGTCGAGCACGGCATCGACGTGATCGACGCGGCGCCTGGTTACAAGGTGTGCGAGGCGCTGATCGGCCAAGCCTTCGAGGGCCGCCTGCCCACGGGCGTCAAGGTCACCACCAAATGCGGCATCGGCACTCTGCCCGACGAGCAGGTCTATCGCCGCCTCCGTGCCTCGCTGGAACAGAGCTTGACCGCGATGCGGCTCGAGCAGGTCGACCTGTTCTTCCTCCACAACCAGATCTGCCCGGACGATTTCGTCTATCCCGTCGAGAACGAGCGGCGCGCCGAGATCGCCACCACCTGGTCGAGCTATCGCGATGCCGTGGTGCCGGCGTTCCAGCAGTTGCAGCGCGATGGGCTGATCGGTGGCTGGGGCATCACCGGGGTGAGCGTGCCAGCGACCATTCTCGACGCGCTGACCTTGGCGCCGCGCCCGCATGCCGTGCAGGCAGTGGCGAACCTGCTCGATAGCCCCGGCGGGCTGATCGGCTTTTCAACCCCCTCCCGGGCCCGCGACATTATCGAGGCGGCGCATCTGAGCGGCGTCGGGGTGATGGCAATCCGCGCGGTACAGGCCGGAGCCCTGACCTCGAGCTTTGATCGCAAGTCGCTGCACGATCGCGATACCGCGGACTTCGAGGCGGCCGCGCCGTACCGCGCCCTCTGCGCCAAATGGGGCGAGGACCCGGCGATCATCGCCTACCGCTACGCATTGGGGATGGCCGGCGTCGAGACGCTGGTGCTGGGGGTGAAGAACCGCGACGAGCTGTCGGACGCGCTGAGCGCCGAACGCGCCGGTCCGCTGGAGCCGGCACAGCTTGCGGCGATCGAGGCGCTGGAGCTGCGGGAGGTGGCTGCCTGAGCCGTGACCCGGCCACGGGCTCGATGCCCACCTCCCCCTAGACGGGGGAGGCAAGCGAAGCTTGGGAGCGCCAGCGACCTAGCGCAGCTCGGAGGGGGTGTGCGGAGGCACGGTGCTTGTGGCCGCCCCCTCCACCAGCTTCGCTGGTCCCCCTCCCCCGCCCCGCGGGGGAGGATCACTGTGAGTCCGGTACGTGGGTCAGCCCGCGCCAGCCCCCGAAGCGACTCACACGATCCCACCACCTCCGGCCGCCACAGCCGGGCGCACTGCCGCAACGCGCTGTCGATACCCCGCCTTGCGGTAAGCGGCGATCGGGTCGATGGCGCCGTTGGCGTCGAGCCGCGCCTTGGCAAGGATCGGCTCGACATCGGTGCGGAATGCCAGCTTCAGCGTTTCCGACGCCATCAGCGCGTCGTCATCCTGCTGGTAGCCCTCGAGCGCCTTGCGGTCGACCAAGAGCGCCAGTGCATAGGCGCGCCGCACCTCGTTGGCCGAGCGGATCAGCGATTCGATCGGGTCGGTGACGTTGTGGCTCTGGTCCAGCATGTGCGCCGGCTCGAACCCTGGGGCGTTGCGGAGTTCGGCATCGACCAGTTCGTTGAATACCAGGAACAGCCGGTAGGGGTCGATCGAGCCGGTATCGAGGTCGTCGTCGCCATACTTGCTATCGTTGAAGTGGAAGCCGCCCAGTTTTCTGAACTGGATCAGCCGCGCGACGATCATCTCGATATTGACGTTCGGCGCATGGTGCCCGAGATCGACCAGGCACTGCGCCTTGTCGCCGAGTTCGGTGGCGATCAGATAGTTGGTGCCCCAGTCCTGCACCACCGTCGAGTAGAACGCCGGCTCGTACATCTTGTGCTCGGTGAAGAGCTTCCAGTCGGCCGGCAGGTCGGCATAGATCGCCTTCATCGCGTCGAGGTAGAACTCGAACACCTTGGTGAAGTTGACCTGGCCCGGGAAGTTCGAACCGTCGCCGATCCACACGGTCAGCGCCTTCGAACCGATGGTCTTGCCGATCTCGATGCATTCGAGATTGTGCTCGATCGCCTGCTGGCGTGTCTGTTTGGCGTAATTGGCCAGCGAGCCGAACCGGTACGAATGTTTCTGGCCCGGCGCGTCCGAGAAGGTGTTGGAGTTCATCGCGTCGAACCCGAGCCCGAAGCGGCTCGCCGCCTGCTTCAGCCGGTTCGGATCGGCCTTGTCCCACGGAATATGCAACGAAACGTTCGGCGTGGCGCGGGTCAGCTGGTTGATCACCGAGCAATCTTCGAGCTTGTCGAAGATATCGCGCGGCTCGCCGGTGCCGGGGAATTTCGCAAAGCGCGTGCCGCCGGTGCCGACACCCCAGGAGGGGACGGCGACGGTATAGGCACTGACTTTCTTCAACACCGCATCGATGTCGATGCCGCGCCGGCTGAGCTGCTCGCCCAGATGTGCGTAATCAGCCTCCAGCGCCTTGCGGTTGGCGTCGTTAGTCTGGTCGACCACGGACTGGTCGATGAGTTGGTCGGTCATGTTCTCTCCCCCTGTTCAAAAGGCCCCCTCACCCGCCGCTTCGCGGCGACCTCTCCCCCAAAGGGAGAGGTGGGTGGGGTGGCGCGATCTCGCCCCCATCGCACCTCTCCCTTGGGGACGCGGTAGCGCCCCGAGGGGGAGAGGTCGGCCCGCAGGGCCGGGTGAGGGGGCCTTTTCTTGTTACCTTGTGAACGACTGTGCGTTGCCGGCGTCGACGTTGATGATGTTGCCGGTGGATTTTGCCGAGGCGTCCGAGGCGAAGAAGTAGATCGCTTCGGCGATATCCTCGGGAAACACGCTCCGTTTCAGCAGCGAGCGCTCGCGATACATCTCTTCGAGCCCGTCCTTGTCGGTCTTGTAGGTCGAAGCACGCTGCTCGAGCCATTCGCCGGCCCAGATCTTGGAGCCGCGCAGCACGGCATCCGGGTTGACGACGTTGACGCGGATCTGCGCCGCGGCGCCCTCGAGCGCGAGGCAGCGGGCGAGGTGGATTTCGGCTGCCTTGGCGGTGCAATAGGCCGAGGCGTTGGGCGAGGCTGCGAGGCCGTTCTTGGACGCAACGAACACCACGTTGCCGCCGATCTTCTGCTGGCGGAACAGCCGAAACGCCTCACGCGACACCAGGAAATAGCCGGTGGAGAGGATGTCCATGTTCTTGTTCCACAGCTCGAGCGAGGTGTCTTCGATCGGTGCGGAAGAGGCGATGCCGGCATTCGACACCAGAATGTCGAGGCCGCCGAACTCGACCACCGCTTCGGCGAAGCCGGCGATGACCACGGCTTCCTGGGTGACGTTGAGCTTGACCGGCCGGACCACGTCCTTGCCGAAGGCCTTGCCCAGTTCGTCATTGGCGGCCGCCAGCGCCGCTTCGTCGATATCGGCCAGCACCACGCAGGCGCCTTCGCGCAACAGTCGCACGGCGGTCGCCTTGCCAATGCCGCCGGCGCCGCCGGTGACGAGAGCAATGTGGCCGGCCAGTGTTTTCGGCTTCGGCATGCGCTGGAGCTTGGCTTCCTCGAGCAACCAGTACTCGATGTCGAAGGCTTCCTGCTCCGGCAGCCCCTGGTAGGTGGAGACCGCCGACGATCCCCGCATCACGTTGATGGCGTTGACGTAGAACTCGCCGGAGATGCGGGCCGTCGCCTTGTCCTTGGCGAAAGTGAACATGCCGACGCCCGGCATCAGGTAGACCACCGCATTGGCGTCGCGGATGGCGGGGCTGTCCGGGTGCTTGCAGCGGTCGTAATAGCCCGCGTAGTCGGCGCGATAGTCCGCCGTCGCCTGTTCGAGACCGGCGACCACCGCATCGATATCGGGTTTGCTCGGGTCGAACTCGATCACCAGCGGCCGGATCTTGGTGCGCAGGAAATGGTCGGGGCAGGAGGTGCCGAGCGCCGCCAGCGGCTTCAAGTCGCGGGAGCCGACGAACTCCAGCACCGCGGCGCTGTCGTCGAAATGCCCGAGCATCTTGAACTCGTTGGAGATCAGCCCACGTATTTTCGGCATCAGCCGCGCCGCGATGGCCCGGCGCTCGGCGGCCGGCAGCGGCGCCACCAGCTGGCCGCCGAAGGCCGGCTTGCCGGCGGTCTTTTCCTCGAACCAGGCAATCGCCTTGTTGATGGTGTCGATGGTCTGCTCGTAGCATTCTTTGGGCGTATCGCCCCAGGTGAAGAGCCCGTGGCTCTCGAGGATCACCCCCTTGGCCGCGGGGTTGTCGAGGCAGAACTTTTCCAGCCACAGGCCGAGCTCGAACCCCGGGCGCTTCCACGGCAGCCAGCCGATCTCGTCGCCGAAGATCTCGCGGGTCAGGGCTTTGGAGTCCTTGCTCGCCGCAATCGCGATAATCGCATCGGGGTGCATATGGTCGACGAAGGCGTGCGGCACATAGGCGTGCAGCGGCGTATCGATCGAGGCGGCGCGCGGGTTGAGGTTGAACGTCGCGTGCGGCAGGTAGCCGACCATCTCGTCTTCGTGCGCGAGGCCGCGATAGAGCCCCTTCAGCGCGCGCAGCTTGTCCATGTAGAGCGTCGCGAACCCATCGAGCTTGATCGAGGCCGAGTCGCCGCCCGAGCCCTTCACCCACAGCACTTCGACGTCTTGCCCGCTCAGTGGGTCCTTCTGGAAGATCTTCGAGGAGGTATTGCCGCCGCCGTAGTTGGTGACGCGCCTATCCGAGCCCAGGATGTTCGAGCGGTAGACCAGCCGCTCCGGCTCGCTCATCGCTGCCGCTTTGGCGTCGTCCCAAAGGTTCTGAAGGCGCGCTGGCGCGGTGCTGGACATTGGATCCCTCCCGTAGAGATGTATGGCAGTTATTGAGCACGGGACTAGCTCCCGTAGCTTACTGCTGTCAATCAGAAACCGTCAGAAACCATCAGCATCGCCACGAAAGTCGCACGATCTGATTGACACTGACAGTTTTTGGTGAAAATGAGTCCGTCCAGGGAGAGCAAATGCACGAAACCGAACGCCACAGGGTGATCCTCGCCGCCGTCCAGGCGCGTCCGCTGGCCACTGTCGCCGAGCTGGTCGATATCACCGGCACGTCCGAGGCGACGATCCGCCGCGATATCGCGGCACTGCATGTCGAGGGTCGCCTGCGCCGGGTGCGCGGCGGCGCCGAAGCGATCAATCCGCCCGAGCAGGGCGGGTTGATGGGTCGCCCGTTCTCGGTCAACGAAACCATCAATATCGCCCAGAAGCGCGCCATTGCCCGCGCTGCTGCCGACCTCTGCAAGGATGGCGAGCCGATCATCATCAATGGCGGCACCACCACCTACCAGATGGTGCACTACCTGACCGGTCGCCGGCTTTCGGTGTTCACCAACAGTTTTGGCATCGCCGAGTTCCTGATCCACAATTCGCGCAACTCGGTCGTCATCCCCGGCGGCACCATTTATCGCGAGCAGAACGTGATCCTGTCGCCGTTCGGCGGCGTGGTGGCCTCGCATTTTTATGCCAAGCGCATGTTCATCGGCTGCCAGGGCCTCGGCGCCCATGGCCTGATGGAGGCCGACCCGATGGTGGTGCAGTCCGAACTGGCGCTAATCAACCAGGCCGAGGAACTGATCGTCCTCGCCGACAGCTCGAAATTCTCCGGCCGCTCCAGCCTCATTCTGTGCGGGCTCGATCGCATCCACTCCGTCATCACCGATAACGGCATCCGCGATGAGGATCGCGCCATGCTGGAAAAGGCGGGCGTCATGCTCACCGTGGTGGAGGCCGCAGAGCAGAAGTCCCAATCGGTCGCCTGACCGGTTGGCAACAACGACTACCAAACGTTCAGGGAGGAACGATATGAGCCTATTGAAGAAACTTGCCGTTGCAACGGCGCTGACCGCCGTCATGCTGTCGGCTCCGGCCATGGCCCAGACCAAGATCGCCCTCGTCGTCAAGTCGCTCGGCAACGGCTTTTTCGATGCCGCCAACAAGGGGGCGCAGGAAGCTGCCGCTGAGCTCGGCGATGTCGAGGTGATCTATACCGGCCCGACCACGGCGACCGCCGAGGGCCAGATCGAAATCATCAACTCGCTGATCGCCCAGAACGTCAACGCCATCGCGATTTCGGCCAACGATCCGGACGCGCTGGTGCCGGCGCTGAAAAAGGCGATGGAACGCGGCATCACCGTGATCAGCTGGGACTCGGGCGTCGCGCCTGAGGGCCGCTCGGTGCACCTCAACCCGTCCGATACCAACCTGATCGGCGAGACCATCATCAAGCTCGCCGCCGACTATCTGCCGGATGGCGGCGACGTGGCGATCCTCTCGGCCTCGTCCACCGCGACCAACCAGAACGCCTGGATCGAAGCGGCGAAGAAAGTGCTGCCCGAGAAGTTCCCCAAGATCAACCTCGTCGCCACCGTGTACGGCGATGACGACTCGGTGAAATCCACCAACGAAGCCAAGGGCCTGATCGCGTCCTACCCGAACCTCAAGGCAATCATCGCCCCGACCACCGTCGGCGTCGTCGCTGCCGCGCAGGTGGTGACCGATGACAACCTGATCGGCAAGATCAACGTCACCGGCCTGGCGCTCCCGTCCGAGTTCAAGCAGTTCATCGACAATGGCGCCTCGCAGGCCGTGGCGTTGTGGAACCCGATCGACCTCGGCTACTCGGCCGTTCAGATCGCCTACCAGCTCGCCACCAAGAAGGCCGAAGCCAAGCCCGGCGCCACCATCTCGATCGGCCGCGTCGGCTCGATCACCCTCGATGACACCAACTCGGCCGCCATGGCCGCGCCGTTCCAGTTCGACAAGTCGAACATCGAAGAGTTCTCGAAGATCTACTGATCCGGGGATGAACACGCCCGGCGGCGTAGGCTGCCGGGCTTCTACATTGAGGCCACCGGTCTCGCCCAGCCCACGGGCTGTCATCCCTGCGAAAGCAGGGACCCATGTCACCGCCTGCACCCAGCCGAGCGTTGGGTCCCTGCTTTCGCAGGGATGACAGCCGGTGTGGTGGCGCCATGTGGTGCATACCCGAGCAGAATGACCAGCAATGTCCCAACCCAAGCTCACCCTCTCCGGCGTCACCAAGTCCTTTCCCGGCGTGCGCGCGCTGCATGAGGTGAGCCTCGAGCTCTATCCCGGAGAGGTGACCGCGCTGATCGGCGAGAACGGCGCCGGCAAGTCGACGCTGGTGAAGGTCCTCACCGGCATCTACCAGCCCGACGCGGGTGAGATCGTGCTCGACGGCAAGCCGGTGAGCCTCGGCTCCGCCCACAAGGCGTTCGAGCTCGGTATCACCGCCATCCATCAGGAAACCGTGCTGTTCGACGATCTCAGTGTCGCCGAGAACATCTATCTGGGTCATGCGCCGAAAACCCGCTTCGGCACCATCGACTGGACGTTGATGCGCGCCGATGCGCGTCGCGTGCTCTCCGACATGGGCGCCGGACACATCGATGCCGAGGCACGGCTGCGCGACCTGTCGATCGCCAACAAGCATCTGGTCGCCGTCGCCCGCGCCATGTCGATCGATGCGGAAGTGGTGATCATGGACGAGCCGACCGCGGCACTCTCCCACAAGGAGATCGAGGATCTGTTCGTGCTCATCGAGCTCTTGAAGGAAGACGGCAAGGCGGTGCTGTTCATCAGCCACAAGTTCGATGAGATCTACCGCATCGCCGACCGCTTCACCGTGTTCCGCGACGGCGAGATGGTCGGCAAGGGGCTGATCGACGAGACGCCGCAGAACGATATCATCCGCATGATGGTCGGCCGCTCGGTCGATCACATCTTTCCCGCGCGGACGCCAGCCATCGGCGACACGGTGCTGAAGCTCGATGGCCTGAGCCACCCCACCGAATTCGACGATATTGGTTTCGAGCTCAGGCGCGGCGAGATCCTCGGCTTCTACGGCCTCGTCGGCGCCGGGCGCTCCGAGGTGATGCAGGCGATCTTCGGGCTGACCCCGACCTCGCGTGGCGCGATGACGCTGGATGGCGCGCCGTTCCAGCCGCGCACGCCTGCCGACGCCATCGCAGCGGGCATCGTCTATGTGCCCGAGGAGCGCGGCAAGCAGGGCGTCGTGGTCGACCTGCCGATCGTCCAGAACGTCTCGCTGCCCTCGCTGAAAAACACCTCGCGCCAGGGGTTCTTGCGCATGGCCGAGGAGTTCGCGCTGACCCGAAAATACACCGAGCGGCTCGACCTGCGCGCCGCCTCGCTCAGCCAGAATGCCGGCACCCTGTCGGGCGGCAACCAGCAGAAGGTGGTGATCGCCAAGTGGCTGGCGACGCAACCCAAGGTGATCATCCTCGACGAGCCGACCAAGGGCATCGATATCGGCAGCAAGGCCGCCGTACACGCCTTCATGGCCGAACTGGTAGCCGAGGGGCTGGCGGTGATCATGGTATCGTCCGAGCTGCCCGAAGTGATGGGCATGTCCGACCGCATCGTGGTGATGCGGGCCGGGCGGATCGATGCCGTGCTCGACAACCACGACCTGACTGCCGACGCGCTGGTCAGGCGCGCCATCGGCGCCCATGAGGTGGCGGCATGAACCGCAGCATTTTTGCGCTCGCGCCGCGCGGGCTGAAGACCCGCGAACTGTGGCTCGCCATCGGCATCGCGGTGATGATCGGCGCCATCGCCACGCGCGCGCCGAGCTTCGCCGCTCCGGCCAACCTCGCCGACATCTTCAACAACACTGCCATCCTGATGATCCTGGCGCTCGGCCAGATGGTGGTGATCCTGACCCGTTCGATCGACCTGTCGATCGCCGCCAACGTGGCGCTCTCGGGCATGGTGATCGCGCTCTGCAACGCATCCATGCCGTGGATCCCGGTGCCGCTGCTGATCCTCGCCGCGCCGCTGCTCGGGCTGGCGCTCGGCGCCATCAACGGCTTCCTCGTCTGGAAGCTCGATATTCCGGCGATCGTCGTGACGCTCGGTACCCTCACCATCTATCGCGGCACCACCTTCCTCGTCGCCGGCGGGCAGTGGGTAAACGCCGCCGAGATGACGCCCGACTTCATTGGAATCACCCGTCTCCAGCTGCTCGGCCTGCCGTTGCTCAGCTGGTTCGCGGTTGTCATCGCCGCCGCCTTCTATGTGGTGATGACGCGCACCCCGGTTGGTCGCTCGATCTACGCCATCGGCGTCAACCCGACCGCCTCGGTCTATGCCGGCATCAATGTCGGCCGCACCAAGTTCATCGCCTTCTGCATGTCCGGGCTGGTCGCCGGGCTCTGCGGCTATCTCTGGGTGTCGCGCTACGTCATCGCCTCCTCGGAGACGGCGGTGGGTTATGAGCTGCAGGTGATCGCCGCCTGTGTCATCGGCGGCGTCTCGATCGCCGGCGGTGTCGGCACGGTGGGGAGTGCACTGCTCGGCGCGCTGTTTCTCGGCGTCATCAACTCGGCTTTGCCGGTGATTGGCGTCTCGCCGTTCTGGCAGATGGCCATTTCGGGCGCCGCGATCATTCTGGCCGTCGTCCTCAATGCCCGTGCCGGCAAGAACACCGGCCGCATCATTCTCAAACGGGCGGAGGCCGTATCGTGATGGCTCGTTGCCGCCGCCTCCACCGGGTCATTCCCGCGAAAGCGGGAACCTCCGCTTTCCGGCCCCTCCGTGCGCGCCAAAACAGAGTTTCCCGCTTTCGCGGGACTGACACCGCGTGTGGGGCTGGTTCCTTGGATCTCCTGAAATGAACGACCAGACGCCCACCACGCGCCACGTTCCGGATCGGCTCGACAATCCGCTGCGCTCGGCGCTGTTCAGCTGGCCCAGCCTGCTGCTCGTCGTCGCCGTGGCGATCTTTGTCGCCAACTCGCTGGCCTCGCCGTATTTCCTCTCGCCCTGGTCGCTCAGCGACGCGACCTTCAACTTCACCGAGAAGGCGCTGATCGCACTCGCCATGGCGCTGCTGATCATCTCCGGCGAGATCGATCTGTCGGTCGCCGCGATCATCGCCCTGGCATCGACCGCCATGGGCTTCGCGTTGCAGTTCGGCGTCGATACACCGGGGCTCGTCGTCATTGGCATCGGCACGGGGCTCGCCTGCGGCGCCTTCAACGGCTTCCTCGTCACCCGGCTGGGGTTGCCCTCGATCGTCGTCACCATCGGCACGATGAGCCTGTTCCGCGGCATCAGCTTCATCGTGCTCGGCGACCAGGCCTTCAAAGGCTACCCCGAAAGTTTCGCCTTTTTCGGCCAGGGCTATGTCTGGTGGGTGGTGTCGTTCGAGTTCGTGCTCTTTCTCGCGGCGGCCGCCATCTATTATGTGGTCCTGCACCGGACCAGCTTCGGTCGCCGCATCTTCGTCATCGGCAACAATGCGACTGCCGCCCAGTTCTCGGGCGTCCGCGTCGAGCGCGTCAAGTTCGTGCTGTTCTGTCTGACCGGGCTGATGGCCGGCATCGCCTCGGTGCTGCTGACCAGCCGCCTCGGCTCCACGCGTCCCTCCATCGCCCAAGGCTGGGAACTCGAGGTCATCACCATGGTTGTACTGGGTGGCGTCTCCATTCTGGGCGGCGCCGGCTCGATTGTCGGGGTGGTGATCGCCGCCTTCATCATGGGGCTTGTCACCTTCGGCCTGGGGCTCTTGAATGTCCCCGGTATCGTCATGTCGATCTTTGTCGGACTGCTGCTTATCGTGGTAATCGCCCTGCCCATCGTCTACCGGATGGTTCGCAAGTGACCGTCCGCATTGTCGGGGTCATCGACATTGGCAAGTCCAATGCGAAAGTGGCGGTCGTCGATCTCGACAGCCGCACCGAGATCGCGGTGCGGAAGCGGCCAAACACCGTGCTGCGCGCCGGCAAGTACCCGCATTTCGATATCGACGGGCTTTGGCAGTTTGCGCTGGGCGCACTGCGCGAGCTCAACGACGAATTTCCGCTCGATGCCATCAGCGTCACCACCCATGGCGCCTCGGCGGCGCTGATCGATGCCGATGGCGAGTTGTCGCTGCCGGTGCTGGACTACGAGTTCGCCGGTCCTGACCAGTTCTGGGACGAGTACAACCGGGCTCGACCGGATTTCTCCGAGAGCTTCACTCCACGGCTGCCCGGTGGCCTCAATGTGGGGGCGCAACTGTTCTGGCAGGCGCGCGCCTTTCCCGCCGAGTTCGCCCGCACCCGCTGGATCCTCACCTATCCGCAATACTTCTCGTTCCGGCTGACCGGTGTCGTCGCCGAGGAGATCACCTCGCTCGGCTGCCACACCGACCTCTGGGATTTCACCACCAGCCTCTACTCGTCGCTGGTGATGATTGAGGGGTGGCTCGACAAGTTCGCCGAGGTGCGGCCGGCCTCCGACGTGCTCGGTGTGACGCTGCCCGAAGTGACCGAAGCACTGGGGTTGAAGCGCCCACTGCCGGTCTTTTCCGGCATCCACGATTCCAATGCGTCGCTGTTGCCGCACATCCTCGAGCGCGATCCGCCGTTCGGGCTGGTCTCGACGGGCACCTGGGTGATCGTCGCCTCGCCCGGCGGCGATATCGACAACCTCGACCTCGAGCGTGATTGCCTCGCCAATATCGACGCCCTGGGCCGCCCGGTACCCTCCGCCCGCTTCATGGGCGGGCGCGAGTTCGAGATGCTGACCACGCCGCGCGAGCCCACGAGCGAGACCATCGAGCGGGTATTGAACCAGGCGATCCTGCTGACCCCATCGGTGGTGCAGGGCTCGGGCCCGTTCCCCGGACGAGAGGCGCAGTGGAGCCGGCCGCGCGAAAGCTTGAGCGATGACGAGGTTTACGTGGTGACCTCGTTCTACCTGGCGTTGATGACGGCCGAATGCCTGCACCTTACCGGCGCCGAGAACCACACCGTGGTCGAGGGCCCGTTCGCCGGCAACGCGCTCTATCTCCGGATGCTGGCGGCGGCAACGGGACGGCCGGTGGAGCCGGTGAAGCGCAGCGCCACCGGCACTTCGATCGGTGCGGCCCTGCTGGCGCGCATGGACCGACCGCTGCCTGACGGGCATGAAACGGTGTTGATCGAGGGGGATGCTGCGGCGGCAGCGTATGCGGCGGCGTGGCGGAAGCTGGTGGGCTAGCAGGATCGGGCAAACTGATCACCCGGCGCGGGCCGACCCCCACCCTTGATCCCTCCCCCTAAACATGGGGAGGGAGACGCTAGCCGCGATATCGGAGTGAGGGTCTCCCTCCCCATTCTTAGGGGGAGGGGACAGGGGTGGGGGTCAGCCCGAACCGGCGCAAGAAACTAGAACTGGCTCAAGCTTCCGGACGCAATGCGTCGCGCACCGCCGCCTCGGCGGCTTCGATGCTGGCGAACACCTGGCCATCCACTCCGAACGCGTCGAGCTTGACGGCGAGGAAGCGGAAGCCGGCATCGTGCGCAACCAGGACGCCCTTCGGTTCGCCGTCGATATCGACGGCTATGGGCTTGGCGCTATGTGGCTTTTCGAACTGGGCATGCTGCATGGAATGACCTCCATCGGCACGTCTCTGGGGACGGCCGGGGTGTTACCTGAACTGTGAGACGAATGGGTGACAGAGGTCACATTCGTTTGGGTCGGTAACACCCGTTGGAGCGATCTACCCATTTACC
>NZ_DASZAW010000079.1:0-47784 GCF_035944845.1 Devosia sp. | reverse complement strand
GGGACTCTCAGTGGTCCTCCCCCGTGCAACGGGGGAGGGGGACCGCCGAAGGCGGTGGAGGGGGCGGCCGGAGGCGCCGGTGTTTGTGGTCGCCCCCTCCACCAGCTCCGCTGGTCCCCCTCCCCCGCTGCGCGGTGGAGGACCACTGAGAGATCGGTGGCTCTTCATATGCGATCGCCCTGCCCTTGAGGGGGAGGGTGGGGGGTGGGGGTCCATCGGTGATCACAGAACCATCCCCACCCCCAACCCCTCCCCTCAAGGGGGAGGGGAGCAGATCGACTGCCGGTCTACGCCGTTCCTACATCTTATGTTCCGCGTGCTCGCAGGTCACGGCCGGGTTGAACGGCATCAGGTCGCCCATCGGGTTGGCCCGATAGAGCCAGACATGCTGGTCGTAATGCGGCGTGAAGCCATGCGCCTCGTCGCCGGCTGTCGCCGGGTCGTCGGCCATGTGGTCCCAGGCGCGCCCGTTGAGCACCAGTTGTTCGGTCTTGCCCGCGGCATCCCAGGCCGCCTGGAACACCAGGTTCTCCACCGCCACCAGTTCGAGCGAGCCGTCGGCCTGCGGCTCGTAGATCAGCACCGAGGGCTTCATCCAGTCGGTATAGGTGCCTTTGCCGTCGACCCGCGGATCGGTGCCGGTAATCTCCAGCAGTGCTGGATGGATGTAGTGAATGCCCATGGCCCCAAGCTCGGCCGGCAAGCCGGAGTTGGCAGCCGAGACGCAATGGTTGTCCGGCGTGATGTAGCCATCGGCCAGCGCCACCTGCACGTCCTTGTACTTGTCGATGGCCTTGCGCATGTCGTCGAGGTTGACATCGGCGGCGACCGCCACCACCGGGCAAAGCGAAGCGGCCAGTGCGAGTAAAGCGAGTCCTTTCATCTGATCCTCCCAGAGACAGGCGCCGCAGGCGGGCGGCCGGCGGCTGCGGATGCAACATATCACGCCGAGAACGGCCCCAGCCAGTAACAGCTCGCGCGACATTCCTTGGTGATTTCTAGTACTTGCAAAAACGATTGGCGGGTCGCACAAGGCACATCGCGCATATCGTCTACAGATATGTTAGCATCCATGAGCCAGAATGACTGGCTCGCTATGACCGGATACTGACCTTGGTCGCCATCACACAGCAGAGTCTTTCCGCACTACTTTTCACCTGCCTCGGCGCGGCGGCGCTGGCCGCTGAAGCGGTCGTCGGCACGCCGCCAACCTGGGCCGACATAAACCCGATCGTCACCAGGCATTGCGTCATGTGTCATTCCGCCCAGGGCGCCGGGAAAGGCCTGCGCCTCGATAGCTACGCCCTGGCGCTTGCCGGCAGCACGGATGGCCCGGTGCTGCTGCCGGGCGACCCCGAAGGCAGCGAACTGATCCGGCGCCTCAAGGGGATCAGCAGCCCACGCATGCCGTTCCTGAGCTACCCGCTGGCGGATGACGAAATCGCACTGTTCGTGCGCTGGGTGGAGGCGGGGATGCCGGAACGGTAGAGGCGCCGACTGATAGAGACGGCCCCCACCCGGCCTCCCCCATAAAGGGGGCGGTGAAGAGGAGTTTGTGGCTCGATCGCGCCCGACGCATCGGCGGGGCACCTCCCCCTTTATGGGGGAGGATGGGAGGGGGCCGTCTGCTGCCGTTGATCGTCACTTCAAAGAGACGACCTACTTCCCCGCCAACGCCCCGATCCCGCCGCCGATCGCCACGTTCAGCGCCACATAATTGCTCGCATATTGCCGCGTCGAGGTCGCCAGTTGCGCCTTGGCGTCAAACAGGCTGCGCTCGGCGTTGAGTACATCGAGTATCTGCCCCTGCCCTTCCTGGTAGCTCTTTCGCGCCAGTTCGAGCTGCCGCTGCGCACTGTCGGAGACCTTGGTCGCCGCGTCGATGCTGCGGCCGTCGCGGCGAACGGCGGCGAGCGCGTTCTCGGTCTCCTCGATGGCGCCGCGCACCGCGCTCTGCCAGCTGAGATAAGCCTGATTCACTTTCGACAACGCCGCCTGGTGGTTGGCCCTGGCCCGTCCGCCATCGAGGAATGGCAGGTTGAGCGTCGGCCCGAACCCCCAGCTGGTGCTGTTGCCGCCGGCCAGCGCCGCCAGCTGGATATTGCCGCTCAGCGTGATCGACGGATACATCTGCGCTTCTGCGATCCCGGCATTGGCCGTCGCCGCCAGCAGCGCCCGCTCGGCCGCCTGGATGTCCGGCCGCTGCCGGATCAGGTCGGCCGGAACGCCGGCATTCACCTTGGCCCGCGGCCAAGGCTGCGGCGCGCCCTTGATCAGGTCCTTTTCGATGGCGCTCGTCGACTGCGCCGTCAATGTCGCCAGCCGGTTGAGGCTGCGCACGAACCCCAGCTCCTGGCTCGGCAGCTGCAGCGAGGCGGCATCGAGCGCACTCTGCGCCTGCAGCACGTCGAGCTGCGAGCCGGCGCCGTTGGTGAGCAGCGACTGCGTCAGCTCCAGCGTCTGCTGGCGGGTGGAGAGGCTCGAGCGCGTAAGTGCCAGCGATTCCTGATAGTAGCGCAGGTCGATATAAGCGTTGGTGAGTTCCGACAGGAAGGTCAGCCGCGCCGTATCGGCCGAGAGATAGGCGCTGTCGAGATTGGCCTCGGCGGCCCGGCGCGAGTTGCCATATTGCCCGAACAGGTCGAGCATCCACGACGCAGTCGCGCCATAGGTGACCGACGAACTCGACGCACCCGAGCCGCCGCTTTCGCGGCCGGCGACGCTGCCCGAGGCCGAGGGCAGCACCGTGGCGCCGACGGCGATCATTCCGGCATTGGCCTCGTTGATCCGTTCCACCGCCTGGGCGATCGAGAGGTTCTGGCTGAGCCCGCGATCGATCAGCCGGCTCAGCCGCTGGTCGCGGAACGCCGTCCACCACGCCGTCTTGCTGTTGTCGACCGAGGCTGCCTTGGGCGCGGCCTTGAACGTCGTCGGTACCGCCATCTCAGGCTTGTGGTAGGCGAGCGAGGAGCAGCCGGCGAGCAGCGCCGCCATGCCGGCAGCAACGAGGAGTCTCGCGGGGCGCCCGGCAGGCGCCCGCAAAGCCGATGCGGTGATCATATCAAGTCCTTGGGTTATCGGATCAGTGCGGGGCGACCTCGGCCGCCTCAGGCGTTGGGTGATGCTGCGCCGGCTCGCGCCGACGCAGCACACGCTTGACCAGTCCGCTCAACGAGTCGGTGTAGGTCAGCATCACGGGAACGACGACCAGCGTCAGCAGCGTCGAGCTGATCAGCCCGCCGATCACCGCGTGGGCCATCGGGGCGTTCTGGCTCGAACCTTCATGCAGGCTCAGCGCCAGGGGCAGCATGCCGAACACCATGGCCAGCGTCGTCATGATGATCGGGCGGAAGCGGGTGCCCCCGGCCTCGACCAGCGCCTCGTAGAGGTTCCAGCCTTCGCGCACATGCTGGTTGGCATTGTCGACGAGGAGGATCGCGTTTTTCACCACGAGGCCCATCAGCATGATGAAGCCGATCATCGACATCATGTTGAGCGTCGAGCCGCCGACCAGCAGCCCCACCAGGACGCCGATCAGCGACAGCGGCAACGCCATCATGATGGCGATCGGCTGCACGAAACTGCCGAACTGGCTGGCCAGCACCAGGTAGATGAACACCACCGCGAGCAGCAGCGCCGAGCCGGCGGACGAGCCGATCTCGCCCAGCTGTTCGGCATCGCCGCCCATCGACATCCGGTAACCCGCCGGCATCTCGATCGCGTCGATCGCCGCCTGGATCCTGGGCATCACGTCGCCAATGTTGGCGCCGCTCAGATTGGCATCGACCGTCACCTGCCGCGACAGGTCCTGCCGGTTGATCTCGGCCGGGCCGGTCGAGGTCTCGATATCGGCAATGTCGCCGAGCCGGATCACCGAGCTGTCATTGCGGCTGATCGGCAGGTTGGAGAGGAGCTCGACGCTGTTGCGCTCGCCTTCCGGCAACCGCACCACCAGCTTGTAGGTTTCCTCGGCCGGCGACGTCCATTCGCTGACCTCTTCACCTGACAGCATCGGCTGCAGCACCGCGCCGACCTGCTGCAGCGAGATGCCGGCTTCGCTGGCGAGCTCGCGATTGACCCGGATGCTGACGATCGGCTGCGCCGCATCGAGCGACGTCTCGATATCGGTCAGGCCGGGGATCTGCGCCAGCTTTGCCGCCAGCTGGTCGGTGAGATCGCCCAGCACGGCAAAACTGTCGCCATAGGCGGTGACCTGGATGGGCTTGCTCAGGCTGCCGAAACCACTGGAGACGCCGACAATGGTCTTCACGCCGGGCACCTGGGCGAGAAGATCTCGAACCGGCGCCGTCATTTCATGCGGCATCAGCTTCCGTTCGCCCGGCGGCACCATGGTGACGACGACGGTGCCGGCATTGGAGCTCGGGACGCCCTGCCCGCCGGCGACGGTGGCATAGGTGCGCTTCACTTCGGGCAGCGTGCGGAGCAGCGCTTCGACCTGCCGCACTTTCTGGCCGGTATACTCGAGCGAGGAGCCCTGCGGCGTCTCCACCTCGACCTGGAATTCGCTGTTGTCGGTGGCCGGCGTCACCTCGAAGCCGACCAGCGGTACCAGCGCGAAGCTTGCAAAGAACAGCGCTACGGCAGTGGCGAGCGTCGTCACCCGGTGCCTCAGGCACCAGCGCAGCAGCGCCCGATAGCCGCCGGCGCACCACTCGAAAAAGTGGTCGAACTTCGCCACCGCCCGGCCGAGCGGGCCGCGTTTGGCGCCCGGCTCGGAATCCGGGTCGTGCCAGACCGACGACATCATCGGGTCGAGCGTGAAGGCGACGAACAGCGAGATCAGCACTGCCACCGACACGGTGACGCCGAACTGCAGGAAGAACCGCCCCATGATGCCGTCCATGAAGGCGACGGGGAGGAACACCGCGACGATCGACAGGGTCGTCGCCAGCACGGCGAGGCCGATCTCGTTGGTGCCATCGAGCGCCGCCTGCACGTGGTTCTTGCCCATATGCAGGTGCCGCATGATGTTCTCGCGCACCACGATGGCGTCGTCGATCAGGATGCCGACCGACAGCGACAGCGCCATCAGCGTCATCATGTTGAGCGTGAAGCCGAGCGCGAACAATACCGTCATCGTGCCGATGATCGAGATCGGCAGGGTCAGCGCGGTAATGACGGTCGAGCGCCACGAGTTGAGGAACAGAAAGACGATCAGCACGGCGAGCACCGCGCCTTCGACGATCATGTTCTGCACCGTGTGGAAGGATTGCTCGACCGGAACCGCATTGTCGGCCACCACGTCGATGCTGACATTCTCGGGCAGCTCGCGTTCCTGAAGCCGCTCGAGCTCCTGGTGCACGGCCTTGGCGACGCCCACCGTGTTGGCGCCCTGCACCTTGATGATGTTGATCGCCAGCGCCCGCTCGCCATTGATGAAGGCGAGGCTCTCCTCGTCGCCCTGCCCCTGGGTGATGGTCGCGACATCGCCCAGCCGCACCGCCTGGCCGCCGGTACGGGAAACGATCATGTTGCGGAAATCCTCGACATCCTCGAGCCGGCCTTCGACCTGGATGGCGCGCGACACCGCGCCCTCCGTGATGGTGCCGGCCGGCAGGTCGAGATTGTTCTGGCGGATCGCCGCGATCACCTCGGACATGCTGACGCCGAACCCGTCGAGCCGGTCGGGATCGACCAGCACGTCGAGTTGCGCCGGCACCCCGCCGACGAGATCGGCGCTGCCGACGCCGGGGATGTTGCGCAGCCGATTGACCACCACGTCATCGGCCAGCTGCGTCAGCTCGCGCGAGCTGAGCGCGTCGGAGCGGATGGCCAGCGACATGATCGGCATGGCGTTGGGATCGAACCGCAGCACGCGCGGCTTGTCGGCATTATCGGGCAGGTTCGCTTCGATGCCGGCGATCTTGTCGCGCACCTCCTGCACCGCGTCGACCGAGCTCACCTCCATGTCGAACATCATGATGATCATCGCGGCGTTCTGCTGCGCGATCGATTGCAGCGTATCGATGCCGCTGATCGAGTTCACCGCGTCTTCGATCGGCTTGATGATGTCGTTCTCGACCGATTGTGCCGAGGCGCCGGGATAGCTCACCACCACCGCGACGACCGGCAGGTCGATATTGGGCATCTGCTCGATGGAGAGCCGCGAGTAGGAGTAGAGGCCGAACACCAGCAGCGCCACCATGACCATGGTGGCGAAAACCGGGTGGCGGACGCTGATTTTGGTGAGGAACATGGCTCAGTTCTCCACCACGGTGACGCGCATGCCGGGCTTGAGGTCGTCGAGCCGGCCAGAGACATAGCTTTCGCCGGCCGCGAGGCCCGAGGCGAGTTCGGTCATCCGGCTCGAGGCCCACTGGCGCTTGACCTCGACCGGCTGGCGCAGCAGCGCGCCATCGGCGATCCGCAGCACATAGCGCCCTTCGGCATCCTCGCGCACAGCCGCGTCGGGCACGGCAAACGCCCCCTTCGTCTCTTCGATGACGATGCTGCCCGAGGCGAACATGCCGCCACGGAGCTTGCCTTCGGGGTTGGGCACCGAGATCAGCACCGGCACGGTGCGGGTGCCCTTGGCCGCGACCGGGCTGACGCCCTCGACCGTCGCGGCAAAACTCTGGCCCGGCAGTCCCTCGACGGAGAGGGTTACGCCCTGCCCCGGCTTGAGTTGCGGACTGGCGCTCACCGGCACATAGGCGGTCATTTCCATCATCGAGAGATCGACGAGGTCGAACAAGGCGGCGCCCGAGGTGATCAACTGGCCCGGTTCGATCGAACGCGCCGCGACGATGCCGTCGAACGGCGCAGTGATGGTGGCGTTGCGGATCACCAGTTCCGCCGCCGCCACCTGCGCTTCGAGCGCCGCGAGGTTGGCCTTCAGCGCTTCGATCGAGGCTTTCTCGGATTCGACCGTCGCGCTGGGGGTGAGACCACTATCTGCAAGCCGCAGGGTGCGCTCGAGCTGGTTCTCGGCCTGCGCCAGCTGAGCCCGGGTGGCTGCCGCAGTGCTGCGCTGCTGGCTGAGCTGGATTTGCGAGGTCTCGACATCGACCGTCGCCAGCACGTCACCGGCCTTGACGCTGTCGCCGATGCGCGCCTCGACGCTTTTGAGCGTGCCGTTGACCTGCGAGGCAATGGCAATCGAGCGCCGCGGCATCAGCGAACCCGTTGCTTTGAGCGTTTCGGCCAGCGTCGTGGGAGCCGCCGTGGCGACGTCGATCGTCAGCAGCCGCTTCACCACATCCGCGGCCGGTGTGGCGGTTTCGGCCGGCGTCGAGGCCTGCGGCGCCAGCATCGGCGGCAACACGAACACCGCGAGGCCGACCACCACTATGGCGGCGCCGGCCCAAGCCCAGGGGAAGCGCGCCGGCTGGATACCGGCTGCCAGCAGCGCCCGTTTCTTCAGTTCGCGGCGGCTCAGCGCCCATTCGGGCTTCGGAGTCGGCTGGATTGCGGGCTCGTCCATGGCGCAGTCCTCAGGTAGATGGGTCCAAACGTCTCGCCGCCCTGGAGCGACCCGGGGCATTGCGAGCGATGGCTTGTCTGCCGCCAAGCTTGCATGAACCTTGCGCAGCCCCGGCGCGGCACGCATGGGTCGGTTGCGTGGTGCACCCGGCACGGCGCAACTGCTTGTTGTCGCCCGGCGCAACTACTTGTTGTCGCCCGGCGCAAGCTTTCGGCAAGCTTGATCGGCGATGACGACGAAGGAGGTGCCGATGCGGCTATTGCTGGTGGAAGATGAGCCCGACATGGCGGCGCTGCTGCGCGCCGCGCTGGAGAAGCACGATTTCGTCACCGATCACGTACCCTCGATCGAATACGCCATCGAGGCAATCGAGACGGTGGCGCATGATCTCATCATCCTCGATCGCCAGCTCGGCGATGGCGACGGCGCCTCGCTGATCGCCCATATCCGCAAACGCCGCCCGCACACCCCTATCGTCGTGCTCTCGGCCATGGGCGGCGCCAACCACCGCATCGAAGGGCTGAACCTCGGCGCCGACGATTACCTCGCCAAACCCTTCGTGGTCGACGAGCTGGTGGCGCGGCTGCGCGCCGTGCTGCGTCGGCCCAGCCAGGTGGAAACCGCGCCGCTGGCGATGGGCAACCTGTCGCTCGATCTCAACCACGGCGATGTCTTCGTTAGTGGCGACAAGGTCGACCTGCCGCGCCGCGAGTACCTGGTGCTCGAAAGCCTGATGCGCCGCTCCGGCCGCACCGTGCGCCGCGCCGTACTCGAAGAGGATGTCTACGGCTCCGACGACGAGATCCAGTCCAACTCGCTCGAAGCCCATATCTCGCGGCTTCGCCGCAAGCTCGCCGAGGCCGGCAGCACGGTGGAAATCCACCCGGTGCGCGGCGTCGGTTACCTCCTCAGGCAATCATGATCCGCGAACCGAGACCAATCCGCCTCGAACGCCGCCTCACCCGCCGCATGATCCAGGTGCAGGCGGTGGCGCTGCTGCTGTTCTTCGCGCTGGTGGTATTTCCGCTCGGCATCTACCCGGCACTCCGCTTCATCGACGCGCCGCCGCTCGATCCGGGCAACCCCGAGACGTTTGCCGAAGCGATCCGCCCCACCGCCGACGGTGGCGCCGAGGTGGAGATGACCCCCAAGCTCAAGGCACTGATCGCCGACAAGCCCGGGGTCTGGTTCCTCGCCTCGACCGAGGCGGGCACCAAGGTGTCATACGGCAAGATTCCAGTGTTCTACGATGAGTTGGATACGGCGCTGTGGGAGTTCGCCTCGGTCGATGTGCGCCCACGCGCCGGATCTCCGGTCGACGCGCTGCAGCTCGAGCGGCACCGCAGCCAGATCGGCGATGTCATGGTGGCGTCGGGCGGCGGGCGGACCATCGGCGTCGTATCGTTCGTCGCCGGGTTCTGGGCCCTGTTCAGCCTGGCGTTGCTCGCCATCACCGCCATCGCCGCCGCCATCATCATCCCGCGCGTCATCCGTCGCGAGTTGCGCGGCCTGAAGCAGGCGGCCGAACAGGCTGAGCTGATCGACATTGATGCCCGCGGCACGCAGTTGCCCACCGAGAACGTGCCGCACGAAGTCCGCGCCCTGGTCGACGCGGTCAATGGCGGCCTCGCCCGCCTCGACAAGGCCTATGCCCAGCGCGAACGCTTCCTTGCCGATTCCGCCCATGAGCTGCGCACCCCGATCGCCATCCTCCAGACCCGGCTGGAAACCGCCGAGCCCTTCCCTGAAAAAGCCCGGCTGCTGATGGATGTGGCTCGGCTGTCGAGTCTCGCCGACCAGTTGCTCGACCTGCAGCGCATGGACCTGGGCGAAACCGCCATGCAGCCGCTCGACCTGGTGGAGCTTGCCGGCAATGTCGTCAGCGACCTCGCCCCGCTCGCCCTCAATGCCGGCTACGAACTGGCGCTCGACGCCCCGGAGGCGCCGGTACTGGTCAAAGGCGACGAAGGCAGCCTCACCCGGGCTCTCGCCAATGTGGTGCAGAACGCCATTGTCCATGGCGCCAACCACGGCCAGATCATCGTCGAGGTCAGCCCCACCGGCGCCATCTCGGTGATGGACGACGGCCCCGGCATCGCCCCGGCCGACCGCGAACGCATCTTCGAGCCGTTCTACCGCATCAAGCCGCTCGCCACCGGCGCCGGGTTAGGGCTGAACCTCGTCGCCTCGATCGTCCAGCGCCACAAGGGGCGGGTCGCGGTGACGGAATCCCCCACCGGCGGGGCGAGATTCTCGATGCTGCTGCCATTGGTCGAGGGCTAGCACTGATAACGCAGTCGGTAATCCTCCCCCGCGTGGCGGGGGAGGACCACGGAGAGGCCGGTGCCCCTTACGAAGCCAGACTGATATGCGAGGTCGTGTCCCGCGCAATATAGCTCTGGATCTGCCGTACGATCTGCGCCGCGTGCCCGGCGGCGAGCTTATCCGCCAGCTCCGCATCCCCGGCAGCCACCGCCGCCACCATTGCCTCGTGCTCATCCACATATTGCCGCGGCAGCGTGTCGTCGAAGCTCTGGTAGTAGAGCCTGAGGATCCGCCGGCCCTCGTCCAGCAGCCGGGTGAACAGCCCGGTGAAATAGCTGTTGCCGCCGGCCGCGGCGATGGCGACGTGGAAATCGCGGTTGGACTGGATCATCTTCAGCGCGTCGCGCTGCTGCACCGCCTCGGCATAGGCCGCCTGCAGCCGTCGGATGGCCACCATGTCGCTGTCGCGCCGATGCACCGCGGCGCCCCGGGTGGTGACCCGATACATCAGGGTCAGCGCCTCGAAATAGATCGGCAGTTGCACGAAATCGATCGACGAGACGATGGTGCTGCGGTTGGGCAGCGTCGTCACCAGCCCCTCGGCCGACAGCCGCACCAGTGCTTCGCGGATCGGCGTGCGCGACATGTCGAACTGCACCGACAGGCCCACCTCGTCGAGCGGGCTGCCCGGCTCCAGCGTCAGGTCGAGGATCGACTGGCGCAGCTTCTCATAGACCGTCTGCGCCCCCTGCCCGCGCACCCGCACCGGCTCGTCGCCGCTCGGCGCCGCGGTCTTGCCCGCCGCTGCCTTGACCTTTGTCGCCCCGCGCATTGCAGCCACGACGATTCTCCTGAATTGCACCGAGCGCTAGAGAACCGGTTCCGCCGCCGATTGCAACGGCAGCTTCCGGCCTGCTCCCCTCCCCTTGAGGGGAGCAAACACAGCGACCGGCGCGGACCAATTTCTACGCTTCCAGCAGCCATACCAGCATGCCGCCTGGCGCGCGATTGGCCCAAAGATGATAGGGGATCGCCTTGAACCGCACCGGCTCCAGAGCCGACGGCGCCGTACGATACAGCGCCCCGCCCCAGCCGGCATCGCTGGCTTTGACCGCGCTGCCGCTGAGCGTCACCGCGCCGCCCAGCAGCCCCGGATCATACGCCGTCTCGATCGCCGCTCCGGGCGCCAGCCGTAGCCGCTGCGGTGCAAAGCCGTTATCGATCTCTTCGAGGCAATAGACCACCGGCCCGCGCTTCAGCGCCACCCGCCCGGCATCCTCGGTCACCTCGGGGTTGGCGTAGAGCCGCTCGACCGGCATGGCGAAGCCGATCCGCACCTCGTCGCCGGCCCGCCACTCCCGCTCGATGGTGGCATAGCCCTTCGTGACCTCCACCGGCGCGAAGGCGCCGTTGACGCTGAGCTTCGCCTCGCGGCACCAACCCGGCACCCGCAGCCTGAGCGCAAAGCGCTTCGGCATCGCCGGCGAAACGCCGAGCCGGATGTCGCCATCCCAAGGATAGCGCGTCTCCTGGCGGAGCTTGACCACGGTATCGCCCAGCACCGCCTCGGCGGTGTTGGCGCCATAGAGGTGCACGGCCAGTTCGTCCGGCTTGGTGGTGTAGAAATAGCTGCCGAGCGAGGCGATCAGCCGGGCAATATTGGTTGGGCAGCACGGGCAGTAGTGCCACTTCCAGCGCCTGTTATCGCCGTGGCTCTCCAGCACGTTCTCGTAGAAATAGTGCTCGCCATCGCGCGAAATACCCGACAGCGCGCCGTTGAACAGCACCAGTTCGACATGGTCGGTAAAGCGCCCGTCGAGCTCGATCTGCGCCATGCGATGGCCCCAGAACGCCAGCGCCACTGCGGCGCAGGTTTCGGCATAGGCGCTAGCGTTGGGCAGGTCGTATTCCCGCGTGAACCCTTCATTGGCATGCGCCGGCCCCAACCCGCCGGTGACATAGAGCTGGCGCCCGGTGAGGTTGTCGAACAGCCGGTCGGCGGCAGCGAACAGCGAGAGGTCGCCGGTTTCGGCCGCGACATCGGCCATCGCCGAGAACAGGTACATGGCGCGCACCGCATGGCCCACCACCTGGGTCTGCTCGCGCACCGGCATGTGGGCCTGGCTGTAGGAATAATCCTTGAAGATGTAGTCCCTGGGGTCGCTGCCGCGCCGACGCGCTTCTTCGTCGTAATAGGAGGGCTGCTGGCCCCGCTCGTTGACGAAGAAGGTGGCGAGCTCGAGATGTCGCGGATCGCTGGTCACGCCATAGAGCTTGATCAGCGCAATCTCGATTTCCTCATGCGCGTCATAGCCGCGGAGTTTCCCGGGCTCAGCCCCGAAGGTGTCGATGATGTGGTCGACCGCCCGAAGCATCACCTCGAGGAAGCGCCGCTTGCCGGTCGCCTCGAAATAGGCCACGGCGCCTTCGAGCAGATGCCCCATCGAATACATTTCGTGCAGGTCGCGCAGGTTGGTCCAGCGCTTCTCCGGCTCGCGCCTGGCGAACCAGGAGTTCAGGTAGCCATCGGCCATCTGCCCCTTGGCCAACTGCTCGACGATCTCGTCGATCTTGTCTTCCAGCTCGGGGTTGGGGTGGGCCTTCAGCGTATAGCTCGCCGCCTCGATCCACTTGCCGAAATCGCTGTCGAAGAAATGCTGCATCGAGAGCCCGCTCGGCTGGATCGGGCGGACCAGCGGCGCCGGCGGCAGGTGGAAGTTGAGGACTTCGAGAAAACCCTCCTCGTCGAGCCGCCGATGCTGCGTCGGCACGCTGACTTCTCTCACCGTCGCGCTCCAGCTCTCCCAGAACCCGCCGGAGAAATCGACCTTGGCATGATCGACCGGGGTGTAGCGATCGAGGCGAGGTGGGTTGGAGAGGTCGGTCATGGAGTGGGCTTTCGAGGGGTTGGGCTGCTCGCACTGCGACTGAGAGGTTCTGCCCCTCACCCTGACCCTCTCCCCAGCGGGGAGAGGGGACGCACTTTGCACCGGCAGCTCCACATCGCCCCCTCTCCCCGCTGGGGAGAGGGTCGGGGTGAGGGGCAGGACGCTCCGGTGGACTTCAATCGATCACCGCAATCGCCGCCGTCATCCGCTCGAGCCAGCCCTGCGCCGACGGCGACAACCGCCCCGACAGCGCCTCACGCACCCGCGCATGATAGCCATCGAGCCACGCCACCTCGTCGCGCGTCAGCTTCCCGACATCCGCCAATGCCAGATCGATCGGCGCCAGCGTCAGCGTCTCGAAGCGCAGGAACCCGGGGGCCGCTGCAACTGTCTCCACCTGGTTCTCGACCCTGAGGCCGAACTCGCCTTCGCGGTAGTAGCCCGGCTCGATGGTCATGATCACACCGGGCGCGAACTCGTAATTGTTCACCACCTTGCCGAAGCGCTGCGGGTGTTCGTGCACCGAGAGGAAGTGCCCGACCCCGTGCCCGGTGCCGTGGTCGTAATCGAGGCCGAGATCCCAGAGCGGACGCCTGGCCAGCGCATCGAGATGGTGCCCGCGCGCCGTCACCGGGAACTGCGCCGTCATCAGCGCCACAAAGCCCTTGAGCACCGCGGTATAGGTGCGGCGCACCTCATCGGAGACCGGGGCGAAGGCCGTGGTGCGGGTGACGTCGGTGGTGCCGGTGAGATATTGCCCGCCGGAATCGATCAGGTAGACGCCGCTGGTGGTCAGGGCCGCATTGGTCGCTTTGCTCGAAGCATAATGGCACATCGCCGCATTGGCCGCCGAGGCCGAGATCGAGCGGAAGCTCGGCTCGACGAAACCCTCGCCCCGCGAACGGAACTCCAGCAGCTTGTCCTCGGCTTCGAGCTCGGTGATCGGCTTGCCGGCCGCCTCGCGGGCCGCGACGTTGTCGGCGAGCCAGCTCAGGAACTCGGTGAGCGCCACGCCGTCGCTGACATGCGACGACCGGAACCCCGCGAGCTCGGTGCTGTTCTTGATCGCCTTGGCAATAGTGATCGGGCTGGTTTCCGAGAGCACCGTGCCCCCTGCCCCGGTCACGGCGATCGCAGCTGCCACCGAGGCGAAGCGCGGATCGACCAGCGCCCGCTTGCCATTGGAGCGCGCCGCAATGCCGGCGAGCAGGTCGGCCGGGGAACGGGTCGCCACCGCTTCGAGCTCATAGGCCTCGCGATCGTTGGGGAGCTTCTGCTCATCGACGAACCACTCGGTTTCCCCGCTCTTGTCGAGCAGCAGGAACGATTGCGGCAACGGCGTGTATTTGACATCTGCGCCACGCACATTGAGCAGCCAGGCGATATTGTCGGGCTGCGTCTCGACCAGGAAATCCGCCCCGAGTTCACTGAGCCGCGCCCCGATGCGGCGACGCTTCGACAAAGCCGTCTCGCCGGCATTGGCGAAACTGCTGATCCGCGCGGTCGGCGGCTCCGGCTGGTCCGGCCAGATCGCATCGATCGGATCGGCCTCGAGCGGCACCAGTTCGCCACCCGCCTGCCCCATCGCCGCTACCAGCCGCTGGTGCAGGTCCGACGGGATCAGCATCGGATTGAAACCGATGCGTTTTCCTCGTGGCAGTTTTTCGCCCAGCCAGCGCTCCAGCGGAAAATCATAGAAATGCGAGATCTCGAACGCCTCGAGATCGACTTCCTGGCGCACCTGCACCTGGTAGCGGCCATCGACGAAGATCACCGCCCTGTCGGCGGTGACCAGCGCGATGCCCGCCGAGCCGGTGAAGCCGGTGAGATAGCGCAGCCGCTCGTCATGCGGCGCGCAATATTCACCCTGGTGGGCATCGAAGCGCGGCACGATCACCCCGTCGATACCCAGGGCCCCGAGATGGGCCCGGAGCGCTTCGAGCCGGTTCATCTCAGAAGCCGTACTTGCTCAGATCCGGCCGGCTCTTCAGGCCGGCCTCGGTGATGGCGCGCACCCGTGCCTCTTCGGCCCCGACCAGCGGCAGGCGCGGCGCGCGGGTCACCGGCGAGGTGCCGCGGACGATGGCCTCGACCAGCTTGATGTTCTGGACGAACTTGGGCCCGATATCCATGCTGAGCAGCGGCAGGAACCAGCGGTAGATCTCAAGCGCCTCGGGAATGCGCCCCGCTTCCGCCAGCTTGTAGATGGCCACCGTCTCGCGCGGGAATGCTACCACCAGCCCGGCGATCCAGCCCGAGCAACCGAGGATCAGGCTTTCGAGCGCCAGGTCGTCGACCCCGGTCAGGAGCTGGTAGCGATCGCCCACCGCCCTGAGCGTCTCGTTGATGCGGCGGGTGTCGCCGGTCGATTCCTTGATGGCGACGAATTTCGGCTCGTCCGCCATCTCCTTGAGCATCGCTTCGGTGACGTTGATGCCGTAGGCGATCGGGTTGTTGTAGATGATGATCGGCAGGCCCGAGGCAGCGGCGATGGCGCGGTAATGCGCCACCACTTCGCGATCGTCGGCGAGATAGCGCATCGCCGGCAGCACCATCAGCCCCTCGATGCCGATGGCTTCGGCCTCCGCAGCTAGCGCCGCACCGGCCCGGGTGGAATCTTCCGCAATGGTGAGGAGGATCGGCTTCCGCCCCGCCGCTTCGGCAATCGCCGCCTTGGCGATGGCGAGCTTTTCCTCGCGCGTCAGGCTCGAGGCCTCGCCGAGCGAGCCGCAGACGATGACGCCGTCGACGCCGGATTCGATCTGGTAGGCAACATCGGCCCGCACGGCCGCGATATCGACCTCCTGATCATCAGTCATCTTGGTGGTGATCGCCGGGAACACGCCGCGGAAATCGCTCTTCTGCATTTCAGATCCTTGTCTCGCGGGCTACGGCCGCACTCGTCGTTTCGGACGCAAACGGGCATCCGGCTTTGCCAATCTCATAGGCGGAAACGCGACTGTCGGCAAGCTGTCGACATTACTATTGACAAGCTGCGTACAGACTGTCGACTATCGCATCACCGGAGCGGTTGCCGTCGGCGTCCGCTCGTCCATTCAGGAGGGAACCCATGGCGCATACCACCCCGAAACGCCGCAGTCTGCTGCCGCGGCTGGCGCTCGCCGGCCTCGTTGCCACTGCCCTGTCGAGCCTGCCCAGTTTCGCTCAGGACGCCCAGCCCGGCGGCACGCTGCGCATCCTCGGCACCGAGGATCTCGACCATTTCGACCCGACCTCGGCAGCCTTGGTCACCACCAACAATTTCCTGCGCGCCGTGTCGCGCCAGCTGATTTCCTACGAAGCGTCCACCGACGAGACAGTCCGCATCACCCCCAAGGGCGATCTCGCCACCGAAGTGCCGCAACCGACCGATGATGGCCTCACCTACACCTTCAAGATCCGCCAGGGCGCGCAGTGGAACGCACCCTCGGGCGCCCGCCAGATCACCTCGGCCGACCTTGAGCGCGGCTTCAAGCGCATGTGCAACCCGGCGCTCGGCTCGGCGGCGCTGACCTATTACTCGAGCCTCGTTGCCGGCATGGCCGAGTTCTGCGACGGCTTTTCGAAGGTCGAGCCGACCGTCGTGGCGATGAAGGCCTATATCGAGGGCAACGACATCACCGGCATCGAGACGCCGGATGATGAGACCGTGGTGATCAAGCTGACGCAGCGCGCCGGCGACTTCATCTACATGCTGTCGCTCGCCACCTCCGCCCCGGCGCCGATCGAGGTGCTCGACTACATGCCGGATGGTCCGGATTACCGCAGCAATTTCATTGCCAGCGGCCCCTATACGCCGGGCGCCTACACCCCGGATTCCTCACTGCAGCTGGTGCGCAACCCGGCCTGGACGGCCGACAGCGATCCGCTGCGCAAGGCTTATGTCGACCAGATCGACATCACCTTCGGCCTCACCGTCGACGCCATCATGCAGCAGCTGCAATCGGGCGACGGCGACATGACCTATGACGTCACCATTCCGCCGGCGATCCTCTCGATGCTGACCGCCCAGGGCGATGAAAAGCTGATGACGGTGTCGTCGGGCAACACCAACTTCATCTTCATCAACACCGTCTCCGGCAACAACAACGGCGCGCTCAAGGACCTGAAGGTCCGCCAGGCGCTGAACTATGCCGTCGACAAGGCCGCGATCGTGCAGCAGATGGGCGGGCCGTCGATCGCCAGGCCGGTCAACGGCATTTTCGGCCTCGGCGTGCTCGGCTACCACGAGTTCGATCTCTACCCCTCGCCCGAGGCCAAGGGCGACCCGGAAAAGGCCAAGGCGCTGCTCGCCGAAGCCGGCTTCCCCAACGGCATCACGCTCAAAATGCCGTTCCGCAACAAGGGCAACGAGCCGGCCGTGGCGCAGACCATCCAGGCCTCGATGGCCAAGGCCGGCATCACCCTCGAGCTGACCCCGGTGGCCCCGGCCGACTACTATTCGAAGTTCATGACCAACCCGGTGAACACCCAGGAAGGCACCTGGGATATCGCTCCGGTCGGCTGGACCCCGGATTGGGCCGGCGGCTCGGCGCGCTCGGTGTTCCAGCCGCAGTTCAGCTATGACGGCACGCACCAGACCTACAACTACACCGACTACAACAACGACAAGGCCAACGAGCTGGCCCAGCAGGCGATCAACGCCACGACGCCCGAGGAAGTCGGTGCGCTCTGGGCCCAGGTCGATGAGCTGGTAATGGCCGATGCCCCGGTGGTGCCGCTGATCGCCAACCTCATCGTGCTCTATCACGGCGCGGCGGTGCAGAACTTCCAGCCCTACTCGATCGGCGTCCAGGGCGACTGGACCAACGTCTGGCTGCAGCAATAGGCTGGAGTTGGTTGAACTCCCCCTCTTCCCCTCCCACGGGTGAGGGTAAGAGGGGTTTCGGCTATCACCAGCGGCGCTACGGGGGTCGTAGTTGAGTTGATCCACCGTGATCCCCCCACCACCGGCTGTCATCCCTGCGAAAGCAGGGACCCAATTCGCAGCCCGCGCGAGTGGACAGTTGGGTCCCTGCTTTCGCAGGGATGACAGCCGGTGGGTAAATCAAGGGCCGCGCCAGCCACTGGGCCGGAGCGGTATGTTGGACCAACGCACCTGGGTCGCCGGTCCTAGTCTGGAGCAGTTTGCGTGGCAGTTCTCGAAGCGCGGCATCTGAGCGTCGATATCCCCACTGAAGACGGCGTGATCCACGCGGTGCGCGACGTCTCCTTTGTGCTCGAAGCCGGCGAACTGTTCGGCATTGCTGGCGAATCCGGATCGGGGAAGAGCGTCCTCACTCAGGCCATTCTCGGCCTCCTCCCCAATGCCACCGTAACCGGCGAAGTGCTGTTCGAGGGCCGCAACCTCCTCGGCCAGAAGCCCGCCGAGTTGCAATCGATCCGCGGTTCGCGCATCGGCATGATCTTCCAGGATCCGATGTCGAGCCTCCACCCCTACTACACCGTCGGCACTCAGATCACCGAGATGATCCACGCCCATGAGAAGGTGGAAAAGTCAGTGGCGCGCCGTCGCGCCGTCGACCTCCTCGCCCGCGTCGGCATCAGTGACGCCGATCGGCGCTTCGACAGTTTCCCGCACCAGTTTTCCGGCGGCATGCGGCAGCGGGTGATGATCGCCATGGCGCTGGTGCTCAACCCGCCGCTGGTCATCGCGGACGAACCCACCACCGCGCTCGACGTCACGGTGCAGGCGCAGATCGTCGCGCTGCTCGACGAGATGCGGCGGGAGCGCGGCACCACCGTGGTGATGATCACCCACGATCTGGGCCTGCTCTCCAGCATCGCCGACCATGTGATGGTGATGTATGCCGGCCGCCGCATGGAGCTGGGGCCGAGCGCCCCGCTCTTTGCTGCCCCGGCCCACCCCTACACTGCGGGGCTGCTCGCCTCCTCGCCGGCCAATTACGAGGCCGGCGCCGAGCTGGTGCCGATCCCCGGCCGGCCACCGAGCCTGCTCGATACCCCGGTCGGTTGCGTGTTCGCGCCGCGTTGCGCCAGCGCCCTGCCGCGCTGCACCGCCGAGGCGCCGCCGCTGCGGGTGTTCAGCGACGGCTTGCAGTCGCTCTGCTGGCTGGAGGGCCCACCCGGCGATGCCGCCGCCAGGGTCTCGGGCACCGCCAAAGCCCCGGCCATCGACGAGATCGTCGTCAAAGCCGAAGGCGTCCGCCTGACCTATGGTGGCGGCAGCCTGTTCAACCCCGGCGCCGGCTTCGAAGTGCTGAAGGGCATCGATCTCGAACTGCGCCGCGGCGAAACGCTGGGCCTCGTTGGCGAAAGCGGCTGCGGCAAATCCACCTTCGCCCGCGTGCTCGCCGGCCTGATCCCGATGACCCATGGCAAGGTGGCGCTGCTCGGCCGCGACCTCGGCAGCCTCGATGCCAGCGCCTGGCAGGCGATGCGGCGCGAGGTGCAACTGGTGTTCCAGAACCCCTTCGGCGCCTTGAACCCGCGCCGGCGCGTCGGCGCCATTATCGGCGACCCCTACCGCATCCACGGCCTCGCCTCGGGGACCGAGCGGAAGCGCGAAGTGCAGCGGCTGATGGAACTCGTCGGCCTCAACCCCGAGCACTACAACCGCTTCCCCTCCGAATTCTCCGGCGGCCAGCGCCAGCGCATCGGCATCGCCCGCGCTCTGGCGCTCAACCCCTCGCTGATCATCTTTGACGAGCCGGTGTCCGCCCTCGATGTCTCGATCCAGGCGCAGGTGCTGAACCTGATGCGATCGCTGCAGCGCGACCTCGACCTCACCTATCTCTTCATCTCGCACGATCTCGCCGTGGTTCGGCATGTCTGCGACCGCATCGCCGTGATGCAGGCCGGCCAGATCGTCGAACTGGCCGATGCCGAAACGCTCTACCGCGCGCCCCAGCATCCCTATACGCGCACCCTGCTCGCGGCCTCCGTCAGCCCCCCGCCCCGCCACGCGGCGAGCGGGCGAACCCTCGTTGCTTCGCATGTACCGGAGGCCGCATGAGCACCGACGTCTCCACCGCGGTGGTGCAGCGCGGCTCGCTGGCGCTGACGCTGCGCCGGCTCGGGCGCGACCCGGCCATCATCGCCGCTCTGCTGTTCATAGTCTTCGTGCTGCTGTTCGCTCTTTCGGCACCGTGGATCTCGGCCCTGACCGGCCATTCCGCCATCGAGCAATATCGCGATACCGGCCTTTCGCCGATGGGCCTGCCGGTGGCGCCCAACGCCGAGTTCCTGTTCGGCACCGATCACCTCGGCCGCGACGTGCTGGTACGCCTCGCCTATGGCGCGCAGGTCTCGCTCACCGTCGGCGTTCTTGCCGCCGTGGTCGCGGCGTTTATCGGCATCACCGTCGGCATGGTCGCCGGCTATTTCGGCGGCTGGGTCGATACGGTGCTGAGCCGCGCCATGGACCTGGTGATGAGCGTGCCGTTCCTGCTCTGCGCCCTGGCGCTGGTCTCGGTGTTCGGCCCCAGCCTGTCGCTCAGCATCGGCGTCATCGTCTTCTTCAGCTGGACCACCATGGGCCGGGTCATCCGCGGCCAGGTGATGTCGCTGCGCCGGCAGGAATTCGTCGAAGCCAGCCGCTCGCTCGGCGCCGGGCCGCTTTCGATCATGTTCATCGACATCCTGCCCAATCTCAGCGTGCCGATCATCGTCTACACCACCATGATGATCCCCGGCTCCATCGTCTTCGAGGCGACGCTGAGCTTTCTCGGCATGGGCATCGTGCCGCCGGCCCCGAGCTGGGGCGGCATGCTGGCCGACGCCGCCGGCAACTCGCTCTACCTCGTTGCCGCCTGGCTGGTGCTGATCCCCGGCCTCGCCCTGCTGTTCACGACGCTCGCCTTCAACATCCTCGGCGATGGCCTCCGCGACGCACTCGATCCGCGCGGCCGCCCGGTGCGGAGGAAGGCCAAATGATCCGCTATCTCCTCGGCCGGGTGATGTTCGGCGCGCTGATCCTCCTCACCCTCAGCATGTTCGTGTTCTTCCTGTTCTTCGTCGCCCCGGGCGATCCGGCCCGCATGGTGGCGGGCGACAAGGCGACCGAGACGCAGCTGATCCAGATCCGCACCAATCTCGGCCTCGACCGGCCGATCCACGAGCAATATCTGAGCTTTCTGGGGAAGGCAGTGACCGGCGACCTCGGCTTTTCCTACCGCAACCAGCAGCCGGTGGCGAAGCTGATCTTCAACCGCCTGCCTGCCACCCTGTCGCTGGTGGTCGGCGGCGTGCTGGTCTGGCTCGCCGTCGGCATCCCCATCGGCATCATGTCGGCCCGCCATCCCGGCGGAGTGCGCGACCGGCTCGGACAGGGCTTCATCCTCATCGGCCTCAGCTTTCCGACATTCGTCCTCGGCATGATGTCGCTCTACCTGTTCTATTTCCTGCCCCGGCAGTCGGGCTTCATGCTGTTCCCGGCCGGTGGCTTCAAACCGTTCCTGCCCAATCCGGCGATCTGGGCCTGGCACCTGATCCTGCCCTGGACCACGCTGGCGCTCACCACCGCCGCGGTTTATGCGCGGCTGACCCGCGGCCAGATGCTCGAAGTGATGGGCGAGGATTACATCCGCACCGCCCGCGCCAAGGGGCTGAGTGAGCGAAAGGTGGTGTGGAAGCACGGCATGCGCGCCACCCTCACCCCGCTCGCCACCCAGCTCGGCGCCGATATCGCGCTGCTGCTCGGCGGCGCCATCGTCATCGAACAGGTCTATGGCCTGCAAGGCGTCGGCGCCCTCGCGGTGCAGGCGGTGGCCAACCAGGATCGCCCCATTATCATAGGCGTGGTGCTGCTCGGCGGCCTGTTCATCGTCGTCGCCAACATCATCGTCGACATCGCCTACGTGCTGCTCGATCCCAGGGTGCGGTGAGTGGCAACACTGACAGATAATTGGGCACAACGCCGCCCACCCACCGGCTGTCATCCCTGCGAAAGCAGGGACCCATTGCGCAGCCCGCGCCGGTGGATAGTTGGGTCCCTGCTTTCGCAGGGATGACATCGAGCGTGTTGGATCGCCGGTGAAAACGGCCAGAGGATGTGAAGGATTTTTTGAGAATGCCCGTCGCCGAATACACCATCCCCGGCATGCTGATCCGCGATCACCTGCTGCCGGTGCCGCTCGACTGGACCAAGCCCGAGGGCCAGACCATCGAGCTGTTCCTGCGCGAAGTGGTCGACCCGACAAAACGCCATGACGACCTGCCGCTCCTGGTGTTCCTGCAGGGTGGCCCGGGCGGCAAGTCACCGCGCCCGACCAAGGGCAGCCCGTCCTGGCTGGCCGAGGCGCTGAAGACGCATCGCGTCATCCTGCCCGACCAGCGCGGCACCGGCCGCTCCACCCGCATCGAAGCCGCCACCATGGCGCAGTTCGCCGATGCCGAGGCCGCCGCCGACTACCTCAGTCACTTCCGCGCCGACTCGATCGTCGACGATTTCGAGCACGCCCGCAAAACCCTGTTCGCCGGCAAGCGCTGGGAATCGCTCGGCCAGAGCTATGGCGGCTTCCTCACCCTCACCTATCTGTCGCGCTACCCCGAAGCGCTCGCCGCCTGCTACGTCGCCGGTGGCCTCGCCAGCCTCCGTCCCTCGGCCGACGAGGTCTACCGCCGCACCTATCCGCGCGCCGCGGCAAAGACCCGGCTCTACTACAAGCGCTACCCCGACGACGTCGCCCGCGTCGCCGCCATTGCGGACCACCTCGCCGGCAATGACGTGCGCCTGCCCGATGGCGACCGGCTGACCGTCAAGCGGCTGCAAACCATCGGCATCGACCTGGGCATGGCGCCGGGCCACGAGAACGTCCACTGGCTGATCGACGAGGCCTTCTCCGCCCCCGGCCGGCTGTCCGACCATTTCCTGTTCAGCGTCATGAGCCTCACCAGCTACGACACCGGCCCGCTCTTCGCGGCGCTGCAGGAGAGCATCTATGGCCACCTGGCCGGCGCCACCAACTGGGCGGCCGAGCGGGTGCGCGCTCTGCATCCCGAGTTCGACCCTGCAGCCCGCCCGCTGCTGTTCACCGGCGAGATGATGTACCCCTGGATGTTCGAGGACATCCGCTCGCTCCGCCCGTTCAGATCGGGCGTCGATGCTCTGGCAGCGCGCGAAACCTATTCGGCGCTCTATGATCCCGCTCGCCTCGCGCAGAACGAGGTGCCGGTGAGCGCCGTGGTCTACTATGACGATCTCTATGTCGACGCCGGCCTGTCGCTCGAGACGGCCGCCGAAGTCGGCAATCTCCAGCACTGGGTCACCAACGAATACGAACACGACGGCATCCGCCAGAGCGGCAATGTGTTCAAGCGGCTGGTGGAGATGGTGAAAGAAGTGGGCGGGCCGGTGAGGGGGTAAAGGAACCGAGGCGTGCAGTCAGGCGGATATCACGGCCGGCGCCACACCCGTCCCCTCGCCCCTGAGGGGAGAGGGTAGCGCAGGTAGGAGCGAAGCGACGTACCGTAGCTGGGTGAGGGGTTCAGCTTCTCAGCGAGCGCGTATGGCGCCGCTTCACCCCTCATCCGGCGCTACGCGCCACCTTCTCCCCTGAGGGGAGAAGCGATGGAGACGCCAGCGCAAGCCCACCCTCAATCCTCAAAATGCCCGCGCACCGCGAACCCACCGCCCTGTAGCCCCGCCATCTTCGGCTCCGGCAGCGGCCATCCCCCTGCTGGCGCCGGCAACTCCGCCGATGAATGCTCCGGCTTCCACCCCAGCGTCTGGTCCGGGTCGTTGACGTACCACGCCCCCGCATTGTCCGAGATCGCGAACACCGTCCGATAGCCCAGCTCCGGTGCATCGAGCCCGGCAAACACCAGCCCGGCGAGATCATCAGGGTGGCACCAGAGCTTCAGGTCGCGCTGCGAGCCCGGGTTGTTCGCCGCGCAGATCCTCATGTTCAGGCACGCGATGCCGAACTTGTCGTGGTAGAGCCGGCTGAGGTTTTCGCCGAACAGCTTGCTCACCGCATAGAGCGAATCCGGTCGCACCTCGGCATGCCGGTCGAGTGGCGCCACACTCACCGGATGCATCCCCAGCACATGGTAGGATGAGGCGTAGATCACCCGCTTCACCCCGGCCTGCCGCGCCGCCTCGAACACATTGTAGGTGCCGGCGATATTGGCATCGAGAATGGTCTGCCACGCTGCCTCGTTGGCCATGCCGCCGAAATGCACCACCGCCTCGACGTCGTCGCGCATCAACGCGTCCACCGCCACGCGGTCGGCAAGGTCGGCCAGCACCACCTCGCCAGCGTCGGCGGGGGATACGAGGTCAGTCGCCAGCAATGGCCGGCCCGCCCGTGCGAACGCAGCGCGCAGATGGCTGCCGAGCCGCCCGGAGGCGCCGGTGAGCAGAGTCTTCGGCATCACACTTCTACCACTTCAGCGCAGCCCGGAGCGCCCGGGTGCCTTCCTCATCAGGCGCCGTACGGATCCCAGCCATTGGCCTGGAACAGCGCGATGATATAGCCGAAGCAGAAGGCGAAGGCGGTTTCCATCGAGTTGTCGGCATCGATATGCGGCACATGGTCGGGCATGATCATGCCGTCATAGCCGACCTCGTGGTAGATCTTCAGCGCCGCCGGCATGTCCATGTCGCCATTGTCGGGGAACTCCTCGGTGAACGAGTAGCGGCCGCCCTTGATGTTGCGGAAGTGCACGTTGAAGATCTTCTTGCGGCTGCCGAACCAGCGGATCACCTCGCCGATCTCGGCCCGCGGGTTCTCCATCCCCTCGGCCACCGTGCCCTGGCAGAAATTGAGGCCGTGATACGGGCTCTCGCAGGTCTGCACGAACCGCATCAGCCCCTCGACGCTCGACAGCACCCGGCTTTCGAAACCGCGATAGCCCGGCGGGGTCATCGGGTCATGCGGGTGGCAGGCGAGCCGCACCTTGCTGGCCGTGGCCACCGGCACGACGCGCTCGAGGAAATACTCGATGCGGCCCCAGAATTCTTCGGAGCTCACCTTGCCGGCAATGGTCAGCGTCTCGCCATCGGTCGCCTCGTTGGCGCGCCAGGTCGAGAGCTTCTGCCCGCCGCGGCCGGTTTCCGACACCGTGCGCGGAATGCCCAGCACGTTGAAATTGTACTTGGCGGCGCCGATGCCGGCTTCCGCCAGGGCCTCGATGATCCGGCAGATGCCATCGATCTCGCGGTCGCGCTCGCCCGGCCTGCCGAGCACGATCCCCGGCGCCTGGTGGTTGCGCTCGATGCCCGAGGAGGGCAGCGGCAACTGCACCATGTCGAGGACGAGGCCGAAGCTCGCGACATGCTCGGCATGCCGCATCAGGATATCGCGATCCCACTGCCAGGGGTCGCCGACCGGGTCGATGCACACATGCTTGACCCCGAGCTGCGCCAGTTGCCTGAGATAGCGGTCGCCCACCTTGGCGAACTGATCGCCGCCGAGCTGCGTGCCTACATACATGTCATCCCCTCCTGTACTATGACTTTGGCAAACCAGTATGATAGATTCCTGAGATGACTGCACCCATCATCACCGTCGTCGATGCCGATCGCTGCGACATCGGCGAGAGCCCGGTCTGGGACGAACGGGCGAACCTGCTCTGGTGGGTCGATATCACCCCCGGCCTCATCTACCGCCTCGACCCCGCTAGCGGCGCGCGGCAACACTGGGAGATGGGCGAGCCGGTCGGCGCCCTTGGCCTCTGCCGCTCCGGCAGGCTGGTGGTGGCGCTCAAAAGCACGGTGATCCTGTTCGATCCGCGCGACGGCAGCCGCGAATTGCTGGCATCGGTCACCCACAAGAAGCCTGAGATGCGGCTCAACGACGGCAAGGTCGGCCCCGACGGCGCCTTCTGGGTCGGCTCGATGGATGCGAGCGGCGCCGCCGATCCGGCCGGCGTGCTCTACCGCGTCGCCCCCGATGGCGGCCTCAAGGCGATCACCGAGAATTTCCGCATTTCCAACGGCCTCGCCTGGAACCCCTCGGGCACCCGCATGTACCACTCGGACTCCCGCGGCATCTGGGTCGACATCTACGATTTCGACCCTGCGACCGGCGCGGCGACCAACCGCCGCCGCTGGCTCGACCTCGACGAATTGACCGGCCGCCCCGATGGCGGCGCCTGCGATATGGACGGCAATTACTGGTCCGGCGGCGCCTCCGCCAGCCGTCTCAACTGCTTCTCCCCCGAGGGCAAGCTCCTGCGCACGGTCGACCTGCCGAACTACCGCCCCACCATGCCCTGCTTCGGCGGCCCCGACCTCAGCACCCTCTATGTCCCCAGCCTCAGTGCGGGGGTCTCGGCGGAGGATCTGGCGAAATGGCCGCTCTGCGGCGCCATGGTGAGCGTGCCGAGTGGGACGAGGGGTGTATCGGTCAGCAGGTTCGCGGACTAGCGGTTTACGCATCCGGCGGCGCCCCGTCGTCCCCTCGCCCCTCTGGGGAGAGGGTCAGGGTGAGGGGCGCCAAGCACACCAGATGAGCAGCTGCATCAAGCCATCCTGATGCAAGATCTGAGCGCTTGGCGCCCCTCACCCCCGCCCTCTCCCCAGAGGGGCGAGGGGGCGTTGCGGCACCGCCGGCGTGTCCTCCCCACCTGCCCACTCCCTCATCACTTCCTACACCAACACCACACTTGCACAATTTTTCTGCATATCGACCCTCAATGCACACATCTCGATAGGCCACCGAGCGAGTCTGTGCATAATCAGCTCGACCACCACAGAGGGCCGAGCCTTGCAGATTTCTCCCGTCACCGCCGTACGCCAGGCCCTCGCGGCGCTCAAAGCCTACGACGACCCCGCCACCTTCATCAGCCTCAAATCCGAAGTGGCGCTGCTGGACGAAGCCGCGGCGCTTGAAGCCGCCGGCCCGACAGACAAGCCGCTCTACGGACTGATCTTCGCCGTCAAAGACAATATCGATGCGGCCGGCCTCCCGACCACCGCCGCCTGCCCCGATTTCGCCTATACGCCGGAGCGCTCGGCCTTCGTCGTGGCGCGCCTCGAAGCGGCCGGCGCTATCGTCCTGGGCAAGACCAATCTCGATCAGTTCGCCACCGGCCTCGTCGGCGTACGCTCACCCTATGGCGTGCCGCGCAATGTGCAGCGCGCCGACCTGGTGCCGGGCGGCTCGAGCTCCGGCTCGGCCGTCGCCGTAGCCGCCGGCATCGTCGATTTCGCGCTCGGCACCGATACCGCCGGTTCGGGCCGCATCCCGGCGGGGATGAACGGCATTGTCGGGCTGAAGCCCAGCCTCGGCCTGTTCTCGGCCTCGGGCATGGTGCCGGCCTGCCGCACGCTCGACACCATCTCGGTTTTTGCCGGCGATGTCGATACTGCCTTCCGCGTCAGCACGGTCGCCGCAGCCTTTGACGCCGCCGATGCCTATTCGCGGCAACTGCCGGCGCCCACGCTGTCGGCGATGCCGCCGCGCCTGCGGGTCGGCGTGCCGCTTGACGCGCAGCGCAAGTTCTTCGGTGATACCGCTGCCGAAGCCTCCTATGCCGAGGATCTCCAGCGTCTCGAGGCGCTCGGCGCCGAGATCGTCGAGGTCGATTTCGAGCCGCTGCACGCCGTCGCCCGGCTGCTCTACGAAGGCCCCTGGGTGGCCGAGCGCTACGCCGCCACCAGGACCCTGCTGGAAGCCAGCCCGGGCTCCTTCCATCCGGTGACCCGCAGGATCATCGAAGGCGCCCGCGGCCTCACCGCCGTCTCCGCCTTCGAGGCCACCTACCGGCTGATGGACCTGAAGCGCGACGTGGCGCCCCTGCTCTCCAGCCTCGATTGTCTCGCCGTTCCGACCGTGCCGCGCGCCTATACCGTGGCGGAACTCGCCGCCGACCCGATCACCCTCAACTCCAACCTCGGCAGCTATACCAACTTCGTCAACCTGCTCGATCTCGCGGCGCTGTCGGTGCCCACCGGCACTCGCTCCGACGGCTTGCGCGGCAGCCTGACGCTGATCGGCAAGGCCAACAGCGACGGCTACCTCGCCGGTATCGGCGCCGCGCTGACGGGGGAGGTGTTGAGCACGCCGTTGCGAGCTGCAGCAGAGCGCATCGAGATCGCCGTGGTCGGCGCCCACCTCTCCGGCCTGCCGCTCAATGGCGAGCTGACCGCCCTCGGTGGCAGCTTCGTGCGCGAGGCCGATACGACCCGCGACTATCGCCTCTTCGCCCTCCCCGGCACCGTCCCGCCCAAACCCGGCCTGCTGCGCGTTGGCGATGGCACGGGGGCAGCGATCGCTACCGAAGTGTGGTCGCTCGACGCCGCGGGGTTCGGCGCGTTCGTCGCAAAGATCCCCGCGCCGCTTGGCGTGGGCACGCTGCGGTTTGCCGATGGCACCACGGCCAAGGGCTTCCTCGTGGAAGCCGAGGCGGTCGGGAATGCGCGGGACATCTCGGAATTCGGTGGCTGGCGGAAGTTTCTCGCAGCGAAGGTGCTGGCTTAGCGATCACCGGCTTCTCAGTGGTCCTCCACCGCGCAGCGGGGGAGGGGGACCGCCGGAGGCGGTGGAGGGGGCGGCAGGATGCGCCGGTGTGTGTGGCCGCCCCCTCCACCAGCTTCGCTGGTCCCCCTCCCCCGTTTCACGGTGGAGGACCACGGAGAGCCCAGTGGCTGTTTATGGGCGATCCCCGCCCCACTACCCCTGCGCCAGCCGCCCATAGGCATCGCCGACAATCGCGATGTGCCGGCGCATCGCCGCTTCCGCTTCACCGCGGTCGCCGCGCAATATCGCTTCGACGATCAACCCGTGCTCGGCATGCGATTGCTGGAGACGACCACGGGCGGCGAACTGGGCGCGCCGGAACGGCTGCAGCCGCTGCCGGGTCGAGATGGTGATCTCGCTGAGATAGCCGTTATGCGCCCCCTCGTAGATCGCCGTGTGGAACGCATCGTTCGCCTCGGCATAACCGGTGGCGTCGCCCGCTCGCACGATGCCGGCCATTTCGGCATGCTGGGCATCGAGCGCCTCGCGCTCGGCCGCCGTCATCATCTGGGCGCAGAGCCCGGCGCACAGCGCTTCGAGATAGCCCATCACCTCGAACATCCCGGCGAGTTCATCCGGCGCCGGCTTCGCCACGAGGGCGCGGGCATGCGGCTTCTGATCCACCAGCCCGCTGGCCGCCAGCAGCCGCAGCGCCTCGCGTACCGGGGTGCGTGACACCGCGAACTCGCCGGCCAGCAACGTCTCATCGAGCGGCGTGCCCGGTTCGAGCTCGCCGGCTATGATGCGGCTGGCCAGCACTCGGCGAATCTCCTCGCCGGAGGTGCGTTTCAGCATAGTCCCCTCTAGTCCTCGCGCTTTCCTTGAAAGCGCTTTAGTCGTCGATGACGCTGACATGCGCCGCGGCGACGCGCCAGCCATCCGGCATCCGTATCCACGTCTGCATCTGCCGCCCGACCTTGCCCGGCGCGCTGTCATTGTGAAACAGCGTCGAGACCACGGCGGTGTCGCTGCCGTAGCTGGTAATCACCGTCTGGACCAGGTGCCGGCCCGGCCCCGCCAACGGTCGCAGCCGCCGGAACTCGCGGATCGCCGCGCTGCCATAGAGGTTTTCAGCAATGCCGTAACGGATGGTCAGCTCGCTATCGAGAAACAGCTCGTCCAGCACCGCCAGGTCATTGGCGACCAAAGCTGCCTCGTAGCGTGCGAACACCGCTGCCACTTCGGCGACCACCGAGGGATCGTTGACCATCATGCCAGCACCGCCGCTTCCAGCGTCGCAAACGGTGTCACCCAGCCGACAATGCCGCCCTGTGCCGCAATCATCTTGAGGGTCGCCGCCTTGAACTCGGCAAAGTAGCTCTCCGTCGCATCCTCGATCAGCAGGCATTCGTAGCCGCGGTCATTGGCCTCGCGCATCGAGGTCTGGACGCACACCTCGGTGGTAACCCCCGCAAACACCAGATGGCTAATTCCCAGCCCCTGCAACTGCCCATGCAGCCCCGTGGCCCAGAACATCCCCTTGCCCGGTTTGTCGACGACGATTTCGCCATCGATCGGAGCCAGCGCATCGACGATCTGGTTGCCCGGCTCGCCCCGTATCAGCAGCCGCCCCATGGCGCCGGCCTCGCCGATCTTGAGGCTCGGGTTGCCGCGCCGGATCTTGGCCGGCGGACAGTCGCTGAGGTCGGGCTGGTGCGCCTCGCGCGTATGGATCACCGGCCAGCCCTGCGCCCGGAACAGCGCGATGAGCGCCGCCGTGGTCGGGATGATCGCCTCGAGCCGAGCCACATCATTGCCGAGCGAATCCCCGAACCCGCCGCGCTCGATGAAATCGCGCTGCATGTCGATGACCACCAGCGCGGTGTGCGCGGGGTCGAGCGGGTATGGGTAGGGGCGGGAGGGGACGGAGATCATCGGCGGACATCCATGACGAAGGAGCCGCGGCAGGGGATGTGGAGGACGAGGTAGTCGGCGGGTTCCCCGCCTGCGGCGACCTCCGCAGTCGGCAATCGGCAGTAGGCAGTCGGCAGTAGCCAATGGGAAGCAGGCATTGAGGCATTCGCCTCCAACCTCCGATTGCCGATTGCCGATTGCCGACTGCCGACCCCAAACCCGATCCCGCCAAACAATCTGGTGAGGGGGCCCTTCGCCCTGCCGCGGGGAGCCCCCTCACCCGGCGCTGCCCACCGCCAGCCTGTGCCCCAATGGGGTTTCGTCTGCCCTGTCGCGGTCGCAGCGTCCATCTCAGTGTCCTGCCATGTGTTGTCCGATGGTGTTGCGGTCGGTGTCCTCGATGCGGGCCACGTAGTTGATCGTGCCGCCCGACATCACCGCCACCCGGTCGGCCAGTTCCAGGATCTCGTCGAGGTCCTCGCTCACCAGCAGCACCGCCGCGCCGCGGTTGCGCTGCTCCATGATCTGGCTGCGGATATCGGCCACCGAGGCGAAATCCAGCCCGAAGCAAGGGTTGGCGACGATCAGCACGTCGACATCGCCGCTGAGTTCGCGCGCCAGCACCGCCCGCTGCACATTGCCGCCCGAGAGCGTCTCGATCGGCGCGTCCGGCCCCTGGGTCTTCACCCGATACTTGGCGATCAGTTCCTTGGCCTTCTCGCGCATCGGCCCCGGCGACATCCACCAGCCGAGTTTCGCCACCGGCGGCTTGTCGAACGAGCGGAACGCCAGGTTCTCGGCAACGCTCATCCGCGGCACGGTGGCGTTCTTCAGCGGTTCCTCGGGCAGGCCGAAAACCTTGTAGCGGTCGAACGAGCCACGTTTGGGCCGGAAGAACTCGCCATTGATGTAGATGCCGCCATCAGACAGCGGCCGCTGCCCGCTCAGCGCTTCGACCAAAGCCGATTGACCGTTGCCCGATACCCCGGCAATGCCGACGATCTCGCCCGCTTTCACCTTGAGGTTGACCGATTTTATCGCCGGCAGCCCGTCATTGTCCTCGGCGAACAGCCCCGCCAGTTCCAGCCGATCCGGGCCTTCGGCGTGCGCCCGGCGCGCGGCGCGCTCCCGGATTGCCGTGTCGCCGATCATCATGGCGCTCATTTCGGGTACGCTCGCCGTCTTGGCGTCGCCCGCCCCGGTGAAGCGGCCGCGCCTGAGCACGGTGAAATGATCGCAAAAGGCTTTCACCTCGCGGAATTTGTGCGAGATCATCAGCACGGTGATCTCCTTGCGCTCCGCCATCCCGCCGAGCAGCCCCAGCATCTCGTCGGCCTCGCCCGGCGTCAGCACCGAGGTGGGTTCGTCGAGGATCATGAAGCGCTGGTCGAGATAGAGCAGCTTCAGGATTTCGAGCTTCTGTTTTTCGCCGGCCGACAGCGACGACACCTGGGTATCCATCGGCACCCGGAACGGCATCTGCTGCATGAAGGCGTCGAGGTGCTTCTTCTCTTTCGCCCAGTCGATGAGCTGTGGCGTATCGGCCCGCGAGATCACGAGGTTTTCCGCGCCCGTCAGGCACGGCACCAGGGTAAACTGCTGGTAGACCATGCCGATGCCGTTGGCCCGCGCATCCCGGGGCGAACGGATCGAAACCTCCTTCCCGTCGAGCTTAACCTGCCCTTTGTCGGCGCTGTAAAAGCCCATGATGCACTTGACCAGCGTCGACTTGCCGGCCCCGTTCTCGCCGAGCAGCGCATGGAACGAGCCGGCTTCGACCTTGATCGATACATCGTCGAGCGCCACCAGCGGCCCGAACACCTTGGTCATGCCGATGGCTTCGAGCGAGGGCGCGCGAGCGGCCATCACAGCACCTCCATCAGCGCTTCGGAGGTCGAGACGGCGCCGAACACCCCGCCCTGCATCTTGATCATGTCGATGGCAGCGAGGTGGTTGTCATGCTTGGTGGCGGCGCAGCAATCTTCCAGCAGCACGCATTCGAAGCCGCGATCGTTGGCCTCGCGCATCGTGGTGTGGACGCAAACATCGGTGGTGATGCCGGTGAGGACGATGTTGCGGATGCCCTTGAGCCGAAGGATCAGTTCGAGGTCGGTGGAGGCGAACGAACCCTTCCCCGGTTTGTCGATGATCGCCTCGCCCGGCTCCGGCGCCAGTTCCGGGATGATCTCCCAGCCAGGCTCGCCCCGCACCAGGATGCGCCCTTGCGGCCCCTGGTCGCCGATGCCGGCGCCGATCCGCTGCGAGCGCCAGCGCTTGTTGGCCGGCAGGTCCGAGAGGTCCGGCTTGTGGCCCTCGCGGGTATGGATGATCGGATAGCCCTTGCCGCGGAACGCCGCGAACAGCTTCTGCAACGGCACGATCGGCGCACGGGTCAGAGAAATGTCGTAGCCCATCGAGTCGACATAGCCGCCCGGCCCGCAGAAATCGGTCTGCATGTCGATGGCGATGAGCACGGTATTGTCGGGCCGGAGGTCGCCATCATAGGGCCAGGGATAGGGCGTCGAGGCGATGGTCCTGCCACCGGGCACGGCAGCAGCATCGATCCGTTCATCGGCAAGGCTCATTCGGCAGCCTCCTGGAAGGTTTCGCCATAACGGCGGGTCGGCTTGGCAAAGCCCGAGGGCGTCCCGTCAGTGACCTTCACGCTCGCCTCCCAGGGCAGCCGGTACTGCCCGGCGACGAGATCGCGCATGAAGGTGTAGGGGCAATCCTGCGCGCCACCGTCGACGGCCGTGAAGCCGCGGTGGCCGAGCTGGTAGATGTTGTTTTCGACGCCCCAGTTGGCCCGTGCCTCGCGCACCAGGTCAGGGCGCACCTCGGCGGTGATGATCTCGTCGGCCCGGCCGGTCGTGCCCTCGGCGACAATGCTGCCGTCGAAATCGACGATCATCGCCTCGCCCATCGAGTCGAACGTGCCGTCCGAGCCGCACATGCAGACATTGGCCGTCACCATCAGGTTGTGAAAGCTGTTCGCCTGGTTGGTGAAGCGCCAGGCCTGCCGGATCGGAGCGGTGTAGCCGGCGGTGCGCAGCATGATCTCGGCGCCCTTGTAGGCCGCCTCGCGCGCCATCTCGGGGAACATCCCGTCATGGCAGATGATCAGGCTCAGCTTGCAGCCTCTGGGCCCGTCGATCACCGGGATGCCGAGATCGCCCGGCTCCCACGGTTCTACCGGCACCCATGGGTGGAGCTTGCGATAGTAGAGCCTGAGCTCGCCCTGGTCGTCGATGATCAGGCCGGAATTGTAGGGGTTGCCGCCCGGATTGAGCTCCATGATGGAAAAGCAGCCCCAGATGGCGTTGGCCCGGCAGGCCGCCTTGAACGCCGCGACCTCCGGCCCATCCAGCGAACACATGATCGCCGGGTTGGTATCCATCGACAGCCCGTGCAGCGCGTATTCGGGGAATACCACGAGGTCCATGGTCCCGAGGTTCCGTCGCGCCTTGCCGACCATTTCGACGATACGGGCCGTCTGCCGCTCGAGGTCGGCCGGCGTCACCACCACCGGCAGTTGCAGCTGCACCAGCCCGATCACCACCCCATTGTCGGATTTGTTGAGACCGCCCAGACCACTCATGACAAGGTTTCACTCATCGGAACGCTCCTATTTGGTGATCGACAGTTCGCCCGGCACATCGCGGGCCGAACTCCTGGAGCCGGCTGAGATGATCATGATGATCAACGTCAGGATGTAGGGGGCGGCGTTGAAGAAGTAGTAGCCCTGGGAAATGCCGATCGACTGCAGCGACGGGCCTATCGCCCCCGCGGCTCCGAACAGCAGCGCCGCCCAGATGCACTTGATCGGATCCCTGCGCGCAAAGATCACCAGCGCCACGGCCATCAGCCCCTGCCCTGAGCTCAGCCCCTGGTTCCAGCTGCCCGGATAGTAGAGCGACAGGAACGCCCCGCCGATGCCGGCGAGGAAACCCCCCGCCGCGGTGGCGAGGAAGCGCACCAGGTCGACCGATACGCCCATCGCCTTGGCCGAGGCGGCGCTGTCGCCGGTCATCCTGACGATCAGCCCCCAGCGGGTGTTCCTGAACGCCCAGAACATGAAGATGGCGAGCGCAATGCCGACGAAGAACAGCGGGTTGACCTGCAGCGCCTGGGCCAAGGCCGGGTTGCCGGTCCAGTCGCCGAGCGCGATGGCATCGAGCCGCGGCGCTGTCGGCTGGATGAACGGCTTGCCGAAAAAGAAGGCGATACCCGTGCCAAAGCTCATCATGGCAATGCCGACGGCAATGTCGTTGACCCGCGGCAGCTTGCAGATATAGCCGTGCAGCGCGCCGAGAAAGAGCCCCGAACCGCCGGCGGCCAAGACGCCGAGCCAGGCATTGCCGGTGAGGTAACTCACCGCATAGGCGACCATGGCGCCGAGCACCAGGTTGCCCTCGAGCCCCAGGTTGATGCGGCCCGATTTCTCGGTGAGCGTTTCGCCCAAAGCCACGAACATGAAGGGGGTCGACACCCTTATGGCGCCGCCGAGCATGGCAATCAGCACGGTGAGCAATGCATTGTCCATCAGATGCGCTCCCCGCTCGCCTTGGGCTGGAACAGCTTGAACCGGCCGTAGAAGGTTTCAGACACCAGCAGCACCACGAACATGATCCCCTGCAGCACGAGGATGGTGGCGTCGGGCATGCCCATGCGCCGCTGGATCACCCCGCCGGCCGCCGCCAGCGCGCCGAACAGGATGGCGACCGGGATCACTGCAAGCGGGTTCTGCCGGGCAAGGAAGGCGACGAGAATGCCGGTGAAGCCATAGCCCGCCACCAGCGAGGCATTGGCCTGGCCGTGGATCGCCGCCACTTCGAAGAAGCCGGCAAGCCCGGCACAGGCTCCGGCAATGGCGCAGCACACCACCATCAGCATGCCCACCGGCAGGCCCTGCGCCCGCGCCGCCCTGAGGTTGCCGCCGGTCATCCTTGCCGCGAAGCCGAAGGTGGTGCGGCTCATCAGCACCCAGAGCAGGATGGCCAGCACGACACCTGCTGCAAAGCCCCAGTGCACGTCGGTGCCGGGGATCGAGCCGATCCGATAGGCATCGCCGATCGGCATGGTCGAAGGTTTGTTGGCCGAGGCCGGGTCGCGCAGCGCCCCCTCGACGAAGAAGTTCATGATGGCGATGGCGATATAGCTCATCAGCAACGAGGCGATGGTCTCGTTGACCCCGCGCGCGTATTTGAGCCAGCCGGTGAACCCCACCCACAGCCCGCCGACCAGCATGCCGGTCGCGGCCATCAGCAGTAGCGTCAGCGGCACCGGCGCCGCGCTCGACACCAGCGGAATGGCGATCGCCGCGGCGGTGAATCCACCCAGCACCAGCGCCCCCTCCCCGCCGATCATGGTGAGCCCGATGCGGGCCGGAATGGCGAAGGCGAGGCCAGTGAGGATCAGCGGCGCGGCCCGCTGCAGCGAGTTCTGGATCGAGAACGACGAGCCGAACCCGCCGGTCCAGATCAGCTGGTAGAACTGGATCGGGTCCTTGCCGATGGCGAGGAGGAACAGTGCAAACAGCAGTGCGGACACCACCAGTGCGCCGACGGGAATGGCGATCGACTCGGCGAAGCGGAGCACCTGCAGGTTGGCGCCAGGATTGGCGGCGGCTGCGGTGCTGTCGGCGGTTTCAGCGGTCATGTTGCACTCCGCACTTTCCGAAAGGCCCCCTCACCCGGATTGCTGGCGCAATCCGACCTCTCCCCCAAGGGAGAGGTAGCGGCGGGGCAGGATCTCGCCACCCCACCACCTCTCCCTTGGGGGAGAGGTCGGCGCGCAGCGCCGGGTGAGGGGGCCTTTTTTCGGGACATATGGGCTACTGCCGGCTCAAGTGATCGAGCCCTGCACGCCCTCGAGCAGCCAGTTCATGCCGTCGAGATACGGGTCGTAATTGTCGTAGTCCTTGTCGACCACGACATTGCCGGCATTGTCCTTGAGCGTGCCCTTGTAGATCGGCGCTCCGCCGACCAGCGCGGCGATGGCGGCATCGGCCGCGGCGATCGCCTCGGGCGTGGCGCCCGCGCCATAGGGCGTGTTGCGCAGCATGTCGTTGTTGTAGCCGCCGACGAGGAAGTTGGGCGGGGTTTTGCCGGCGGCGATATCGTCGGCATAGGATTTGTAGATCGTCTCCCACTTGTATTCGGCGCCGGTGATGAAGCCCTTGGGCGCCAGCGGCGCCTGGCTGGCATTGTGGCCGGCGGTCTTCACGCCGCGGCCCTCGGCGGTCTCGATCACCACCTTGGGGCTGTCGACGTGGCAGGTGATCACCTCGCAGCCGGCATCGACCAGCGCGTTGGTGGCCTCCGCCTCGCGCACCGGCAGGCTCCACTCGCCGGTGAAGATCACCTGCACCGTGGCATTGGGGTTTACCGAACGCGCCCCGAGCAGCGCCGAGTTGATGTTACTGAGCACCGACGGGATGGGCTTGGCCGCCACGAACCCGATCTTGCCGCCCGACGACAGCCCCGCCGCCACGCCATTCACGTAGTGCGCCTGGTTGAGGTAGGGGAAGTACGAGCCGGCATTGGCCGGGTCTTTGTCCTTGTTCCACAAGGGCGCCGCATGCCGGAAGGTGACGTCGGGATATTTCTTGGCCAGTTCGACCACGAACGGATTGTAATAGCCGAACGAGGTGGCGAGGATCAGGTTGGCGCCATCGAGGTTGATCATCGACTCCATGGACTTGGCCACGGCGTCGGTCTCGGGCACATTCTCTTCTTCCACCACGGTGATGCCGGGCAGTGCCTTCAGCGATTCCACCGATACGGCATGCGCCTGGTTCCAGCCGAAATCATCCTTCGGCCCGACATAGACGATGCCCAGCACGACATTGGTCTGCGCCCGGGCGATCCCAAATGGCAGCGCCGATGCGGCAAGCCCGGCTGCACCGACCTTGAGCAACCTGCGGCGTGAGATAGCGGTTAGTGTCATGACGTCTTCCCCTGGATTGCACCTTTGGGCGCCGCCTTCTGAGCCCGACGCCGGTATCCATGAAGGTCAATGCAATCCATGTGCCAAGCCGGAGCGGCGCCCGATCGGCGCCATTCCATCAACGATTCCAGCGCATTGGGTGGAATGACCGGAGAATGCTGCTTGCCGGGCTTGAGCAATGAATGCTTAATGCATCCGCACGATCGAACTAACTGCCTACAATTTGATCACGTGCACGTGCATTGCATACAATACGTTGATCATAACTAACCAAGGACGTCTCGCCCATGGCTGACTGGATACCGATTGCTTTGGGCCGCGACGTGCCTGACGGAGTCACGCGGGCGGTGATCGTCGATAACCGTGAAGTGATGATCTGGCGCGGCGAGGATGGCATGGCGCATGTATGGGAGGATCGCTGCCCGCATCGCGGCATGCGGCTGAGCCTCGGCTTCGTGCGCGGCAACGCGCTGAACTGCCTCTACCACGGCTGGCAATATGGCGCCGGCGCCAACTGCCTGCGCATCCCGGCCCACCCGGATCTCACCTTACCGCCCACCATCCGCGCCAATGCCTATGCCGCTGCCGAGACCGGCGGCATGGTGTGGATGAACGGCGACAGTGCGGACCCACCACCGCTGCTGCCCGAGCAGACCCCGGTGGTCAGCCTCGCCGTCGAAGCGGCGCCGGAACGGGTACTTGCCGCGCTGGGTGGCTCGACTGCGCAGCCGCTGATCGCCCTGCCCTTCGCCGGCGGCGCCCTGCAGGTCGGCTGGCACCGTGCACATGCCGCAAAGACCATGCTGCATGCGACTGGCGCCGACGTCGATATCGCCGCCGCCACGGCGCATCTGCGGGCCCTGCGCCAGAACCTCGAACAGGGTGCCGCCGCATGAGCCTCACCGACGACCGGGCCGCGCTCGACCAATGGTACACGCTGGGCGCGCTCCAGGATTTCCCCATTGGCGCCGAGGTCCACTCCCGCCTCCTCGGTGAAGATCTCAGCGTCCGCCGGCTTGCCGACAGCATCGAGGTCCGCGCCGCCGACCGCGCCCTCACCGTCCGGACCGATTACGGGCACCTGTGGACCAGTTTCGGCACTCCGGAGCGCGACCTGTTCGAGCTGCCCGAAACCCGCGAGTCGGATCGCCGCTGGATCCATTGCGGCCCGGTCCGCGTCCGCGCCTCCGGCCTGCGGCTGGTCGAGAATTTCCTCGATCTCGCCCACTTCCCCTATGTCCACACCGATATCCTCGGCTCCGAGGATCATCCGGAGGTGGCCAAATACGAGGTCGAACAGCGCCGCGATGTCGATGAGCTTTGGGCCACCAAATGCGAGTTCTACCAGCCCAAGGCGGCTGCCGCTTCCGACGAAGGGCAGATCAGCAAGTACATGTACCGGGTGGTGAGCCCGTTCAACGTCATGCTCTACAAGACCCCACCCACCGCACCCGACCGCTGGGACGTCATCGCGCTGTTCGTGCAGCCCGTCGATGAAGCGGTGTCGGTCGCCCACGCCTTCATGCTGGTGATCGACGCGACCAGCACCGACGCCGAACTCAGCGCCTTCCAGCAGATGATCTTCGTCCAGGACAAGATCGTGCTCGAGAACCAGCGCCCATCGCTGCTGCCGCTGCAGCCGGGCCGCGAAACCCCGACCCGCGCCGACCTCAGCTCGGTGCTCTATCGCCGCTGGCTGAAAGAAAAGCAGCTCCGTTTCGGCACCGAACCGCGCACGGATCTGCCCAATGCCTAAGCTCTACGACTACGTGCTTTCGGGAAGCTGCTACAAGGTGCGCCTGCTGCTCAGCATGCTCGGCATCGCCTATGAGGCGCAGGCGGTGGATTTCTTCCCTGGCCGCGCGCACAAGCAGCCGGACTTCCTGGCGCTGAACCCGCTCGGCCAGCTGCCGGTGTTCGAGGATGAGGGCCTGGTGCTGCGCGACGCGCAGGCGATCCTCTGCCACCTCGCCAACAAATACGACACCTCGGGCCAGTGGCTGCCACGGGACGAGCGCTTCGGCCCTGCCATGATGTGGCTGAGCTTTGCCGGCGGCGAACTGATGGCGATCTCCGGCGCCCGGATGATCGCCATGCTGAACTATCCCGGCGATCTCGCCGCGCTGCAGGCCAAGGCCCGCACCGCCCTCCGCCTCCTCGACGACCACCTCGCCGACCGCGCCCAGGCAGGAAAACTATGGATCGTCGGCGAGACCCCGACCATCGCCGACATCGCCACGTTCCCCTATGTGGCGCTGAGCCACGACGCCGGCATCGGCCACGAGGATTATCCGGCAATCAACCTGTGGCAACGCCAGGTCCGGAAACTGCCGGGATTTGTGGGCATGCCGGGAGTGCCGGATTACTTCTAGTGCCAGTAGTCGGCGCACCTCTCCCGCTTGCGGGGGAGGGGGACCAGCCGAAGGCTGGTGGAGGGGGGTGCCCCACGCACTGACATTGGGCAGATGGGCAAAGGCCGGTGTTTGTGGCTCCCCCCTCCACCACGCTTCGCGCGGTTCCCCTCCCCCGCTAGCGGGAGAGGTTTCGCCGACTGCAAGCTAGTGAACCAAGCCTCAGCCCCGCACCTCAAACCCATTCCCCACCGGCCCCGCCTCATCCACCGCTTCGATCGTCTCGACCAGCGCTTCCAGCGGCCCGAGCGTGCAGGCCATCTCCAGTGCCCCGACCAGCGCCTCCGGCCCTGCGGCCACCAGCGTCACCGCCGCGCCGTCAGCGCTCACCCAGCCACGGATATCGAGCCAGCGGGCCCGCTCGGCGACGAATGTCAGATAGCTCGCCACCTCCAGCCGGCCGCTGATCGCATAGCGTCGCCGCACCGGCGCGCCGCCTTCGATATCGGTGGAATAGTGATTGTGCACGCCAACAGCCTATCGTCGCCACCTCGAGCGCGAAAGGGCTCAAGCGATGGCCGGCGTGCGCCTCGCCAGCACCAACCGCCCCACCTGCACCAGGTTAAGCACAATGAAGAACACATTCCACGCCACGACGTTCAACATCGGCGTTGGCTGGCTGTAGAAATACACGGCGAGACAGCAGGCCGCGGTCACCGTGAGGAGGCGCAGGCGCAGCATGTCCATGGTGAAATAGGCGATCACGTAGAGCACGTTGGCCGCGTTGATGAGGATGTCCATCGAATTCTCTCATGGCTGGAGGTGAAGCTGGCGCCCGGGTTCAACTCCGGGCGCCACGCGATCAGTCGCCGCCGAATTCGGACTTGAAGGTCGCGAAGTCGATCTGCATGCCGTTGAGCACGGTGCTCCAGTGGCGGACATAGGCTGCCTGAGCCACGGCCTCGGCGACCTCGGCGTCCGTGGCGCCGCTGCCCTTGGCCGTCTTGGTCTCGAGCCAGATGCAGTACTGGCACGGACTCTGCGCCGCGACGGCGAGGTTGATCAGCGCTTTGACCTTCGGCTCGAGCACGTTGCTCTCATCGAACAGCAGGCCCTTGGTCATCGCCCAGGCGCCGGCCACCGCCGATGGCGGGTAGGCCTTCACGTGGCTGGGCAGCACGCCGAGTGTCGCCTCTACATCCTGGTAGGTCTCTTCCGCGGTGGGGAACTCGGCGGCGCCGGCGAACGAGAACAGCGACAGCGTGGCTGTGACGGCAAGCGCTGCGATGGTGATGGTCTTTTTCATGAATTGGTCCTTGTCTTTCAGGTTGTGGCGGCTGACGTGCCGCCGATGGACCAGCCGTCTAGTCGTGTGGCCGCCTGGCTGATAGGTTGGTTTCCGACGAAAACGGTTCAGATCGGACAAAACGAATGCCTATCGCCGACGAAAAGCCCCTGCTCGTCGCCGTCGTGGCGACGCCACACACGGGTACTGCCGGCACCTTCATCGCCATGGATCTGCTTGCCACTGTGGGCACCTATTGGCAGATGCTGCATGGCGAAGCGGGCGGCATGCCGCGGTTCCTGCCGCGACTCGTCACCTTCGATGGCGAGCCCTATCGCGATTATCACGGCGTGCTGATCACCCCGCATGGCGCCTTCGCCGATTTTCCCGCGCCTGACATCGTCATGATCCCCGACCTGACGCTCAGCCCGCACGAGCCCATCCCCAACACCTTCGCGCCGATCGCCGACTGGATCCGTTCGACCTACGAAAGAGGGGCAATCGTCGCCTCGATGTGCTCGGCCACCTTGCTGCTCAGCGAAACCGGCTTGCTCGATGGCGAGGAGGCCACCTCGCATTGGGGGTTTTGCGATGTGATCAAGGCCCGCCACCCCGGCATCGTCATGCGCAAAGAGCGCGTCCTGGTGCTGGCGGGCGATGGCCACCGGCTGATCACCACCGGCGGCTTCGCCTCATGGCACGATCTGCTGCTCTACCTGGTCGGGCGCCTGGCCGGCCAGGAGGAAGCTCGCCGCCTGGCCAAGCTCTTCCTGCTCGATTGGCACAGCGACGGCCAACTCCCCTATGCAGCGCTGACCGTCGGCCGCAAGCATGAGGACCCGCTGGTCACGGCGGCGCAAGTCTGGGTCGCCGACAACTATCGCACCCCCAACCCGGTCGCCGCGATGGCCGCCGAGAGCGGCCTCACCGAGCGGAGCTTCCTCCGCCGCTTCAAGCGCGCCACCGGCCAGTCACCGATCGAGTACGTGCAGACCCTGCGCATCGAGGAGGCCAAGCAGATGCTGGAAACCAGCGACGCGCCGTTCGACGAGATCGCAGCCGAAATCGGCTACACCGAACCCTCCGCCTTCCGCCACCTGTTCCGCAAACTGGTCGGCGTCACGCCGTCCGCCTACCGCCGCCGCCATCAGCGCCCGCTGTCGGAGACGGAGCGGCAGTCGGGGTGACTGGTCGCGCTGATTACCGACCGTGCCCCAGCGTCCCCTCGCCCCTTTGGGGAGAGGGGTGAGGCGGTGCCACATGCTGGACGAGCCAGCACGCCGAGAAGCTGAACCCCTCACCCGAGCTCCGCTAGCTCGCTAACGCTCGCAAGCTGCGCTTGCCCTCTCCCCTCAGGGGAGAGGGAGCCCCACCCGCGCCGTCGAACCGCGCTCGACCAGCGTCACCGGCAGCACCACATCCACCGTCGGCCGCTGCCGGTCATCGAGCCGCGAGATCAACAGGTCGGTCGCCTGGCTGCCGAGTTCGGCCAGTGGCTGGCGGATGGTGGTCAAATCGATCAGCGGCCAGCTCGCCCATTGCATATCATCGAAGCCGAACACCGAGACATCGCTCGGCGCGCTCATGCCGCTGTCCTTGAGCACGCTGAGCGCAGCGATGGCGACGAGGTCGTTGACGCAGGCGATCATCGTCACCTCGCGCCGACGGATCGCCTCGACGGCCGCCGGCGGCAGCTGCGGCACCAGGTGGACGTTCACCTCCCACACCAGCTCAACTCGTCCAGCCGCGGCATCGACGAAGCCCTGGCGACGCTCGAAGCTGCTGGTCAGATCCTGGAAGCCCGACAGCATGCCGATGCGGCGGTGGCCGAGCGCGATGGCGTGCTCGGCCATCAGGCGGCCGCCCGCATAGTGGTCGGCATGCACGCTGTCGAGCCCGGGGAATCTCGCGTCGAGCGACACGATCGGGAAGAGCGGCGGGTCAGCCAGCTTGAAGTTGGGGTGCAAGAGCGCCACCGCCCCATCGACACCGTGCTTGGCGAGGGTACGCACCACCTTTTCCTCGCGCATCGGCGCATTGCCGGAATCGATCACCAGCGTCGCATAGCCATGCGCCTCGGCGCGCAGCTGCACCGCCTGGGCGATTTCCGGGAACACCGGGCTGGTGAGAGTGGGCAGGATACAGCCGATAATGTTGTTGCGGCCGGTCTTCAGCGCCCGCGCCGCATTGTTGCGCGAATAGCCGAGTTCCTTCGCTACCCGCCGCACCAGCGCATCGACTTCCGGCGTGACCTTGTTGAGATCGTTGAGAACATAGGACACCGTCGCCGAGGAGACCCCGGCGACCTTCGCCACGTCCTTGATGGTCGGGCTCCTGCCCCTGCTCATCTGATCCCACGCCCCTGTCGCCATCTGTGGACGAAGTTCATTGCGATGCCAATAGCTTAGGACACCACTGCGAAAACCATCTTGACTCCCCCTATAGCACCTCGCTTATCTATTTACACGATTAAACGACCGGATCGTTCAGTTTCATCGGATCGCTATGGAGGAGTCTTTCATGTCCAAATCCCTAACCCGCGTGGCGTTGCGCCGCGCTGCCCTCGGGCTGGTCAGCGCCACCGCGCTGCTCGCCGCCACTGCTGCCGGCGCCCTCGCCGCCGACAAGGTGCTGCTGCTGGTCAACGGCGCCCTCGGCGACAAGTCCTTCTTCGACTCGGCCAACAAGGGCATCGAGGAAATCAAGGCGAAGTACGGCGACGAGGTCGAGACCAAGGTGCTCGAGATCGGCGACGATCCGACCGGCTGGGAGCCGGCTTTGCTCGAAGTTTCCGAGCAGGATTGGGACCTGATCATCGGCGGCACCTTCTCGCTCTCGGAAACCCTGGGCGCCGTGGCGGACCAGTACCCGGACAAGAAATACATCCTGTTCGATGCGAGCCTGCCCTTCGAAGGCGGCGCCTACCCCAATGTCTACGCCGTGCAGTACAAGCAGAACGAAGGCTCCTACCTCGGCGGCATCCTCGCCGCGGGCCTGTTGAAGTCCGGCCTCCCGGCCGATGCCGGCACGGCGCTCGGCTTCCTCGGCGGCATGGATATCCCCGTCATCAACGACTTCCTTGTCGGCTACATCGCCGGCGCCCAGTCGGTCACCCCCGACGTCAAGGTGTCGGTTGCCTATGCCGGCTCGTTCACCGATGCGGCCAAGGGCAAGGAACTGGGGCTCGCCCAATATCGCTCCGGCGTGGCGCTCGGCTTCATCGCCGCCTCGCAGGCTGGCCTCGGCCAGGCCGCTGCCGCCAAGGAAACCGGCAAGTTCGTGCTCGGCGTTGATTCCGACCAGGAGGCGATCTTCGCTGAAAGCGACCCTGGTATTGCCAGCCAGGTGGTGAGCTCGGTGTTGAAGAACGTCGATGTCAGCCTCGTCCGGGCCTACGACCTCTACAAGGAGGGTAAGCTCCCCTTCGGGTCGGCCGAAACCGTCGGCCTCGCTGAAGGCGCCGTCGGCATCGTCGAGACCGGTAACTACGAAAAGCTCGCCTCCGCCGAAACCAAGGCCGCCATCGCCGCCGCCAAGCAGAAGATCGCTTCGGGCGAAGTGGTCGTGCCGACCGCCTTCGGCATGGACACCGCCGCGATCAACGCCATTCGCGACGCCGTCCGTCCGTAAGCGCCGATGAGCAACTCGCCGCAAATGGCCGAAGGCCCCATCGTCTCGTTCCGGGGGGTATCCAAGACCTACCCGAACGGCACCGTGGCCCTCACCGATGCCACCTTCGATATTCGAAGGGGTGCAATCCACGCCATTTGCGGCGAGAACGGCGCCGGCAAATCGACGCTGATGAAGATCCTGTTCGGGCTCGAAAGCCCGAGCGCCGGCGAGGTGCGGATCGACGGCGCTGCCGTCGATCCCGCGACGCCGGATTTCGCAGGCAGGCACGGCATCGGCATGGTGCACCAGCATTTCTCTCTGGTGCCCATCCTCACCGTCACCGAAAACATCATTCTCGGCCACGAGCCGCGCTCCTCGATCTTTATCGATCGCTCCAGGGCGCGTCGCCAGGTGGTCGAACTCAGCCAGCGCTTCGACCTCGCCGTCGATCCCGATGCGGTGACCGACACGCTCTCGGTCGCCGCGCAGCAGAAGGTCGAAATCCTCAAAGCCCTGTCGCGCGACACCCGCCTGCTCATCCTCGACGAGCCCACGGCGGTGCTGTCGCCGCCCGAAATCGAGGAACTGTTCAATCGCCTGCGCGATCTGTGCGCCGCGGGCATGACCATCCTCTTCATCTCCCACAAGCTGCACGAAGTGCGGGCGCTGGCCGAAACCGTCACCGTGCTGCGCGCCGGCAAGGTGGTGGGCACCACGCCGCTCGCCGAGGTCGACGACACGACAATCACCCGCATGGTGATGGGTAGGGATGTCGACGTGCCGCGCCGCCAGCGGCAGCGCACCGACGCGCCGGTGGTGCTCGAACTCGACCGCGTTTCCACCCGCTCGCGCGACCCGGCCGACCGGATCGAGGACATCTCGCTATCGATCCGCGCCGACGAGATCGTCGGCATTGCCGGGGTCGATGGCAGCGGCCAGCGCGGCCTCGTCGGCGTGCTGAGCGGCCTGATGCACCCGGCCACCGGCCACATCCGGTTGGCCGGCGCCGACATGTCGCGCGCCGCGGCGCCCGACTGGCGCAGGGCCGGCCTCGCCTACCTGCCCGCCGATCGCTATGCCCGCGGCGGTACCGCTGCCCTCAGCCTCGCCGATAACGCCATTGCCGGCACCGATGGCGACAAGGCGCTGCACTGGGGCCCCTTCCTCCGCCGCGGCGCGATCAGGAAGCGCGTGCAGCAGATGATCGCTGATTACGCGGTGCGGGCCGGCGGCACCGGCGAGCGGTTGGATTCACTGTCGGGCGGCAATGCCCAGAAGCTGATCGCGGCGCGCGAACTTGCCGGCTCACCGAAACTGCTGATCGCCGACCAGCCGACCCGCGGCGTCGATGTCGCGGCCGCGGCGCTGCTGCATGCCCGCATCGATCAAGCCGCCCGCAACGGCGCCGCCGTGCTGCTGATCACCGCCGATCTCGATGAGCTCTTGCGCCTCGCCGATCGCGTGCTGGTGCTGTTCAACGGCAAGATCGTCGCCGATCTCGCAAACCATGCCGGCCTGACGCCCGCGGCGCTCGGCCCCTATATGCTCGGGCTGGAGACGGCTGCATGACCCGCTCCATCCTTGCCGGCCTCACCGAATTCGCCCTCACCGCGCTCGTCATCGCCCTGGTGATCCTCGCCGTGCTGGTGCCACTGGCGCTGTCGCAGCCCGATCCGTTCGAGGTACTGCGGCTGTTCATCCTCGGCCCGTTCGGCACCATCCGCCATATGGGCAACATTCTAGAGGCGGCGACGCCGACCATGATGACCGGTCTCGCCGCGACCATCATTTTCCGCGCCGGCATGTTCAACCTCGGCGTCGAGGGCAGCTTCTTCCTCGGCGGCCTCGCCGCTGCCGCGACCGCCGTGCTGCTGCCGCTGACCGGGCTCGTCGCCACGCCCGCTGCGATCCTCATCGGCGCCCTGGTCGGCTCGCTCGCCTGCATCGTGCCGGGTTATCTGCGGGTGCGCTTCGGCGCTTCCGAGATGGTCAACTCGCTGGTCCTGAACTTCGCCTTCCTGTTCGCCGGGGTCTACTTCCTCAACTACGTGCTGCGCGACCCCAATGCCGGCGCGCTGATGTCCTACAAGCTGCCAGCCGATTTCACCCTTGATCGGCTGCTGCAGGGCACCCGGCTTCATACCGGTGTGGTCATCGCCTTCGTCGCGTGCCTCCTCGGCGGCATCTGGCTCTATGGCACCCGCTCCGGCCTCAATATCCGCATTGTCGGCTCGAGCCCCGGCTTTGCCAGCCATCTCGGCCTCGCTTCCTCCAAGCTGCTGACGCAGGCGCAGATCGCCGGCGGGCTGATTGCCGGCATGGCCGGCGCCATCGAAGTGCTCGGGCTCTATAGCCGCTTCTCCTGGACGGCCCTGCCCGGCCATGGCTGGACCGGCATCACCGTCGCCATCCTCGCCCGCGAGAACCCGTTCCTCGTCATCCCGGCCGCCCTGTTCCTCGCCTACCTGCAGGTCGGCGGCGACATGCTGGCGCGCAACCTCGACGTGCCCTCAGAAATCGTCGGGCTGGTCACTGCCGCCATCATGCTGGCCGTCACCGCGGCCGCCATCTTCCGCCACCCGGCCTTCCTGCGGTTGATCCGCGACATCAAGGGCCAGGAGCAAGGCGCATGATCGAGTTCTTTGGCGCCATCGGCGATCCCGCCATCTTCGCCACCGTGCTGAGGGTGATGACCCCGCTGCTGCTCGCAGCACTCGGCGTCCTGATCTCCGATCGGGCAGGCGTCCTCAATATCGGCATGGAAGGCATCATGCTGTCGGGCGCGCTGATCGGGGTGCTGGTCAGCGCCGCCACCGCCAACCCGTTCCTCGGGCTGCTCGCCGCCTTGGTCGGCGGCGGGTTGCTCGGCGCCCTGATGGCGTTCTTCATCAATGGTCTCGGGACCCAGTTCATCATCACCGGAATCGCGCTGAACATGGCAGCGCTGGCCGCGACGACGCTGGGCCTGTTCCTTGCCACCGGCGACAAGGGGATGTCGGGCGCGCTGAAAAGCGGCGTGCTGCCCGATATCGACATCCCCTTGCTCGGCGACGTGCCGGTGCTCGGCCCGCTGCTTTCCGGGCACCACATGCTGACCTATGTGGCGATCCTCGCCGTGCCGGCCGTCGCCATCATGCTGGCCCGCACCCCGTTCGGCCTCCATGTCCGCGCCGTCGGCTCCGACCCCAAGGCGGCGGCTGCCGCCGGCATCTCGCGCAATCGCGTGCAGCTCTATGCCCTCACCCTCTCGGGCGTCTTCGGCGGCGCGGCCGGCGCCTACCTCTCGATGGGCTATGTCAGCTGGTTCGCCCAGAACATGACCGCCGGCCGCGGCTTCATCGCGCTCGCCGCCGAGGTGATGGGCATGGGCACCGCCTGGGGCACCTTCGCCGCGGCCGCCGTGCTCGGCATCGCCGAAACCGTCGCCATCACCATGCAGACCAAAGGCCTGCCCAGTGAGCTGATGCAGATGATCCCCTACATCGTGCCAGCCGTCATGCTCACCGTTTACGCGGCGCGCCGACAGGCCAGAGCCCGCAAGATTTCCTGACCACCCCTAGATACGAGAGTAGCCCATGAAAGCCTGGGAACTGACCCGCGACCTGCTGCGCGACACCCTGCCGATCGTCCGCACTGCCGAAGAGCAGACCTGGGACGCCAGCGCCATCATGAATGGCGGCGACATGCTGATGGCGATGTACTGGCAGAG
>NZ_DASZAW010000078.1:0-17493 GCF_035944845.1 Devosia sp. | reverse complement strand
GGGACTCTCAGTGGTCCTCCCCCGTGCAACGGGGGAGGGGGACCGCCGAAGGCGGTGGAGGGGGCGGCCGGAGGCGCCGGTGTTTGTGGTCGCCCCCTCCACCAGCTCCGCTGGTCCCCCTCCCCCGCTGCGCGGTGGAGGGCCACTGAGAGATCGGTGGCTCTTCATATGCGATCGCCCTGCTCCCTTCCGGTGAACCAGATGACGTCGTCCAAGCTGCAGCCGGCCACGCGCCGGCGCTGGCGAGGCTCCGCGCCGCGCCTCACGCCTTACCTGTTCCTGTTGCCCGTGCTGCTGCTGTTCGCCGGCTTCAAGGTCTACCCGTATCTGTATGCAGCCTGGCTGAGCCTCACCAAGATCATCAAGGGGCAGACCACCTTTGTCGGGCTGGGCAACTACGCCCGGCTCGCCACCGATCCGATCTTCTACAAGGCGCTCAGCAACACGGTGATCATCCTCGTCACCCAGGTGCCGCTGATGCTGGGGCTGGCGCTGGTGCTGGCCGTCGCATTCAACTCGGCGCTCCTCAAGTTCCGCGCCTTCTGGCGCACCGCGTATTTCGTGCCGATCGTCATGGGGCTGGTCGCCTACGGCATCCTGTTCTCGACGCTGCTCAACAACCACTATGGGCTGGTGAACTTCCTGCTCGAGTCCGTAGGGCTGCCGCGGGTGCCGTGGCTGGCCGATCCGGTATGGGCCAAGGTCTCGATCATCATCGCCTTGACCTGGCATTACACCGGCAACAGCGCGGTGATCTACCTGGCGCAGCTGCAGTCGATCCCCGGCGAGCTCTATGAGGCCGCCGAGATCGACGGCGCCAGCACCTGGCAGCGCTTCTGGCACATCACCCTGCCCGGCCTTCGGCCAGCCATAACGCTTACCGTGGTGCTCTCGACCATCGGCACGCTGCAGCTGTTCGACGAGCCGTACGTGCTGACCAATGGCGGGCCCAACAACGCCACCCTGACCATCGGCATGTACCTCTACCAGAACGGCTTCAAGTACTTCGATTTCGGCTACGCCTCGGCCATCGGCTACGTGCTGACCGGCATTATCGGGGTGATCGCGCTGATCCAGTTCCGGTTCCTCAGGGAGAAGCAGGCATGAGGATCGATCGCAGTCCCCGGGCGCGCACCGCCAGCTTCGCCGTCAGCATCGTCATCGCCATCGGCGCCGTGCTGATGCTGGCCCCGTTCTACTGGCTGATCGTCGCCAGTACCCATCGGACGCGCGACATCTTTTCCAACCCGCCGAACCTCGTGCCGGGCGACCAGTTGTGGGTCAACCTCACGAACCTGTTCGTCGGCGAAGGGTTCGGCCAGGCGGTGCTCAACTCGACGCTGGTGGCGGCCATCTATGCGCTGCTGGGCGGGCTCGTCTGCACGGCAGCCGGCTATGCCTTCGCCAAGTTCCGCTTTGCCGGGCAGGGCGTGCTGTTCGGCACGGTGCTGGTGATCCTGGCGCTGCCCTCGCAGGTGACTCTGGTGCCGCTGTTCCAGATCATGGTGCAGCTCAACTGGCTCAACACCTACCAGGCGCTGATCCTGCCCAACCTGGCGCTGCCGTTCGGCATCTTCCTGATGCGGCAGACCATGCAATCGGTGCCCGATGAACTGATCCAGGCGGCACGGGTCGATGGCGCCGGCGAGTTCCGCATCTTTGCGCAGATCGTCCTGCCGACGATGCGGCCGGCGCTCGCGGCGCTGGGGATCTTCCTGTTTCTCGCGCAGTGGAACGACTTCGTCTACCCGCTGATCGTGCTCAGGACCTCAGACGCCTACACGGTCCCCGTGGCGCTCGCCTCGATGCAGGGGCTCAGCGACACCGATTACGGCCAACTGCTCGCCGGCACCATGGTGTCGGTGCTGCCGGTGCTCGGGCTGTTCCTGTTCCTGCAACGTCATTTCGTCGCCGGCATCCTCGCCGGCGCGGTCAAGCAATAGCATTAGGAGACTGGCACCGTGCTGCTGGAAGACTACGCATCCGTCATGGCCCCTGCCGCCACCGGCATTGCCGGCGTCGAGGTGACGCTCGGCACCGGCTGCCGGGTGGTCGGCAAACAGAGTGTTGGCAATCTCGAGATCACGACGATCGAAACCGATGGCGCGATGTTTCGAGTCTCGCTGGAAGTACCGCTCGGCGACGTCGAGGGCTACTGGTACCCCAACGTTTCGATGCGGGCACTGCCGGCCGACTGGAGCGGGCGCGACAAGACCAGCATTATCTCGTCCAGCCCGCTCGGCTGCGTCTATGACCGGCACGGCAACTCGATCCTCGCCTTCTGCTTCGACCGGCAGATCGAGGAAAGCCAGCTGCGCTTCGGCGTGTCCGAGGAGCACAAGAGCTTCGTCATCTATTACGAGCATGACCCCAAGGGGCCACGCACTATCCGCCTCGCCACGGCGCGGGCCGGGCTCGGGCACGCCGAGGCGGTCGGGCTGCTGCGCGACTGGCTGCGGGACGATATCGGTGAGCCCCTGCCGGTCCCCTTTGCCGGCACGGTGCCGGTCTACTGCACCTGGTATGCCTATGCGCAGAACATCGATGCCCAAAAGATCGAACGGGATGCGGCGCTGGCGGCGGAACTCGGCTGCAAGGCGGTGATCATCGACGACGGCTGGCAGAAGCTCGCCACCGGCCGTTGGTATGCGGGTTGCGGCGACTGGGTCGCCGACCCCGTCAAGTTCCCCGATATGGCCGGGCATATCGACCGGGTACACGGGCTCGGCATGTCGGTGATCCTGTGGGTGGCGCCACTGCTGCTGGGCGAGAACAGCGAGGCCTACGCGCGGCTGAAGCAGTTCGCGCCCTATCACAATGCCGATGGCTGGCGCGCCTCGGCGCTCGACCCGCGCCACCAGGAAGTGCGCGACCACTTCGTTTCCACCTGCGTTCGGCTGGTGCGCGACTATGGTGTCGACGGGCTGAAGATCGACTTTCTCGATGGCGTCGTCGCTTATCAGGGGACGCCAACCGGCGGCGACATTCCCGATGTCGGGCAGGCCCTGCACGCGACCCTCCAGCAACTGAAGGCAGAGTTGCAGGCCGCCGGGCTCGACGAGGTGCTTATCGAGTTCCGGCAGGCCTATGTCGGGCCGGCCACCGCGCCATATGGCAACCTGCTGCGGGTGGGCGACTGCCCGGTCGATGCCAACCAGAACCGCCGTGCCACGGTGAACATGCGGATGATCGCTGCCGGCCAGGTGATCCACTCCGACCCGACCGTGTGGGACCATCGCGCCGGCGCGGAGCCGGCGGCGCGACAGCTGCTCAACGCCTATTTCAGCGTGCCGCAGGTGTCGATGGATCTCACCAGCCTGCCGTGGGCGCAGCGCAAAGCCGTGCAGACGGTGCTCGAGAGCTGGATGGAGGACCGCGAAGCCGTGCTGTTCGGCGAAGTGAGCGCCGGGCTGCCATCGGAAGGCTATCCGGTGGTGCAGGCGCGGCACCAGGGGCGGCTGGTGGTCGGCGTCTATCAGCAAATGGTGGTCGAGATCGGGCTCGACGGGGTCGACGAACTCAAGCTGCTCAACGCGACTTCCCACGATCGGATCGTTGTGCGATGGACCGGCAAGCCCATGCGGCTGAGCGGCATCGCCCACTCCGCCCATGGCGATATCGGTATACCGCTTGAAGTCAGCACTGAGGGGCTTACCGAACTCACCATTCCGGTGTCTGGTATCGCAACGCTCAAGGTTCTGAACGAGTAACGACAAGAGGCATCGTGGACAGGTCCGACGACAGCAACGGATCGCGCCAACAGCGCGGCCGCACCGGTGGGACGGAGGGCGCGGCGCATCGGCACCGCCCCCGCTCGCCGGCTGCCAACATCGGACTGGCCACGGTGGCGGAGCTCGCCGGAGTCAGCGAAGCCACGGTCAGCCGGGTGCTCAACCGCAAGTACGGCGTGTCGGCGGCGACGCGCGAGGCGGTGGAAGCCGCGATGAAGAAGGCCGGCTATGAGCGGCAGCTGAAGGGCGAGCTGGTGCTGCTGCTGGTGCCCGGCGTCGCCGAAGCGATCTTTGCCGACCTCTGCGAAGCCATCGAGAATGAAATCGCGCCCTATGGCCTGCGCGCGGTGATCTGCCCGGGCACGCAACGCGAGCGCGACTATGTCGAGGCGATGATCGATGCCGGCATCGCCGCCGTGGTGTTCCTGTCGTCGAGCAATACGGTGCGCAATGCCGATCCGGTAGCGCGGCAGCTGCTGCAATCGCGCGGCATCCCGTTCATCTGCGTCAATGGCGGATTTCCCGATACGCCCTCGCCGGTGTTTTCGACCGACGACTGGCGCGCCGCCGAGATGGCGGTGGCGCATCTCTACGACCTGGGGCATCGCCGCATCGGCATGTGCGCCGGCCCGGTTGGCAACACCCCGGCCGACCGCCGCGTCGAGGGGTTCGTGCAGGCGATGGACCGGCGCGAACTCCCCAATTCCGAGGATTTCGTGGTGCGGCAATACTACAATGTCGAAGGGGGCCGGCACGCCGCCGAGGAATTGCTGCAACTGGGCGTGACGGCGATCGTGGCGTCGAGCGATGACATGGCGCTCGGGGCGATGCGCGCCATCCAGCGCGCTGGGCTACGAATCCCCGGCGATATCTCGGTGATCGGCTACAACGATTCCTACATGCTGGATTTCACCGACCCGCCGCTGACCGCGGTGCGACAGCCGGTCGAGCGCATTGCCGAGAACACCACCCGCGCCATCGTGGCGCTGACCGCGAACCGCTCGCTGCCACTGGCCGAAGTGTTGATCGATCCGGAATTCCGGCTGCGCGGGTCGACGGCGCCGGTGACGGTGAAGTAGATCGCTTTATCAATGAAGCGGCCACCGTGTTGCCTGCTCTACCGGTCGTCACCCCAGCGAAAGCAGGGACCCATTCCACAGCCGGCGCCGGAGGAAAGTTGGGTCCCCTTCGCTGGGATGACACCGAGCGGGTGGAGCGAACGGCGCAACCGCCATCCAAACGATCACCGGAAAACAGAGAGGCCCAACCAGGAGGTGGAATCTCCAGTTGGGCCTCAGTCATCAGGCGGCGAAGCCCGATGACGTGGTTCACATAGACCCATGACCTGCTTGAGTCCAGCAGCGATTGGTGCGGCAATGCGCCCCCTCTCCCCTGAGGGGAGAGGGCTGGGGTGAGGGGTTCAGCTTCTCAGCGAGCGCTTGTTGCGCCGCTTCACCCCTCAACCGGCGCTTCGCGCCACCTTCTCCCCTGAGGGGAGAAGGGACCGTGCCGACTGCACGTCCAGTTTCTACTCCGGCCAGCGATCGTCCGGGCGCCAGAAGCCGAGCTTGGGGGTGTTCCACTCGTCGGTGGGGAGGAACATGGTGCCGGGGGTGCGCAGGTTCGCTTCGATCGCCTCGAGGTTGAGGTCGATGCCGAGGCCCGGCTTGTCGGGCACGGTGACGTAGCCGTCGGCCATGTATTTGGGCTCGAGGCCGGTGACCAGGCTCTCCCAGAACGGCAGGTCGAGGCCGTGATGCTCGCAGGCGAGAAAGCTCGAGATCGAAGCCGCGGTGTGGATATTGGCCATGAAGCCGATGGGCGAGCCGGCACAGTGCAGCGCCGTCGGGATGCCTTCCTCTTCGGCGTCGTCGGAGATGCGCTTGGTTTCCATCAGGCCGCCCGAGGTGAGCAGGTCCGGGTGGACTATGTCGAAGGCGCGGGTGCGGATCGCCTCGCGGAAGCCGTCACGCAGGTAGAGGTCCTCGCCGGCGGCGATCGGGGTCAGGAGCGCGTCGGCGATCTTCTTGTGGCCCGGGATGTCGAAGCGTGACACCGGGTCTTCCATCCAGGCGAGATCGAACTTTTCGAGTGCCTTGCCGAGCCGGATGACCTCGTCGGAGGTGAGGTAGCCCTCGCCGAAGTGATCGACGCAGATCTGCACGTTGGGACCGACGGCCTGGCGGACTTCGCCGACGACGTGCGCGGCGCGCTCGATGGTGGCGTCGGTGAGCTTGACGCCGCGGCCATGCATCGGCGCCTTGAACGGCCGGCCTTCTTCGTAGGGGAAGTCATATTTAGCGTCGTTGCCGATCAGCGGGCTGTCGCCGGTCTCGAACAGCGAGGGCCGCAAATCGAACTTGATCCAGGTCAGGCCTCGGTCACGACGACCGAGCACCGCGGCGACGAAATCTTCCGGGGTCGGATCGTCGGGGGTCGGGGTGTCGCCGTAGAGACGGACCTTGTCGCGATGCTTGCCGCCGAGCAACTGGTAGCACGGTACGCCGTAGACCTTGCCGATCAGATCCATCAGCGCGATCTCGATGCCCGAGACGCCGCCGCCCTCGCGACCCCAGTTGCCGAAGCGCTTGATGGTGCGGAAGATCATGTCGACGTTGCAGGGGTTCTGCCCGACCAGCATCGACTTGAACTGCAGCGCGTTGACGGCATGGCCGGCGTCGCGCACTTCGCCAAGCCCATAGACGCCCTGGTTGGTGTCGATCCTGAGGATCGGGTAGTCGTAGTTGGCGGCCACCACGGCGAGCCGCATGTCGGTGATGCGGAGCTCGGACGGGTTCGAGTGGGTGGATATGGCGTTTTCGATCCGCCCCAGTTGCTTGTCGGTCATCTGCTTTCTCGGTGTTGCGGGTTTCGACCGCTCAGCGGCGGTGCATATAGGCGGGGAGCATCAGGTCGGCGAGGTCGTCCATGATGGCGGCGGCCTCGGCGCGGGCGGCATCGTCCAGCGTCCGGAAGCCGGATTGACGGACGGCAGTGCTGGGGATCACGCCACGGGCTTTCAGCACCTCCTTCATCAGCGGCATGCCGTAATTGCTCTCCATGTCGAGCAGCGGCAGCAGGCGCTGGAAGATGTTGCGGGCGCGCTTGTCGTCCTTGGCTTCGATGGCGTTCCACAGCGCCACGTGCACGTCGGCGATCTCGCAGGCCGGCATGGTGCCGGAGACGCCGTGACGAGCCTCCTCCATCAGCGTCTTGCCGGCCTTGCCGCCCATCACGCCCTGAAGCTTGTCGCCACAGAGCCGGATGATCTCGCCGACAGTCTGGGCCGGGTAGCCGGACTCTTCCTTGACGAAGCGGGCGGTAGGGATCTCGCTCACCAGCTCGGCGATGAGGCTAGCGCTCAGCGGCGAGGCGCCCTGCCCCGAGACGTTCTGGATCACCAAAGGCAGCGCGGTGGCGGCGCCGATCGCCGTGTAGTGCGCCTTGATGTCGGCCGGGCTCGAGGGGTGCAGCGTCGGCGGCAGCGACATCACCGCATCGGCGCCGATGCTTTCGGCATGGCGGGCGAAGGCGACGGCGAGGTGATAGTGCGGGGCCGAGACGGCAACGATCACCGGCACCCTGCCCCTCGCCTTCGCCACAACGATCTCGGCGGCGCGGCGACGTTCGGCTTCGCTGAGGTAGCCGCCTTCGCTGGCCAGCGCGTTGGCGACGACGCCATGGACGCCCGCCGCAAGGCAGAAGTCGAGGGTGCGCTCGAGAGCCGCTTCATCCAGCCGGAAGTCGTCGGTGAACGGCGTCGTGACGATCACGAAGATGCCGCGGTAGTCGTTGCGATCCATGGGGATGCCTTCATGTTCTGGACCAGGCGGCGAGGCGCGGCCCGTCGGGAATGCGCTGGACCTCCCCGTCCTGCGCAACGTATAGGACGATGCAAGATCGTATCAAATGTGTCAACATCGTATACGATGTGAGGTTGCCATGATCCCGGACAGTTCCGCCCCCAAGACCGAGACCAGCTACCAGCGGGTCACCAACCTGCTGCGCAGCGAAATCCTCGCCGGCGACATCCCCCTTGGCGGCCGGCTGACCATGACGGCGATCGCCGACCGCTTCGGGGTCAGCGTGCAGCCGGTGCGCGAGGCATTGCAGCAGCTCGAGGGCGAGGGGCTGGTGGAGATGATCCCCAATCATGGAGCGCGGGTGCGCCGGCTCGACCGCAACCGGCTGGTCCACTCCAGCGAGATCGGCGAGGCGCTCGAATGCTACCTCGCCCGGCAGTTCGCCGAGGAGGCCTCGCTGTCATCGCTGCGCCAGCTCGAAGCCTTGCAGGTGGAGCACGATGCGGCGATCGAGGCGATGGACTGGGCCCGCATCGACGCCGCCAATCGGGCCTTCCACCGCTTCATCAACACGCATGGCGGCAATGTCGAAGCGGCCGACCTCATCGCGCGATATTATGGCCTCAGCGAAGGCTTGATGAACAAGCACGGTCGCGACAAGGCGTTTGCCGAGCGGGTGCGCGCCGAGCACCACGCGCTGCTCGAGGCGTTCCGCTGCCGCGATCCCGAGGCCGCCGGACGGATCAACGCGGACCACGTCCGTGGCACCGTGGCCGCGGTGCTCGCCGCCTTCGAGACGACCCTGCGCTGAGCGGCGGGTTGTCGGCGCAGCCGTCATGGGCGAGTGTCGGGCGAATGAAAACAAGGGAGTGACGATGACCAAGCCGGGTGAAACGCGATCGCTGGTCTGGGCGCATGGCTTGGTCAGCGTCGAGAGCCTGGGTGGGATGCTTGGGCCGACGCTGTTCGTGTTGCCCGACGGCCGGCAGGTGGCGCCGTTCCAGGTGGCGCCATGGGCGAACGAGCCCGGTGGCGAGGCCCTGCCCGGCATTTTGAAGCGGCTGCGCGGCGAATGGCCCTGTGTACCGTTCGGGGTAGACGGGGATCGCCCGGCGAACGGCGACTGGCCGGGATCGACGGCACGCCCCACGGTCGATACCGACCCGCATGGCTTCAGCTCCAACCATGACTGGCAGTTCGAGGCCGCAGCCGATGGCAGCATCGCACTGAGCATCGCCTACCCTGACAGACATCCGATCAAGGCGCTGCACCGGCGCGTCACCCCCGATCCGCAGACGACGGCGCTGGACTTCCAGCTCGTCATCGAGGTGCGGGCCGACTGCACTTTGCCGCTGGGCCTCCATCCCTCGTTCCGGCTGCCGAGCAAGGTCGGCGCCATGCATATCGAAGTGGGGGACGGGATCACCGGCGCCACCTTCCCCGGACCGGTAGACGACACCTCGATCTTCGAGCAGGGTCGGTTCCAGACGCCGTGGCGCGATGTAGCGCTGAAGGACGGGTCGCGGCTCGATGTCAGCCGGGTGCCGTTGCCGCAGGCGACCGAGGAAATCCTGCAGCTCCTGGACATGCCGGGGACGGCGTCGCTGTGGAACAGCGCCGAGGGCTATCGGGTGCGGCTCAGCTGGAACCCCGAGCATTATCCGAGCGCCCTGCTCTGGATGTCGAACCGCGGCCGGCAGATGGCCCCATGGAACGGCCGGCACCTGGCGCTCGGGTTCGAGCCGATCTGTTCGGCGTTTGATTTGGGGCCGCAGATCTCGGTGGCGGACAATCCGATCTCAAGGCGGGGGACGAAGACGGCCCGCCGGTTCAGTGCCGGCGAGCGGTTCGTGACACGGTATCGGATTGGGGTGGAAGCGGCGGAGGTCGTGTAGGGTATCGGCTGCCGCCCGCCCCCACCCAGCTGCGCTAAGGGCCGTTGGCCCTAGCTGCGCTACCCTCCCCACAAGGGGGAGGGAAAGCGAAAGAACCGAACCTGGCAGTCAGGTCTCCCTCCCCCTTGTGGGGAGGGATCAAGGGTGGGGGTGGCCACACGCGCTGACCTGTCGACGTCACCCCTCCGGCGTAAACCGCACCAGCACCGTCCTGATCTCCCGTGGCTGCACCTCCACCGTCAACGCCTTGCCATCAAGCGCGATCGCCGCACCCGGATGCTCGATCGGGTCGGCGTTGCGGGCAGCTGCCGGGTTGCCGGTAAAGATCACCGTCTGCCTGGCCGGCTTCTCGGAGAGGTTCTGCAGGCGCAGCGCCACCCAGCCATTGTCCTCGCCCGGCTTGACGGTGACCAGCACCGGCGACGTCGCGTCGGTGCCGAAGAAGCTGTCGCTCAGCTGGCCTGTCGGCTTGATGTCGCGCATCGCCACCGGCGGGATCGCGACTTCGGCGGCGAACTTTGCTGCGGCCGCGGCGTCAGCCGGGCCTTCGTGGGTGGTGAGGCGGTAGCGCAGCGGGATGCGGCCGGACTGGGCCGACTTGAAGTTCACCAGCCAGTGGTTGTTGAGCGCCCAGCTCATGATCGTCGGGCCTTCAGGCTGAAGGGTCCGGTTCCACTTGCCGGTGGTGATGCCGCCCAGGTGCGCCAGCGGTGCATCGAGCGGCACGACGGTAACGCCGCGCTTCGTATCACTGACATCGACCCAGCGTCCGACCGGGTACCAGTCCTTGGCGGCACCATCGAGCTGATCGGTATTGGGCACAGCGGGGATGCCGTTGAGATCGAGCAGGAAATCGGGCTTCCCGAGGTTGAACGGGAAGGCGACGAACACCGCCTCGGCATCGGCATGCTCAAGCTTGGCGATGCTCCAGTCGACGACGACGCATTTGGTGTCGGCATCGAGGGCGTAGACCACCGTCGCGGCGGAAACACCCGGCGCCTCGATGTGAACGGCGATCGAGGCGCGACCTTCGAAAATCGTCGCTGGATCGAGCGTCACCTTGGTCGCGGTTTCGCGCTTCCAGGGCGTGTCGGTGTGGCCGGTGAAGAATTCCGGCTTGTCGAAACTGATATCGGCGATGGCGAGGCGATCGTCGGGGGAGTCGACGGTTTCGTAGACATATTCACCCGGGCCCCAGCCCTGGTACGTGCCGGCGAAATCGTGGCCCTGCGCCTTGTCGAAGAGCTCGGCGATGGCGCCGGTCTTGCCGTCGATGCGGATGCGATAATGGCGGTTCTCGATGGTATCGCCACTGGCCTTGAGGTCACCGGCCGGGACGCCTTTCTTCAAGTCGAGGAAGGCGTAGCCCATCGGCGGGATGGTGCCGGCAACGCGGCGGATTTCCGGGTAGGGACGCGGGCCGCCCCAGGTGCTGCGGCGGTTGAAGAAGGTATCGAGCATGCCGACCGGCGCGGCGCCGCCACGCGGTTCGGGCTCCTCGACGATGACCCGGCGCTCCCAGGGCAGCGTGTTGAACACCAGCACCTCGTCGATGCCCGAGGCCTCGAAGGCTTCCTTGGGATCGAGGTTGCCGAGGTTGAAGATGCCTTCCGGCCCCTTGGTGCCGAGCGGCGCGGCCAGCGCATTGGCGGCCTTGGCGACGGTGCCGTGGCCTTCCATGGCGGCGGTGTAGGCGAAGCCGGCCTTGCGGTTCCACTGCGCCTGGCTGAACAGCGAGTGCGGCGCTTCCACCGAGGAATAGGCACCCCAGGTGTGCTCGTCGAACAGCGTCATCGACTCGTAGATGCCGGCAGCCCGAGCGGCATTCCAGTCGCCCTGCCCCTTGCTGCGACGCCAGGCCTCGAGCGCCTCGCCGATGCCGACGATCTCGTGGGCGGCGCGGTTGACGCCGACTTCGAAGGCCGAGGAGCCGACCCCATCGGCCCAGTGATCGGTCCAGTCGCCGCGCTGCGTGCCGATGACCTTCGAATACTTGTCCTCCAGCAGCCGGCCGAAATCGGTGACGGTGATGAACTCCATGCGGACATTCTGGCGCTCGTCGTTCCAGCGGCGGACGAAATCCGGCATGCGTGCATCGGGCGGACCGTTATCGACGCGCACCGGGTGGGTGGATTCGCAGTAGAGGAAATCGAACGGATAGCTCGCGTCGTTCTCGAGCTCGTCGATCCAGCGCGGCAGCAGCCGATCGACCAGGTCCCAGTTGCCGAGACCGGCCTGGCTGCGGCCGAACAGATAGTGATAGCCGTTCCAGGCCAGCACCTTTTTGCCGCTCGGGCCTTCCCAGCGGAAGGCGCCGGGGAACGGTTTTGGGCGGGCGCCGCGGATCGGGTTGATGGCGGCGGTGTAGAACTTGATGCCCAGATCGGCGAGGAGATCGGCATAGAGCCAGCTGACGCCATTGACGTCGTCCTGCATGGCGGCCTCGACGTGAAAGCCGAACTCGTCGCGCAGCGCCCTGAGCGGGTAGAGCGAGCGGTGCATCTGCTCGACATTGAGCAGCGGCGTCATGTTGTACTGCATGCCGGCGATATCGATGCGGCCCTGCTCGTGCCAGTGGCGGAAGCGGGCCACCTCGGCGGGGCTCGCCTGCCGGAGGTAGCGGAGGAACGGCCCGGTGGTCTCGACGGTCCAGCGATACTGCGCCTCGGCCGGATAGCGGTCGGTGGCCTCGATCAGATCGAGGGCCTGGCCGACGAACTCGCCGTGCTGGCGCAAGGCCAGCTCCTGATAGTCGGTGAAGCCGATATCGGTGTGGGCGTGGTTGCAGATGTAGATCGTCTTGATCTTGCTCACGGGGTTCCTCCTCCAGAGAGTAGATTTAGCTCAGGGCAATGCGGGTCCAGGCGCGGGGCGCGACGGGGAAGCTGACGGCGCCGCCGCTGACCGGCAGGGCTTCGCCGGCGCCGCCCGAAAGCGGCGTGCGGCTGGCCTGGCTCGGCTTGAAGCTGCCGGCGCCGATCCTGGCGGTGACCGCGCTGTCACCGGGGTTGAGCACGGTGAGCGCCACGCCATTGCCATCGGCCTCGAGCCGGGTGAGCAGGGCGGTGCCGAGATCGAGCTGCAAGAGGCTCGCGGCGGTGGCCCTGACCGGCCCACGTTCGGCGTAGACATGCGCGGCCAGCGGCTGGGCGTAACTGAGTGCGGCCTGGGCCGAGGCGCCGAGTTCGCGGCGGGGCGACGGCACCAGGGTGAAGCGGAACTTGCTCTGCCCGCCCTGATCGGCCTGGAAGTTGGTGCTCCAGTAATTGTTGGTGAGCCATGCCACCAGAGTCGGGCGTTCGCGGGTGACGCGGCCATCGGGATCGCCGAAGCGGCCGAAGGTGTAGCCGCCGACCTGCCAGAGCGGCGCATCCGGGCAGGCGACGGTCACTTCGGACGTGGTGTCGCCGATGCGGATGAAGCGTTGCGCGGTGATGTAGTGCCGGCTGGCATATGGCAGTTGCTCATCGTCGAGCTTGGCGATGGCGCCGCCGGTTTCGTAATGCGCGTCCCAGCCCGCGGCGAGCGCAGTCGGCATCGGCAGATAGAGGGCGTGCGGCTCGGTGATGGGTTGCTTCTTGACCGTAGCTTCGACATGCAGCACCGGTTCATCGCCGACGAGGCGATAGAGCACGTCGACCTTGTCGCCATTGGGCAATTCGAAACTCTGGACGATGCGGGCATTGCCGCGTTCCACTGCTTCGCTGGTGCCGACCAGCTTGCCGTCGAAGCGCTCGGCTTGCCAGTCGCGGTGCCAGGCAAGGTGCCAATCGGGCGACTCGAGGTCGGGCTGGCCGAACATGTCGGTGCGGATGCCCGAGGCGATCTGCTCCAGCACCGGCATGCCGAACTTCAGGTGCTCCGTGGCCGGGCCGGCATATTCGGTGCCGTCGAGCTTGAGCGAGTTCAACCCACCGGCCGCATCGAAAGTGACCACTAGGCGGCCATTGGAGAGCACGCCGTCTTTTGCCGACAGTTTGCCGTTCGGCATGACGGCGGCTTTGGCAGCCGGGATAGTGACATAGCTCAGCGCCGGGACTTCCACAGGGGCGGTGTAGTAGGCGCCGGGCTCGGGCAGGTCGGAGGTGACAACGTCCTGGCGCTGCACCCGGTGCGTCGAGGGGCCGGTGGGCACCAGGTCCTCGAGGCCGAAGCCGCGCTTGGGGTCCGGTGCATCGGTCATGGGCGGCAGGTAGGGCAGCCGCACCGACTGCTTCACCGCAAAGCCATGCGGGTTGTAGAGCAGCAGCGTCGGCTCGTCGCCGCCGGCATCGATCCCCAGCCGCTCGAGGCCATCGCGGCGCAGCATGCGGGCGACACTGGCGCCTTCGGCGACGGTCGCGAGCTTCAGCAGTTGCTGGGTGCGGGTTTCTGGCGACCAGGGTTGCGAGATCGAACGGTCGGCGCCCCAGGTGTGCTCGGCATAGAGCGCGAGGCCCTTGCGGGCGACATCGTGCAGCATGGCGCGACGGCGCGGCGCCTCGGTCGGGTGCCAGGCGTCGAGGCCGGTGGCGGCATCGAGGTCGCGCTGGCCGCGCATCGCCTGCGCGGTTTCGTGTGCGGTCGAGCCGGCGCCGAAATTCCACCAGTCGGTCCAGTCGCCGCGCAAAGTCTCCATGGTCTCAGCCGGCTGCTGGCGGACGCGGTCGAAGAACTCGCTGATCGTCCCGAGCCGGAGCTTGATGCCGCCGGTCGAGGCGTTGCCCTCGGTGAAGTTGCGGATGAAATCGGGCAGCGCCGCCTGCGGCGAACCGTTGTCGTGGTAGCGGACATTGGTGATCTGCATCATCAGGAAGGGATGCGGATAGCCGGTCGCCTCCCACTTTCTGGCCCAGCGCGGCACGCGAGCCCGGGCCTCTTCCATATTGGTGGGGATCTGCAGGCTGCGATCCGAGGTCACGCCGTAAATGAAGCCGTTATAAGCGGTGATGCTGCGGCCGCCCGGCGCCTGCCAGTTGAAGGCGCGCGGCCAGGGTTTCAGCGCATGGCCATAGTGCTCGTTGATGGCCATCGAGATGCCGGTGATGCCGTGATCGAGCAGCGCATCGACGACGCCCCAGGGCAGGCCGTTGACGTCGGTGTTCATCGCCGAGCGCACCGGGATGCCGAGCTCGCGGAAGAATTTCAGCGGCTTCAGCACATCGACGACCATCGAGTGGTCCATCAGCGGGGTCATGTGCCAGCCCATGCCGGCGACTTCGATCTGGCCGCGTTTCACCGCGGCGAGGAAGCGATCGCGGTCGGCATTGGATGCATGCACCCACCAATCCATGGTTCCGCCGGTGACTTCGCAGGTCCAGCGGAACTTGGCGTCATCGGGGTAATCGGCGGTGCGCTCGGCGATATCGAGCGCCTCGTCGATGAACCGGCGGTGCAACTCCATCACCACCGGCTGCGGGTGGGTGTAGCCGATGTCGGTATGGCTGTGATGGACGAAGAGGATTTCGTTGATCATGGGTGGCTCTGATGAACGGGGTGAAGGGGGAGCCGCCTAGAAGGCGGCGAGTTTGACCGACATCGGCGTGCCGACATCGAAATGCTGAAGGGGGTCGGACAGTGTGCCGGCGGCGTGGTCGACGGCAAACACGGTCAGCCGATCGGAATCCTGGTTGGCGACGACGAGGTGCCGGCCGGAAGGCGAGAAGGCGAGATCCCTAGGCGTGGCGCCGCCGCTCGGCCAGCGGCCGGTTTGCGTCAGCTTGCCGGTCGTGGCGTCGATGCGGAGCGCCAGGATGTCGTTGCAGACGCGCAAGCCCACAAACAGATGCCGGCCATCGGCGCTGAGCACGATGCCTGCTGGCTGGACGATGCCGCCATCGAGCGACGGGATGGCGAAGGCGTCGCGCTGGCTGAGCGCGCCGGTTACGGGATCGACGCCGAGGCTGACCACGGTGGGGATCAGTTCGCTGACCATGAAGATGGCGCTGCCATCGGCCGAAAACACCAGGTGGCGCGGACCGAGCCCCGGCGGCAGGGTGAAATCTCGGGCTGCGTCGTGGGTCAGGCTGCCATCGGCGCCGAGCCGGTAAGCGACGAGTTGGTCGATGCCAAGGTCGGCGACGTAGACGATGTCGCCTGAGGGAGCGGGCACCACGCAATGGGCATGCGCCGTGGTCTGGCGCGCGGCGTTGGGACCGCTGCCAGTGTGGCGGACGTTTGCCACCGCAGCACCGAGCGAGCCGTCGCCGGCGATCGGAAAGACGCTGAGCGCCGCATCGGGCCAACCCTCGGGGTTGGCGCCGTTGTAATTGGCGACCAGCAGGAATCTTCCGTCGGTCGAGAGGCTGGCATGGCAGGCCTCGTTGCCGAGGGTCGGCTGGCGGTTGATCAGCCGTAATCCACCCGGCTCCACCGCATAGGCGGCGATGGCACTTTGCTGGGTGCCGGTGATCTCGCAGGTCGAATAGAGCCGGCCGCGCGCTGCGTCCGTCACCAGCCAGGCGGTGTCGTCGACGCCGCCGACTCGATCCACTGCGCCCAGCCGCCCGGTTTCGTCGTCGAAGCTCAGCCGCGAAATGCCCTCGCCGTTGGCCGCGCCGTATTGCGGCATCGAGCGCGTCAGGCTCCCGGTGAATGCGTAAATCGGCACGACGTCCCTCCCGCTTTTCCCCGTCATTGCCCGCCGCGCCCTGTCGGCGCTTGCCAAGCCCGCTCGTTTGGAACAGGATCGAGGGCAATTGACACAACTAGTATGGTAGACCTACAACGGCTTGGCAAGGGAGCACGACACCGATGCGGGATGCGACAAAAGCAGCACCCGGATCGTCGGCGAACGGCTCCCCTGCCCGTTCGAAACGCCGAGACCGCAACCGAATGAAGATCGTCGATATCAAGGCCACCACCGTCGCCGTGCCGCTCGAGGCGCCGCTGCGGCATGCGTCGGGCGCCCATTGGGGGCGGTTCGTGCGCACCATCGTCGAGGTGGTGACCGACGAAGGAATTTCCGGCTGGGGGGAACTCGGCGGCGGCGGCGAAAGCGCCGAGGCCGCGGTCAAGGGCCTGCTGCCCTACCTCAAAGGGCATGACCCGCTGCAGCTCGAACAGCTGCGCTGGAAGATCATGAACCCCGTGGCGAGCCTCTATAATTCACGCATGCAGGTGCATGCGGCGCTCGAGATGGCCTGCATGGACGTGGCCGGCAAAGCCCTTGGGGTGCGAGCCTGCGACCTGATCGGCGGGGCGCTGCGCGAAAAGATCCCGTTCGCCAGCTACCTGTTCTATCGCTACGGCAACGAGAAGAACGGTTTTGGCGACGAGTTCTCGGCCGAGGCGCTGGTCAGGGAGGCCAAGCGACAGAAGCAACTGCACGGCTTCAAATCGCACAAGCTGAAGGGCGGCGTCTTCGCGCCCGAGCACGATGTCGAAGTATTCTCGGCGATTGCCGAGGCGCTGCCCGGCGATCGCTTCCGGCTCGACCCCAATTCGGTGTGGTCGGTGGAAGAGTCGATCTGGGTGGCCAACCAGATCGCCCATATCCGCAACGACTATTTCGAGGACCCGTGTTTCGGGCTCGAGGGCATGCGGCGGTTGCGCGACCGCATCTCCATTCCCACCGCCACCAATACGGTGGTGGTGAATTTCGAGCAGCTCGCAAGCTGCATCAAGCATGACGCGGTGGATGTGATCCTGCTCGACACCACGTTCTGGGGCGGCCTGCGGCAGGCCTACAAGGCCGGCCAGGTGCTCGAGACGTTCCAGTTCGGGGCCAGCGTCCACTCCTCGGGCGAACTCGGCATCCAGCTCGCCTCGATGCTGCACCTTGGCGCGGCGCTGCCCAACATGAGCTTTGCGGCGGACGCGCATTACCATCACCTGCTCGACGACATCATCGTCGGCGGCAAGCTCAAATATGTCGATGGCGAGATCGCCCTGCCCAAGGGGCCAGGGCTCGGCGTCGAGGTCGACCGCGACAAGCTCGCCCAGTACGCCGCCTATTACCGCGAGGTCGGCGGCTACACCTATGACCGCGATCCGCAGCGTCCGGACTGGTACTCGATCCAGCCCGAGATGCGCTACGCCGACCCAGCCGGACGATAAGAGGCGCCATGGCAACCGTTACCCTCC